>NZ_CABHXX010000024.1 GCF_902170565.1 Yersinia thracica
ACTTTCTTGGGAATAGCTTCCCTACAATTACTGAAAGATGATGTAGAAAAAGGCCAACGCGTGTTAGTGGCTATCGACACCCTGCAAGCTTGGGTGATGAAGCTGGTCCGTCTGGTGATGAAACTGACCCCTTACGGCGTACTGGCCTTGATGACCAAAGTGGTTGCCGGTTCTAATATCCAAGATATTATCAAGCTAGGCAGTTTTGTTATTGCCTCTTACCTCGGTCTGGCCATTATGTTTGTGGTACACGGTGTACTGTTATCTTTCACTGGCATTAACCCGCTGAAATTCTTCCGCAAAGTTTGGCCAGTGCTGACGTTTGCATTTACCAGCCGCTCCAGTGCCGCCAGTATCCCGCTGAATGTCGAAGCACAAACCCGCCGTTTGGGTGTCCCAGAATCTATCGCCAGTTTCTCAGCATCTTTCGGGGCGACCATCGGCCAAAATGGCTGTGCCGGTTTGTATCCTGCAATGTTGGCCGTGATGGTTGCGCCAACCGTGGGTATTAACCCACTGGACCCAATCTGGATTGCCACACTGGTCGGCATTGTCACCATCAGTTCTGCCGGTGTTGCTGGAGTTGGCGGTGGCGCGACCTTCGCAGCGCTAATTGTATTACCTGCGTTGGGCTTGCCCGTCACTTTGGTTGCTTTGCTTATCTCTGTTGAACCATTGATTGATATGGGGCGCACCGCATTGAATGTCAGCGGTTCAATGACTGCCGGTACTATTACCAGCCAATTGATGAAACAAACAGATAAAGACATTCTCAACGGTGAGGATGATGGTGATTTAGCCCATCAGTAAACATCGCGGATGAGTCCTTAAAAGCCAGTCATCTGTGACTGGCTGAGTTTATTGACAAAGTGCCCGCCGCGGTGAAAACAGGTAGATCGTAAAGACGCCGTACTTCCTTTGTAAAAACAAGCATCCCTGTAGGCTCGAGCCGCGCCATCCCTGGCGCGGACGCTTTACTCTTCTACCTGTCTTCACCACCCGAGATCGAGTCGTCGAGGTTTGTCAGCAGTCTGAGCCAGTCATCAGTGACTGGCTTTTTGTTTTTAAATGGCTGAGAACAGCTAACACCCCTGCGGCTTCAAGGATAAAAGGGATCCCCAAAAGCATTGAAGTCGCAGGTAGGCAGCAAATGAACGAGTCCCGATGAGCTTACTCAAGTAAGTGATTCGGGTGAGTAAATGCAGCTAACACCCCTGCGGCTTCAAGGATGAAGGGGACGATATTTCTCAACCAACGCCAATGCAATAGCTTCCGTTTCTACATCCGGCACACCACTAAAATCTTGCGCCCTGAAGTGCATTTGAAATGCTTCGATAACGTGCTTGGTCTCATCATCCAGCTCGCCACTTTGGGGAATTTGATAACCATAACGTGCTAATGCCTGCTGGATAATGGCGACAGAAGCGAGATCGTTTTTATTTCGACCATCAATATACTTTGCGACCGTCGCATCATCAGGCCAAGCCCCGATGCCCTGCTCCGCTAAACGCTTCCATGGGAATAATGGCCCAGGATCTGACTTTCTTTGTGGCGCAATATCGCTATGAGCGACAACATCAGTGGGGTCAATATTATAACGCTCAACAATGTCCTTGGTTAGCCGCTCAATCAATTGAATCTGTGATTCGTTGTATGGATACCACTGCCTACCCAACATCTTCTCAGTAAAGCCCTTATTGACGATTTCAATGCCTATCGAGGTATCATTGAGGCTATTACGCCCATGCCAATAGCTAACACCGGCATGCCAGGCGCGTTCAGATTCAGGAACCAATTGTAAAACGATAGGTTTGCCATCAAGGTTATCAGGATGTGTTTTGACCAAATAATGGGCGCTAACATCACCTTGCGTCAATAATCTCAGTGACTCTGCATCATCTGTTGCAGTGTAGTGAAGAACCAAAAACCTCACTCGCGTATTTTGAGCAACAGAAGGGATATTGGTATCCACTTTATACTCACCGCGATCAATCAATTTATGCGGATTATCACGATGAGGGTTACTACAGCCAGCCAGTAGCAGTAATAACCCTATGCTTAATAACTTCCTCATCTTTTTTCTCCCTGTAATGATGCTTAAGCACGGATATAGTGAACCTACTCAATTAAATGGCCCGTCAACAGTATGTGCAAATGATAAGTAATATCATCAGAAAATACTTATTTCTATAAATTAGTTGATGGTGCTATTACACATT
>NZ_CABHXX010000025.1 GCF_902170565.1 Yersinia thracica
ATTTATTTCCGGGTGATATTGAGAAATAAATTAAGAAATAAACCTGAAATTTTATAGAGCTGGGAATAAAGGAGTTGTCGCCATTATATTAATCAAAATAAACAGTGTGGAACTAACAACTGGAATAGATGTAATAACATTATGAAAGGTTAGAGCATTAAACAAGCCTAAATTCACACCTCACCGTCATCATTTATTACGCTACCCGCTCGTCAGTCATCAATGAACGGGTAAGATGATAATTAGTTAACCCCATCACTCTCTGCTTCGACGGGTAATACCATGTAAGTTCCTGAGAATACGGCGCCAGCATCTTCATCGCCAAATAAGTTCACATCTAGCTGTACTCTGGCACGACGACCACGAGCTAATCTATCCAAGTCCCCACTCAGTGAACTCAGCTCAGCAACCGCTCGTGGTCGCCCGGTGACGGGGGAACTGTAGCGAATATGAGCATCAGCAAGAATAATTGTGCCGCCCAAATGACGTTCACGCAGTAATAACCAAATCAACCCCCAGCCCGTTAATGTCGCTAACGAGAAAAGGCTGCCGGCAAATAAAGTATGGTGAGGGTTCTGATTACCCGCCTCTGGCATCGTGGTCACAAACCGCTGGCCAGTATATTGGCTGATGCGCACACCCATTTTTTCGCTGAGTGGGATATGGTCGTACCAAGCCTGCTGCAACTGGCCGCACCAATCAGGGCGATGCAGGATATCATCCATGGTCGCCACCGGTTTAATCATTAAAAAGTGACGAACGGGTGTGGTCTGCGGGGCCGTTATTTCCCCCTGGCTGACAAAACCTAACTTGGCGAAGAAATCGACCGCATCTTCACGAGCGCTACAGACTACCCGCTTTACCCCTTCCTGACGCGCCACCGACTCCAACGTCATCGCGACTAACGTCCCTAACCCTTTGGCACGAACTGAAGGGTCCACAGCCAGAAAGCGAATAGCGGCCTCATTATCAGCATTTATATATAAACGGCCAATAGCGACAGGTTTCCCTTGCTCATCCACCACCATTTGGTGATGGGCCATCGCGTCATAAGCATCTTTTTCAGAGCCTATCGGTTGATGCAGCGGCTTGCGTAACATTTCCCAACGGAATTGATAATAATCTTTAAGTTCTTGTTCTGTTGTGGGCACACGCAAGTGATACATAGGAGCATTCTCTCTTTAAAATTATCAATAAAATAACCTTCAATCTTGGGCGATATCCCTGTCTCTATACTTGCAACCAAAAAGTCACTGGGCCGTCGTTGACGAGGCTAACTTTCATATCCGCTGCAAATATTCCCGTTTCAGTTTTTACACCACGCTCGCGGCACTGGGCAACAAAATACTCATAAAGCCGATCAGCTTCTGCGGGAACTGCACCACGTGAAAAGCTCGGTCTCATACCTTTTTGCGTATCAGCCACTAACGTAAATTGCGAAACCACCAGCACGCTGCCTCCAGCTTGCTGGACATTCAGGTTCATTTTGTCGTCTTCATCACCGAAAACCCGGTAACCCAAGACCTTTTCACATAAGCGCCGTGCTTTTTGCTCGGTATCTTCTTGTTCGACACCAAGTAATATCAACAAACCAGGGCCAATTTCACCCACAACCTTCCCATCAACCACGGCATTGGCGCTGAGCGCCCGTTGAATCAACGCAATCATAATGCCTTACATCTCCTGACTCTGGCTTTCCTCAATATTCGCTTTATCTCGCTGAGCACGATATTCCCCCAAGGTGACGGTAATTTCCGCGCCCAGCAACACAATGCACCAGCTCCAGTAAACCCAGAGGAATAAAATAGGGATAACGGCCAGCACCCCGTAAATCAGCTGATAAGACGGAAACAGCGTGATGTACATTGTGAATCCTTTCTTACCTAACTCGAAAAGCAATGCAGCAATCAGCGCGCCAATCACAGCATCTAGGGCTGGCACCCGCACCGTTGGCACCACACTGTACAATAACCAAAATGAAACCCAAGAGATCAGCAACGGAAATAACCGCAATGTTTCATCGATCATGCTGTCTACCTGGGCATTTGCCAACCATTGCAATGACAGCAGATACGAGCTGATCACCATACTGGCCCCGACAAGAATCGGCCCTAACGTCAGCACCATCCAATAAACAGCGAATGAAAATACCAGTGACCGGTGAACTTTACTGCGCCAGATAATGTTGAGCACACTGTCGACAGAGTAAATCAGCAATAGCGCGGTCACAATCAAGCCGCAAGTGCCCACCACCGTCATACGATTTGAGTTCGCCACAAATTGCTCAAGATAACTTTGGATGATGTCGCCGGTAGCAGGCATAAAATTGGCAAATATGAAGGCTTTCAATTTTATACTGATGTCAGCAAACATCGGAAAAGCAGCGAACAGAGCAAAAATCACCGTGACCAATGGCACCAGAGAAAGTAATGACACATACGCCAGATGCCCAGCCAGCATGGTTAAACCGTCTTTATCGATTCGGGTGTAAAGCATTCGCCCGAACGTAATGTAGGGTTTTAAAGATGCAGATAAGCGAAAACGCAGAAAACTCGCCATGTTTATCTCTCAATCAATACCGGTGTTTAGGCTCGGTTATGGGCTAGCATGATGTTTAAGGCTAACCCATTAACGCCTGGAGCAAGAACTTATCAGGAAAAATAAGCAGGAATAACCTTTCGGTCGGTGACGTGGATACCAGTAATGCCCTCGATTCTGGCAGCAACAATATTCGCCTCAACATCATCAAAGAACACAGCTTGTTCTGCCGGAATGTTCTCTGCACTCAGCACATGCTGATAGATTCTGGCTTCAGGTTTGCGCATTCCCAAATCTTGCGACAAATACAGATGATCCGCAGCCGCAGCAACTTCGGGATAATGCTGTGGCCAATAATTGCAATGTAGGCGGTTAGTATTAGATAGCACCACCACTCGGTGCCCTTCGGCCCGCAACTTTTGCATAATCGTGATGACTTCAGGGCGTAAAGCCACAAATACCGCCTGCCAACCCTCAGCAAACTGTTCAAAACTCAATGATAGCCCCATCTCGTCACTCAGCTGGCGGGCAAAATCCTCATCACTGACTTCACCGCGCTCATGCTGCTGGAAGACCTCTCCCATCGTAAAGCGCTCACTCAGTGTCGCCAACGGGACACTGCTTAATTTACTCCAGACGCCCAACACACGTTTGAAGTCGATATCAACAATCACATTCCCTAGATCAAAGATATACAGCATGGCGCTCTCCCAATTAGATGGTGTGTTTTACTGTAACGGGAAAAAAGAAGGCTGAATAGAGAGAGGGGCAAAAAGGAGGGGTCAGTCAGGAAAAATAATATTTTTACAGCATAAATATCGCAACAGATTTCAAGATGCAGGAAAGCGGTAAAGGAATGAATCCCTATGAACTTACACACGTAAGTGATTCGGGTTAGTGAGTGAAGCTAACACCGTTGCAGCTTCAAGGAAGCAGAGGATAGAACTCAGGGCGCTGCTAGCGCCCTAAGTATCAGTGAAACTAAGAAGAATTAACCTTCTTTAGGACCACGACCTGCACGCTTACGATCGTTTTCCGTTAAATGACGCTTACGGATACGGATCGATTGCGGGGTAACTTCAACCAATTCATCGTCATCAATGAATTCCAGAGCCTGTTCCAGAGTTTTCTTCAGGAAAGGAACCAGAGTGGTTGCTTCGTCAGTACCCGATGCACGCATGTTGGTCAACTGCTTACCCGTCAAACAGTTTACAGTCAGGTCGTTAGAACGTGAGTGAATACCGATGATTTGGCCTTCATACACTTCTGTACCGTGACCGATGAACAGTTTGCCGCGGTCTTGCAGTTTGAACAATGCAAACGCAACAGCTTTACCCTGACCGTTAGAAATCAGTACGCCGTTTTGACGTTGACCGATCTCGCCTGGACGCACATCATCATAATGACTGAATGTGGAGTACAGCAGGCCAGTACCTGAAGTCATGGTCATGAATTCAGTACGGAAGCCAATCAGGCCACGGCTTGGGATCATATAATCCAGACGAATACGACCTTTGCCGTCCGGAACCATGTCCTTCACATCGCCTTTACGTTCACCCATGGCTTGCATCACTGAGCCCTGGTGCTGTTCTTCGATATCCAAAGTTACGCTTTCAAATG
This sequence comes from Yersinia thracica, assembly GCF_902170565.1. Taxonomy (GTDB): domain Bacteria; phylum Pseudomonadota; class Gammaproteobacteria; order Enterobacterales; family Enterobacteriaceae; genus Yersinia; species Yersinia thracica. Next base: position 4,159 of record NZ_CABHXX010000025.1, read on the forward strand.
GTTCTTGATTGCGACCGTCGATAACACGGTTGATAACTTTAGGACGAGATACAGCCAGTTCGAAACCTTCGCGACGCATGTTTTCGATCAGAACCGACAGGTGAAGTTCACCACGGCCAGATACGCGGAACGCATCAGAATCTTCAGTTTCTTCAACACGCAATGCTACGTTATGAATCAGCTCTTTGTTCAGGCGGTCAAGAATTTGACGTGAAGTCACGTACTTACCTTCTTTACCACAGAACGGAGAGGTGTTAACGCAGAAATACATGGTAACGGTTGGTTCATCAACAGACAGTGCTGGCAATGCTTCAACAGCATTAACGTCACAGATAGTGTCGGAGATGTTCAACTCGCCCAGACCGGTGATAGCCACGATGTCGCCAGCTTCAGCCTCGGTCGCTTCGATACGCTCCAGACCCATGTGAGTCAGAACTTTACCGACTTTACCGTTACGCGTCTTGCCTTCGCTATCAATGATAGTGACTTGCTGGTTCGGCTTAACTTTACCGCGTTTGATACGACCGATGCCGATAACACCAACATAGTTGTTGTAATCCAGCTGAGAGATCTGCATCTGGAACGGCGCTTCAAGCTCAACTTGTGGTGCAGATACATGGTCAACGATAGCTTGATACAACGGAGTCATGTCTGCCGCCATATCATTGTGGTCTTCACCCGCGATACCCATCAATGCAGAGGCATAGATGATAGGGAAGTCCAGTTGTTCGTCAGTTGCGTCCAGGTTGACGAACAGGTCAAACACCTGATCCACAACCCAGTCAGGACGCGCGCCAGGACGGTCAACTTTGTTGATTACCACGATTGGTTTCAGACCGTTAGCAAAAGCTTTTTTGGTCACGAAACGGGTCTGCGGCATCGGGCCATCCATTGCGTCGACGACCAACAGCACAGAGTCAACCATAGACATTACGCGCTCAACTTCACCACCGAAATCGGCGTGTCCTGGGGTATCCACGATGTTGATGCGGTAGTCTTTCCATTTAATGGCAGTATTTTTCGCGAGGATAGTTATCCCACGCTCTTTCTCCAAATCGTTGGAGTCCATTACACGTTCAGTTGCTTCAGTACGTTCACCGAAAGTACCAGATTGTTGTAGCAACTTATCAACCAGGGTAGTTTTCCCATGGTCAACGTGCGCAATAATGGCGATGTTACGCAGATTCTCGATCACAGCTTTTTTGCCTCAGGCATTTAGAAATAGCGCGCTATTGTACACGTATTAGGCGAGGGACTAAACAAGATCACAAACTTCTCTTATAAACAACCTAACGACGGTGTGTTTGTGATCCCTTTCACGGTGCAAAAACAGCCTCTCGGCCCACTTTTGCACCAATACAGTGCCCAACGGCGCAAATGAAGCACCAAAATAGTGCAATATAACTATCCTGGTGCATACTGAATATCAGCAGACCCCTATGATATGGCATAAACGGGGGGTTTGGAAAGTTGGCATAGATTTCGCAATAGATTTTAGCATGAATAACTGAACATCATATACCCAAAGAAATTGGTGTTGCAGCCAACACCCCTGCAACTTCAAGTTCGAAGGGGTAACACGGTAATCGTTCCACGACGACGACTATGACAAATCCAGGAGATATAAGTATGTCCGCTGAACATGTTTTGACGATGCTGAATGAGCACGAAGTGAAATTTGTTGATTTGCGCTTCACCGATACTAAAGGGAAAGAACAGCACATCACTATTCCAGCTCATCAGGTCAACGCTGACTTCTTCGAAGAAGGCAAAATGTTTGATGGCTCCTCGATTGGTGGCTGGAAAGGCATTAACGAATCCGACATGGTACTGATGCCAGACGCCAGCACCGCTGTTATGGACCCGTTTTTCGAAGATTCCACACTGATTATCCGTTGTGACATTCTCGAGCCAGGCACCCTGCAAGGTTATGACCGCGACCCGCGCTCTATCTCCAAACGCGCAGAAGAATTCCTAAAATCTTCTGGTATCGCGGATACCGTGTTGTTTGGGCCTGAGCCAGAATTCTTCCTGTTCGATGACGTTCGTTTTGGTAGCAGCATCCGTGGTTCCCACGTCGCTATCGATGATATCGAAGGCGCATGGAACTCCAGCACCAAATACGAAGGCGGCAACAAAGGCCACCGTCCAGCAGTAAAAGGCGGTTACTTCCCAGTTCCTCCGGTCGATTCTTCACAGGATCTGCGTTCTACCATGTGTTTGACCATGGAAGAAATGGGCCTGGTTGTTGAAGCGCACCACCATGAAGTGGCAACAGCCGGTCAGAACGAAGTGGCTACTCGCTTCAATACCATGACCAAAAAAGCTGACGAAATTCAGATTTACAAATATGTCGTGCACAACGTGGCACACGCGTTTGGTAAAACCGCGACTTTCATGCCAAAACCTATGTTCGGTGATAACGGTTCAGGCATGCACTGCCATATGTCTTTGTCCAAGAACGGCACTAACTTGTTCGCCGGTGACAAATACGCTGGCCTGTCTGAAATGGCGCTGTTCTATATCGGCGGTATCATCAAGCACGCAAAAGCCATTAACGCCTTGGCTAACCCAACGACTAACTCCTACAAGCGTTTGGTCCCAGGCTACGAAGCGCCGGTCATGCTGGCATACTCTGCCCGTAACCGTTCAGCTTCTATCCGTATCCCTGTGGTTGCCAGCCCGAAAGCGCGTCGTATTGAAGCGCGTTTCCCTGACCCAGCGGCTAACCCGTACCTGTGCTTCGCAGCGCTGCTGATGGCTGGCCTTGATGGCATCATCAACAAAATTCACCCTGGTGATGCGATGGACAAAAACCTGTATGACTTGCCACCGGAAGAAGAAGCTGAAATTCCAAAAGTTGCAGGTTCACTGGACGAAGCAATGGCTGCACTGAACGAAGACCGCGAGTTCTTGACCCGTGGTGGCGTGTTCACTGACGACGCTATCGATGCTTACATCGAGCTGCGTAAAGAAGAAATGGACCGCGTGCGTATGACTCCACACCCCGTTGAGTTCGAACTGTACTACAGCGTTTAATTGTTTTTAGTTTTTTGTTGCCGTGGAAACTTTTGGCCCATTTCATCATGGGCTTTTTTCTCCACTTTTCGTTTCATACCTCTGGCTCAGTGGTGACTGAACTGGAATAAAATACAACCCAAAATAATTCGAGTTGCAAGAAGGCGGCAAGCGAGAGAATCCTGATGAGCTTACATAAGTAAATGATTCGGGTGACAAATCTGCCAGGAGCAGGTTTGAACGCTGCGTGCAGCGGCCTCGCAGAGGCGAGGGCCAGGGATGGGCCGAGTAACGAACGTGGCCAACGCACATGCGGCTTGAAGTATGACGGGTTAGGAGTCTGCGTAATGGCAACAGGCACGCTGCCCGATGCTGGGCAGATCCTTAATTCTCTCATTAATAGCATCCTGCTATTAGATGATGATTTGGCTATTCATTATGCCAATCCCGCCGCCCAGCAACTTCTGGCGCAAAGCTCCCGTAAACTTTTTGGTACACCTTTGCCAGATTTATTAGGCTATTTTTCCCTCAATATCGACTTGATGCGGGAAAGCCTACATACGGGGCAAGGTTTTACCGATAATGAAGTAACATTAGTGGTTGATGGCCGGGCGCATATTTTATCGCTGACCGCGCAATCATTACCGGAAGGTTTTATATTGCTGGAAATGGCACCGATGGATAACCAACGTCGGCTAAGCCAAGAGCAACTACAGCATGCGCAACAAATTGCTGCGCGCGATTTGGTTCGTGGGTTGGCACACGAGATTAAAAACCCACTGGGTGGCTTACGCGGCGCGGCACAATTATTGTCAAAAGCCCTGCCCGATCCGGCGTTGCTGGAATATACCAAAGTCATCATTGAGCAAGCGGATCGCTTACGCAATCTGGTTGACCGCTTATTAGGCCCTCAGCGGCCCGGTCAACATGTTACACAAAGCATCCATCAGGTTGCTGAACGGGTTTGCCAACTCGTATCACTGGAAAAGCCGGATAACGTGACGTTAATCCGTGACTATGACCCCAGTTTGCCGGAGTTGGCACATGACCCCGACCAAATTGAACAAGTACTGCTGAATATCACCCGCAATGCATTACAAGCTTTAGGTGAAGCTGGCGGCACCATTACACTGCGCACTCGCACCGCATTTCAGATAACACTGCACGGTGTGCGCTACCGCCTGGCCGCGCGAATTGATATTGAAGATGATGGCCCAGGTGTACCAACGCAATTACAAGATACTGTCTTCTACCCGATGGTCAGTGGTCGCGAGGGAGGAACCGGCCTTGGCTTGTCGATTGCCCGCAGTCTAATTGATCAACATTCGGGTAAAATTGAATTTAACAGTTGGCCGGGACACACCGAATTCTCGGTTTACCTGCCTATTCGCCAGTGAGGTTTCTATGCAACGAGGGATAGTCTGGATCGTCGATGACGATAGCTCCATCCGCTGGGTGCTTGAGCGCGCACTGACTGGAGCGGGTCTGAACTGCGTAACATTTGATTCCGGTAATCAGGTGTTGGATGCATTGGCGACACAAACTCCGGATGTGTTGTTATCAGATATTCGTATGCCCGGCATGGATGGATTGGCACTGCTGAAACAGATTAAACAGCGCCACCCGATGCTCCCGGTCATCATAATGACGGCACATTCTGATTTGGATGCGGCAGTCAGCGCCTATCAGCAAGGGGCTTTTGATTATCTGCCCAAGCCCTTTGATATTGATGAAGCTGTCGCGCTGGTTGAACGGGCGATTAGCCATTATCAAGAACAGCAACAACCGCCCCGTAGCCAGCCTGCAAGCGGCCCAACCGCAGATATCATTGGCGAAGCGCCGGCGATGCAGGATGTTTTCCGCATCATTGGGCGCTTATCCCGCTCCTCTATCAGCGTGCTGATTAACGGCGAATCGGGAACCGGTAAAGAGTTAGTGGCCCATGCACTACATCGCCATAGCCCACGGGCGAAAGCGCCTTTCATCGCGCTGAATATGGCGGCGATTCCGAAAGACTTAATTGAGTCCGAGCTGTTTGGCCACGAAAAAGGGGCCTTTACCGGCGCTAATCAGGTGCGCCAGGGCCGTTTTGAACAAGCTGATGGCGGCACACTGTTTTTAGATGAAATTGGCGATATGCCGCTGGATGTGCAAACTCGCCTATTGCGAGTTTTGGCGGATGGTCAGTTTTATCGGGTTGGCGGTTACGCGCCGGTCAAAGTGGATGTGCGCATCATTGCCGCGACTCATCAAAATCTGGAACTGCGGGTGCAGGAAGGGAAATTCCGTGAGGATTTATTCCATCGTCTGAATGTGATTCGAGTGCATTTACCGCCGCTGCGTGAGCGCCGTGAAGATATTCCGCGCCTGGCACGCTACTTCTTGCAAGTGGCCGCTAAAGAGTTAGGGGTGGAAGCCAAGATTCTGCATCCTGAAACTGAAGTCGCGCTAACTCGCCTCCCTTGGCAGGGTAACGTTCGCCAACTGGAAAATACCTGTCGTTGGCTGACGGTGATGGCGGCCGGGCAAGAAGTGCTGGTGCAAGATTTACCTTCCGAGCTGTTTGAAACCAGCACCCCGGATGCTTCTGGTCAGCGCACACCGGACAACTGGTCAACACTGCTGGCGCAATGGGCTGATCGCGCATTACGTTCTGGTCATCAGGATTTGTTGTCAGAAGCACAGCCAGAAATGGAGCGCACGTTGTTAACCACGGCACTACGTCACACCCAAGGGCATAAACAGGAAGCTGCACGCTTGTTAGGCTGGGGCCGTAATACGTTAACGCGCAAGTTGAAAGAGTTGGGAATGGAATAAATTTTGTTTGAAAGAGATCGCTGACAGAGTTGATAAGCGGGGAAATATGCCGAATGGGTCGTAGTCGCGTCAGCGACCGGAGCGCCCATCGGTGCAGTCGCCCCGCCAGTCTCAATGTGACAAAATGGGTTTGTCAGCAACCTGTTTATCAGATAACGCGGGAGAACTGTTGTCGACGCGTTTGTTTGCGTAAATAGATATCAAAGCACATACAAATATTACGAATGAGTAAGCGCCCACGCGGTGTCACACGAATGCCATTATCATCCCGCGCCACCAGCCCATCTTGTTCAAAGGGGGCCAAAAGCTCAAAATCTTCAGCAAAATAATCAGCGAAACGAATACCATAATGCTGTTCAATTGGCTGATAACTGATTTGAAAATTACAAATCAGCGTCTTAATCACGTCACGGCGCAAGCAATCATCTTCAGTCATGGTCAGACCACGCCACAATGCATTGCCTCGTTGCTCGACAACGGCATAGTAAGTCTTCAAATCTTTTTCGTTTTGCGCGTAACTGTCACCTAACATACTGATGGCAGAAACCCCTAACCCGAGTAAATCACTCTCACCTTGGGTGGTATAACCTTGGAAATTACGATGTAATTTCCCCTCCCGCTGGGCAACCGCTAACTCATCATCAGGCCGGGCGAAGTGATCCATCCCGATAAACTGATAGCCGGATTCGGTTAAAAAACTGATGGTATGCTGCAAAATATCCAGCCGCTGCTCGGCGGTGGGCAAATCAGCATCTTTAATTTTGCGCTGTGCAGCAAACAAGCTCGGCAGATGGGCATAATTGAAGACACTCAGGCGATCGGGGCTAAGTTCAGCCACCCGCTTGAGGGTAAACGCAAAGCTTTCTGGCGTCTGTTTTGGCAAACCATAAATCAAATCAATGTTGGTTGAGTTAAAACCGAGGGCTTTAGCGCGAGCAATCAGCGCGAAGATAAAGTCTTCATCTTGCTCACGGTTAACCAGCCGTTGAACTTCCTTATTGAAGTCCTGCACCCCCATGCTCAGGCGGTTAAACCCCTCAGCACGCAGGTGATCGAGCACATCCAGCTCAATTTCACGTGGATCGACTTCAATTGATTGCTCAGCACCGGGCAGAAAATCAAAGTTTTCACGCAACAGATTCATCAAATGAGTGATTTGTGTTTTATTTAGATAAGTGGGTGTCCCACCGCCCCAGTGCATCTGGCTAACCTGACGCCCGGCAAACAACGCGGCGCGCTGGCGAATCTCTTTTTCTAAGACCACCAAATATTCATCAGCTTTATGCTGCTGGCGTGTCACCAGCTTATTACAGCCACAAAAGTAGCAAAGTTTATGACAAAACGGGATGTGCACATACAGCGACAAAGGCCGCTGCGGGTAGCGTTTCACCGCCTGCTCAAAAGCAGATTCATAATAATCTTCACTAAATTCAAGGGCTGTGGGGTACGAAGTATAGCGCGGCCCTGAATAATTATATTTTTGAATCAGGGACAGATCCCAAACTATGGCGTTTTCAGACATGTTCATTCCTTCCGATATTTTCGCTTACCGGGCCGGTTAGGGGGCAGATGTTTTCGTTGCCTGGCCGCAGTAGCGCTGCGCAACCGCTTTCTTCGTTGCGACAGCCGCCATAGTTTACCCAATAACCACAATAGATAACATGTAATTAGTAGGGCTATTATCGGGATCACCCACTTCATAGTTTAAAATGCGTCTTTTGGATTACCGCTCTTCAGTAATTTTAGAATGTCTTCCTGCTTTTCTTCTTTCTCTTCGTCGTCGTCGCCCAGCTCAATACCCAATTGTTCCATCAGGGCATCAATACGGTCCAACGTCAGATCAACATAAGCCTGGTCTTCTTTGCTCAATACTTCGTCGTTATCGAGTCTATCCAGCAATGCATCCAGACGCTCGTCGTTTTCCAGCTTAGTCAGCTCTTCTTCCGGCGTCAGACGTGGCTTGGCTTCGACTTTTGCCACTGGCTTAGTGGTTGGCTTAGCTTTTATCTTACTGTCCACTACCAGAGGCACAGGCACTTTGCTGCCAATCCGTGGATCTTTCTCTTGAGTCTCGGTTTGACCTTTCTTATTGCTGCCCTCGACATTGGTTCTCGCACCAGAGCGATTGCCACTGTGTCTTTTCTGACGTTTACGCTCGCGAGCTTCAATATCAAGCTCTACACGGGTCTTTTTATGACGCTTTGGCGTTGCGGTGCCTTTCGGGGCCGCACGGTCAGCGCGTGGTGCTTTATTGGGTTGTTTCATAACCTGTGCTCTTAAATAAGTATGGGATCGGATTGAGTATATACCCGTCACCTTTCAAGTTGCAGATGCTCTCACTTGCCACTTTCCTGCATCTTGAAATTTATTAGGTATAGGATTGGGCGGAATCTAGCAGAAAGAAGAGAAAGAAAAAAGGCGGCAGATTAACCTGTCGCCTTTTTTCGCACCTTCTGCGGAAGGATATCCTTACAGCGCACTCCCTGCACTTACATAACGTCCCGGTTTCTCCCTCCTGCAATTCGCTATCCTTGCCATCCCTCCAACCCTGAAGGCGATTCACCCGGCGCTCCGACCTGTGTCCCTGAACATCCCTTTATACCCGGCATACTTCAACTCAAGTTATTTAGGGTATATAAGCTCCCTGATCATCCCTGGCTCACAGTATATCCATTACATTCCTTAAGCATAGGCCACTCTCCTTGAGTGTTTATGCTCCTTGCCAGCACATCCTGCGCTGTTCAAAATAAAAACAGTCATTTGTTTTTATTCATAAAATAATGATAAAAACAAACTAACCGCTGATAATTGTAGCCTACTTTTAATAAAATTTTTCTTAACAATCATTCAATGATAAGCAATTAATTGGCCCGACAATGACCACCCACTCACAAAACTGTTATTTCATCAAAAAAAAACAGATTAATGGACGTCACGGATCCCCACACAAAAGCTATATGAGATAAACCCCCTTTTTTTGGCCCGATGCAGTTATAATCGCTCCATGTAAGCTATCTCTCACGGAGACGACAAATTTTGACTATCAGAAATTATAACTATCACATGACTCACTTCGTCATCAGTGCTCCGGATATTCGCCATCTGCCACGTGATGAAGGTATTGAGGTGGCATTCGCTGGCCGCTCAAATGCAGGAAAATCAAGTGCTCTCAATACGTTGACCAACCAGAAAAGCCTGGCACGAACCAGTAAAACACCGGGCCGTACTCAACTGATTAACTTATTTGAAGTGGTTGATGGTATCCGTCTGGTCGACTTGCCGGGGTATGGTTATGCCGAAGTCCCGGAAGAGATGAAACTCAAGTGGCAGCGCGCACTGGGCGAATACTTACAGAAGCGTAACTGTCTGAAAGGGTTGGTTGTACTGATGGATATCCGCCATCCGTTGAAAGATTTAGACCAACAGATGATTACGTGGGCTGTCGCTGTCGGTACCCCAGTGATGTTGCTGCTGACCAAAGCAGATAAGCTGGCATCTGGCGCTCGCAAAGCCCAACTAAACATGGTGCGGGAAGCTATCATTCCATTTATGGGTGATATTCAGGTTGAAGCTTTCTCATCATTGAAAAAGATTGGTGTCGATAAATTACGCGAAAAACTGGATACCTGGTTCAGCGAGATCCCGCCGGAAGTGATGATTGACGAGTATGACGACGAAGGCGAGTAATTGATGGTAAAAACAGCCCGTAAGGGCTGTTACTTCAGCCCGACCCTCGGATTGTCGCTGCATATTTCTCTGATAAAACCCCAGCAACAGCCCTTTCCTATCAGCTAATGGCCTGCCCATTTTCCGGCCTATTTTCTGACAAAGACCCAATAAAAAACGCCCCAGTCAATAAATGACTGGGGCGGCTAATATACAGCCAAATCCGATTACGTGAAGTAAAAGGTCTGAAAGATAGAACATCTTACCTCTGTACCCTACGTCTGTAACTCTACATCATTTTTTCGCAGGGCAAAAGAATTTTTTGTTGTATAGTTACACAAATTGGCACGATTCAGCTTGTTTCATCCCCGCATTATCGCCCCTAAATGTAGCTTAATTACATAAAATGCTTTATTTATCACCACTTACCCGCATAGATTACCTTCATAGATAAATAGTTAGTGCGCTTGATCCCAGTTATCACCCACACCGACATCCACTTTTAATGGCACGGCCAATTGCATACTCTGTTCCATCAGCTCACGAATTTTCTGCTCAGCGCTTTCCAATACACTTTCATGCACCTCAAACACCAATTCATCGTGTACCTGCATGATAACCCGCACCAAAGGCTCAGGTTCTTGCTGCAACCAAGCATCCACTGCAATCATTGCGCGCTTAATAATATCAGCGGCAGTGCCTTGCATCGGCGCATTGATAGCTTCACGCTCGGCCGCCTTACGGCGCGTGGCATTGCGTGAGTGAATATCAGGTAGATAGAGGCGGCGACCATCCAACGTCGTGACATAACCTTGTTCAGCGGCTTGCTTGCGCGTGCGTTCCATATATTCCAGCACACCAGGGTAGCGCTCAAAATAGAGATCCATATAACGCTGCGCTTCCCCACGAGGAATATTCAGCTGCCGCGCCAAACCAAATGCGCTCATGCCATAAATCAGACCAAAGTTAATGGCTTTAGCACTGCGGCGTTGGTCGTTTGTGACTTTTTCCAATGGCAAACCAAAGACTTCAGCCGCAGTCGCGCGGTGGATATCTTTCCCAGCAGCAAATGCAGTCAGCAACCCTTGGTCTTGCGACAAATGGGCCATGATGCGCAGCTCAATCTGTGAGTAGTCAGCCGCCATGATGCGGTAACCTTTTGGCGCAATAAAAGCCTGACGTATACGACGCCCTTCTTCATTTCGCACCGGAATGTTTTGCAGGTTCGGATCACGGGAAGACAAACGCCCAGTCGCCGTGACAGCCTGATGATAAGAAGTATGAACTCGCCCAGAAACCGGGTTAATCATCAACGGCAATTTATCAGTATAAGTACTTTTCAGCTTCGCCAAGCCGCGATACTCAAGAATCACTTTCGGCAGAGGGTAATCCAGTGCCAACTCAGCCAGCACCTCTTCATTGGTTGAAGCCGCGCCTCCCGGCGTTTTCTTCAAGATCGGCAATTTTTGTTTTTCATACAAAATGGCCTGTAGCTGCTTCGGCGAAGCGAGATTGAATGGCTCTTCAGCCAATTCATGAGCTTGTTTTTCCAATTCATCAAGGCGAATAGTCAGCTCTTTGGAGTGTGCCGCCAATATATTCTGGTCAATCAATACACCAGTCCGCTCAATGCGGGACAATATTGGTAACAGCGGCATCTCAATTTCTTGGAATACCCGCTTTAGCCCCTCACTTTGCTGCAATTTTGGCCACAATACTAAATGCAACTGTAAGGTGACATCCGCATCTTCTGCTGCATAAGGCCCAGCTTGCTCTAACGCAATTTGGTTGAAAGTGAGTTGATTTTTGCCTTTGCCAGCAATTTCTTCAAAAGTAATGGTCTTATGATTGAGATAACGCTCCGCCAAGCTATCCATATCATGTCGGCCAGCAACACTGTCTAAAACATAAGATTCCAGCATGGTATCGAAAGCAATACCCCGCAGATCAATGTCATAACGCGCCAGCATACTTTGGTCAAACTTAAGATTCTGCCCGACTTTCAGGGCCTTTTCATCTTCCAGTAAGGGTTTAAGCTGGGCCAGAACCCAATTTCTATCGAGCTGGGCAGGAGCATCCAGATAATCATGAGCTACAGGCAAATAAGCGGCTTCACCCGGTGCCACAGCAAAAGAAAAACCAATTAAATTACTGCTAAGGGTATCAAGGCCGTCAGTTTCAGTATCAAAAGCAAAAACTTCCGCGTTTTTAAGCCGTTCAATCCAGTCGCTTAAAGACTTCTCATCCAAGATGGTTTGATAGTTTTCTTGTGAGAGCACCGCGGTAACCTCAACCGCAGGAGCTGATTCTGCTGCTTCAAAAACTTTATTGCTGCTCTGCCCTGTTGGCCGGTCTTTTTTACCCTCCAGCCATTTTCCTGCTTCGACATCCGCCAGCCAGCGCTTAAATTCATAGCGGCTAAATAATTGATGTAGCTGGTCATCATCAGGAGCCGTGACTTTTAGCTCATCACAAGTCACATCCAGTTCAACATCCGTTTTAATCGTGGCTAATTTATAGGAGAGATAGGCAACATCTTTATTCTGCTCCAATTTGGCAGACATCGTTTTTGCACCACGGAATGTTAGCGAGGATATTTTATCTAAATTACTGAATAGCGCATCCAGACCACCCAGACCTTGTAATAAAGCCTGTGCAGTTTTCTCACCAACACCCGGCACTCCAGGAATATTATCTGAGGAATCCCCCATCAGGGCGAGAAAATCAATAATCAGCTCAGGGGGAACGCCATATTTTTCACAGACTTCCTGTGGCCCTAAAATAGCGTTATTCATTGTATTGATGAGAGTGATATTCGGCGTAACTAATTGCGCCATATCTTTATCACCAGTACTAATTAATACAGCATGACCTGCTTTTTCAGCTTCTTGTGCCAAAGTGCCAATAACATCGTCAGCCTCAACGCCGGAAACGACCAATAAAGGTAACCCCATAGCCTTAACCATTTGGTGAAGTGGCTCAATTTGAGCGCGTAAATCATCCGGCATAGGGGGGCGGTGAGACTTATATTCAGCGAAAAGTTCATCGCGGAATGTTTTACCTTTAGCATCAAAAACTACAGCGACATGGCTTGGACGATATTGCAGCAACAGACTGCGCAACATGTTCAACACGCCATACATCGCACCCGTTGGCTCACCGCTGCCGTTGGTCAGCGGCGGGAAAGCATGGTAAGCACGATAGAGGTAAGAGGAACCGTCAACGAGGATCAATGGGTTTTCTGCAATCTGGGCCATAGAGTTTCTTCATCTTTATTCAGCAAGGTCTGACGCTAAGAATGCCATAGCTGGCAGCAAGAGACGAATCTTAGCGTCCATTCTTGTGCGAAAAAGAGCATTTTTACATTATGATCTTAAAGATCTAACTTGTGGATAAGTTTGTGAATAAAAACATGAGCAGATTATAGTTCTCGCCCACTTTCTTTAGAGTGATATTTTAATATGATTAAAATCATAAAG
>NZ_CABHXX010000026.1 GCF_902170565.1 Yersinia thracica
AGTTATAAATACTGGCGGGCAGAAAAGCTAATGAAAGTGCTCAATATTTAACAGCCAGCGCCAGCAAAAGCATATTCTATATATCTACTCTTGGGGTAGAGACTCGTCGGCAGTATATTTCAGCTTGAACGCCCCGACGGCAATGACAAGAAATGTCAGTGCTACAATGGCAAATGCAGTATAAAGATCTGTTAAATGGGCAATAAAACCAATCAGTGCTGGCCCGCCCAGAACACCGAAATAACCTAATGTTGCAACCAGAGCAACTGACATATTTACCGGCATGACTTTTTCCTGGCCAGCGAGTGTAATCAGTACCGGAACAATATTGGCAGCCCCAATTCCCACCAGCGCAAAACCAAGCAGGGTGAACTTCCAGTCGGGTATCATGACCGCAACTGCATAGCCGATCATAGCAATGATACTGCTGAGAACCAGTACAGGCTTGCGCCCCAAGAGACTAACAACTTTATCGCCAGTGAAACGCATGATTGACATTGTTCCACCAAAAATGGCAAACCCCCAGCCCGCATATTTTATATCAAGACCACGATCGTTAGTCAGAAAAATGCCGCTCCAATCTAATACGGCCCCTTCCGCCATAAAACAAATCATGCACATCAGGGCCATCAACACGAGCCGAAAATTGGGCCTCGGCTTGGTTATTACCGGCTCAGTAGGTTCTTTATTATCACCAAAGGGGATTAATTGATTAAAAACCGTGGCGGTAATAATGGCGATGACTGCAATAGCAATGAACGTCACGGTTAGAGGCATCAAACTGAGAGTAAACAGTATGGCACCACCGCCTGCGCCAGCAATTGAGCCAATGCTAAATAAGCAATGGAAACCTGACATTAAGGGTTTATCCGAAGATTGCTCAACCAGTGAACCTTGGACATTAACGGCAACATCAGCCAGGCCAATACCGGCACCAAAAAAGAATAGGCATAATGCCATAAAAAAGAATTGATCAATAATTGCCAAGGTGGGGAGGAATATACAGGTGAGCACGATACCTAATAACATGATATTTCTGCACCCAAAACGGCCGATAAGTCTCCCTGAAAACAACATGGCAAGCAGTGAACCTGTCCCCAGACAAAGTAACAGTAACCCTAATGAACCAGCATCAAAATGTAGCCGATTTTGTGCATAGGGCACTAGCGAAGCCCAAAGCCCCATAGCAAATCCAGCCACAAAGAAAATTGCTCGGGTAGATGCTCGCTTAGCATAAGTATCCAGAGGGGTATCAAGTGTATAGCTAGACATTCAGTAGTTACCTTTCTCTGGTTAGTCGTGGTGAAATTAAGGTCGGATGCAATGCAAATACACTTACTAAAAGACTTATATTAAGTTGTGAAATATAATGATAATACTCAAAATGTCAAGAGTATTCTTGCCGGGAAAGATATTTTCAGGGGGATGGAACAGGGATAATGCGAAGAGGGCTGACGTGGGAATTTTGTGTCAAGACAGGTTCCCCACGATCATTGTAATGGGGGGAGTTAGCTGTTAAAGACTCTAAAATTATTATAGGCATCAAGGGTATATTCTGATATGCCATTATGATAATCAGATTTTATACAATCACGATAAACAAAATGCGGGATGTGCTTGCTATCGAATCTTTTTAATAATTCAATCGATAATTCATCAATACAGGCCTGACTGATATTATGACCTGATATCGCTATGGTGACCGGGTTAATAATTGCAATCAAAGAGGACGTAATATGGAGAAGTTTTTCAAACTCAGGGGTATGATGAGAATGGATATTTATTTCAGCGGTTAAATCATCATAGAAAGGAAGTTTTGACACTTCGCCTGCAAATTGACTCGCTCCACGGAGCATTTTCCCCGAAATAACGATACCACAACCTGCACAATGTCTTGGGGGCATAAAAATGTAAGCGATAGGATCGGATATATCACGGCAATTATTCCGGTAGAAACCAAAGGCAGTATAATTTATATCATTTCCCACTTGAACAAAAATACCAAAGTGGTCATTTAACAGTGTAGTGATATCCAGCCCTTCAAAGCGGGTAATATCGCAAGTCAGTACTTTACCATCAACCAAAATGCCCGGAAGGCCAAGCCCTAATGCCTTGATATTAGGATGTTTGTTTATAACTTCTTGAATGTGATTAATTAATGTCTCTACAGTCAGGTTGTTATAGACTTCATTATATTCTTCAATATTTTTCCCATCAGCAGAGGTGACGGATGATGAAATAATACCTGAATCATTAGTACCTTCGACATAAACACTTAATATGTTAAAGTAATTGGAGTTATATATATAACGCTTAGCAGGCCGCCCCCCGCGAGATTCGTCAATAGATTCTTCAATAACTTCTCCCTCAGCACATAGTTCATTTAGGATTGTGCCACAGGTTGCCAAACTTAACCCAGTTTGAGCCGATATATCGCCTTTAGTGGCAGATATCAGCGATTTTAATGTGCTAGTCACCAGCATGATATTTTTTTTCTTCATCTGTCTGGTCGTATTAATCAGCACAATAGTCATTTTTTTCACCAATAATTTAACTATTTTAAATATAACATGTCTGTATTTATGAATAAATAGTTATATGTTTTTACTCTCTGTCACTGATTTAATCGGGGCCGGGTAGAGTGAAATAAAGTTGCTATAGATGTAAATAAGTTTACTTCTCACTTTATCAGCAGATGTCTGATATAAAATTTCACCCTGTCCGTATGAAACTTAGTCCGTAGGTTTATTTATCACCCCACAGACTGAGTATCAATCTCTAGCTAGCTGATTTTTGCTGATGCAATTCAGCGGGCTGCACTATTTTCGCCTTACCCTCTTTGAGGGGACTATCGATGGGATCTTCGGCAACTTCGCGGGCGCGTTTACGTAAACTAAACCAACCAATGACCAGTAATATAGCGACCACCGGTAAAGCTGCAATAGTCCAGGTGCCATTCGGGTAGTCGAACGCCATCATCACTAATACACCGGCCAGGAAAAATAATGTTAACCAGGAAGTCACGGGAGCACCGGGCATTTTGAAAGCGACAGGTTTAGCGTTTCCTTTTTTAATTGCCTGACGTAATTTCATCTGACACACAATGATGAATGCCCATGAGCTAATAATCCCTAATGACGCAATATTCAAAACAATTTCAAATACTTGTGAGGGAACAAGATAATTGAGTAATACCCCGAAGACATAGATGCCGACAGTGACCAAAATCCCGGCATAAGGAACAGATTGGGGACTCATTTTCGACATGAATTTCGGTGCGGATCCCCCCATCGATAATGAGCGCAAAATACGTCCTGTAGAATAAAGGCCTGAATTTAAGCTCGAAAGGGCGGCAGATAGCACCACAATATTCATAATTGTTCCAATGTATGGAACGCCTAAACTACTGAAAAATGTTACGAAAGGGCTTTGTCCCGCCTGATAAGCATTCCACGGCAGCAAGCATACCAGTAGCACCACGGAGCCGACGTAAAACAGACCAATGCGTAAAATCACACTATTGATAGCTTTGGGCAGCATTTTTTCCGGATCTTTACATTCCCCGGCGGCAGTACCAATTAACTCGATACCGGCAAAAGCAAATATGACGCCTTGAACTAATATCAGTGCGGGGAGTAATCCGTGCGGGAAAAATCCGCCATTATCAGTAATCAGATGCATGCCCGACGGGTGCCCGCCAACACTTTGGCCCGTACCGAGAAACACCACGCCCACGAC
>NZ_CABHXX010000027.1 GCF_902170565.1 Yersinia thracica
GTTATGAATAGCTATAACTGTATTTCATCGAATAATGATCTATTTCACAATATAGCGGATTTATTATCTCAGGTTTTCGAAGTGGAAAGTGGCAGGATAAAAATAAAGCGACATCGGCAGGTGCCAAATGTCGCTTTAAAGTGATTAAAAATACCAGGTATCTTAGATACGGACTAAATCATCACCATAACCAATCCACTTATAAGTCGTCAGTGCATCTAATCCCATTGGGCCACGAGCATGAAGTTTTTGCGTACTGACGGCTACTTCTGCACCCAAACCAAACTGGCCGCCATCAGTGAAACGCGTACTGGCATTAACATAAACAGCGGAAGAATCAACCGCACGAACAAAATGTTCGGCGCTGCTCAATGAGCGGGTCAAAATAGCATCAGAATGACTAGTGCCATGTTCACGGATATGGTCGATGGCAGCATCGATATCAGCCACAATATCCACATTGAGATCCAGAGATAACCATTCATCGTCGTAATCAGCGGCTTTCACAGGCACAACCTTGGCTTTACCTTCCGCCAGATACGGCATAGCTTGCGAGCTGGCATGCAGTGTCACACCCAATGCATGCATTCTGGCACTTAACACCGGCAGGAAGCGCTCGGCGATTGCCTGATGAACCAGCAAGGTTTCCAATGAGTTACACGCACTTGGGCGCTGAATTTTAGCATTTTCAATGACCCGCAATGCTTTTTCAAAATCGGCACTTTCATCGACAAAAGTATGGCAAACACCAATACCGCCGGTGATAACCGGAATAGTTGATTGCTCGCGGCACAGTTTATGTAAGCCCGCCCCCCCACGTGGAATCAACATATCAATATAGTTATCCATGCGCAGCAATTGAGTGACCAACTCGCGATCCGGACTTTCGATCGCCTGTACCGCTGCGGGCGGTAAGCCACATTGCTCTAGCGCTTGCTGGATAACTTTCACTGTCGCCTGATTAGTATGGTGAGTTTCTTTACCGCCACGCAAAATAACCGCGTTGCCCGTCTTCAAACATAAGCTAGCCACATCAATCGTCACATTAGGACGAGCTTCATAAATGACACCGATGACACCCAGAGGTACGCGGCGGCGCTCCAGTTTCAAGCCACTGTCGAGCAAACTGCCGTCAATAATCCGGCCTACAGGGTCATTCAGCCGGCATACCTGGCGCACATCATTCGCAATGGCGGCTAAACGGGCGGGGCTGAGCAGCAACCTATCCAACAGCGCCTCACTCATACCGCTGTCACGTGCAGCCGCCATATCTTGTTCATTAGCCTGTAAAATGGCCTGACTTTCAGATTCAAGCAGATTGGCTATCACGGCCAAAGCTTGATTTTTCTTTGCCGTACTCAGCATTGCCAATTGCCAGGAAGCCTGTTTAGCGGCTTTCCCCATTTGTTCCAGCATGCTCATACTTGCTCCTTAGCTGACAATCATATCGTCACGATGAACAGCCACCGGGCCGTATTCATACCCGAGAATTTCACTGATTTGTTGCGAATGGTGCCCCGCTAACATGCGTAAAGCATCACTGTTGTAGCGCGATACACCGTGAGCCAAATCGCGTCCACTGAGATTGCGGATACGAATAACTTCGCCGCGCGAGAAATTCCCCAACACACTGCGAATGCCTTTTGGCAGTAGCGAACTGCCCCGTTCCATAATCGCAGTAACAGCACCATCATCGACGGTGATTTCACCCGCTGGCGGTGCGCCAAAAATCCAACGTTTACGATTTTCCAATGGCGTTTCCAGCGCATGGAATCGGGTGCCAACCGGCGTCCCTTCAATCACGTCAGCAATGACACCCACCTGACTGCCCGCCGCAATCACCACATCAATACCGGCACGACACGCAACATCTGCCGCCTGTAATTTGGTTGCCATGCCGCCGGTGCCCAGGCCAGAGACACTATCGCCCGCCACCCCGCGCAAAGTATCGTCGATGCCATGCACTTCACGGATTAATTCAGCTGCTGGATTATTGCGCGGATCGGCGGTGTACAGCCCGGCCTGATCAGTCAGTAACAGTAGCTTGTCAGCACCGGCCAAAATTGCGGCCAGTGCCGAGAGATTATCATTATCGCCTACTTTGATTTCAGCAGTCGCCACGGCATCGTTTTCATTGATTACCGGCACGATACGGTTATCCAGCAAAGCATTCATGGTGTCACGGGCATTTAAGAAGCGCTCGCGATCTTCTAAATCAGCCCGAGTCAGCAACATCTGGCCGATATGGATACCGTAGATTGAGAACAACTGTTCCCAGAGTTGAATAAGCCGACTTTGCCCGACCGCGGCTAATAATTGCTTCGAGGCAATAGTGGCGGGTAATTCCGGATAACCCAAGTGTTCACGCCCGGCCGCAATAGCTCCGGAAGTGACAATAACAATACGATGACCTTTTGCGTGTTGCTGAGCACATTGGCGCACCAATTCAACAATATGGGCACGGTTGAGACGACGGGAGCCGCCAGTCAGAACACTCGTCCCCAATTTCACAACCAAAGTCTGGCTGCCACTCATAATTTTTCTGCCGTTGGGATGAAGAATAAAAGAAAGGGTATAGGAGTCTTTTTAACAGGCGGAAGCCGTTATGCCAAGTACTTTGCGTATCAGCGTCTTAATTGGCATTGCAGGTTGGGTACAAGCCTGCAATGCCCGTTAAACAGGTCTATTTTTACGCCGACAACTTAACCGGCTGCTCGCTGAAATCTTGCGCCGGCTCCAATCTCATTTCAATGGAAGTCAGCATCTCGGCGAGGCGTTTATGGAAACTACGCAGCGTGGTCTCCAGTTTCTCTTGTACTTCAGGATCTTTAATCTTTTCCGCTTTCCAGTTGCCATCTTTATTAAACAGGCCAAACTGGTAAACATAGGTAAAATGGTCAGCCGCCGGTTCCAGTTCTATCCACCATCCCCAGAACTCACGCTTCTCTGGAGCAAGCTTCACATTGATGCACACAGCTAAGCAATCAAAGAAAAATCGGTCATTCTGGCACTGCCCTTCACGTAGGTATGGCCCTAAAGCGGCAAAACGTTTCATAAGCTTACTTTTAGGATGAGCACTGGTTGACGTCATTCTTAAATCTCCTTATGTAGGCCCACCTTTTTAACAAACTGTTAAAAATTAGCAACTCATTAACGCATTTTATCTTCTAACCATTGACTGGTTTGCAATAATGCGCGATGGAAATTGTCATACACTGGTGTTGATGATATGGGTAATAATTTGCCATCAGCAGAAGAAGAACAAATCAGTTTAGCTTCCTCTTTCGGGCTGAAAGGGTCGTTTTCCCAGAAGCCTGCCAACATAGGTGTTTGGCAGCGTCGCCCCAATAACCCCTGCGTTTTCAAAGAATAGCGGTTCATTTCTGCTCTGAGTATTTCATCCGCAGCATCTGCCATTCCCAAGCGGCTGGCCATCACATCCATATACATGTCGGGCACTTTGCGCTGGCTATCGGCATTACACAGAAGATGGTGCACAATCGGGCCGAGGCACGCCACAGCGCGCACACGTTGCGGTTCTAGATACCCCAAACGAACCGCCACATTGGCACCAAAACGGAAACCAAAAACACTGACGCGCTGGTGATCAATCCACGGAATTTTTGGCAATGCCTGTAACACTTGTTGGTGTAGGAAACTGGTGTCCTGAGTGAGTTTCCACTTTGACGAAGCCCCGACGGATGGCATGTCGATGGTCAACATCGCAATCCCTTTGGGAGCCAGATAGTCGCGGAACAGGCGATGATAATCACTTTGCAATGTA
Organism: Yersinia thracica; assembly: GCF_902170565.1. Taxonomy (GTDB): domain Bacteria; phylum Pseudomonadota; class Gammaproteobacteria; order Enterobacterales; family Enterobacteriaceae; genus Yersinia; species Yersinia thracica. The sequence goes on from NZ_CABHXX010000027.1 coordinate 3,785, forward strand.
TCCAGCCCGCCGCACATCAGCACCGTCGGGAATGGCGCGCTGCCGATGGTCGGCATATGCAGGAACCCATTAAGAGTGCCGCCATCTGAAATATCAAAACTGAGTTCTTTCAAAGTGTAAGGCAGATGCTTGGCGGCTTCTTCATAAGCGCGGTTAGACAGCACCTCGACTTGCTCGGCCAGCTCGTCACCTTTCAAATGCGGATAACCGGCGATACTGTATAAATTAGCCGCATTTAGCCAATACTGGCCGGCATTCATTGGGTCCGCTTCATCCATGGCTTTTTGCTGCCACTGCATTCCCTGATGGGCCCATTCATAAATCCAGTTACCGTTACGATAACCCACCACGGTGTCCAGCAGGTCATTATCACTGTGCTCCGCTTTCGAACAGGCAATTCGTGATAATACCTCTTCGATTTCCAGAGGATCAACGCCACGCCAAGTCCAGATAAGGCGGTTAATCATGCGGTACCAATGATGGGCAGTATCGCCATCCAGTGCCGAGTGAACCGTCACCGTATTGTTGCAGTGAGCATGCCGCACTAAAGTAGAGGTTTCAGGATGCTTGAATTTTGGTTTGAACAGAATTTCAGAAAGGTTGGCTTGTGCCATAGTAACAATAGCCTCCATAAGCCGTGATTCAGGCCCGTTAAGGGCTGGTCAGATGGGGTCAGTGTACTCATACTGCGCGGAAAATGAAACGCCCGGTAGGCACCGGGCATTTAAATTACACTAAATTATTTACCGCTCAAAGGAGCGACGAAAGTTACCGCCATATCCCACGGCTGCTCAATCCAGGTACCTTGAGGAATATCAACCTCATAGTCATCAACTAATGGGCGGCCCGCGGGTTTGGCAAAGATGGTCACAAAATGTGCTTTAGGATACATTTCACGGATAGCTTTCGCCGTACCGCCGGTATCAACCAAGTCATCAATCACGATAAAGCCTTCACCGTTGCCTTCTGCGCGTTTCAAAACTTTAAGTTCACCTTGATTATCATGATGATAGCTGGCGATGCACACGGTGTCGACATAACGAATACCCAGCTCACGCGCCAGAATACCCGCTGGCACTAACCCACCACGGCTAACCGCGATGATACCTTTCCATTGCTCAGCAGGCAGTAAGCGCTGTGCCAATTTGCGGGCATGAATTTGCAACATATCCCAAGTAACGACGTATTTTTCGCTCATAAAGTGTAATCCCAGCCAGTATAAAAGTGGCTTACTATGATTCAGAAGGGGAAAAAAGGTTGCGCGAGATTATAGAGAGCCAGCCGAATAAAAACCAGCAATTATCCGGCTAATTAATCAGGTTAGTTACAGTTATTGTGCGGCGATACGCGCGTAATACCAATGAAAGTGATATTCTCAAACTATCTCGCCATCTTAATGGCGGTGTATCACCACCCTTAAAATCTTTAGTCATCAACCCAATAGCATCTCTGACATCTCTACTGTGAGGTTGCCGATATGAGAATGCTGTTACAGGAGACTTACAGTGTCTGAACTGTCTCAACTTTCGCCTCAGCCGTTGTGGGATATTTTCGCAAAAATCTGCTCGATTCCCCATCCGTCTTACCATGAAGAAGCACTGGCACAACATATTATGACGTGGGCCAAGGAAAAAGGCCTACATGCGGAACGTGATAAGGTCGGTAATATCCTGCTGCGTAAGCCCGCTACCAAAGGGATGGAGAACCGTAAGCCGGTTGCGCTACAAGCTCACTTGGATATGGTGCCACAAAAGAATAATGATACGGTACATGACTTTACCAAAGACCCTATCCAACCCTATATCGACGGTGAATGGGTTAAAGCCCGAGGTACCACATTAGGTGCGGATAATGGCATTGGTATGGCCTCCGCATTGGCGGTGCTATCTGACGATAGCGTCGAGCACGGCCCACTGGAAGTGCTGCTGACCATGACCGAAGAAGCCGGTATGGATGGCGCATTTGGTCTGCAACCTAACTGGTTGAAAGCCGATATTCTGATTAATACCGATTCCGAGCAGGAAGGTGAAATCTATATGGGTTGCGCCGGTGGTATTGATTTTATTACCACTTTAGCACTAAAGCGCGAAGCAGTTCCTGCTGGTTACCAGACTTTGAAGTTGACCATTAAAGGTTTGAAAGGCGGTCACTCAGGCGCTGACATCCATTTAGGGCTAGGCAATGCCAATAAACTGCTGGCCCGATTCCTGTTCGACCAGGCCAAAGATTTAGACCTGCGGATATTGGATTTGAATGGCGGCACACTGCGTAATGCTATTCCACGTGAAGGCTCTGTGACCTTGGCGATTGCCGCAGATAAAGTCGATCAGCTGAAAAACCTGAGCCAGGAGTATCTGGCAACCTTGAAAAATGAGCTGGCCGCAGTTGAAAAAAATCTGACTGTATTGCTTGAGCCGCTATCTATTGATAATGCTAAGGCTCTGACAAAAGATACCCAACAGCGCCTGATCGCCTTATTGAATGCCACGCCAAACGGTGTCATTCGTATGAGTGATGCAGTAAAAGGGGTGGTTGAAACCTCACTGAATGTGGGTGTGGTGACCATGAATGAGAACGAAGCAGAAATCATCTGCCTGATTCGTTCTTTGATCGACAGCGGCAAAGATTACGTGGTGAGCATGTTGACCGCGATTGGTCAGTTGGCTGGCGCAGAAACCTCGCCAAAAGGCGGCTACCCTGGCTGGCAACCTGACCCAACCTCACCGGTGATGGCGTTGGTGCGGGAAACCTACCAAAAACTGTTTAACAAAACCCCCAATATCATGGTTATCCATGCCGGTCTGGAATGTGGTTTATTTAAAAAACCTTACCCAGATATGGATATGGTGTCGATTGGGCCAACGATGACGGGGCCACATTCACCGGATGAACAAGTTCATATCGAAAGTGTGGGTCAATATTGGCAATTACTGACGGCGCTGCTGAAAGCGATTCCTGAGCGCGCATAAGAAAATCGGTTTGTTTTATATGATAACGGCGGTGCTTAGGCCCGCTGTTTTTTTAGTCAGGATTACTCCCAACTCAACAGTAATTGTCGCTCGAGTTGCGGATCCAATAAAGTGACATGTAACCCCACCAAACGCACCCCCCGCTCCGCCCGCCGCTCATTCCATGCTGCCCGCGCGACTTGCAATAAATCCGCTTTATTCAACTCCGGCCAAACATGCTCTTGCGTAGTTTGCTGAAAATCATGAAACTTCAATTTCACCCCTTGTCGGGCGATATGCAGATCCGGCCTAACCTTGCGAAGGCGGGTTTCCAGCTCAATATAAAGCTTTTCAATCAATAACTCACAGCTTTCCCAATCATGAATATCCTCTGCCAGAGTCCGCTCAACCCCAACCGATTTGCGCAAGCGATCGGGAGAAACTTCGCGCTCATCAATACCGTGGCTGCGCTCCCATAGCACATGACCAAACTTACCAAAGCGCTTTAATAATTCAGCCTGCGAATAGTTTTGTACATCACTACAGGTTATCAGCCCCAGATCTTGCAGACGTTTCGCGGTCACTTTGCCCACTCCCGGAATTTTACTCAGCGGCAAATCATGCAAGAAAGGCAATACTTTATCTGGGGTTATCACATACTGACCATTGGGTTTATTTAAATCAGACGCGATCTTGGCTAAAAACTTGATGGGAGCAATGCCCGCAGATGCCGTGAGATTAAGCTCCATCGCAATAGACTGGCGAATTTCTTGTGCAATTAATGTGGCGGAACCGCTGCATACCTGGCAATCAGAGACATCCAAATAGGCTTCATCCAGTGAAAGCGGCTCAATCAAAGGGGTGTAGCGAGCAAAAATCTCACGGATATGTTGTGAAGCTTCTTTATACGCCGCCATTCTGCCGGGGATCACTTTCAGTTGTGGGCAGAGTTTCAGTGCCATCGCGGTCGGCATCGCGCTGCGAACCCCATAGCGCCGGGCAGGATAATTGGCGGTGCTAATCACACCGCGTCTGTCTTTACTGCCGCCAATCGCAATAGGAATATCACGCAAATTGGGGTCATCGCGCATTTCGACTGCCGCGAAGAAGCAATCCATATCGACATGAATAATTTTCCGCATGTTTATCCCCCGACCAAACCACTGTATAAGAATACAGTTAAATCGGAGAAATTCAAGATTATCCTAGATCCTGACCACGCAAATTTCGTGATAGCGAAAAACTAGCCAGGAAGCAGAGCAACCGCTTCAATTTCTAAGGCCAAATCATGATGTAAAACGGGCACTGGCACCACACAGCGCGCGGGTTTGTGTGGCCCCAACCAATCAGCATAAAGCGCATTGAAATGTGGCCATAGGGCGATATCACACAGATAAATTCGCACCTGAACCAAGCTATTTATGCTGCAATGACAATCCGCAAGTATCCCCTCAATATTGGCAAAAACCTGCATAACCTGAATATCAAAAGGTTGGTTTGATAATGCCACGCCCTGCGCCGTGACGGGCAGTTGGCCGGAAAGATAGACCATACCGCCCGCACAGACAGCATGGCTATAATGGCCCGCTGGCGGCAAGCCCTGTGTGGAATTTATTAAGATAGGCTCGGACATCATCAAGGCTTATCAATAAAGTGGGCCAGACGCGCTAAATCGACATTGCCGCCCGAAATAATCACCCCGACGCGTTTGCCACGTAAATCCAGCTCATCACCAAAAGCGACAGCCGCCCCTAAGCAACCTGTGGGTTCAACCACAATCTTCATTCGGCTGGCGAAAAACTTCATTGCCGAGATCAATTGGTCATCGGTGGCAGTCAGAATATTATCAACCCGCTCCTGAATAATCGGGAAAGTATAATGCCCCAAAGCCGGAGTTTGCGCGCCGTCCGCAATAGTCACTGGCGTATCAATTTTAACAATTTTTCCGCTGCGGAAACTCTGCTGCCCATCATTACCGGCGGCGGGTTCCACCCCAAATACCTGGCAATTGGGATAGAGCGCTTTGGCAACCGTGGCACAGCCGGACAACAGCCCGCCGCCGCCCAATGGCACCAGCAGCACATCCAGCTCACCCACTTCTTCAAATAACTCTTTTGCCGCCGTCCCCTGCCCGGCCATCACATCTGGATGGTCATAAGGTGGGATCAAGGTTAGTCCCTGATCTTGTGCCAGTTTACGGCTAATGTCTTCACGGTCTTCAAGATAGCGGTCATATAGCACCACTTCGCCGCCATAACCCCGTGTCGCCGCGATTTTAGCTGCTGGCGCATCTTTAGGCATGACAATAACCGCGCGAATACCTAATTTACGCGCAGACAAAGCAATAGCCTGCGCATGATTCCCCGACGAGAAAGCAATAACCCCTTTTGCTTGCTGTTCCGGCGATAATTTCACTAACGCGTTATAAGCGCCACGGAATTTAAACGCCCCCATATGCTGGAAATTTTCGCATTTAAAAAACAACTGCGCACCGGTCTGCTCATTAGCGGTGGAAGAAGTCAACACTGGGGTTTTGAGTGCAAAACCAGCAATCCGTTGATGTGCTTGAATAATATCTTCGTAACTAATGACTAATGGGGCCATCTTCAACTTCCTTCAGTGGGGAGGTAGGTATAGACAGTAGAGCGGGCGACACCCAGATTATTGGCAACCACGGTCTGGGCATTTTTTAAATCCATCAAACCCGCTTGCGCCAGTTGACGGACAATTTCACGCCGCTGTGCCGGGTTCAGCGCGCGTGGCGTGGTATTGTGCGCAGCAGCAAATTGTTCCAGTTGATTGCGCAGCATCTCAAGGCGAGGTGATACCAGAGACTCCTGAACCTCTGCCGGTGTCGTTTGGGTCAGTTGAGATAAACTGGTGCTGACGGCGGAAAACAGCGAGATATCCATATTTAGACAAAGTGCCCCGATGAATTCCCCTTTACTATTTTTCAAGCCAATTGATGTGCTTTTTGCCGGGCGACCATCAGGAAATTGATTCGGATAATTAAGAATAACTTCAGGAAAATTAGGGTCGGCAATGCGACTCAGCCCCAGTTCAGTCGCTGGCTCACCGACTTCACGACCGGATAAATTGTTTGAAATCGCCGCAATGGCATGTTCAGGTTGAGTCAGGTCGTGCAAGACAAATTCCACTAAGGGTGCAAATGTTTTGCCCAGTGCCTCAACGATTTTTTTGCTCTCCCGCAACAGGAGTTGATCTTCTGTAAGTTTCATAAATGAAGTATTGTCATTTACTGACAATTTGTCAAATTAATTATATTAGCAATAAGAAAGCTGCGCGAGGCAGCTCTTTTCCAGGGGATAGCGGTAGTCAGTCTTATTTCAGGATGGAGCTTTTCAGTGATTTATCTTGCTGATGGCGCTCTAAAGCCAACTCAATCAGTGTGGTGATCAATTCTGTCGAGCCAACACCAGTGGCGCGCCACAATTTAGGATACATACTGATATTAGTAAATCCAGGTAAGGTATTTATTTCATTGATAATTACGCGGTTATCTGGGGTTAAAAAGACATCAACCCGCGCCATACCACAGCATTCGAGCGCTCGAAATGCCGCTAAAGCTACCGCGCGAATATGGTCACTGGTAGCACTGTCTATTAGCGCAGGGATGAGGACTTGAGCACCCGCTTCATTTATGTATTTAGTCTCATAAGAATAAAACTCATCACTGATGACTACCTCGCCACACAAACTGGCTTGCGGGTTGTCATTGCCCATGACGGCACATTCGATCTCCCGCCCAATAATAGCCGACTCCACCAACACTTTATGGTCAAAATCAAAGGCTAACGCCACCGCCTGTTGATATTCGGCCGCATTGCGCACTTTACTCACACCCACCGAGGAGCCCTGATTCGCCGGTTTAATAAATAACGGTAATCCGAGTTTTTCCGAAACCTTTTCAAAATCGTAGCTGTCTTTATTGCCGCGTGTCAGTGTAATAAAAGGGGCGATATTCAACCCAGCATCACGCAATAACCGCTTAGTGATGTCTTTATCCATACTGACCGCAGACCCCACGACACCTGAGCCGACAAAAGGAATATTGGCCATGCGCAACAGGCCTTGCAAGGAACCGTCCTCACCTAACGTCCCGTGTACAATAGGGAAAATGACATCCAACTGAGCCAATGCAGCCGCATTATCCGCAGTAATGAGTTGCTGACTCTCTTGGCCAAGGATCAGCGCCACATTTTTGTTTGAATGATTCAGGGAAATCAACGCCGGATTTTCTGCATTTAACAAGTAACTGGATGCATCGTTAATATGCCATTTACCCTGTTTATCAATGCCCAACAGTGTTACTTCAAACTTTTCTTTATCAATCGCATCCACGATATTCTTGGCAGACTGCAATGACACTTCATGTTCAGCCGATTTACCGCCAAAAATCACACCAACTCGCAATCTCGACACACTACATTCCTCTTTAAGACTTGGCACTTAGGGGCGCGACCACCCATTAAAATCAAACGTATACCCTAAATAATTCGAGTTGCAGGAAGGCAGCAATTGAGCGAGTCCCCAGGAGCTTACACCAGTAAGTGACTGGGGTGACAAATCTGCCTGGAGCAGATTTGAACGCTGCTTGCAGCGGCCTCGCAGAGGCGAGGCCCATGGACGGGCCGAGTAACGAAAGCAGCCAACGCACATGCAGCTTGAAATATGATGGGTATAACACTAATACAACTTTTAGCTGCCTAACTAATGTTTTTTAAGATTTATCAAGAATTTTCTCATTATACTGTGGGATGAACCCTGTCGTCTTAGAGAGGAATTTAGCACCCACTCACCTTCAAGAACATCACAAATTAAATCGCCATCGGTGATATTCATAATTATCCTAATCAATATGACAACCATTTTAGAAAATAACAGAATTGAATTCTGTTATTGGTGTTTTTATTCTTTTTGTCATTTATTTTTAATGAAAAATCATTAAATTCGACAAAGCCGAAGAATATTGGCTATATGATTAACATCTCCTTGAAAAATTCATTATCAGTCAATGGATGGAAACTAAATATTATGCGAAATTATATAATGGCAACTTTATTACTCTCTGCTAGTTTTGTCACAAATGCTAATTCAGCTTCTTCAATGGCCCCCCAACAAGCACCACAAATTATTGCTCACCGGGGTGGGACTGCCGATGCCCCTGAGAATACCATTCCAGCGATTAAAAAAGCCTTGGCTAATGGTGCGGATGCCATCTGGATAACATTACAGTTATCAAAGGACAATATTCCGGTTTTGTATCGCCCAGTTTATCTCAATGAATTAACCGATAAATCAGGTAAGGTTTCTGACTATACCGCACAGCAACTCGCCCAAGTCGACGCCAGCTTTAATTATAATAAAAAGCATAATATTCAACCAAAATCTGGCTCACACATTGGCATTCCTACACTTGATGAGGTATTGAAAACCTTTCCTACCACGACATTCTATCTCGACATTAAATCCCCAGATGCAGACCCGGAAAAATTTGCTAAGGCACTGCAAACAATACTTAAAACAACACCTAAAGGCGAAGATAACCGACTGGCTCGCACCCGTGTTTACTCCACAGAAGACCGTTATTTAGATGCGCTGGGTGTACTCAATAAAAAACAGAAAAAACAGAATGTACTCAATGGGAAAAACGAAGCTGCAGATGAAATTCAACGCTTTGAAAGCCGCGCCTTTACGCGAACGCAATTAGCCAACATTACCATGGATCATAAGTGTAATTTGCCAACAGATAATGAAGAGCGTTGGTATGGTCTGGAGTTACATCGCAAGGTTGAAGTTGTAGAAAAATACACGTCGGGAGAAGGCCGCTCTAACGCTATATTAAGTTGGGATAAAGAAGCCGTTGACTGTTTCCGTAAAAACGCTAACGCACATATTATTTTCTTCGGAATTAATACTCCAGAAGATTACCAGAAAGCGAAAGAATTAGGTGCCAATGGAGTGATGGTAGATTCTCCAGCGATGTTTAAGAAGATAGTTCATGGCAATAAATAATTAGAAAGCCAGCGAGAAATTAATATCCCCCATTCAATATTCATTGAATGGGGGATCAAAACATCTCTTTTATATACAGTAAAACAATTCAAATCCTAACTAGAGAATGCGATATTGCTCCAATGCTTTCTGGCGCGCCGCCTCTTTAGCTAACCGTTTTTTGCGCGAATCACAAGGCTCGGGGCAATCACACACTTTTTCCATTCCTAAAGCCCCAAGACCTCCGCAACTGCCCTGCAAGGTTTTACGTTTTACGATATAACCCAGCGACAACCCCGCGATGGCTAAGAGAAAAAAAACAAAAGACGCGATAAAAACAGTCAACATAATCTTCTCCTATCAAAGCCGCTTTTGTAGATACGGTTTGAATGACTCAGAAGAGTGCTCCTCAAAGCCTTCATCAGTTTTGACTATCATAAACACCGGAATACCCAGCAAATTAGCCAATGCCATCCCGCGTTCTGGCCCAAGGACACCTAAACCCGTCGAAAGTCCGTCGGCCGTCATACAACTCGGATCTAAAACAGTAATTGAGACTAAACGATGGTTAATTGGCCGACCTGTTTCGGGATCAATGGTATGTGAGTAACGCACACCATTTTGCTCAAAATAATTACGATAATCACCAGAGGTAGCTATCGCCATACGACCGGGTTCGATAATTTCTTGAGTACTTTGTGTCGAGCCTGCAATTGGTTTTTCAATTGCGATGCGCCAAGGTTTATTTTCCCCATTATTACCACGAGTCCGGACTTCCCCGCCAATATCGACCATATAGTTATCGATATTCTGCGCTTCCAAATATTCGGCAACCACATCTACGCCATATCCTTTAGCTATAGCAGAAAGATCGACATACAGCTCGGGAATACGTTTTACCAAGGCACCATTTTCTACTGCTAAATTATCAATGCCAACCCATTCCTGGCGTTTAGCAATTTCAGCATCTGTCGGCACCACGTTTGGCCGCCCTTCAGGGCCAAAACCCCATAGATTAACCAATGGCCCGACCGTCACATCCAGCGCCCCATCAGTCAAACGGTTAATACGGATAGCCTCCCGTACCACTTTGGCTGTCGCGGCTGAAACAGGAAAGGGTGTATCCACTTTCTGACGTTTGTTGAAACGGCTCAATTCAGAGTTTGGCCGATATGTCGACATTTGATCATTAACCTGTTCCAGCTCGCGGTCTATTTCCTGCTGTAGCTGTTCCGGGCTGAGAGTGGTTGAGTCACCCATATACTTAATTGAATATGAGGTGCCCATGGTTTTACCTTCAAGATTGATTTGCTCAGGGCCACACCCCGTTAGCAGCAAAACGCCCACCGCAACCATCAACCAATGCATTATATGTCTTCGCGCTATATGTCTTCGCACAATATCCCCAATTTGCCCTTCGTACTTGAAGCTTCAGGGGTGTTAGCTGCTCCCACTCACCCGAATCACTTACCTGAGTAAGCTCATCGGGACTCGTTTGTTTGCACCTACCTGCAACTCTAATTTCTTTGGGCATATAGTAATGGCAGTAAAAAACTCGAGTGGCGGCAAGTCAGCCACCAAAGTCATCGAGCATAATGTTTTCATCTTCCACACCAAGGTCTTTTAACATCTTAATGACTGCCGCGTTCATCATTGGTGGGCCACACATATAGAATTCACAATCTTCAGGTGCCGGATGATTTTTAAGATAATTTTCTAATAACACGTTATGAATGAAGCCGGTATAACCCGTCCAATTGTCTTCTGGTTGCGGATCAGACAAAGCAACATGCCAACGGAAATTATCATTCTCAGCCTGTAACTGATCAAAATCTTCTTCATAGAACATCTCGCGCCGTGAACGCGCGCCATACCAGAAGCTAATCTTGCGCTTAGAATGCAGCCGTTTAAGCTGATCAAAAATATGCGAGCGCATAGGCGCCATACCCGCACCACCGCCAATAAAGACCATTTCGGCATCAGTATCTTTAGCAAAAAACTCACCAAATGGTCCAGAAATAACCACTTTATCACCCGGTTTCAGTGACCAGATGTAGGAAGACATAATCCCCGGAGGGGCATCCGGAACTGAGGGTGGTGGCGTGGCGATACGCACGTTCAGCATGATAATACCGCGCTCTTCTGGGTAGTTTGCCATGGAATAAGCACGCACCGTCGGCTCGGTAACCACTGACTCAAACCGGAACAAATTGAATTTATCCCAATCGCCGCGATATTCCGCTGGCACATCAAAATCCGCATATTTTATTGTATGAGGCTCGGCCTCAATTTGAATAAAGCCCCCTGCACGGAATGGCACAACCTCACCATCAGGAATTTTAAGTTTCAGCTCTTTGATAAATGTCGCTTTATTATCATTAGAGATAACTTCGCATTCCCACTTTTTCACCCCAAAGATTTCTTCCGGCAATTCAATTTTCAGGTTTTGCTTCACACTAACCTGACATGCTAACCGGCAACCTTCTTTTGCTTCCCGCTTGGAGATATGAGAAAGCTCGGTCGGCAAAATATCCCCGCCGCCTTCTTTGATGGTTACCCGGCACTGCCCACAGGAACCGCCACCGCCACACGCTGAGGAAACGAAAATGCCATGGCTGGAAAGCATGTTGAGCAGCTTATCCCCTGCCGGAGCAGTAAAACTTTTATCCGTATCTTCATTAATATCAACTGTGATATCACCGGTATTCACCAACTTTGACTTGGCAAACAAAATCATCACCGTCAATGCCAGCACAATGAGGGTGAACATGACTACGCCCAGAATTATTTCCATGAATTATTCCTACCTTTATAGGTTTACGCCGGAGAAAGACATAAACCCTAAGGCCATCAATCCGGTGGTGATAAAGGTGATCCCTAAGCCCTGTAAACCCGCGGGTACATTGGCATATTTCATCTTTTCGCGAATACCCGCTAACGCGACAATCGCCAGCATCCAACCGATACCAGAACCAAAGCCATACACAATGGATTCAGGGAAGTTGTAATCACGCTGGGCCATAAATGACACTCCGCCGAAAATGGCGCAGTTCACCGTAATCAGTGGCAGGAAAATACCCAGAGCGTTGTACAGTGCGGGGAAATAGCGATCAAGAATCATCTCCAAAACCTGTACAATGGCAGCAATTACGCCAATAAAAGTGATGAAATTCAGGAAGCTGAGGTCAACACCTTCAACCAATGCCCCATCCCGCAGAACCAGGTTATAAACCAGATTGTTAGCAGGTACGGAGATGCCCAAAACCACTGTTACTGCAATGCCCAAGCCAAAAGCCGTCGAGACTTTCTTGGAAACCGCGAGGAAAGTACACATCCCCAAGAAAAACGCTAACGCCATATTCTCGACAAACACTGCGCGGACGAACAGACTGATGTAATGTTCCATCGTCAATTACTCCTTCTCAATCTGCGCAGGTTTCAGGGTTCGTAAGCCCCAAATCAGCAAACCAATGATAAAAAATGCGCTAGGTGCCAGCAGGAATAATCCATTAGGCTGATACCAACCACCATTCTGGACAGTTTCTAACACTGTTACGCCAAATAATTTACCCGAGCCAATCAACTCACGGACAAAGCCCACCAGCACTAGCACCACGCCATAACCCAAGCCATTGCCGATGCCATCCATAAAGCTTTCGATTGGCGGGGATTTCATTGCATAAGCTTCAGCGCGCCCCATTACAATGCAGTTAGTGATAATCAGGCCAACAAATACTGAGAGCTGTTTAGATATCTCATAGGCATAGGCCCGTAGGATCTGATCCACCACAATCACTAGCGAAGCAATAATCACCATTTGAACAATGATGCGCACACTGTTTGGAATATGGTTGCGAATCAGTGAGATGAAGAAGCTGGAGAATGCCGTAACCAAGGTCACCGCCAGTGTCATCACTAAAGCGGTTTCCAGTTTGGTGGTGACTGCCAGCGCTGAACACACGCCCAGAATTTGCAGCGCAATGGGGTTGTTATCAAATAACGGCCCCAATAAAACCCGTTTAATTTCTTTGCTATCAGCCATTTTTTAACGCCCCTTCGCGCACTTTTTTCAGGAACGGGCCAAAGCCGTTTTCACCGAGCCAAAAATCAAAGCTGTTTTGTACTCCATTGGAGGTCAGCGTTGCGCCGGACAAACCATCTATAGCATGAGGATCGTTAGCAGGCGCTCGCCCTTTAACAATACGAATAGCCGGTTGCCCTTGATCATCAAACAATCGCTTACCAATCCATTGGTTACGCCAGATAGGGTTCTCAATTTCGCCCCCTAGTCCCGGTGTTTCGCCCTGATCGTAATAGGTGATGCCACGGACTGTTTTACCGTCAGTATCAATGGCAACAAAGGCATACATCATTGACCACAAACCAGAGCCGTAAATCGGTAACACGATTTTGTTTATCTGCCCGTTTTCACTACGTACCAGATAAATCTCAACCACATTAGCCCGGCGGCGGATGCCCGCAATATCCTGTGCAGGTGTCAGCGCGATGCTCATTTGGTTATCACGTAGTGCCTGCACGCGATCAAACGCCGCAGGATCTTGTTGAATAAACTCACCGCTTTGCAAATCGAGCAGGCGCGGTTCAATCCGCTGTGCAAACTCACTCTGCACTTTTTCTGCTGACATTCTCGGTTGCAGTAAACCGGCCACTGCCAAAATATTGCGCTGCTTATCCAACAAGCGCTGTTCTTGTTGCTTGGCTTTCAAACCTACCGCCGCGCCAGCCACGATGACTGAACACACCAAACACAGCACAATCACCACCAGCAGTGTTTTGCCGATGCTGTCATTATTTCTTGGTTTATCATTCGCCACGGGCTTTCCTCCGCTTGATATTGGCCTGAACAACCACATAATCGAACAGTGGCGCAAACAGGTTAGCGAACAGAATCGCCAGCATCATTCCCTCCGGATACGCCGGATTAGCCACGCGGATCAAGACACACATCGCGCCAATCAAGCCGCCATACCACCACTTGCCTTTATTGGTAAAGGAAGCGGACACCGGATCGGTCGCCATAAAAATCATGCCGAAAGCAAAACCGCCGAGCACCAAATGCCAATACCACGGCATAGCGAACAATGGGTTGGTGGCTGAGCCGACCCAGTTAAACAGGTAGGCCGTCGCCACCATGCCAATCATAACCCCGGCTACAATTCGCCAGGACGCTACGCGGCCGAAGATGATAATGGCACCGCCAATCAAGATCATTAGCGTGGAGACTTCACCAATAGAACCGGGAATATTGCCAAGGAAAGCATCCATCCAGGTAATAGGTTGTCCGCTAATCGTATTGACCAAACTGTGGCTACCATTAACACTCCATTGTGATAAAGGCGTCGCACCAGAAAAACCATCGGCGGCAGTCCATACCAAGTCACCGGATATTTGTGCCGGATAAGCAAAGAACAGGAAAGCGCGCCCAGCCAGCGCCGGGTTGAGGAAGTTGCGCCCTGTGCCACCGAAGATCTCTTTACCCATCACCACCCCAAATGAGATCCCCAGCGCCGCCTGCCATAATGGCAATGTCGGCGGAACTATCAGGGAAAACAGAATCGAGGTGACAAAGAAACCTTCGTTGATTTCATGCTTGCGAATGATAGAGAACACCACTTCCCAGAAGCCGCCCACCACAAACACGACGGCATAAATAGGCAGGAAGTAGACCGCCCCCAGCACCATTTTACTTACCCAACCGGCATCTGACGCCAATGAGGCACCCAGCATTTGTGCCAATCGGTAATGCCAATCGCTGGCAATGATCTGTTGCAGCTCCGCGCCATGGTAGAGTTGGTTCAAGGCCGGAATCGCCTGCCCGCCGACGTTATACATCCCCCAGAACATCGCCGGGAATACCGCCAGCCACACTAAAATCATCATTCGTTTCAGATCGATAGCATCGCGAACGTGAGAGGCACCCGGTGTCACTTTACCTTGCGTATAAAAAATAGTGGCGGCAGCTTCATACAGCGGGTAATACTTCTCGAGCTTCCCACCGGCTTCAAAATGGTGCTCTATTTTTTCAAGAAAACTTTTCAGGCCCATCGGTTATCCTTCCTGCTCAATCTTGGTCAGTATGTCGCGCAATACCGGCCCATATTCATATTTACCGGGGCAGACAAATGTACACAGAGCCAAATCTTCTTCATCCAATTCCAGACATCCCAGAGCTGCAGCGCTGTCGGTATCGCCAGATAACAGGTCGCGTAGTAAATGAGTGGCCAGAATATCCAGTGGCATAACGCGCTCATAGTTGCCAATTGGCACCATAGCGCGCTCCCCACCGTGCATGTCAGTGGAGAAAGCAAACAATTTGCGTTTGAAGAAATGGCCCAATGTGGTGCGAGTAATGGAATATTTATCACGCCCAGGCATCACCCAGCCGAATAGCTCTTTTTCTCGCCCTTCGCGGATGACAGATACTTGCTGATGGAAACGCCCCAGATAACCATGAGTGGCAGAGAAAGCGGTGCCGCTGAGCACCGAACCGGAGATAATGCGGTTATCCCCCTCTTTCAGCCGACCAGCGGTCAATTCAGATAAACTGGCCCCGAGGCGAGTGCGCAGCAAAACCGGTTGATTCACTTGTGGGCCGGCGACGGCGACGATACGGTCAGTCCATAGCTCACCACGGGTAAATAGTTTGCCAATAGCAATGACATCCTGATAACCCACATGCCAGACAATCTTATTCAGACTGACCGGCTCAAGGAAGTGGATGTGAGTCCCCACCAGTCCGGCGGGATGCGGGCCGGAGAACTCATTGTAAGTCACCTGCGTATTAGGATGGCTGGCCACTATTTGCCCCGGCGCATGACAGACATGCACTTTGCCCTCCGTCAGACGGGCCAATACTGTTAAGCCGTGATTGAAAGCATCAGACTCGGTGGCAATAATCACCTGCGGGTCAGCAGCCAGCGGTTGGGTATCCATGGCGCTAACAAAAATAGCTCGTGGACGGCTATCAAGGGCCGGGGTTTTGCTGAAAGGGCGGGTTCGCAATGCTGTCCATAAGCCGGATACCTGCAAAAGCCGCTGCACTTGTTCTGCACTCAGTTGGCCGAGAGATAATTCATCATAATGCTCGAACGGGATTTGCTCATCACCGTCAATATCAATCACCACAGATTGTAAAACCCGGCGCTCACCGCGATTGATGGTGCTCACTTTGCCACTAGCAGGGGCGGTAAATATCACGCCTGGATTTTTTTTATCTTCAAATAGCGCCTGACCTTTCTTAACCCAATCACCTTCCTCTACCAACATTGAGGGGCGCATTCCCACATATTCTTCACCGAGCAAGGCCACATGATGAATTTTTGGCCCCTCTTCTATTATCTGTGCGGGTGCTCCAGCGATGGGAAGATCTAGTCCTTTCTTTATTTTAATCATAGAGTTGAACTACTTTATTAGTTATATCAAATGCTGCACTGAGCCCAGAATGTACAGCCACACAAAGAGAAGATTCTTTCATAGTTCAGTTAAATGGCACTTTAATACTGAGTCAATTAGACAAACATGAATATTGACTGAAAGAGCCTCAGAAATTAATGCTGACATCCATACAATGTGTTAATGAATAGAAAATAACCATTAATTGAGCAGGTCATCAGCAGTGGGCAATTTTAGCATTTCCTTTTGGGGCTGTCTGACAAATGCAGTGACTTGAGTCAAGCAAATACAAATAATTTACTGCAAAATTGTATATGTATTCGGTAAAATCGTATTGTCAATTCACCTTTACCGACTTTGTATTTATTTTATACAAAACATATATTGCTAAAAATTTTCTGACTGATAATCTGCGCCTATAAATCAAAGAATGCAGTGGCATAATTTACATAATATAAGTAGGAATAATAAATGGGCAAAATCGCGCCGTTGTTTACGACGAGAATGTTTGCGATGAGACTCTTTGCAACCATAACGTTTGCAGCGATAATTTGTTTGCCTGCGGTATCTTTCACCAGCTCAGCCAGCGAGCCGGTGGCAGTATCCAAAGAGCTAAAACAGCAATTACTCGGGTCCTCAGTCTATATTCAAATCTTTAAAGAAGAACGTACCCTGGAATTATATGCCCGGTTACAAGGCGAATATCGTTTGGTACAAAGCTACCGTATTTGTGAATTCTCAGGTGGACTTGGCCCAAAGCGCCGTGAAGGGGATTTTAAAAGTCCGGAAGGTTTTTACACTATTGATATGCGCCATTTGAAACCTGACAGTAAGTTTTATCGGGCAATCAATATTGGCTTCCCAAATGATTATGATAAGTCGCAAGGTTATTCAGGCAAATATCTGATGATTCATGGCGCTTGCAAATCAATCGGCTGTTATGCAATGACCGACGCCTATATGGACGAGATATTTAACTACGTGCAAACGGCATTTATCTTTGGTCAGGAAAAAGTGGACATCAATATCTATCCTTTCCGCATGACTGAGCAAAATATGCAACGTCACCGCAACTCTTCGGATTATAACTTCTGGCGTCAATTACAGCCGGGTTACGAGTATTTTGCCAAAAACCGCATACCACCGTCAGTTTCTGTGGTCAACGGGCAGTATGTGCTTAGCCGCCCGCCAACCTCCAGTGCGCCAGAATCGCAATACGCCCTGATAAAATCAGATGCTCTGACCAAAACCAATGCGCTCACCAAAACAGAATAATGCAAATTCACCTGGTGCAATTTTGTGCCAAGTTTCATTACCGGTTAAGGGCTGCGTAGCAATCACTGTGACCACATCATTGGGTGTGGTCTGGCGCTGGAAATCGATTTCAACATCTTGATCCAGCAAAGTCGCTTTACCGAAAGGGGCGCGGCGCGTTATCCAATATAAATTGGTCGAACAGAACGCCATGACAAAACGCCCATCCGAAAGCAACATATTAAACACCCCTTTAGCACGTAATTGCTCACACAAGGTGCCAATATAGCGAAATACCGCGGGCCAGTGACTCGGCGTGCGGGGGTAGCGTTTTGCCAGTTGATTCAGTAGCCAGCAGAAAGCATATTCACTGTCTGTTTGGCCAATAGGCCGGAAAGTTCCGGTATCCAATTGGCGATAGCCTTTAAGTTGGCCATTATGAGCATAAGTCCAGTTTCGCCCCCACATTTCGCGGGTAAAAGGATGAGTATTTTCTAATGCCACTTCACCCCGATTTGCCTGACGGATATGGGAAACCACCGCACAGGATTTGATCGGATAATCTTGCACCAATCGAGCAATGGGCGAATTAAAACTGGGTTGGGGATCTTTAAACGTGCGGCAACCATTACCTTCATAGAAAGTAATTCCCCAGCCATCTTTATGTGGGCCAGTTCCCCCGCCCCGCTGCACTAAACCCGTAAAGCTAAAGCAAATATCCGTCGGAACATTTGCGCTCATTCCGAGCAATTCGCACATATATTCCTCCGCGCACCGAATAGGGCTTCAAGCACCATATTGTTCACTCAGACACAAGGTGATCAACCGACCGTTGATCACCCCAGAAAATCAGGCTTTTACCATCTCTTTTTCAATCAACTGAATCAAGATGTGAATCACTTTAATATGAATTTCCTGAATACGATCTGCATAGCCGAAATGAGGAACACGAATTTCGATATCCGCAGAGCCGGCCATTTTGCCGCCATCTTTACCTGTCAGGGTAATGACTTTCATGCCTTTAGCACGTGCAGCTTCAATTGCTTTAATGATATTACCTGAATTACCTGAAGTGGAAATACCGAGCAGCACATCCCCTTCACGGCCTACAGCTTCAACATAGCGAGAGAAAACATAGTCATAGCCAAAATCGTTACTGACACAAGAGATATGGCTGACATCTGAAATCGCAATAGCCGGATAACCAGGGCGGTTCTCACGGTAACGGCCGGTTAGTTCTTCGGCAAAATGCATGGCGTCACAATGGGAGCCACCATTACCGCATGACAATACTTTACCGCCAGCTTTAAAAGAATCAGCCAATAATACGGCTGCGCGCTGGATGGCATCAATATTGGCATCATCTTTCAGAAAGTTTGCCAGTGTGTCTGCGGCTTCGTTCAGTTCACTGCGGATTAAATCCTGGTACATGGGAGCCTCTTTATCGTTCTATACCTAAATATTCGTCCGCCATCAGTGTACCGGATAGCATAAACTGCGAGAAGCACTGTAATGAACTTGCCAATGGAGTTTTGGATGAGCCAGTACCGTTTTAGCGGTTAGTGCTGCCAATTTGTGAAGTGAGTTGTAAATAATATGTAATGGTATTGATAAAAACAATGAGATGAACTACAACAAATGTATCACTCAACAGGTCAGACCTCCTACATCTCAGGAGCTTCATTATGATGGTTCTTAGCATTGTTGCCTTGCTGGTTCTTATTGGTGTGCTGTTCTATCACCGGGTGAACCTGTACCTCAGTAGTTTGGTTCTGGTGGTTTACACCGCCGCTATGGGTGCTGCGCAGTTATGGTCATACTGGGTATTATTGCCGCTGGTGATTGTTCTGTTGCCTCTGACCCTCACGCCACTGCGCCAATCCCTATTTTCAGCCCGTGCATTGCGCATGTTCCGTAAAGTCATGCCAGCCATGTCACGAACTGAAAAAGAAGCGATTGATGCGGGTACCACTTGGTGGGAAGGGGATTTGTTCCAGGGCCAACCTGACTGGAAGAAACTGCACAATTATCCCAAACCGCAATTAACCGCAGAAGAGCAAGCTTTTATCGATGGGCCGGTTGAAGAAGCCTGTCGTATGGCGAATGATTTCCAGATTACCCATGAATTAGCTGATTTACCGCCAGAACTATGGGCTTATTTGAAAGAAAATCGCTTCTTTGCGATGATCATTAAGAAAGAGTACGGCGGCCTTGATTTCTCAGCCTATGCTCAAGCCCGGGTATTGCAAAAATTGTCTGGTGTATCGGGGATTTTGGCCATCACCGTCGGCGTACCTAACTCCCTCGGCCCCGGTGAATTACTGCAACACTATGGGACTGAAGAGCAAAAAAATCATTATTTACCGGGTTTGGCCCGTGGCGACGAAATTCCTTGTTTCGCTCTGACCAGTCCGGAAGCAGGTTCAGATGCCGGTGCCATCCCAGATACCGGGATAGTTTGTAGGGGTGAATGGCAAGGTAAACAGGTGCTGGGCATGCGCCTGACCTGGAACAAACGCTATATTACCCTCGCACCTATCGCCACGGTACTCGGGCTGGCTTTCAAATTATCTGACCCTGAGCATTTGCTGGGTGAGACAGTTGATTTGGGGATTACCTGCGCGCTTATCCCGACCAATACCCCAGGGGTGGAAATTGGTCATCGCCACTTCCCGTTGAATGTGCCATTCCAAAATGGCCCGACGCGCGGTAATGATATCTTTGTGCCCATTGACTACATTATTGGCGGGCCTCAAATGGCCGGTCAGGGCTGGCGGATGCTGGTAGAATGTCTGTCAGTTGGGCGCGGAATTACCTTGCCGTCCAACGCCACGGGTAGCTTGAAAAGTGTGGCGATGGGAATTGGCGCTTATTCCTATATCCGCCGTCAGTTCAAAGTCTCAATCGGCAAAATGGAAGGAATCGAAGAGCCATTGGCGCGCATTGCCGGTAACACTTATGTGATGGATGCCGCCGCCACCTTAATTACCAGCGGCATTATGCTGGGCGAGAAACCGGCGGTATTGTCCGCCATCGTAAAATACCATTGTACTCATCGTGGCCAACGCGCGGTCATGGATGCAATGGATATTGCTGGCGGTAAAGGCATCTGCCTTGGCCCGGCCAACTTTATTGCTCGCGGTTATCAGGGCGCGCCTATCGGTATCACCGTGGAGGGCGCTAACATACTGACCCGCAGCATGATTATCTTCGGTCAGGGCGCTATCCGTTGCCATCCATTCGTGCTTGATGAAATGGCCGCCGCGCAATCTAACGATGTTGCCGCCTTTGATAAAGCGCTGTTTGGTCATCTGGGCCATGTGGGGAGCAGCAAAGTCCGCAGTTTCTGGCTGGGGCTGACCCATGGCCGCACCAGTGCCACGCCAACCAAAGACAGCACTCGCCGCTATTATCAGCATCTCAACCGGCTGAGCGCCAATCTGGCATTGTTATCTGATGTCTCGATGGGGGTACTGGGGGGCAGTCTGAAACGCCGCGAACGTATTTCTGCCCGCTTGGGGGATATTCTTAGCCAAATGTATTTGGCGTCGGCTACCTTGAAACGCTATGAAGATGAAGGCCGCCAGAAAGAAGATTTGCCGCTGGTGCACTGGGGGGTGCAAGATGCCCTGAATCAGGCGGAACAAGCGCTGGATGATTTACTGCGTAACTTCCCGAATGGCTTTATTGCTGGGGTCATGCGCTTGGTTGTCTTCCCATTTGGTCGTGTACATCAAGCGCCATCAGACCGTCTGGATCACCAGTTGGCGCAGTTGCTGCAAGTTCCGTCAGCCACCCGCAGCCGGATTGGTCGTGGTCAATATCTGACACCGAGCGAGTTTAACCCGGTCGGTTTGCTGGAAGCAGCATTACTGGATGTCATTGCAGCAGAGCCAATTCATAAGCGCCTGAGTAAAGAAGCGGGTAAGAGCCTGCCATTTACCCAACTGGATAAACTGGCTAAACGCGCATTGGCTGAAGGGAAAATTAATGCTGAGGAAGCCGCAATACTGACCAAAGCAGAAGCTAGCCGCCTGCGCTCTATTAATGTCGATGAATTCGAGGCTGATGAGCTGGCCGCCAAGCCGGTGGTAAAGCAGCCCACGAAACAACGGCAGACTGAAGCTGCATAAGGGTATTAGCCTTATTGATGTGAGTGTCTCGCTCTTAAAACTAAGCCTCCAGTCATTGGAGGCTTTTTTATCATCATCATTCAGCAAAACAATGATATAAATCACGAACAATCATCCAGTAGATCACGGACAATCACCCCGAACTGCTCGGGTTTGCCGGTAAATAACACATTATCGGGCTGAATCTGCAACAGCCGTTGGCGTAAATCATTCCGCCATTTTTTATCAGTAATTAGCCGAACCGTCACCGCGATATATTCAGCCAAATCATGGGCAATTAACTTTTCATCCAATCCCAGCCGGCGGAATAGCCCCTCATCTATATGTTCGTGAACTTCGGCCCCGCTCAGACACACTCCGGGCAACCCCTGACGCACGGTATCGACGATGCCATTGGTGTTGCCAAAAGGAAATGGATTGATAAACAGGTCACACTGATTAATCACCTGCAAATAATCCAAATACCCCAAGTGTTCATAGATTTTAGCTTGAGGAACAATCTCATTAATCGCCTTTTCCATCACTCGATGGGTGATACCCCAACAAAAACCCACTAGAAAATGAAATACCACCGGCGTTGATGTTTGCTGAGCAATTTCAGCGCAAGTCGCTAAAAATCGAGGATTAATTTTCATCGCGGAGGCACAAACAGCAATATGCACTGCTGGCCGCTCATCAAAATGCGATATGGGTTCCGGCTGATTGATATTGGCAGGTGGCACGTAAGGCAGGCAATCTTTGGGTAATGAGACAACTTTCTCTGAGAAACACGCTATATCTCCCAGATAATCCTCTTCGACTAAGACCGCATCAATATAATCAGAATGGGTGGTCGCGGGGTGCCCCAACGCCATCACTTGCAAGGGGGCCAACCGCAAGTTAGTCAGTGCAATAGTCAGTGGGAACATACCGACACTGGGGAAATAAATAACGTCCGGTCGCAGTTTCTGCGCCAATGCCACAATGGTCTCCACCGCCCCCGCTCGACTCACCTCAGTGAAGTCATCAAAGACCTCCCGAGTGATGGCATCAGTAGCTTCAACAATGGTGACTCCGTGAGTCGAAAACTGCTCACGAGCTGCGCGTAAGGTACTGGAATGAGTACGATAAATTGAATGGCCGCTGTTAAACCATTCTAAAACAACCAACATTAAGGGCTTAGTGCGTGATGGCGGTGACAACTCATTATCAGATAGCCCTTTGTGAAGCAGTGTATTACGCAAATGAAAATTAATGCTGCGTTTTATGGCGTGCTTTTGTGCCATATCAGCATAACTGCAATGCATGTAAACATCGTGCAAAATACGTTCAGGCAGATGCTCAAGACTCTCCAGGGTTAAGAGTTTTTCAGGTAGCCAGTCCAACAGAAGTTCACGTTTTGCATGCCCGGCCACACTGGGTAAAATGCGCGGTGATAATAATGCCAAAAATAGAGCTGCTGCTGCATGCGGGTTAAATTGCCACAATGTGTCTGGCTGAAGCGGAACGCCCGATTCAGGTAAATACGCCAGACAAAATTTCAGGAAATTATTTTTCTCAAATCGCAGAGGATGAGCACACCCCTCCCCCGCTTGATTAAGATTAGTAATAACATGATCCGCATGACCAAACGGGGAGGCGGCGAAAATTAATGCAATCCAGCGGTGGAAATTAATCAGTTGTAAAAAACCTTTATCTGATAAGACAAATCCGGGATCAGAAAATAGGTGGCCAATGGCCGCCGCTAACCGATTACAATAATACTCCTGCTGCTGTAATGGCTGTTTATTAAGAGAGAAAACCTCCCAGCGGCCATAGTGGGTATCCAATTGTTCCAGCATCAATATCAAGACCCGCCCCGCCTCCTCATAGCGCCGCACACAAACTAAAAACTCGAAATAAGGTAATGAAAAGGCTGTCGAGTTCTCCACCATTTGTGTTATTTCATCTGTTTTGTTCACCATTATCAGTCCTCCTTGTCACTCCGACATCACGACTTATCTAACGAATTTAGCGAGCTAAAAACTCCGTTATTCCCGATCTGATAGCCAAGGTAGTGGTTTCCAGCGGCCCAAAACATGCTCGTCACAAATTTCCTGTTTGGTGGTGACATAATCTGAAGCTTGGGTGGTTAGGCCCTCAGGGATACAGGCCCTGATACTGATATTTTCAGCGATATCATGCTCAGATTCGGTCACGATAGCGGGAGGTAACTGCTGCACTTCGAGGGAGCTGAGAGTCTGGCTTAGTGTCTTCAGTAAACTGCCAGATTTATCCCCTATCTGAGGTTGCGCTGTTGGCTCTGAGGTTGTTTTCTCTTTTGAAATCGGCGTGGTCGGGTCAGGTCTAATTCTCCCCCCGGTTGTATTTTTATCAATCGGTTTGCTATTGATTGTCACATTTTCACCAATGTTTTCCGGCATGGTGATAAACACTGGTGGCTGACCTAAGCCGGTATTCCCGCTAACCGCAATGTCAGTTATCAACGCATCATCGTCGAGGAAAACACCGTGGTTATTACCTGAATTACCGTTTATTACGCCACCGTTAACGATGCCATCCACATGTACTCCATGGCCATTGTTAGAAGCATCCCCCTCAATGGTGGTATTACCGTTATTGGTTATCGAGCCGTTGATCTCCACACCATGCCCATGGGTAGAGTTACCTTTTATAGCAATGTTTTCGAGGGTGTTATTGCCGTCCAACTGCACCCCGGTGCCGGTCTCACCGGTGGCGTTGCCGGTGACATTAAGTGGATCATTCTCCCCACCGCCAGTGAGCGCGACATTCGGGGCCACATCCACCCCGCTGCCGTTGGCGGTGTCGCCGTGCACCGCACTGCCATGATTGCCGGTCAGATCACCCGCGATCTCCACCCCTTTGCCGTCAGGGCTGTTGCCGTTCAGCGTGGCGTTATCCAGTTGGCTATCGTCATCAATTTTGATGCCAGAACCCGTATCTGAGGTGCCATTGACCGTGCCGCCCGCAATCGTGCCATCCAGTTCAACGCCCTCTCCCGTATCCGCCTTGCCGCCAATTGTGGTATTGCCCTTGTTGGTCAGCAGGCCATCAATATCCACCCCGGTACCGCCAGTGGCATTACCGGTTAAGGTTGTGTTATCGAGGATGTGATTACCGCCCAACTGCACGCCAGTGCCTTGATCCCCCGTGGCATTGCCAGCCACCGTCAGCAAATTACCTATTCCTGCCCCCGTGAGGTTGGCATTTTTGACCACATCAACACCCATTCCGTTGACCGTGTCACCCTGTACGGAACTGCCGTTCCTGCCAATCACGTCTGCGGTGATAAAAATCCCTTTACCCTCGCTGCTATTACCATTGAGGGTGCTGTTATCTAGCGTCGTTTCCCCACCGACTTTAACCCCACTACCATTAGTGGATATCCCATTGATAATGCTGCCATTAATCGCACCATCCAACCGCACGCCACTACCGCTAGCCACCTGACCGGTCAGTGTGGTGGCTCCATTGCTCGTCAGCGGGCCGGTAATATTGATACCAATACCATCGGTGGCGCTACCATTTAAGGTTGTGTTAACAAGGGTGTTATTGCCCTCTAACTGAATACCCGCGCCTTTATCGCCAGTTGCATTACCGTTGATAACTAACAGATCGTCCGAGCTGCCCCCCGTGAGAATGACATTTCTATCGATATGCACACCAATGCCATTGACCACCTCACCCTGTACTGAGCTGCCGTGGCTGCCGGACAGGTTTCCAACGATTTCTATCCCCTTGCCATCGTTGCTATTGCCGACCAGCGCGGCATTGTTAAGCACAGTGCTGCCATCAACGCTCACCCCGCTCCCCGTCGCTGAGATGCCATTTATGCGACTATCGTCAAGCACGCCATTCATCACTTTCACACCGATGCCGCTGGTCGCAGTCCCATTCACCACACTGGCACTCAGCAGGCCATTAACCTGCACACCAATACCGGTGCCGGACGCGGTGCCATTCAATCGCGTATGACCTTGGTTGGTAAGTGGGCCAGTGATATCCAGTGCAACACCATCTACAGCCGAGCCATTTAAGCTGGTATTACTTAAATCGTTGTTGCCATTGAGTTTTATTCCAGTACTGAAATCACTTATCGCCACGCCATTTAACGTCAGTAAATCCGCTTCACTGGTGCCAGTAACATTTAAATTCTCACCAATATCAATGCCATAACCGATACCATCGGTGGTGCCATTAATAAAACTCTGATGAACACCTTTTATATCACCGGTAACTTCCACCCCGTTGCCATTAGTACTGCTGCCATTGAGCGAGGCATTATCCAGCATCACATGGGTGACAATACTGGAACCCGGTAGTGAATCAACTTTGATGCCGCTGCTATTAATTGATCTCCCGGTCAGTGCAGTATCAGTGATGTTGGCATTACCGCTAATGCGCAGAGCTTCGGCATTGATTGAACTGCCAGTGACATTAATACGATTAATTTGATGTTCTGCACTGAAGAGGTGAACACCAGTGCCATCGGTACTGGTACCTTCAATAGTGACCCGGCCGCTAGCGTTATTAACCACGCCGGAAATAGCCACTCCGCTGCCAGTAACACTGCTACCTTTAATTAGCGTGTCACCGTCACCATTTAATACGACTGTTTTATTACTGGTAGGGAAATTAATGCCGACGCCGTTGGTGGCGCGCCCCTCCATTATTAGAGAACCATTATTATTAATCGTTAATTTTTTGGGGCTGGTATAGATTATGCCATTGCCACCCGCGGTAGTTTGTACGCCTTTATTTTCACCGAGAAGAGATAATTGGCTACCCTTGGCAATATTGAGTGTATTAGCACCACTAAATTCAATCCCTTTACGGGTCGCACCGGTGCCCTCTGTCTCGCCTTTAAAGGCGATATTCCCTTCAACCGACAAGGTACTATTGGCTCTAAAAATAAGTGCCGCACCCTGCGTAGTATTCAGTGCTTTGCCGACAAATGACCCATTACTAGCCACTATGGCATTATTACCACCAAAGCTTAAGGTGCCACTTTTGCCAGCCATTAATGGAGTCACCGACTCAGAATAAACAGCAACATTACCTAGCGTGGCATTAAGATTAATGTTATTAAAATAAACATTACCTGACCCATAAGAAGACCCATCAATATTAATGTTTTTATTAGCTGATGTCAGATTAACATTATCCAAATCAATAGATGTTCCTTGAACAGCTCCGTTACCATTCTTCCCTGTAATAGTAATATTCCCCTGCGCAATAATATTATTACGGGAGTCATCCGAAGAACCTTTAATATAAATCCCTTCAGATGAAACAAGCGACGCGCCATTCAATGTAATATCTTTTTGGGCATTTAATGTGCTATTAGCCTTAATATAAATTCCTTTGTTATTGGTTGCACTTACATTAGCGTTAATACCACCTATTGTTGCTGTGATATTAGTGCTGTCCAATATCAACCCATCACCACCATTAGTAGTAGAGATAAAGTCAATCTCATTTGCTGTAAGATTGACATTGGCAAACGCCAGACTTTTTGAACCATTATTATTTACTGTAAAATTTCCATTTTTAGTTTCAATATTAGCACCAGCAATACCAACACCTCCACCTGTGATATTGTCATAATTATTGGCTATTAATGATATATCTTTCCCCGCAGTAACATTGATTCTATTAGATGAGTCCCCAAGAATTGTTATTGCCTCCACAGACTGTACTGAAGTATTGGCAAACAATGCTATATTCTGGCCTGCGGCCATTCCACTCTTACCTTTCAAATAGAATGCTTTGTTATTGGGAGCACTTAAATTGGTTTTAATATCATTTTTAGCCGTAAGAACTGTATTAGTCATCACCAAGGCATCATTAGCACTAATATTACCATTCAATAAGATATTATTGGCACTAATGTTGACATTATTGATAGAGCTACCTTTGATACCACTGATATTTAAATTAAAGTCCCCCTGCGCATTTATATTGACAAAATCGGCAGCAACAGTGCTACCGGTTTCTGTTCCGTTATTAACCGCCACCATCGATATATTACCGCCAGCCGTTATATTAACCAGAACACTACTGGCGTTACCGCCTATCTTTATTGCGTCAGCACCCGCAACAGTAGCGTTACTGGTCACGCCTTTCAAATTGATATTGCCACTGGCGCTTACATTGGTCTCATCTGAAAACCAAAGCCCTTTAGCTGTGGTAGTGGCATTAGCATTAATATCGCCAGCAGTGGCCGTAAGATTACTATTTCTGGATAAGAAACCATTAACCCCGGAGACATTAATATTAAAGTTAACATTATTGCCACTGACATTTGAATCCAGGATCCCCAGCCCATAATTAGACTGAGTGAGAATTTCACCATTGATGTCAAATGAAATATTTCCTGACTTAGAAGAAACACTCCCATTAGTAAATTCTACGCCTCCTGACACACCACCATTGGCATTGGCCTGGAATATAATATCTTTATCACTGGTAATGGTTGCATTAGTGAATGTTCCCATCAACGAACGGTTAGAATTAGATTTCATAATAAATGACATATTACCCGAACCGGTTAGGACTGAATCCTCAGATATATCAATACCACGCCACCCTCGCTCATTAACATTACTACTTTCACCCGTTATACGCGTTTCACCCGCCACGGAAAAATTAGCCGAGTTAATGATATTCACCCCTATTAGAGATGCAACTCCAGTATTGCCTTCCAGAGTGAGGTTACCGACCTCATATTGCCCGCCCGCAATAATAATACGCGTCGCACTGTTATCATCGGCATGTTTTGCCAGGAAATCCCCTTTATTTAATAAAACATTGCTACTATTTAATGTAATAACAGAGTCTGCGGTGGAATTGCCCGCTAATAAATTAAGATTCAACCTCCCAGCATTGGACGAAATATTATTGGTAACGATAATATTACCGTCAGCATGCAAGGTTAGCGTAGCATCGCCTCCGGCGGTTTTATTGATATCCGCATTTACCGTAATATTGCACCAGCGGCAGTTGGTTAAACGGCTATTACTGGTGGTTATCGTCACATTAGTGCCACGATCGAGTTGAGTATTGATACTGCTATTCAGTATTTGTGCAACATTGGCGGTTGGCGTGAAAACCTGTGCATTTTTCATATATCCAGTAGGGATATCCCCCGTCTGAACCGCAGCCCCGCTCTCAGCACCACTGCCAACAA
Organism: Yersinia thracica; assembly: GCF_902170565.1. Classification (GTDB taxonomy): domain Bacteria; phylum Pseudomonadota; class Gammaproteobacteria; order Enterobacterales; family Enterobacteriaceae; genus Yersinia; species Yersinia thracica. Next base: position 32,737 of record NZ_CABHXX010000027.1, read on the forward strand.
TATTTACCTCGGCCGGATCGAGCAACCAACTGCCCTTGCTTCCGACCATCGCACTCGTATCAACCTGACCAAAAGCTTGTAAATTGCGCTTACTGGATGTTTCTACCTGCCCACCATTACCTGACTGTAACCCACCACGGGCATCAATATCGCCATAGAAGCCAGTGTAATGTTCAGACCACAACACCGCAGTGCCACCCGCCCCTGACTGTGAGGAGGAAACATTAATCTTCGCGCCTTTATCCATCACAACTGCACGAGCATTTTTTATCAGTTTGTTTTTGCCTTGCCAGCCACCGCCGACCAGCACTTTGCCACCGCCAGTGGCTCCATGTGCATCAATTTTGCTCGCGGCAACCAAATGAATATTTTCACCTTGCAGGATAACATTCCCGCCACGGCCCTGCGGGCTACTGACATCGATGATTCCCTGCTGGCGCACCACCCCATTACTGCCGCCATTGAGATAAATAACGCCATTCTTTTCAGATAAACCCTGCGCCTGCAAAATACCGGTATTATCAATCACAGTATTCATCAACATCTCTTTACCACGAGCAGTCAGTTGGATAACTCCGCCGTCAGCCTGAATCAACCCCCCGTTTTTTAGCAAAGTGCTGACCTGCTCACCTTGAATTTGCACTCCGAGCAAGCTGCCGTGATCCAAATAAAGGGTGACGCGACTTCCGCTCGCTAATGCCACTTTCCCTTGCGGCGCGTTAATAACACCAGACGCCTGATTATCCACCTGCTGACCAATTAGCGCGATATAGCCGCCCGAAGTGGTACGCAGATTGGCCTGATTAATCACTTGGCCTTCATGGCCACGGCTGGTCAGCGTATAGCATCCGCTAATAAAATCTTGATTAGACATAGATTTAGTACTGGCGACTAAACCGCCGACATTAACTTGTGCGCCTTTACCAAATAGAATGCCATTTGGATTAAGTAAAAAGACCTGACCATTGGCTTTTAAGTTGCCATATATTTGCGATGCATCGCGGCCCAACACTCGGTTCAGCGCGATACTCTGCGGCCCCGGCTGGTTATAAATAACACTGTTCCCCTGCGCAATATCAAAACTGCCCCAATTGATCCCCAGCTTGTCGCTTTGCTGAGTCACGGTAAGGGTATTGTTATTAACATCCAACACGCCTTGACCAATAACAACCTTGCCGTTAACCGGCAGTGAGGAATGAGCAAATACCAGTAGAGGCAAGGTACCGAGCGCTAATCCTGTCAATATAGCCAGATAACTTAATATTCCGACCTTCGTATTATTATCATTAATTAATTTTCCTCCAAGAAACGAAAACGACCGCCCATAAGCTCGAGTCAATTCTCCGACAGCAACCAAACATCCCAACCGACGACAAAAAACAAGTTTGTATAATTTACTGTTCATTATTCGCGTCCATTAAATCTGACAAATATGCCGATAAGCGCTAAAACATCTTATAAGCGCTAAGCCAAAATTGGTCGTTATCCGGTTGAGGGGTTACAGCCTGGCCGGTACGATGTGCCCAGGCCAGATTCAAAGAATAATCTGCCGTACGGGAGAGAGTGATATAGGCACCAATGCCAGACAGGTTGATATTATTCCCTGTCAGGCCCTCGACAGGCTGGCGATAATAAGACCCCCATCCTTGATCAAAGAATGCCGCAAAGGTGATTTGATTTCCCGCTTCAGCCCAAGCAGGGAGAGAAGGTTGCCAGTAGGCACGTAATTCGGTGGTGAAAATAGTACCTTTATCCACCGCCCCTTCACCAATACCATAAGCGCGAACCGCCAGTGGCCCACCGAACAATAGCTTTTGTGAGCTATCAAGATTCTTACTGGCCATCTGGCCGGTAAATTGATTGAAGAAAGAAAAATTAGGGCCAAAACCCTGATCATGACCGACACGATAATTAAAACGGGCAAAAGTACCGCTAATATTGGTCAAAGAATTTATGCTCTGACTGAATTCATCATCCAGTGATAGATGGCCTGCCGTGGTCAGTAAATTAAAATTGCTGAGCCCACGAGAGGCGGTAAACCGACCATTAATACCCAACTCGCCAGCATCTAAATTGCGTTTTTGTTCCGGTAGCATTATCAATGAATCTCGCATTCTGCCCTGATAATAACCGGTATTCACATCAATTCTGGCTGCTGAATTACGGATCCACGGATGGCGTAAATCCATACCCCAAGTATTAGAATTACCGCTAGCATCCAATATAGCGAAAGGCCCCTTAAGCGTATAATCCAGGTGGCTATAATTAAACGCGGCACGGGTACCATAAGTATTAATGGGGAAATTGTAGTCCAACAGGCCATTGAATACATCCGCCGAACTGGATAAAATTAAATCTGCGCGTAATTGATCCCCCCAACCCGTCATATTATTCAACGTACCGCCCACTAATAACCGATTGTGACCGGAATAATCATTACCCTGATTATCGGCACCGATATATCCCATCGCATTTTGGCTGGGAGTAATATCAGCATAAATTCTCGTCATTCCAGATTGGGTTCCAGGTTTCAATGCTAAAGCAGCATCAACTCCGGGTATTTCATTAAGAATAAATGCGGCGCGCTCAAGGCGAGATAATTCAACCGGAGAAGCGGCGCAATTTTTATTGCCCCAAAAAACCACTTTTTTACTGCAACTATTACTTTCAATCACTGCAACAACAAAGTCAGTATTCAACCGGCTCTGATTATTGACTTCCGGTTTATCTAATCTGCCAGCAACAACACGCACTATAACAATACCGTCATGAACAGTTTGTGGGGGTAATATTGCCTGAGCAGCAACCCATCCTTGTCGTCGATAAAAGCGAGTTACCGCCAATGTCATAGCCTGTAAATCAGAAAATGTTAATGACCGGCCTAACCAAGGGGCAACCACAGCTTGCAAAGTTTTATTACGCCCATCCAAATCAGTGCTGCCCGAAGACAATAACCCTGTATCACCCTCAAAACGGACTTCACGTAGCTCAATATGATTCGCTGTAGCCGTACTGCCTGAGGGCGGTGGCGGAGCCAATGGCGGGAGGGCGATATCTGCTTCACGTGGGGCCAGCAGTGACTCTATGGTCGATTGCCGAATTTCATTGCCGATAGCACCAGCATTAGGCACATTTCTTACTTGAGGAGCCGAGACTACGCATAAGCTAAAAAATAATTGTGAACAAAATAAGAGGAGAAAGAATACTTTTCTACATTTTAATTGGTACCATAAATCTGCTTGACAATAAAAATATCGCATACAAATACACCCATTTTAAATAGGAATGTGCCAACCGAAACAATAATAGCCATCATTATTCAATACTGACCCGTATGGTTAGTAACTTTTAAGTTGATAATTAAAAAACCTTACTCGCCAACATTTAAATCAACAAAACCAGAATAAATAATAAGTTCATCACCAAAAACCAATTTACTCTTTGTTGTTTCAGACTAATAGGCCAAACATATTTATCACAAACAGTTATTTGCGTTAGATATTCTTTTATCCAAATGAAATAATAATTAGTTCATACTTTATATTATGTGTAAATATAATATTCTTATATTAATTACCGCAAAACGACATAATGCACTGAAAAACATGAAGCATAAAAAATATTTCCCGATATTTTGCAAAAAAACAAATCAGCTTAATATAATGATATTTTATTATAAATAACATTAACTATAATAAATCGTGATAAAAATTGATTTCATTTTAATAAATGAGTGATAAACATCAAATTAAATTGTCATTTTAAAAAATAAAACCCCGCATTATTATGCAGGGTCATTATATTTAGATATCATTAATCTATCGTATTGACTCGAGCAATTTCATTACCCATTCTGCCGAATGCGGGCAATAAACTCATCAACACTATTAATATGTGGTGCGGCCAATATCAAAGTACGTCCCAAACTCAAAACTTGGCGTTGGCATGCCCTGCGCATCTCATCATCAACAATACTATCAAGATCAGCCACATGGGCCAGTCCAATGGTGCGGCGGATCAATTCACTGCCACAATACCCCACAGCATCTAGCCAAACCTGCTGTAAAAACAGTTGTGCATAACCTGCGGTTGCCAGTGTTGAGTCTTGGGTTTTTTCCTCACTTAAGGCCAGAAAACGGCTGGCGAAGGTATTCCACAGAAGATGAATATCTTTCAACCGCTGTTCACGGGCAGCCGCCGCATCACGCGGGCCAGCTAATCCCGGCAAACCACAATAATTAAGCAGTAAATTACCCAGTGCGGTACCGACATCAAAACCTACTGGGCCATAGAAACCAAACTCGGCATCGATGGCTTTCAGCCGACCCTCAGCAACAAAAATGGAGCCGCTGTGAATATCGCCATGCAACAATGCCTCGGCTTTGCTCAGGAAACGGTGCTTTAGCGAAGCCACGGCTAACTTGAGTGCATTATCCTGACGTAAAACCAACACATCCGCCAATAGCGCCGGATCGAAATTATTACGCTCATGGTCAATATAGGGGTCAGTAAAGAATAAATCTTCGGTAATTTGGCACAATTCCGGGTTGGTATAGCGGCTCACTGCGGCCTTTTTAGCTTGAGCCGACTGATAAAAATCGGAGGTATGAAATAGGGTTTGCGCTAAATACTCAGCCAATTGCCCCGCAGCCTGTGGATAATATTTTCCCTTAACCAATTCACTGCGCCAGATTTGGTGGTCAGATAAATCTTCCTGCACCATCACCGCCAGTTCTGCATCGTGGTGCAGGACATTAACCGTATGTTGTGGGCAGAATTGGCGGTGTGTCAGCAAGGTTTCAGCTTCAATTCTGGCGCGATCCAAGGTCAGCGGCCAGGATTCCCCCACACAACGCACATAAGGCAGTGCCTGTTTCACAATCACTCGGCTAATTCCGGTAGCATCGCGAATTTTAAACACCAGATTGAGATTCCCATCGCCAATTTCATCCGCTGACACCAAAGCCTGTGGATCGGCCACCTGACCAAATTGGCGAGCATATTCAACGGCATCCGTAGCAGTAAATGTATGGTAGCGCGACATCTTCAACCCCATTATTCTTTATCAGATTCTAATTCACTCACCGCTAACCATTTGCTTAGCCGTGAAATTATTCCCTGCTCGAGCAAAAAAATCCGTATTTAAGCGTAAAACCATATAGACGTCTATACTTCCGAAATATATGTTGGCAGAATAAGAAACCAGATGCAATAACGCAACATGGATTTAACTGACAATGCAGACGCTTAACAGTTTTGATTTACAGACCACCAGCTTAAAAATTAGAGATAATCAGCTTTGGATACTTGACCAACAGGCTTTGCCACAGCGCCAGGAATGGCTGTCCGCCGATACCGTGGAATTACTGATTGAGCATATTCAAGCGCTGCGAGTGCGTGGTGCACCATTGATCGGCTTATCAGCCAGCTTACTGTTGGCTTTGTTGGCCGATCGCGGTTTACCGCAAGCTCAGCTTGAGCAGGCGCTGATCGCATTGCGGGAATCACGCCCAACGGCGGTCAATCTAATGAATAATCTGGCGCGGATGCAGCAGGCGTTATTGCAAGCCAATTGGGTTGAAGCCATGGCTCACGAGGCACGGCGTCTGGTCGAAGAAGACCGCGAGTTATGTGAACGCATTGCCCAGCATGGCGCACAATTAGTCAAACCCGGCAGTCACTTACTCACCCACTGTAACACCGGCGGCCTCGCCACGGCGGGTATTGGCACGGCTATCGGCGTATTACTGCGCGCCCATCAGCAAGGCAAAATCCGCCAGGTGTGGGTCGATGAAACCCGACCTTTGCTGCAGGGTGGCCGCTTAACCGCCTGGGAACTGGGCGAGTTGGGTATTCCATATCAATTAATTTGTGATTCGATGGCGGCCAGTCTGATGGCTCAGGGCAAAGTAGATGCTATCTGGGTTGGCGCTGATCGCATTGCTGCCAACGGTGATGTCGCGAATAAAATTGGCACCTATAGTTTGGCGGTATTGGCGCATTATCACCGAATTCCATTCTATGTGGCGGCTCCGCATACCACTCATGATCCGGACTGCCCGAATGGTGCAGCAATCCCCATTGAGCAACGTGATGCCAGCGAAGTCAAAGGCGTGTCTGGGGGGTTTGGTCATTGCCAATGGGCACCAGAGAATGCACCGGTGTACAACCCCGCATTTGATGTCACCCCAGCCGCATTAATCAGCGGCTGGGTATTAGACAGCGGCGTCATCACGCCAGAGCAAGTCGCAGCGGGCTTCTTCCAGCCGAAGAATTAGCATGGTAAGAAAATTTTGTCCCCAAACTCATTGGAGCCGCAGGAAGGCAGCAAGCGAAAACATCCCGATGAGCTTACATTAGTAAGTGATTCGGGTAAGTGAGCGTAGCTAACACCCCTGCGGCTTCAAGGACGACGGGGATTAATCCAGGCGCGGATACGAGTCAGCTATCTTATCGCCGGTAAAACGCGCTATCCAACCCTCAGGATTATCAAATACTCGAATAGCAGTGAAATTCGGTGCTGACCCCATATCAAACCAATGGCGAGTATCTGCTGGCACTGATAGCAAATCATTCTTCTCACACAAAATTTGATAAATTTTGCCATTCAGATGCAAACAAAATAACCCGCTCCCCTCGACGAAGAAACGCACTTCATCTTCACCGTGAGTATGTTCTGATAAAAATTTCTCGCGCAATACTTCGCGCTGCTCATTATCAGGGCGCATGCTGATCACATCCCAACTCTGATAGCCTTTTTCCGCCACCAGCCGGTCAATTTCATGCTGATAAGCGGCAATCACCGCTCCCGGTTGTGGGTTTTCGCCCAGTTCGCGATCCGCCTGCCAGCGCTCAAACCTTACGCCAATAGCGGTCAATTGCTGTTGAATTTCCTCAGCATTGCGGCTTTGCCACAGCGGCTGTTCTGGCTGTTCATCACTAAAAATGGTTAATCCGCTCATGCTGTAAAACCCTCTATATCTATCTCATCAAAACGGCTGACTTGGGGATGACGGCTTTCGCTGTCGGGAAGATCTCGAATTAACTGACAAGTTTGCCATCCGGCAAGCTGTGCGGCGTCCAATTCCTGGCGAATATCAGATAAAAACAGCAATGCTTGCGGGGCAATGGCCAACTGATTGGCAATATTCTGGTAAGCGCTCACTTCGCGCTTCGCCCCAACATGGGTGTCAAAATAACCACTGAATAATGGCTGTAAATCCCCCGCATCACTGTAACCAAACAATAATCTCTGCGCAGCAACTGAGCCGGATGAATAAACATACAGTTTCAGCCCTTGCTGCTGCCAGTCCGCCAGTTGCGGGGCAACATCTGAATACAAGTGACCGCGAAAATCCCCTTGCAGATAACCGCTGCGCCAAATGATGCCCTGAATGGCTTTTAGTGCGGTGGATTTGCGGTCTTCATCCATAAAACCATGCAATGTGGTGGTCAGCGTTTCAATATCCGCATCCGGCTGTTCAATCTCGTGCCGCAAACGGGTCAATGCGGCGGCAACCTCTTCATCCTGTTGATGTTCTTGTAAAAAAGGTGTCAGCCGCTCACGGGCATAGGGGAACAGCACTTGGTGGACAAAACGGATGTCAGTGGTGGTGCCTTCAATGTCGGTCACTATGGCCTGAATCATTTTTCCTCCGTTTTATAATTTGTGTCCAACAAGCGGCGTTGCAGTTCACACTGGAACAAAAACTCCAACCCTTCCAAATGACGGCGGGCTTCAGACACGCTATTGCCCCAGCAATACAAACCGTGCCCGCGCACCAAAAAACCGTAACGCAATGGATGATTATCCGCCAGCGCAGCAACCCTCTGTGCCAACGCCGGAATATCCTGATCATTATCAAAAATAGGGATAGCCACGCTGTCCAGATGGCTGCGCTGCCCCGCGAGAGATTTCTGCATCTCATAGCCTTGCAATACCAACTCATGGCTGCGCTCGACCCGTGATAGCACCGTAGCATTCACCGAGTGAGTATGTAAGACCGCATTGATTTCCGGATACAGGCGATAAAGTAAAGTATGCAGGCCGGTTTCCGCCGACGGGGTACGCCCGCCAGGGACATGGTTCGTCGCCGTCTCCACCAGCAAAAAATCATCGGCGGTCAAACTCCCTTTATCTTTGCCCGACTCTGTCACCAAACATTGGGCTGAATCCAATCGCAGGGACATATTGCCGCCAGTCGCCGGGCACCAGCCTTTCTCACCAATCCAGTGGCAGGCGGCTAACAGCGCGCCAAGTTGTACATTTTCGGTCATTGTATATCCCTGTAGTGGTATTGGCTGTAGTGGTATTGGCTGTAGTGGTATTGGCTGAGGTGGTATTGGCTGAGGTGATGTTGGTATCAGAACATATTGCCATGGCAACCGGCCTGACGATTACCCTTAGCACAAATTTATCTATACTTAGCCAATTAAGTCATTTAGCCGTTTAAACATCCAAACGTCTTGATTGCCAAATATTAACATCGTGATATATTTACGGCAACATACAGCGCCCGGAGTATTCACCTGCCATGAGCTCTTTATCTTTTATTCCAGACAGTAAATTACCCGCACAGGGCACCACAATTTTTACGCAAATGAGTGCGTTAGCGCAAAAGCATCAAGCTATTAACCTGTCGCAGGGCTTCCCGGATTTCGATGGCCCAGATTATTTAAAGCAACGATTAGCCTACCATGTGAGTCAGGGCGCTAACCAATATGCGCCGATGACCGGCGTGGCTCCGCTGCGCACGGCTATCGCGGCGAAAACAGCTAAAATCTACGGCTGGCAGCCCGATGCCGACAGCGAAGTCACTGTCACCACCGGTGCCAGTGAGGCCTTATTTGCGGCCATTACTGCGCTGGTGCGCCCTGGCGACGAAGTGATTTGCTTTGATCCCAGCTATGACAGTTATGCTCCAGTGGTTAAATTGGCTGGCGGCATCCTCAAGCGCATTGCGCTCAAACCTCCGGCATTCGCCACCGACTGGGCGGAGTTTGCCGACCTAATTTCTGAACGCACCCGGCTGGTGATTGTGAATACGCCGCATAATCCATCGGCGACGGTTTGGTGCGCAGAAGATTTTGAGCAACTGTGGCAAGTGATTGCTGAGCGCAATATTTATGTCCTCAGTGATGAAGTTTATGAACATATCTGTTTCAGCCCAGCGGGCCATGCCAGCGTATTGGCACACCCACAATTACGCCAGCGGGCCATTGCGGTTTCCTCTTTTGGCAAAACTTTTCATATGACCGGTTGGAAAGCGGGCTATTGCATCGCACCCGCCGCGATCAGTGCAGAAGTGCGCAAGATTCATCAATATTTGACATTTTCAGTCTGTACTCCAGTACAGTTTGCACTGGCTGACATGTTGAATAGCGAGCCGGAGCACTGGCAACAATTGCCGGAATTCTATCGCGCTCGCCGCGATCGCTTCGTCAATGCGCTCTCCACCAGCCGTTTCAAAATTCTGCCCAGTGAAGGAACCTACTTCCTGCTGGCCGATTACAGTGCTATTTCAGATCTCGACGATGTTGATTTCTGCAAATGGCTGACCGAGCACGTGGGTGTGGCCGCGATACCTTTATCCGTATTCTGCGCAGGCCCCTTCCCCCATAAACTGATCCGGCTGTGCTTCGCCAAACAGGATGCCACGCTGGACGCCGCCGCGGAGCGATTGTGTCAACTTTAAAACTGACTTTGCTGCAACAGCCGCTGGTGTGGCTGGATGCAGCGGCGAATCTGCGTCACTTTGAGATGCTGCTGGAATCCATACAGCAGCGTGATGTCATCGTGCTGCCAGAAATGTTTACCACAGGTTTTGCGATGAATGCGGCGGAAAATGCCCTGCCAGAAGCTGAGGTTATCGGCTGGCTGCGCTCTTGGTCGGCGCGTACCTATGCCCTGATTGGCGGCAGTGTGGCGCTAAAAACAGCCAACGGCGCCGTTAACCGTTTTCTGTTGGCGCAGCCGGATGGGAAAATCCATCACTATGACAAGCGCCACTTATTCCGCATGGCCGGTGAGCACCATCACTATCTGGCGGGGGGCGAGCGCAAAATTGTCGAGTGGCGCGGCTGGCGAATTCTGCCGCAAGTTTGTTATGACCTGCGCTTTCCACTGTGGTCACGCAATCAGCAAGATTATGATTTAGCACTGTATGTGGCTAACTGGCCAGCGGCGCGCGCCAAACATTGGCAAACCTTGCTGGCGGCGCGGGCGATAGAAAATCAAGCTTATGTCGCGGGTTGCAATAGGGTCGGTGATGATGACAATGGCCATTATTATCAGGGTGATAGTGTCATTTTAGATGCCCAAGGTGAGATTCTGACCCAAGCAGAAGCGGGGCAAGCGGCGCAACTGGATGCTGAATTATCTTTGGAAACGTTGCTGAGTTACCGAAAAACATTCCCGGCGTGGCGCGATGCTGACGATTTTTTATTGTTATAAAGATTAGCTGCAACTGCGCTTAACCCTGCTGGATTGGCGCAGTGCTTGCTGCCACAATGTCCTTACCAAATATTCATCAGCTAAAAATAATAACTTGGTTTATCCCACTTATTTATCTAATACTGTCTCTCTTCTCAATTTCGAATAATTCCTCATGATACAAAAAACTGAAAAAACGGGGCTGAGTCCGGCCTTGATCGCGCTAATGTCGGTCGCCACCGGACTGGCCGTTGCCAGCAACTATTATGCCCAGCCATTGCTGGAAACTATCGCGCAAGCCTTTAATCTTTCCGTCAATCAGGCCGGTTTTATCGTGACCGCCGCCCAACTGGGCTATGCGGTGGGGCTAATGTTCCTGGTGCCGCTGGGGGATATGTTTGAACGGCGCGGGCTGATTGTCAGCATGACCCTGTTGGCGGCGGGTGGGATGTTGATTACCGCCATGTCGCAAAATCTCACCATGATGATTGTCGGCACCGCCCTCACCGGCTTGTTCTCTGTGGTAGCACAATTACTGGTGCCATTAGCCGCCACACTGGCTGCACCCGAAAAACGCGGCAAAGTCGTCGGCATTATCATGAGCGGCCTGTTGCTGGGTATTTTACTGGCACGAACCGTGGCGGGCGCATTGGCCTCGATTGGCGGTTGGCGCACCATTTATTGGGTTGCCAGTATCTTGATGATAATTATGGCGTTGATTTTATGGCGCTATCTGCCGCGCTATAAGTATCATAGTGGCCTGAATTATGGTCAGTTGCTCAGCTCAATATTTTCTTTATTTATCCACACTCCGGTACTGCGCACCCGCGCCTTGCTTGGCGCACTGTCATTTGCCAACTTCAGCGTCTTGTGGACCTCAATGGCTTTCCTACTGGCTTCGCCGCCTTTTGGTTATTCAGAGGCCACTATCGGGTTGTTTGGTTTAGTCGGAGCGGCGGGGGCATTAATGGCCACCAGAGCAGGCCAATTGGCAGATAAAGGAAAAGCCCGCATCACCACCAGCGTCGGCTTGGTATTATTGTTATTGTCATGGATACCCATAGCCTTGGGGCAACATTCAATCATCGCGCTGATTATCGGGATTATCGTGTTAGACCTGGCCGTTCAAGGGGTGCATGTCACCAACCAGAGTGTGATCTACCGCATGATGCCGGAAGCCAGAAATCGCTTAACTGCGGGATATATGACCACTTATTTTATTGGTGGGGCTTTAGGTTCACTGATTTCCGCCGCCGCCTATCAACATGCGGGCTGGTATGGTGTCGCCACCGCCGGGTTAGTGCTGTGTGTCTTGAATATTGCCACCTGGTTAGCCGGTAAAAGATTTGATCCCCCGGCCAATCAACCTGTGGAGTGACCTTAATTAGTTAGCTAACTAATAATCAATTGAGATATAAAATTGGGTTATAGGGTATTAAGAAAATTACTACTCTGGTAATGTGACTTAACTTTTACCCTGTAATCTCAATTATTGATAGCCAACTCTATGCCAAGCCAAATCACCGACGCCCCCTCGACGGATCAGTCAACAGCTACATTCACTGAAGGAATAACCGATAGCCTCCCCATTGTTATTGGTTATTTACCCGTGGCTTTCGCCTTTGGTTTGAGTTCAGTAAAACTTGGCTTCACCCCGTGGGAAGGTATTTTCTTTTCTTGCATCATTTATGCCGGAGCCAGCCAATTCGTCATCACCGCCCTGCTCAGTGCCGGGATGTCATTGTGGGTTTCCGCATTAACTGTAATGGCAATGGATATCCGCCATATCTTGTACGGCCCCGCACTGAAACACCGCATTGTGGCAAAATTATCCGGTAAAAAAACCGCCCTGTGGGCCTTTGGCCTGACGGATGAAGTGTTTGCCGCCGCCACCACCAAATTAATGAAAGACCAACGGCGCTGGAGTGAAAATTGGATGCTCGGCATCGCGTTCACCTCTTGGTTGTCTTGGGTGGCGGGCACCGCCATCGGCGCGATGTTTGGTAATGGCCCGCTGGAAAATTATCCGGCCATTGAAGCTTCTCTTTCCTTTATGTTGCCAGCGCTGTTTCTTAGTTTCCTATTAGCGTCATTTAAACACCAATACAGCCTCACGGTTATGGCCTCTTTGACCGGCGCATTGCTCGGTGTGTTGTTGTTCTCTATTCCAGTGGCTATTTTGGCCGGAATTGGCGGCGGATGTCTGGCGGCCTTACTCCAACCCGCGCCAGAAGCGGCCGTAGAATATGGCGAGAGTGATAAACAGGAGCAGAAACCGTGAATATGGATGTACTGATTATTGGCCTGGTGGTGGGAACGGTAAATTATCTGTTTCGCTATTTGCCGTTGCGCCTGGGGCCAGCACGCAAACAAGCGGGTCTGCAACGCGGTAAAGTGTCACTGTTGCTCGACAGCATCGGGATCGCCTCGATTTGTGCATTGTTGGTGGTATCCAGTACGCCGGAAATTATGCATAACCCACAGAAATTAGTTCCTACACTTATTGGTTTTTTGGTTATCTGCGGATGCTTTTATAAAACTAACAGTATTATCTTTGCCACCTTACTGGGGGCAATCAGCTACGGTCTGACATTTAAGTTACTGATGGTTTTAGCGTAACAATTTGCCTGATTTCTTAACTGAAACATAATATCCTTACAATCAATAAGACTAATGATTCACACACAGTGACTGAATAACACTAATTGCTAAATTTTTCTCTTATTAACCCGTTTACATTATTAGTCACTACCGTTACTGTACCACTTGAAATTAATGAGGCTCCTTATAATGGAAAGTTCCTTTAGTCCCATAGAACAGATGCTTAATTCTCGTGCCAAACGCCAGAAAGATTTCCCTTATCAAGAAATCCTACTGACGCGATTATGTATGCATATGCACAGTAAATTGTTGGAAAACCGCAACAAAATGCTGAAAGCGCAAGGAATTAACGAAACCCTGTTTATGGCGCTAATTACGCTGGAAGCACAAGCGAGCCACAGTATTCAGCCGTCAGAATTAAGTGCTGCATTGGGGTCTTCACGTACCAATGCCACCCGCATTGCTGACGAGTTGGAAAAGAAAGGCTGGATTGAACGCCGTGAAAGCCACAATGACCGCCGTTGTTTGCATTTGCATCTCACCGAAGCGGGCGTTGAGTTTTTAAATCAATTACTGCCCCCACAACATAAGTGTCTGCATTTTCTTTGGTCAACACTCGACGCCGACGAGCAGCAACAGCTTGAAACGCTGACGCGCAAGTTACTGACGCGTTTAGACCAAATGGAAATATCGGAACAGTAATTCCAATATATCTACACCCTAAATAATTCGAGTTGCAGGAAGGCGGCAGCGAATAAATTCCGATGATTTGACGCCAGTCAATGATGAGGAAGAGAGCGGCCAATGCAGCTTGAAGTATGAAGGGTATATCCAGGTACATAATATGCTATCCCCACATAGCTGGAGACTCACGCCCTTGTTCGCCGTTTTAGTACTGGCGGGCTGTGCCTCAAGCGATAATATTGCGCCTCAGTCTCAAATGCTGGATAACCAACAACTCCAATTGGCGCAACCTAAAGTCAGTTCGTTGGCGCTAAGTTCTCAGTGGTGGCGGGTACTGGAAGATCCCCAACTTGATGCTTTGATGACCCAAAGCTTGCAAACCTCACCTTCGCTAAAACAGGCGGCGGCGCGGGTACGTGAAGCACAAAGTGTGATGGGCCAAGCCGATGCGGCTAATGGCCCAAACTTGGATCTCTACGGCAGCAGTAATCGGGAAAAAATCTCGCAGAATACACTGCAACCCTTTTTGCAGTCTTATCCCGACAAACCTTTGTATGAAACCGCGAATACTCTTGGCCTGAATCTTAGCTACGAGTTTGATTGGTGGGGTAAATATCGCAATCGGGTCAATGCCGCCAATGCGCAGGTTAATGCTGCCCGCGCAGAACAGCAGCAGGCCACACTGACACTGACCAGCTCAGTGGCATCGGTTTATTACCAGTTACAGAGCAATTTTGCTCTGCAAAATGTATTGCAACAGGCAGTCGATAATAATGACAGCCTGGCTGAGCTGCGCACCAGGCAATATCAGGCGGGTATCTATAGCATTGAAGTTCCACAGCAAACACAAGTTCAGGCGGATACAGCCAAACAGCAAATTATCCAACTGCAATCACAAGGCGAACAACTGAAACATCAGTTGGCAGCCCTGACAGGCCAAGGCCCGAGTACCACACAAAACTTGCGCCCGGTTCCTTTGCCAGAGCTAACTCGCCTGGCCCCCAAAGGCGAATTAACCACGGATTTACTGGGTCAGCGGCCAGATATCACCGCCCAGCGCCAACTGGTTGAATCTTATGACCAACGAGTTAAAGCAGCACGCAAAGAGTTTTATCCCAGCTTATCCATTACTGGATTTGCCGGTTTCTCTACCACGAACTTCCAGGGCACTAACCCCAATCTGTTGGAAGCCGCCAGCCAAGCATGGAATTTTGCTCCGGCAATTTCACTGCCTATTTTCCACGCTGGCGCGTTGCGCAGTAAGTTAGGCGAAGAATCAGCCCTTTATGACGAAGCAGTTGAGTCTTACAACCAGACTATCCTCAATGCCGTGCGGGAAACTGCGGATGCCATCACCATCCAACAAAGCAGCCAACGCCAATTACAGCAAGCCATATCAGCATCGCAATCTATGCAGAAAGTTTATAGCGTCGCCGATGCCCGCTACAAGGCTGGGGTTATTGGGCGCGATGAACTGTTGATTAGCCAGTCACAATATCTACAACAGCAGCAAGCAGAACTCAGTGCCAGCAACAATTTATTGCAGGCCAAGATTGGTTTGATCCGTTCACTCGGCGGTGGCTATCAAGCGCCCGCCAGTGATGGTTCACAAAATAAAACAATATAAAATGTGGGGAAGACCATGAGTGCAAGCGCGGAAGCTCAAGTGCCGCAACAACCGCAGAATAAAAAGAAGCAACGTAAACGCGTGCTGCTATTACTGACGGGTATTTTTATTATTATCGGGGTGGCTTACTTTATTTATTGGTTCCTGGTGCTGCGTCATCACCAAGAGACTGATAATGCCTATGTTTCGGGCAATCAGGTACAGATAATGTCGCAGGTTCCCGGCAGTGTCGTCAGTGTTAATTTTGAAAATACTGACTTGGTCAAAAGTGGCGATATTCTTCTGACACTTGACCCAACGGATGCCGAACAAGCTTATGAGCAGGCAAAAACCGCACTGGCAAACAGTGTGCGCCAAACCCACCAGCTCATGATTAACAGCAAGCAATATCAAGCCAATATTGCGCTGAAAAAAACCGAGCTAAGTAAAGCACAAAATGACCTAAAACGCCGTGTGGTGCTGGGTTCTGTTGATGCCATTGGCCGCGAAGAATTGCAACACGCCCGTGATGCCGTGGATGCTGCACAAGCTTCATTGGACGTGGCGATTGCACAATATAACGCCAATCAGGCGCTGGTGCTGAACACTCCGTTGGAGAAACAACCGGCCGTCGAGCAAGCGGCTGCCAAGTTGCGCGATGCCTGGCTTGCCCTGCAACGCACCAAAGTGGTTAGCCCAATCACCGGTTTTGTGTCACGCCGCAGTGTGCAAGTGGGCGCAGAAATTGCCAATGGTGCGCCACTGATGGCGGTCATTCCAGCTAACGAAATGTGGATTGACGCCAACTTCAAAGAAACCCAGTTAGCCAATATGCGTATCGGCCAACCCGCCACGGTGGTGACTGATTTCTATGGCGATGATGTGGTTTTCCAAGGAAAAGTTATTGGCCTGGATATGGGGACGGGCAGCGCCTTCTCACTGCTCCCTGCGCAAAATGCCACTGGTAACTGGATCAAAGTGGTTCAGCGCTTGCCGGTGCGTATTCAGCTTGATGCCAAACAGCTGGCTGAGCATCCGCTGCGCATTGGCTTATCGACCACAGTGCGGGTAGATACCGCCGATGTTGAAGGCCAAGTGTTAGCGCAAAACGTGCGCAAAGAACCTGCATTTGTCACCAACGCGCTGTCCTTGGATTTAGCGCCGGTTAATCAAATGATTAGCGATATTGTTCATGCGAATGCGGGTTAATATTGATGCAAATGCAAGTTAAGCGCACCGGGGGCCACCGTGGCACAAAAACCGCTTGAAGGTGCCCAACTTGCCTGGATGACGGTCGCGCTATCATTAGCGACTTTCATGCAGGTGCTGGACTCCACTATTGCTAACGTGGCTATTCCGACTATTGCCGGGGATCTTGGCTCGTCCAACTCCCAAGGCACATGGGTTATCACCTCATTCGGTGTGGCAAATGCAATTTCCATCCCTATCACTGGTTGGTTGGCAAAACGCATCGGTGAAGTCAGATTGTTCCTGTGGTCGACGGGGTTATTCGCACTGGCCTCATGGCTGTGCGGCGTGTCAAATAGCTTGGGGATGCTTATCTTCTTCCGGGTTATTCAAGGGCTGGTCGCTGGCCCATTGATCCCGTTGTCACAAAGCTTGCTACTGAATAACTACCCGCCCGCGAAGCGAAGTATGGCCCTGGCATTGTGGTCGATGACGATTGTTGTCGCCCCAATCTTTGGGCCGATCCTTGGCGGTTATATCAGTGATAACTATCACTGGGGCTGGATTTTCTTTATCAACATTCCTATCGGGGTGGTGGTCATTTTAGTCGCGGGCAGCACCTTGAAAGGGCGAGAGACCAAAACCGAAATCAAACCTATTGATACCGTGGGGTTGGTATTATTGGTGGTGGGTATTGGTGCCTTACAAATCATGCTTGACCAAGGTAAGGAGCTGGACTGGTTTAACTCGACCGAGATAATCGTCCTGACGGTTATTGCCGTGATTGCCATTATCTTCCTGATAGTGTGGGAGCTAACTGACGACCATCCGGTGATCGATTTGTCATTATTCAAATCGAGAAACTTTACCATTGGTTGTTTGTGTATCAGCCTGGCCTATATGTTGTACTTCGGTGCGATTGTCTTGCTGCCGCAGCTATTACAGGAGGTGTATGGCTATACCGCCACCTGGGCCGGCTTAGCATCAGCACCGGTAGGTATCTTGCCGGTGCTGCTGTCGCCAATCATTGGGCGCTTCTCACATCGAATTGATATGCGCCAGTTAGTCACATTCAGCTTCATTATGTATGCGGTTTGTTTCTACTGGCGAGCATATACATTCGAACCGGGAATGGACTTCGGTGCCTCGGCATGGCCGCAGTTTGTGCAAGGTTTTGCTATTGCCTGCTTCTTTATGCCACTGACGGCGATTACTTTGTCCGGCTTACCGCCAGAGCGTATGGCGGCGGCATCCAGTTTGTCTAACTTCCTGCGAACACTGGCGGGGTCGATTGGTACTTCAATCACCACCACGTTGTGGACGCAAAGAGAATCGATGCACCATTCGCAGCTGACGGAATTTGTTAACCCGTTTAACCCGAATGCCACGCAAATGTATCAGGATCTCGAGAAACTGGGCATGAATCAGCAGCAAGCATCGGCTTATCTGGCACGGGAAATTACCAATCAAGGGCTGATTATCTCGGCTAATGAGATTTTCTGGCTCTCGGCGGGCGTGTTCCTACTGCTACTGGCACTGGTGTGGTTTGCTAAACCGCCATTTACCTCCGGCGGCGGAGGCGGTGGCGGTGGCACGCACTAGCAGCAAAAACTGACTCATAAAAAAAGGGCGCTGACTTATCATCAGCGTCCTTTGAGGTTATTGACAAAGCTATTTTATAGTTCGGAGATTAGCAGGGCGACTGCACCGATGGGCGCTCCGGCGGCTTACGCCGTTACGACCCATTCGGCACATTTCCCCGCTTATCAACTTGTTACTTTATGTTTTAGCTATTGCAACGACGAATGAATTAAGCGTGATTTTGACGCCACCATTCTGCCAGCAAAATCCCGGTCGCCACTGACACATTCAAACTTTCAACTTTGCCAGTACCGCCAATAGAGACACTCACATCGCCCTGCTGCCAAGCGCTGTCAGTCAGGCCATCACTCTCTTGCCCTAAGACCAACACCATTTTGGCTGGTAGCTCAGCTTTCGCCAGACTGACACCTTTATGGCTTGAGGTGGTCACTATGGTGTAACCCGCTTTACGGAAAGTATCCAACACAGAAAGGAAATCATCTGCATTGATTGCTTTGATATGCTCCGCACCGCCTTCAGCTGTACGAACAGCGGCACCAGACTCCAACACTGCGGGGTCTTGCAGCAACACGCCATTGATACCAAAATGTGCACAGGTCCGCATAATGCCGCCCAGATTATGTGGGTTACCCACATCTTCCAGTGCCAACACGCAATCTTTCGCCTGAGTCTGTTGTTGCAGATAAGTTTCTGCATCCAAACCCTGACGTTTTTTAATCAGGAAGCACACGCCACCATGGTGTTCAGTGCCAGAGGCTTTCGCCAGCTCATCTTCTTCAACCACATGGTAAGCCTTGCGGTTAGCCGCCATCCATTTCAACGCTTCACGGAAACGTGGGGTAACTGACTGCACAAACCAGGCGCGCACAATAGCATCAGGGCGGCTTTCAAACAGCGCTTTACAAGCATTTTCGCCATAAACTCGTGTTTCTTCAGCCCGCTGACGGCGCAATTGCGCTGGGTCTACATGGCTTTTACCGCTGATACCGCCGTGATCAAACTCGGGTTCTTCAGAGGGGGCGCGAGACACAGTTTTCCACGGTGAATCGTAAGGGCCACTGCTGTCAGAACGCGCCGGACGGCTAGGACTCGTGCGTTCATTACGGCCTGAATCATTACGACGTGAGTCATTATTACGCGATGAGCTGCCGCGACCGGCACTATCACCCGGGCGGCCTTTGCCTGCCGGACGCGGGTTTTTACCACGGTTGTTGTTACTACGGTCGTCGCTGCTGTTTTCGTCACTGCGGACGTACATCACTTTAACTTTGCCGTTTTTGCCACTAAATGAATCGTTCATTGTCTTCTCCACCAACGCGCAGGGCGCGAAGATTACCTGATGTCTGCTCGGTTAGCCATAAGCAAGCGCTAAAAGCTAGCAACTATCGTATTCATCGAATAAACCATTTTGGCACTGACTTCATTTATATCCATAATAGATAACAACAACGAAACAATTCAGGTCACATTGACTGTATGGTTTCCCTTAATCTACTCAGATACTCAATAAAGGCTAATTTATGAATACGGTATGTACAGCTTGTATGGCGACCAATCGCCTACCGGAAGCACGTATTGATGACGGCGCTAAATGTGGGCGCTGCGGCCACTCTTTATTTGATGGCGAAGTCATTAACGCCACCGCCGAAACACTGGATAAACTGCTGCAAGATGACTTGCCGGTGATTATAGACTTCTGGGCACCATGGTGTGGGCCTTGCCGCAGCTTCGCGCCCATTTTTGAAGATGTTGCCGCAGAGCGTGCCGGAAAAGTTCGCTTCGTTAAAGTCAATACTGAAGCAGAACCCGCACTCAGCACGCGTTTCCGTATCCGCAGCATTCCCACCATTATGCTGTATCGGAACGGCAAAATGGTCGACATGCTTAGCGGCGCACTGCCAAAAGCACCTTTTGATAATTGGTTAAATGAGCAATTATCAGGGGAATCCGCCGCCCGCTAAGCTAGTTTAACTCATTTATCCCCCTTCGGGGCCACTCAAGTGCCCGATAAAGTTTGGTTATAATCCAAAACAGCACCCTGACAGTTTTCTGTTGGGGTGTTGTTTTTTCTTTTATGGTATGACTGGGCACCTGGGTTGATTAGAATAGCGCTATTTCTTCAGGAGTCCGTCGTGACTGGATCATCCACCACCGAACATGTTTTACCAACAGTCATAACGACGGAAAATGCAGTACTGCGTTTGCGTCAGCAGCGGTTATCCGCATCCACTCGCCTTTATCGCGCCCGTGGTTGCCGTGCCATTCGCTGCCAAGGCTGCCTGTTAACTGAGCGATTTTGCTTGTGTGACACCATCAAACAACAACCGGCCAACAGCCGATTTTGCCTGATTATGTTTGATACTGAACCCCTTAAGCCCAGTAATACTGGCCGCTTAATTGCTGATATTCTGCCAAACACTCAAGCTTTTCTCTGGGCGCGGACAGAAGTTTCTCCTGAGCTGTTAGCCGCGATACGCGACCCTCTGCGCCAACCTTATGTGGTCTTCCCGGAAAAATATGCCGACCCCGAGCGGCAAGTCTTCAATCAATTACCTGTCAGCGATAAACCACCGTTATTTATTCTGCTGGACGGTACCTGGACTGAAGCTAAAAAAATGTTTCGTAGAAGCCCGTATCTTACCGGACTACCGCTATTGTCGCTGAATGTCAGCAATACCTCGGATTATATGTTGCGAGAAGCAGCACGCCCGGAACAACATTGCACCGTCGAAGTTGCCGCAGCCCTACTCCAGCAAGCTGGTGATATTCAAGCAGCGGATGGATTAACAGCCCATTTTCATTATTTCCGCCAACAATATTTAGCAGGAAAACCTCACCATCCAGTGGGTCGAGTCACAGCAAATACCGAAAAAATCGCATAAAATCAATAAAGCTGTCGTTGACTTACCCCATGTTTTTGACTTACCCCAATAAATTTAAGGGGGGGCAGGAAAGCGGCAATTGAGAAAATCCCGATGAGTTGACACCAGTCAATGATTCGGGTGACAAATCTGCTGGGAGCAAATTTGAACGCTGTTTGCGGCAATCTCGTAGAGCCGAGGCCCATGAATGGGCTGAGTAACCGGAAGCAATCAACATACCTGCAACTTGAAAGATGACGGGGATTATATGAGCCAACGTGGATTAGAAGCCCTACTACGCCCCAAGTCTATTGCGGTCATTGGCGCATCTGAAAAACCGGAGCGCGCAGGTTTTCTAATGATGCGCAATTTGCTCGATGGCGGCTTTAATGGCCCGATTCTACCTGTTACTCCTACTCATAAAGCCGTTTGTGGGGTGTTGGCTTATGCAAACATCGCCAGCCTACCCATTACCCCCGACCTGGCCATCTTGTGCACCCATGACCGCCGTAACCTGTCACTGCTGGAAGACTTAGGGACTCGTGGCTGTAAGGCGGTGATTATCCTGTCGGCAGCAACTGAACAATTCCCTGAACTGAAAGCTTGTGCGCAGCGCCACCATATGCGCCTACTTGGCCCAAACAGCCTGGGTTTACTGGCTCCGTGGCAAGGGTTAAATGCCAGCTTCTCGCCAGTGCCTATCAAAAAAGGGCGGCTGGCGTTTATCTCCCAGTCAGCAGCTGTCGCCAACACCATTTTGGACTGGGCGCAGCAACGCGAAGTGGGATTCTCTTACTTCATTGCTCTCGGTGATAGCCTGGATATTGATGTCGATGACTTGCTCGACTTCCTTGCCAGAGACGGGAAAACCAGCGCTATCATGTTGTATATCGAGCATATCAGTGATGCGCGTCGCTTCTTATCCGCCTCCCGCAGTGCCTCGCGCAATAAACCCATTCTGGTGGTCAAAAGTGGCCGCAGCCAACGAGCTCAACAATTACTCAATGGCCAGCAAGGGTTAGATGCCGCCTATGATGCAGCCATTCAGCGCGCGGGTCTGTTGCGGGTTCAAGATACTCACGAGCTATTTTCGGCAGTCGAAACACTAAGCCATATGCACCCATTGCGCGGAGAGCGGTTACTGATTGTCAGCAATGGTGCAGCCCCGGCGGCAATGGCCTTGGATGAGTTGATTAGCCGTAATGGCAAGCTGGCAACACTGTCTGATACCACGCAATCCGCCCTGAGCGCGGCACTACCGCCTTTTGTTTCCTTACGAAACCCGATTGACCTGCGGGATGATGCCAGCGCTGAGCGCTATTTAGCAGCGCTTAAACCCTTATTGGACAGCACCGATTACGACGCGCTGTTGCTTATCCATTCACCGAGCGCAGCGGCACCGGGCAGTAAAACCGCTGAGTTATTAATATCCGCTATCCGCCAGCACCCGCGCGGCAAGCGCATTACTTTGCTAACTAACTGGTGCGGTGAATATTCATCACAAGATGCCCGCCGTTTATTCACCGAGGCCGGTATCCCGACTTATCGCACGCCAGAAGGCGCGATAACCGCCTTTATGCACATGGTTGAATATCGCCGCAACCAAAAGCAGTTAAAAGAAACGCCGGCCTTGCCTGTCGGCCTCACTGCCAATACCGCCCATGTCCACCAGTTAATTCGCCAGGCCCTGGCAGAAGGTACGACCCAACTTGATACCCATGAAGTGCAGCCGATCCTTGAAGCCTATGGCCTCAGCATGTTGCCAACCTGGATTGCCAGTGACAGTGTTGAAGCAGTACACATTGCTGAGCGGTTGGGTTATCCGGTTGCCATCAAATTGCGCTCGCCAGATATTGCGCATAAATCCGAAGTTCAGGGGGTCATGTTATACCTGCGTACTGCAATGGAAGTGCAACGGGCAGCGGACGATATTCTTGATCGCGTGAAACGCACTTATCCCCAAGCCCGTATTGACGGTTTATTGGTGCAAAGTATGGCAAACCGCGCCGGAGCGCAGGAGCTACGGATTGCTGTGGAACAAGATGCCATCTTTGGCCCACTCATTATGCTAGGGGAAGGCGGTATTGAATGGCACCATGAAACCCAGGCCGCAGTTGCATTACCACCACTCAATATGGCGTTAGCCCGCTATCTGATAATCCAGGCGGTCAAAGGTGGAAAAATCCGCAGCCGCGGCTCACTGCAACCTCTCGACATCCCTGGTCTGAGCCGTTTGCTAGTACAAGTTTCCAACCTGATTCTTGATTGCCCTGAAATCTCGCGTTTAGATATTCACCCTGTGCTTGCTTCTGGCAGTGAGTTCACGCTGCTGGATGTATCAATGCAGTTGGCCCCCGTCACTGGCGACCCACAAGCGCGGCTGGCTATCCGCCCTTACCCGCACGAATTGGAACAAACCGTGATACTAAAAGACGGCTCTCATTGCTTATTCCGCCCTATCTTGCCAGAGGATGAGCCGCTGCTAAAACTGTTTATTGATCAAGTCACTAAAGAAGATCTCTACTATCGCTACTTCAGTGAAATCAACGAATTCAGTCACGACGATTTGGCGAACATGACGCAGATTGACTATGATCGGGAAATGGCCTTTGTGGCAGTCCGTCAAAATACAACTGGCCCGGAAATTATTGGTGTCACGCGCGCGCTATCTGACCCTGACAATATTGATGCAGAGTTCGCCGTCTTGGTGCGCTCAGATTTAAAAGGGCTGGGGCTGGGGCGGGAGTTGCTCGAGAAAATGATCCAGTACACCCGCAGCCACGGGTTAACTCGGCTAACAGCGGTCACCATGCCCAATAACCGAGGCATGATTGGGTTGGCGAAAAAACTGGGTTTTAGTATTGATGTACAAATGGAAGATGGCATCGTTAATCTGGAGCTGACACTTTGATTTCAATCACCTGAATCGCTGTGATATAGGCCACATAGATAAGTGATTCAGTCTACGGTTGGCAAAACTTGCGCACAATCCGGAAAAGTAGTGGTATTATCGCCCGACTCTATGGATTAGTGTTTTTTTTGGATATGGCGGTTCTGCCATCAAATAACAAGAGAAGAAGCGCACTGTGATGTTGTCAAAATTCAAACGTAGCAAACATCAACAACACCTTGCACAACTGCCCAAACTCCCCCAGTCAGTTGATGATGTCCAAACGCTTTATTGCCCCAAGGTTTTCCGCTCTACTCTGCTGGAATTAATAGGCCAGGCGACCAAACGTATCTATCTGGTGGCGCTTTACCTTGAGCAGGATGATGCAGGCCATGATGTGATGAGCGCGCTCTATCAGGCCAAACAGCGGCATACTGAGCTGGAAATTTGTGTATTAGTAGATTGGCATCGCGCCCAACGTGGCCGCATCGGGGCCGCCGCTGTTAATACTAATGCAGATTGGTATTGTGAGATGGCAAACAAGCATCCGGATATCTGTGTTCCGGTTTATGGTGTCCCGGTGAATACCCGTGAAGCCCTTGGTGTATTGCATCTGAAAGGTTTTATCATTGATGACACCGTGATTTACAGTGGTGCCAGCATCAATGATGTCTATCTCTATCAAAACGACAAATATCGTTATGACCGTTATCAATTAATCACAAATCAATCATTAGCCGATATTATGGTTGATTATGTGAAGCAACGAGTTCTGAGTGCAGGTGCCGTTCAGCGCCTCGATCGCATTGATCGCCCCACCAATCCTGAGATCAAAAATGAAACTCGGCAGTTTCGATCATCACTGCGAGATATCGGTTATCAATTTCCAGCACAAGCTGGCAATGATGAATTAGCGGTCACTCCGTTAGTTGGGCTAGGTAAAAAAAGTCAACTCAACAAAACTATTCATCATTTAATGGCTTCCGCTGATGAACGCCTCACTATTTGTACGCCCTATTTTAACCTGCCCGCATTGTTAGTTCGCAATATCATTTATCTACTGCGCGAAGGTAAACAGGTTGAGATTATTGTTGGCGACAAAACAGCGAACGACTTTTATATCCCCGAAGATCAGCCGTTTAAAATCATTGGTGCTTTACCATACTTATATGAAATCAACTTGCGCCGCTTCCTTAGCCGCTTACAGCGCTTTGTGGATAATGGTCAACTGATTGTTCGTTTATGGAAAGATGGCGACAATACCTATCATCTGAAAGGGATGTGGGTAGATAATAACTGGCAGTTGATCACGGGTAACAATCTGAATCCACGTGCATGGCGTCTGGATCTGGAAAATGCCATTTTGATCCACGATCCTAAACATGAGATGCATGAGCAGCGTGCAAAAGAGCTGGAATGCATTCGAACTCATACTAAAGTTGTTTCACACTACCTTGAACTTGAGAATATTCAGCAGTATCCGGTCAAGGTGCGTAAACTGATCCGCCGCTTACGCAGAATTCGTATCGACCGGCTCATTAGTCGTATTCTATAAAATTAAAACAAAAACCCGGTTCTATTGCCGGGTTTTCTGTCTCCAGCCAGGGGAGGAACGGCATGTGGTGCCCACCTTATCTTCGCCCTTTAATTATTGCCCCACTACTTTTCACCAGCTCTGCATGTACCCATATGGCCAACGATAGCTGGACGGGAAAAGATAAAGCCCAACATTTTTTTGTCTCTGCTGCGCTAGCTGCTGCGGGTACAGCTTATGGTGAACATCAGAATTGGTCGGATGCCAAAAGCCGCAATTTCGGTTTACTATTTTCGATAAATATCGGCGCAGTCAAAGAGCTATATGATAGCCGTCAAGCTGGCACGGGCTGGAGTTGGAAAGATTTTGCCTGGAATGTCGCTGGCGCAGTCACTGGCTATAGTCTCTATCAAGCCGTTAACTAAGATTACCTATAGAACTATTGGCGCTAGCCTAACCGACCAATATACTCATATTGTATTTTGTTTTAAGTGGATGCATAAAAATCTATGGTCACCCCCGTTTTTGCAACACCGATTTTGATTTATGATGGGCTTGCTTAAATCTATTCGGTGTCTGGTGGGAGCCAGCTTCCGCGCCATGATGAGTTCCGCGCCTGATGAACCTTAAAAAACCCGTCGGCTTCAAAGAGCCATTTTTTGTGTCAGGTTTATCATCAGGCCGCTGTGCCGTTCATGTCATCAATAATCAGTCGTCGCAAAACCAGAAAGTCACTTGGTAACTCATTGAGCTGACAGTAAATTTACTGTTGGCTCTTTTATTTACTGAAGACGGTTCCTTGTATGGTTACTGCCCAGGCTATCGTTCCGACCCCGGGAATATAAAGCAGGCGCTGCGCTGTTTCATCATTGGCCATGTGGTTTTTTAACTCTTTTTCGACTGCCTCTATCTGCTCGCAGAGATAACCATCTCATTAAGCCCTCTGCACAGCAGAAGGCTTTTCTCTTTTTCTTTTCCACATAGCAAAAAACCCACGCTTTGGGCATGGGGTCTCGGCTTTATTTGATGCCTGCCAGTGTCCTACTCTATTCGTCTCATCCTCAAGATGAGACTCACCCCTTCGGGGCCAGCGCAAGCGCTGTTCAAACTGCCATGCGCGACTTGAATCTGTCAGAAAATTATAAACAAAAAAGGCCACCCGCTAGGGTAGCCTCTTTTGTTTATTTGATGCCTGGCAGTGTCCTACTCTCGCATGGGGAGACCCCACACTACCATCGGCGCTACGGCGTTTCACTTCTGA
>NZ_CABHXX010000028.1 GCF_902170565.1 Yersinia thracica
ATGCATACCCTCTTATAAATACGATAATCCATCAACAAGTTATGCAAGTCGGATTAATAAGTTTAAATGCATTATCACGAGGTAAAACAATCGCATTTGATATAGTGCGAGGGAATGATTGTTGGTCAAAATCACTCCTATTTAATGTCAATAAGATGAAAAAAATTCAGATGGATAAAATCCCTCTGTCACTCAGCGCACACTCATTAGTGACAAAAAAAGGGACGATTAATATTGAGGATATATTGCGCATTGAAACCTTGCGTGAAGCTCATCATGACAAGATAAAATTATTTGATGCTAAAGGTAACATACTATTTTCAATAGATTACTCATCACTTATCAGTGCTGACCTTTTTATTGCCTTACTGGAGCACATGATACAAAACAGGATACCCGCCTATTATGGCTAATAGGTAGCGAAGAATTACTCTTGTTGAATACGTATAGCTGCTGGCGGCAAACTAATCTGCAAGACAGTAGGTTGATAATCACTTTTCCCTTCAATCTTAATAGCTACCGTCCGGGCCAATAAAAAACCTAAACCCGCACCTAAAATAGCACCAAACGCTGTAAAAACATCAGTGACAAATAAAATTTGAAACAAAGCGCCCCCCATGATTAAACCAATTAATGGGGTCAAATAAACCAAAGCAGCAGAACGTAATAAGCTACCTTCACTGATTCCAACCTCAACTTTTTGCCCAGGTTCGAGTGGTTGTGAAATCGCTATTTTTAATTGATGCTCAGATTCTGGCCCCAACTCATTCAATAAATGACTACCACATCCTGAACGTGCATTACAGCTCCCACACCCCGAATGCGGTTCGCAACGTAAAAGTGCCACCCCATTTTTCCATGAGATAACTGTTGCCCATTCTTTCATCATTTAGCCGACTCCAAAACCACACTATCAGCAATACGTTTTGCCGTTGATGGAGGTAACTCACCAACTACGGTGATTTCTACATTATTACGAGTTTCAGAATGGACAGTACGACGCCCTTGGCGCAGTGACTGTTCGGAAAGCGCATCTTTACCCGCGGGGTTCACATTAACCGAAAAACTAAACAGACCATCAGAATAGAGTCGTGATTCAGTTGGCGTATCCATATTAGGTAATGTACGACGACTATGAGAAACCTCAGTCACCCCCTCAGGCAACCAACGCGGAGCCCAACTAAAATCCACCTTGGTTTTTGCTGGTAAAGCAAGCAATGGCGGTAAGGATAGTTTTAATACTCCCCGCAGAATTTCCTGAATAGGCTCGCCGACAGCAAAAGAAATCACCCGGAACTGCTCAAGTGTTTCACCATCGCGATCTAACAAATCTATCCGCATAGGAAGTTTTGTTGTCTCATCCATCCAAATAATATAACTGTATCTCGTACTGTCACGGGCTACCACTCTGATAACCTGGCATGGTCTATCAGCTACACGGGCGCGACCGAGTGCAATATAGTTATAATGTTTTGATAGTTTTTCAAAATCGGGGAATACCACAGAAGGCAAAGCATCAACAATAAGCTCACCACTCAACGTAAAAGAGTCAAATCCTGGCTCGAAATAACTGACTTCATCACCACGTTGTATGATCTCAGTGCGAGGGCCGTCCATACGCAGCAATTGCGCTAACGTTTTTTTATCCAGAATGGCATGTCGATAGCGAAGAGAATCAATCCCTTGCTTGTTAACATTTATGTACGATAGCTCATAATTGAGCGATTGACTGGCAGCGCTCATGTCCTGCAGCATTGCTATCGGCGTGGTATCCGCCGAAGCAATTGCTGGCATAAACAGGCTGCCCGCCATTAAACAGACGGAAAACCAAAGTTGCTTCATTACTGCTGCTGCATTCCTAAGGACTGAGTTCCAGGGACCTGAATAGCGGCTTGTGTTGATGCTGATGGCACCTGCGACAACTCAGTTTGTGGTAAACGGCGTTGTAACTCAAAATCTTGCAACTGCGTCATCATATTCACACGACGACGTTGCTCTTGAACCTGATGCTGTTGAGTCGTCCCGAAAGAACCATCAGCAGGCACACCAAAACTGACTGGTGAAGCTTTACCCATCATCGGTAACGTATTAAATGCAGGTGCTTCGGGCTGTAAATTACCAGATGCAGGTTGGTTATATTGCTGAACACCGACAATAACGGCGAGAGAAACACACGCAGCAACCCCAACTTGCGTAATTTGGCTGGCCCATGGGCGAACTTTTTGCCAGAAAGGCATTTTCTGCCAAACATGTGGTTGCGGCTGAGATTCAGGCACAGCAATAGGAACAAAACGAGCTGGCTCATTTTTGAGCGCCTCTGCGACACGACTGGCGATATCCAGATGCAAGACTTCACCAACGTCCCCCCGCAGGGTATCACGGATTAAATGATAGCTCTGCCAGCTTTGCTGTAATGCTTTATCTTTCGATAAAGAACCCATCAGCTCACTATCAAGAGTTTCTCCGTCCATCAGAGCGGAAAGCTTTTCTTTCTGCATGCCAAATACCCTTTGTGTGTCCGCTTATCGCTGAATCAGCGGCTGAACTTTATTATCGATAGCCTCTCTGGCACGGAAGATACGGGAACGAACAGTACCCACCGGACAGTCCATAATGACGGCTATCTCTTCATAGCTTAGACCATCTAACTCCCTGAGTGTAATCGCCATCCGGAGATCTTCAGGAAGTGACTCTATGGTTTTAAAAACTATCTGCCTCAATTCTTCAGACAACATTAAGTTCTCAGGGTTCGATATTTCTTTCAATGCACCCGCATTTTCGTAATTTTCAGCATCATTTGCATCTACATCACTGGATGGCGGACGCCGCCCCTGAGCGACTAAATAGTTTTTCGCTGTATTAACCGCGATACGGTAAAGCCAAGTATAAAAGGCACTGTCGCCACGAAACGACTCTAGGGCACGATAGGCCTTAATAAAAGATTCTTGAACTACATCAGGAACATCACCCTGAGGTACATAGCGGGATACGAGGCTCGCAACCTTATGCTGGTATCGAATTACCAGTAAATTGAACGATTGCTGATCACCTTTCTGGACCCGTTCAACCAGCATTTGATCCGTTAACTGCTCGCTCATCCGAGGTGAACTCTCCCGAAATCTATCCCCACGCTAAAAAGAGTACTGCCAGCCATATATTTATTTTCCTGAGCAAGCACACGCTTGGAGTTTATAAAATTTGCAAAGTTCCATGATGCCAGATTATTTGTCTGAATATTCTTTAGACATCTTATAGCCATAGCTTTTGCTCTGGCAGATAGGCTAACATGAATTTCACTCTTCTTCTGCACACATCATACGATATGCCATCATCATCTGAACACGTTAGCGATGTATTGATCATCGGGAGTGGCGCTGCCGGTTTGTCATTGGCTTTGCGTCTTGCACCACATTGTAAAGTCACTGTTCTGAGCAAAGGGCCACTTAATGAAGGTGCCACTTTTTATGCTCAGGGAGGTATTGCTGCTGTTTTTGATGAAACTGACAGCATCAGTTCACACGTTGATGACACCCTGATTGCCGGGGCTGGGCTTTGCGACAAAGAAGCCGTCGAGTTTATCGCCAGCAATGCACGTTCTTGTGTGCAATGGCTGATTGATCAAGGTGTCCTTTTTGATACCGAGACCAATGCCAGTGGCGAAGAACGTTATCACCTAACCCGTGAGGGCGGCCACAGCCATCGGCGTATATTACATACCGCGGATGCTACAGGTAAAGAAGTAGAGACCACCCTGGTGGGCAAAGCAAGCGCCCATCCGAATATTTTAGTCAAAGAGCGCTGCAATGCAGTCGATCTTATCACGTCCAATAAAATTGGTTTATCGGGGACGAAACGCGTCGTTGGCGCTTATATCTGGAACCGCGAGCTAGAGAAAGTTGAAACTTTTCGGGCCAAGGCCGTTGTGTTAGCAACAGGCGGTGCCGCTAAAGTTTATCAATACACCACCAATCCAGATATTTCCTCTGGCGATGGAATTGCCATGGCATGGCGTGCCGGCTGCAGGGTCGCTAATCTGGAATTTAACCAATTCCATCCGACTTGCCTGTTTCATCCGCAAGCTCGCAACTTTTTACTGACTGAAGCCTTGCGTGGTGAAGGCGCTTACCTTAAACGCCCTGATGGTAGCCGTTTCATGCTCGATTTTGACGCACGAGGCGAACTCGCACCACGCGATATCGTTGCGCGCGCCATTGACCACGAAATGAAACGCCTTGGTGCTGATTGTATGTACCTCGATATCAGCCATAAACCCACTGATTTTGTCATGCAACATTTCCCGATGATCTACGAAAAACTACTGTCTTTGGGGATCGATCTAACCAAAGAAGCCATTCCAATCGTCCCAGCCGCACATTATACCTGTGGCGGTGTGATGGTCGATCAACACGGGCGCACGGATCTGGATGGGTTATATGCAATTGGCGAAGTCAGTTATACCGGCTTGCATGGCGCTAACCGTATGGCGTCCAATTCATTACTCGAATGCCTTGTCTATGGTTGGTCAGCTGCCGAAGATATTCTTTTGCGCCTGCCGACAGCCAAGCTGGCTCCGCATTTGCCTGATTGGGATGAAAGTCGTGTTGATAACTCCGATGAACGCGTTGTCATTCAACATAACTGGCATGAATTACGCTTATTTATGTGGGACTACGTCGGCATTGTTCGGACGACCAAACGCTTAGAACGTGCCCTGCGCCGGATAAATACATTGCAGCAGGAAATTGATGAATATTATGCCAATTTCCGCATCTCGAATAATTTGCTGGAATTACGCAATCTGGTGCAAGTGGCGGAGTTAATTGTACGTTGCGCCATGGAGCGGAAAGAGAGCAGAGGGTTGCACTATACTCTTGACTATCCTGAACAAATTGACAATCCAAAACCCACAATTCTCCATCCGTAATGCCTTTAAGGGCGCGATATTTTTTGCGAATACAAAATATCGCGCCCTCCAGCACCACTTCCACGGTTTTGGCAACTTGTTAATAGTTTAGATAAAACTCGCTGATTAACGCGCAGAACTCCGGTGAATACACGCCTTCCGATTGACGCAAATCCAATCGCTGGAATTCAGTTTCGCCGGATTGAGGTGATAACATCAGTAACATGCGATGTAATGGTTTACCGGGACGATCTCTGATATCAACCTGGCAACGGATAAACCAATTTTGTTGTACTGCAAGACGGCTGAGCTCGACACCTAAATCGTGGGGCAAAACCACACAAAAGATACCCTCCTCTGTGATAAGCTTCTCTGCGCAGTTTAGTAAAGCATCGTGAGTTAAAGATCCAGTATAACGTGCGGTATCTCGAGCCTCATCGCGACAAGCAACCGCCGGAGCAAAATAAGGTGGATTACTGACAATCAGGTCATATTGATGAAGATGGTTTTCAGCAAACTGGTATACATCTTGCTCATAAATACGAACCCGATCCGCCCACGGCGATTGCGCCGCGTTGCTGATGGCCTGCTGCGCCGCCGCTGGTTCCAGCTCTACACCGTCAATCATGACCTCAGATGCAGAACGCTGGGCTATCATCAAAGCAATAAGCCCGCTGCCGCAGCCAATATCCAGCACTTTGCGCGCTTTTTCTACCGGTGCCCAGGCACCCAGTAGAACACCATCTGTGCCCACTTTCATCGCGCAGCGATCATGTGCCACAAAGAATTGTTTAAACGTGAAACCACCACCACGCAACGCCAGTTTTTTTTTCAATTGCTCGCCCACATTAGTCACCAAAATCTACAACCGGCGTAGCATAGGACAATATGATTGAAGGGAAAAGACATCATTACCGCTTAAACAGGTGAAGAATTCGGCTAACCCGTCTATAATCGGCGCCCCAAGTAGAGGAAGACCATGACTGTAACCACTTTTTCCGAACTCGATCTCGATGAACGCCTAATTGATGCACTGCGCGACAAAGGCTATGAGCGCCCGACTGCCATTCAAGCTGCGGCTATTCCCCCCGCTATGGATGGGCGTGATGTATTGGGTTCGGCGCCCACAGGTACGGGCAAAACTGCCGCCTTTTTGCTGCCTGCCTTGCAGCATTTGCTGGATTTCCCACGCAAAAAATCTGGCCCACCACGAATTCTGATCCTGACGCCAACCCGTGAGTTAGCCATGCAGGTTGCGGATCAAGCCCGTGAACTGGCTAAACATACCCAGCTGGATATCGCGACGATTACCGGCGGTGTGGCTTATATGAATCACGCGGAAGTCTTTAGCGAGAATCAGGATATTGTAGTGGCGACAACTGGCCGCTTGCTGCAATACATCAAAGAAGAAAACTTTGACTGTCGGGCAGTAGAAACCCTGATTCTGGACGAAGCTGACCGTATGCTCGATATGGGCTTCGCTCAAGATATTGAAACAATCTCGGCAGAAACCCGCTGGCGCAAACAAACCTTACTCTTCTCGGCCACACTGGAAGGGGAAGCTATTCGTGAATTTGCAGAGCGTATCCTGACTGAGCCGGTAGAATTGGAAGCCGACCCATCACGCCGTGAACGTAAAAAAATTCAGCAATGGTATTACCGTGCTGACGATATTGAACACAAAACGGCCTTGCTGGTGCATTTGCTTAAGCAACCAGAAGTGCAGAAATCCATTATTTTCGTGCGTACCCGTGAAAAAGTGCATCAGTTGGTCAGTTGGTTACGTGAAGCAGGGATTAACGCCTGGTTCCTCGAAGGCGAAATGGTACAGGCCAAGCGCACCGAAGCCGTTATCCGTTTAAGTGACGGCCGGGTTAATGTTCTGGTGGCTACAGATATTGCTTCACGCGGCTTGGATATCGACGATATCAGCCATGTATTCAACTTTGATCTGCCACTCACCGCTGACGTCTACCTTCACCGCATTGGTCGTACTGGCCGTGCAGGGCGCAAAGGTGTCGCTATTTCATTGGTTGAAGCACATGACCACTTATTGCTGGGCAGAATTGGCCGTTATCTGAAAGAACCACTGAAGCCGCGTGTGATTGATGAACTGCGGCCAACCAGCAGGGCTCCGAGCGAAAAAACTACGGGAAAACCATCTAAAAAGGTTTTAGCGAAACGTAAAGAGCTAAAAGAGGCGGGCAAAGAGAAAGCGAAGGTTAAAGTTCGTCATCGCGATGCTAAAAATGTGGGTAAGCGCCGTAAGCCAAAAGACAAGCCAGAGACTAAGAGTGCGAGTTAACTCAGCACCCTGACAAAAAAGCCGCTTATCAACAGCGGCTTTTTTATTGTTTATCAATTAGATAAAAGCCACAAAGCTGCGATTCTCGTTGCAGCATTATTTTTTGTATTTCAGCCCAAAACTAACAAATTGAATACTATTGCTGATAAACCTCTGCAAGTTTTTTACCTCGAAGCCAGACATTCAATTGCTGATATTTTTGCTGCATTTCGGCGCTTTGGATATTCAGCGGTGTCATCGCTAAATACTGTTGAAATGTCGCCCCCTGCTTATTGCGCATCTCAGGATCCGCACCTGCTTTTAACAAGCGTAATGCTAAATCCGGCGCATTACTTTTGCCCGCCAGATGCAGCGGCGTATCCCCCATACGATCGGCAATATTAGGATCAACGCCAGCAACTAATAACAGGATAACCTGGATCTCGCGCCCAGCCATGATAGCAGCCGCTAAAGGCGTTGCGAGTGTCACACTATTTCTGGCATCAGGCCGAATATTGTTTTCAAGTAGAATCTGCATGTAATGTGCGTCTTGCACACTGGCGGCAGTATGCCAGGCAGTATCACCCTGCATTCCGGGCTGAAAAGGATCTGCATGTTCTTGCAACAATGCCGCCAAACTTTCAGGTTGTTGATTGAGGATAGCCCACTGCATTAGCGTCACGGCCTGTTTACCTTGCTGTTGCAACAACGTTTTATTAGCTAACTGATGGATCTGATCCACATCTCCGTGAACAATAGCATCTGCAATCGGTATGACTAATGGATCAGTAAAAGCAATATTAATCTCTGTCATTGCCTGCCCCTCAAAACTGATTAATGGCATCAAAACACCGTAGATGGCGTAACGCAAATGGCGTTTCACTCTCATTGTCAGTGCTGATTCAGGCATACTGCTGCTCCCAAGGTTTTTCTTTACTCATGGAACTGAGTACTTTATCAATACCATGTGCTGCAAGACTGCGTTCGAGGTGCTTATGAGGCAACCAATCATTTACCCCAGAAAGCTTATCGCTATTTGCCAAGGTAATTTTATGACCAATCGCATCAGGAATAAGCGAGGTAGACTCCTGAGTGTCTGTCAGTAGGTCATATTGCTCACTATAGCGCCGCACAGCACCATTCTCCGCGGACTGCCGCGCCTGAGCAGGATTTAATCCCAAGCGATTTAATGTAGGGTCAGAAACCCCTGCGGCATTAAACGTCACAGCAAAAGTCCCGCTGGCTAATGCCGCGGTAGTTGCCAGCCCACCGCCTAATGAATGCCCGGTAATCACTAGTGCATCACCAAATGCCATCTTGGCTGTTTTTCCCAAAGCAACCGACTGATTATATTGAATATCTTCATAACCCGTCGCCTGCCGGAGATTACTTAACCAATCTTGAATATCATTAGTGCCGGCGAAAGAGAGCACATACTGCTGGTTATCACTGTAGATGCCTGCCTGAAAACCAGAGGCACTATCAAATAAACTGGCCGGATCAATACCTGCGGAGAGTAGCGCATTGTCACTCAGACGTGTAAATCCGCTAAGACTTCCAGCAACAGGAGCGTAAACATCTTTAGCGAGCAATGCTAATGAATAGTCGGCTGACTGTGATCCTTGCCCGCTTGTGATAGGAACATGATGACTCTCTGCTGAGACTTCGTGACTACGTGGCAAGCTAAGATTAGCTAGCATGCTGTAATACAGCTCATGACCCGCCTGAGTGGTGGAGGATATCGTGGATTCTCTTTGAACCAGCTTTCCGGTCTTCTCTGGGATGTTGACCTGTTCCAATGGATTTGCTTGGCTCATCAATCCTGCTAATGAAACAGGTCTGGCCAAACTGACAGATATGCTCATGCCAACTCCTTGTCATAGATAATTCCGATATTGAGTCAGGCCCAATAGCTTTATCTATCGACACATCGGATGAGTTCTTAAATGGATTTGATAAGATTTATTTATATAAGCTAAATATTGTGATCACAGTCTAACTTCCCAGCGGATAAATCACAGGAACAAAAAAAGGAGCCTTAAGGCTAATGCCGATCACTTAAGGATCAGTTGAACGATCCTTGTACTATGAGAAAATCCGGAGCAGGTTCTGTTTCCGGATT
>NZ_CABHXX010000029.1 GCF_902170565.1 Yersinia thracica
TCAATTATGGTCTAAAAATGAGCCACAGTTATGCTTTAAAAGTGCGCCACTTTAAGACCGGTTTTTGAACCTAAATGATTCATTACCTGTTTCAATAATGTCACAATGATGGACCAGTCGATCCAATAAGGCTGCCGTCATCTTTTCATCGGCAAATAGTTTTACCCATTCAGAAAACGCCAAATTAGTGGTGATCATAATGCTGGTATGTTCATGCAATTGACTGATTAAATGAAACAATAAAGCCCCTCCTTTTTGACTAAAGGGCAAATACCCCAACTCATCTAAAACAATTAAATCCAGCTTTGTCAGTTGATTGGTTAATTTAAATTGTTTACTTTCTTTGTCCAATTCCAGCTTATTGACCAAATCTAATACATTCCAGAAGCGAACTTTAAACCCATTGGTGGCCGCATTTATCCCTAAAGCCGTGGCTAAATGCGTTTTTCCTGTACCAGGACCACCAACAAATATAAGATTACGTTTTTCTCTGATGTAATCACAGTCATTCAGAAGTTCAATGCTGGGTTTATTTAATGGGCTTTGTTCAAACTCAAAGTCAGACAGTGTTTTATGCTGTGGGAACCTGGCTTGATTAATACGGTAGCCAATACTGCGGATATGTCTTTGTGTTTGCTCTGTGGTTAATAAATTTCCAATAATATCCATCGTAGAGCGCTTACGGCGTATACCATCAATAACTAC
>NZ_CABHXX010000030.1 GCF_902170565.1 Yersinia thracica
ACTTAGCTTGTTCAATATAAGACTAAATATAAATAACCCAAAGTAGCTACTATTATACTTAAACCATGTTGCTGTGTTCGCTGGTTTATCACATCTCATTATAAACACCTTGTGATTAAGATTCATGAAGATATAAGTGCGAAGTGGCATTTATCATGTTCATGATAGTCATTCTAACAAAATAAACAATAATAACAGTGATGTTCACATTGCTGTTGAATATAAAGGCAAATATTTTACCTGCCTTTACTCGTCTATACCCATAATGACTTAGGTGAGGATAATACAATGACACAGACACAATTGGCTATTGATAATGTCTTGGCGAGTGCTGAAAGCACAGTGAAAATTAATGAATTACCAGAGGTTGTTCTGGATTTTATTACTGGGGAACAAACGGGGGTTGCGCGCTCTGGTGGTATTTTCACCAAAGAGGACTTAATTAACCTTAAGCTTTATGTCAGGAAGGGGCTATCTTTACCCATCAAGCAGGATGAAGTGGAAACTTACCTTGGATATAAAAAAATAGATATTCCTGGTCTTGAACCAATAGATATTAAGCTTTTATTTGATGAGATTCATAATCATGCGTTAAATTGGAACGATGTTGAACAAGGTGTATTACAACAGAGCCTGGACTTGGATATTGCCGCCAAGAACATCGTCAGCACGGGTGATGAAATTATCAATGTGATAAATCAAATGCCAATAACAGTGCGAGTCAAAACCTTGCTGGGTGATATTACAGACAAACAGTTGGAAGATATCACTTATGAATCTGCTGATCATGAAGTAGCTACGGCATTAAAAGATATACTTGATGACATGAAAGCGGATATCAATAGACATCAGAAAACGACTGAAAATATTAGGAAAAAGGTATCAAATTATCGAATTACCTTGACTGGCGGTGAACTATCATCGGGAAATAAAGTGAATGGATTGGAACCGCAGGTCAAAGCAAAATATGACCTGATGGAAAAAAATAATATGAGAAAATCAATAAAGGAATTAGACGACAAAATAAAAGAGAAGAAACAAAGAATTGAGCAGTTAAAGAAAGATTACGATAAGTTTGTCGGTCTATCTTTTACCGGGGCAGCAGGGGGCATAATAGGCATTGCTATTACTGGTGGAATCTTTGGTGCTAAAGCCGAAAAAGCCCGGAAAGAAAAAAATGAATTAATCCATGAAGTTTCTGAATTAGAAGCGAAAGTTAGCCATCAAAGAACATTGCAAAGCTCGTTAGAGACACTTTCTCTGTTATTCAGTGATATTGGCATTCGGATGGTTGATGCCGAGTCGGCACTTAACCATCTGGATTTTATGTGGTTATCTGTTCTCAATCAAATCAATGAATCTCAGACGCAGTTCAGCACCATTAACAATGCCTTGCGCCTGACTAGCTTTGTTAATAAATTCCAGCAGGTGATTACACCATGGAAAAGTGTCGCAGATTCGGCCCTCCAGCTGGTGCATATATTTGATGAAGCAATAAATGAATATAAAAAAGTATATGGCTAATCCATTTTACCCTGTTTAATCAATTTATTATGAGGATTATCACTATGGCTGAAATAAGCACATTTCCGCACAGTACCCTGAATTACCCAGACGTTAATATTAAAGTTTTAAACCAAGGGGTTAAAAATATATCACATCTTGCTCAGTTGAAAACGGAAGGCGTCGAAGTATTACAGGAAAAAGCGTTACGAGTCAGTTTATATTCACAAAGGTTGGATGTTAATGTGCGCGAGTCACTCTCAAGCTTACAGGTTAAATTGAAAAATACTCTGGCACAAACCTATTTCACTACCTTGGAGGAAATCGACGAGGCACTTGGAAATCATGATATTGATGAAGAAAGTAAATCTGAAATGCGTAAAGAACGTCTTGATTTGATTAAAAGTTTGGGTAATGACATCGCTCAACTGAGGAACCTTTTTATCGAAAAAGCAGAGTTACTAGATAAATCGGCGGCGGACCTTCATAACGTAGTTATTATTGAGGGAACCGATAAGGTCTTACAAGCTGAACAATTACGACAGAAACAACTGACAGAAGATATTGGTACAAAAGAACTGGAAAGAAAAGAGATAGAAAAGAAAAGGGATAAGATAATAGAGGCTTTGGATGTTATCCGCGAGCATAATCTAATTGATGCATTTAACGATCTTATTCCGACAGGCGAAAATTTAAGTGAATTAGATCTGGCTAAACCTGAACTGGAATTGATAAAACAGTCATTAGAGATTACTAAAAAGGTATTAGGGCAGTTTTCTGCGGGTTTGAAATATATAGATTTAACTGAGGCACGGAAAAAACTGGATAACCAAATAGATACAATTTCCACCCGTTTAACAGAGTTAAATCATCAGTTAGAAAAATCTGATAAGTTAGTTTCTGGTATTAACGCTGTCATTAAAATTGATAAAGAGAAAAGTGCTGTTGTTGCTGAAGCCGAAAAGTTGAGCCGCGCATGGCACCTTTTTATTAATGAGATAGCGGCATTGCAGGGTACTGCACTGAATGAAATTGGGCTATCTAAACCACTAATAAAACAACAGAGTTATTTAGAATCATTAATCAAACAGTTCGTTCAGTTATAACTCAATGAGTGCTTTTTTATCATGGTAATGACTTATTTAAGCCGATACTCGCTTAAATGACATTCTATTTCACTAATGTTCTATTTCACTGATGTTCTCGAGGTTAACTATGCCTAAATATATGGTTCAGTCGATGGATTCTGGCACGTTGGGTAAAGTAAAATATTATCGTAAACAGACGATAGATCACCCTAATCACACAGAGACAGGGGCATTTACCCAGGCAGCTAAAGAAGCTTATGCCAGTAGTAAGAATATTGATGCTCAACAGGTGGAGGTCGGCAAATTTATGAGTGGTCAGCCTGAACCTGGTAATGCAGTATCAGTGTAGCCGGCAGCCTATTTAAATCACCAGTCCAGCCTATTTCGCTGGTCTTGGTGATTAATGTTCCGGATAAACTTTCTCTTTAAACTCGCATAGGTCTTCAATAATGCATGAGCCACAGCGTGGCTTACGGGCAATACAGGTGTAGCGGCCATGCAGAATGAGCCAGTGGTGGCAGTCCAGTTTAAATTCAGCCGGAACCACGTTGAGTAACTTGGTTTCAACCTGATCCACATTACTGCCGGGGGCAAAACCGGTGCGGTTACATACGCGGAATATATGGGTATCAACCGCAATGGTTGGCCAGCCAAAGGCGGTATTCAGCACCACATTGGCTGTTTTGCGGCCCACACCCGGCAAAGCTTCAAGTGCAGCGCGATCCTCTGGCACTTCACCTTGATGTTTTTCCAGCAATATCCGACAGGTTTTAATTACATTCTCGGCTTTGGTATTAAATAGACCAATAGTTTTAATATATGATTTGAGGCCATCAACCCCCAGATCCAGTATAGCCTGTGGGGTGTTAGCCACCGGATAAAGCTTGGCGGTGGCTTTATTGACACTCACATCAGTTGCTTGCGCCGATAAAAGTACCGAAATCAATAACTCAAAGGGCGTGCTATAGACTAACTCGGTGGTGGGGTGTGGGTCGTTATCCCGCAGGCGAGTCAAAATAGCGACGCGTTTTTCTTTATTCATGAGACTTTCTCTACCACGATATCCCGAGCCTGTGGCGCAGCCGTTAATGCTTTGGCTTTGCGCGCTTTCATTTTTTCATCAATTACATATTTACCGGCTAACAGTAAACCTAAGCCGATAAAAGCGCCCGGTGGCAACATGGCTAACAGGAACGGACTGTCCAGATGCAAGACGTCAATACGCAACACTTTTGCCCAGCTTCCGAGCAGCATATCTGCGCCATCAAACAGGGTGCCGTTACCCAGAATTTCACGTAGTGAACCCAAGACAAATAAGGCGCAGGTTGCTCCCAGCCCCATCGAGAGGCCATCTATTGCAGATAATCCCACTGGATTTTTAGCGGCATATGCTTCCGCCCGGCCAATCACAATACAGTTGGTCACAATCAATGGGATGAATATCCCAAGGGACTGATATAACCCAAAGGCATAGGCGTTAATCAGCATTTGGACAGTACTGACCACTGACGCAATAATCATGACGTAAATAGGAATGCGAATTTCATTCGGCACCCAGCGGCGTAACGCCGATACTGCCGTGTTGGTGCAGACTAATACCAGCGTGGTGGCCAACCCTAAGCCCAGTGCGTTGGTTGCCGTTGATGAGACAGCCAACAGCGGGCAGAGGCCCAGCAGTTGCACTAATGCCGAGTTGTTTTTCCATAGCCCTTGGGCGAAGAGATCTTTTGCTTCACTCATTGATTTTCTCCACAGACAGGCAAACCATCAAGTTTTTCCGGCAGAGTTTCTAAAAATAGCGCGGTATTTTTCACCGCCAGAACCACCGCTCTTGGCGTGATGGTCGCACCGGTAAACTGATCAAAATCACCACCGTCTTTTTTCACCGCCCAGCGCTTATCTTGTTCACTTTCTACGTGTTGACCACTGAAATGACTTATCCAATCAGAAATGCGGATATCAATTTTATCACCCAGACCGGGGGTTTCGTGATGTTCGACTACCCGGCTGCCCAGTAGGTTACCGCGAAAATCTGCCCCAACCAATAATTGAATCGCACCGGAATAGCCATCTGGTGCGGTAGTTTCAATGGCGGCGGCGACCGGCTGGCCCTCTTTACGTGCCAGATAAAGGCGGTGAGGGGCCATATTGCCCAGCGCAGAGTTCGTGACAACGTAACATTCAGCTTGCATGTCATTGTCATAATACTCAGCGGGAACAACCTGATCCAGCAAGGCTTTTTGCTGTAGCGCCGCCTGATGGGCAATGGTGGTTTCGGTCAGTGCATTAACCACTGCCGTCAACCCGGTGGCACCGGCAGCAAACAGTGCCAGAGTTATGCCGTGACGCCTCATAGTGTTTAGCATAACGGCTCCTTATTTGTGCCCAGGGTGATGACCATAAACGCGTGGCTGGGTATAGTGGTCAATCAGCGGAACAGTGATGTTAGCCAGCAACACAGCAAATGCTACGCCATCAGGATAACCGCCGTAAACACGAATGAGCCACACCAGAATACCAATTAATGCGCCGAAAATCAGTCGCCCACGGGGCGTGGTTGATGCGCTGACGGGATCGGTGGCAATAAAGAAAGCCCCTAGCATGGTGGCACCGGAAAACAAATGCAGCATTGGCGGGGCAAAACTTTGTGGCGCAATCATCCAACTGAGGGCGGCACAACCGGCTAAAGCCAGCAGGAAACTCACCGGAATATGCCAGTGAATAGCTTTACGCCACAGCAGTAGCAGCCCACCCGCCAGGAAACCGAGGTTAACCCATTGCCAACCGACGCCCGCTAGCCCGCCGGCAAAGATAGGGTGTTGCAGAATTTGCTCAGTCGGTTGTGAGCGCAGGGCGGTTTTAAAGCCATCAAGCGGGGTGGCCTGACTGACCCCAT
The DNA here is from genome assembly GCF_902170565.1 of Yersinia thracica. Classification (GTDB taxonomy): domain Bacteria; phylum Pseudomonadota; class Gammaproteobacteria; order Enterobacterales; family Enterobacteriaceae; genus Yersinia; species Yersinia thracica. Next base: position 5,488 of record NZ_CABHXX010000030.1, read on the forward strand.
CATAGCCAATCTGCAATTGATGAATATCTGCACCGCTATGGGTAAAACCGGTGAATATGGTTAACAGACTGTCATAGAAGCCAACCGGGGTTCCCTGCAAGGGTAGCGGAGGGAGCCAACTGGTCATTTGCACTGGGAATGAAATCAGCAGAACGACATAGCCGACCATGGCGGGGTTAAAGGGATTTTGCCCCAAGCCCCCATACAACTGCTTGGCAATGACAATGGCGAATAGCGTCCCTAATACAATCATCCACCAAGGGGCCAGCGGAGGCAGACTTATCCCCAATAGCAAGCCGGTGAGCAGGGCAGAATTGTCCTGCAACCGCATCAGGACGGGCTGGTGACGCAATTGTAAAACCGCGCCTTCGGCTAGCACGGCGGTCACCATGGCCAGCGCCACTTGGATCAGGCTGCCATACCCAAAGAAATAGGTCTGGGCGACAATCCCCGGAATACAGGCCAAAATAACCAGCAGCATAATACTGCGGGTGCTACGTTGATTATGCGTAAAAGGGGAACTGGCTATCTGCAACCCTTTGTTCTGGGTCGGTGTTACAGGCCTGAATTTCATGAAATTGCAACCATATGTCAAATACTTAACAGAGTTCTCAAACGCAGGCGTTACGCGGGCAAGTGAATACTTGCGGGCATCAATACACTCAGTCGTCAGGGATAATATCAGTGCCGCATTCTACCCTATTCGGACAAAGTGTAATACGCTTTAATTATAGGGTTATTATTCATTATATGCAGCAATATTAAGGGAATTAGCGCATTTAATAAACCGCGCTAATCTTAAAATTTCACTTGCAATTTATATCCGAATAGTAACAGGAGAACCCTCAGAAATACTGTTTTTTCTATGGGCATAATTAGGCTGTTAGTAACAGAAAAGGGAGCCTAACAACTTGATTATAATAGCGCTTATTGTTGGGGTCTTATTTGTAATCAATTGTAAATTAAAGACTTATTAACAATTGAAATTAGGGTTGAGAAAAGCGTTGGCATAATGATAAATTAATGTAGTATGCAGGGTAATTATATATTTAAAGAACAATGAAATGATTAATGAAGACATATTGTTTATAGATGAATTAATTGAGTGGATTGAAATTAATTTAGAAAAACGACCCACATTGGATGATGTGGCAAAAATTTCCGGATATTCAAAATGGCATCTGCAACGCAAATTTAAAAGTGTTGTGGGGTTACAATTAGCGTCCTATATACGTGGGCGGGTACTGACTCGTGCGGCGGTTGCCTTGCGTATCTCGCGTCGGCCCATCATTGAAATCTCTGATGAGTTGGGTTTTGACTCACAACAGACGTTTACTCGTACCTTTAAGAAGCGCTTTGGTGTCACGCCGAATAGTTTTCGCCAGATGGAGCAGTGGGATGTGCAAGGGATGCTTCCCCGTTTTAATTTCTATGAGAATTATACACCAGAAATCAAGCGGATATCTTTACCTTCACAAGAGCTAGTGGGCTTTACCCGACGGCTGGATTTTGATGAACACAATCATTGCAGTGGTCAGCATTCATCTTGTATGGCCATGAAAGATGAAATTTTGCTCGATTTCTTCAAGGAAGTTAATTTTTCCTGCCAGCGGATCTATTCACTGTTTTCGGCGAAGCCGTCTCAACAAGGGCAGAAAAGTATGTATTATTCGACTGCCATTGATAAAGATAAACGGCATGAAATTCAGGGGCATCGCGAGATTGATGCGCTGTCTATCCCGGCGGGAGAGTTTTTATCTATTTCCCATCAAGGTAATGCTAAAGAATGTATAAAGTTTTCAATATATCTGTTTAATGAAGTGCTGCCTAAGTTACGTGATGAGTTCGGCGGCGGTATCGAAATGGAAGTTATTGAGGTAGACAGCTGCCATGCGGAATCTAAATTGCGCGATATTACAGCCGCTTACACTTACCTGATGTCAGTGAACTGACACCCTATTGCAGGGCGTCAGTTCAATCGTTAATCCGGATTAACGGCTTGGGCGGCTTTTTTAGCTTTTACTCGAGCAATGGCTGCCGCGACCGCAGCTTTGCGCGGGTCTTCCTCCGCCACTGTGCTTTCACTTTGCACCGGTTCTGACTCAAGCTGTGCTTGGGCGGCTTTTTTGGCTTTTACTCGAGCAATAGCTGCAGCAACTGCCGTCTGACGTGGATCAATCGCGTCAGTTTTTTCCTCGACGGCAACCCGTTTCTCTGCCTGACGCGCTCGAGCTTGTGCTTTACGGGCTTCACGGGCAACAATAACCGCACTGTTATCCGGTGTCTGCCCAAGGGGCACAGTGATAGCTGAATCTGTCTTATTGGACTCCCGCGCTAACCGGCTGACGGCCGCGTCAACTGTCTGCTGATCAACATCGGTCAGCTTGACGGCGGCTTGTTTGTGGCGCAATTCTCGCGCCAGTTTTTCCCGCTCAAGACGTGCCTGTTTGGCCTCAAAACGTGCTTTTGCTTCGGCAGCGCGCGCGGCCTCTTGATCAAGGGCGCGTATTTCGGCTTTTTCCTGACGGTAATATTGCACTAGCGGAATATTACTTGGGCAAACATAAGCACAGGCACCGCATTCAATACAATCAAATAGATTATGATTGCGCGCTTTCTCATGCTCTTCGCCCCGGCTAAACCAATAGAGTTGCTGAGGTAATAAGCCCGCCGGACAGGCATCAACACATAAACCACAGCGGATACAGGATTGCTCCGGCTCGGATAACCCCATTTCAGCTTCAGCGGGGGCCAAAATACAGTTACTAATTTTAACAATTGGTACATCTAAGCTGGGGAGGGTAAAGCCCATCAAGGGGCCGCCCATAATAACCATGGGCTGCTGTTGCGGCATAAAGCCCGCCAGTTTTAACAAGTGCAAGACGGGGGTGCCGATCCTGGCCCAGAAATTCCCCGGTTGTGATAATGCATCGCCGGTTAATGTCACCACGCGCTCGATTAATGGCTCGTCATCAATAATCGCCCGCTTGATAGCCACCACAGTACCGACGTTGTGCATCAATACCCCAATGGATGACGAGTGTTTACCGAACGGCACTTCTTTGCCGGTCAGGATTTTGGTGAGTTGCTTGGCCCCACCTGACGGATATTTAGTGGGAACCACGCGTAGCTGTATTTCATCCTGAGCGCGCAGCGCCTGTTGCAGGGCGGCAATAGCTTCGGGTTTATTATCTTCAATGCCAATCAATACCTGCTGAGGTTGCAGCAAGTAGATTAAAATCTGAATCCCCAAGACCACTTCACTAGCATGGTCTTGCATCAAACGGTCATCAGCAGTGATATAAGGCTCGCACTCAGCTGCGTTAATAATGAGTGTGGTAACGTTGTTCAAACCGCCTTGTAACTTACTGGCGGTGGGGAAACCTGCGCCACCTAAACCGGCAATACCCGCCTGGTGGATCCTCTCCAGTAGCACATTTCTATCGCGCTGATGGTAATCCACCCACGGCTGTTGCTCGCGCCAGCGGTCTTCACCGTCTGGGGTAATATGCACACAGAGTTCCGCCAAACCTGATGGGTGGGCAGTGGTGTGTGGGGCGATGGCGGTAATAACACCGGAAGTTGGCGCGTGTACCGGCACCGTGCGGCCACGACCTATCGTCAGTGGTTGCCCTTTTAACACCAGTTCACCGGTTTTGACACGCAGTTCACCTTCAGGCCCGAGATGCTGCTGCAACGGAATAATCATGTGATCCGGCAACGTCGCGATACGCATCGGAACTTGGCTGGATTGCAGCTTCATTTCCGGCGGATGGATACCGCCGTCGAAATCCCAAATTTTGTCGTGTTGATGGACAAAAAGTTGACGGGCAGAAAACAGCTTAAACATGTTGCTCCACATCTATCATTTTCACCGGAATCATCTGCGAGGCAGCTAATTGGCTAGGAAGATTCTTCACTGGGATGGTGCTTAAATCCCACTTCCAGTTGGTGGTGGTGGTAGCAACCGGGATCATTTCAATACAGTCGGTCGGACATGGAGCGACGCAAAGGTCGCAACCAGTGCAGAGATCCGGCAACACAGTATGCATAGCGCGGGTCGCGCCGACAATGGCATCAACTGGGCAGGCCTGAATGCATTTAGTGCAACCGATGCAATTTTCTTCATCGATAAATGCGACTTTGCGTTGCGGATGGGCGGCAGTTTCGTCACCCTCCAGCGGTTGCGGCTCGACGGCCAGCAACTCGGCCAATTTGAGCATCACTTGCTCGCCACCGGGGGCGCATTTATTGATTTTTTCACCGCCCGCCGAAACCGCTTCGGCATAAGGGCGACAGCCGGGATAGCCGCATTGACCACATTGGCTCTGCGGTAAAATAGCCTCGACTTGTTCGACGACCGGGTCTTGTTCAACCTGAAAACGACGAGCAGCAAAACCCAGCACCACGCCGGAAATCAACGCCAATGCACTTAATGCCCCAATGGCAATCCATAGCGACATCATTAGAACTTCACCAACCCGGTAAAGCCCATAAAGGCCAATGACATTAGCCCGGCGGTTATCAGCGCAATGGATGAACCGCGGAAAGGCGCGGGAACATCAGCGACGGCTAGCCGCTCGCGGATCGCGGCGAATAACACCATGACCAGAGAGAAACCGGCGGCAGCACTGAAGCCATAGACCGCCGATTGCATAAAATTGTGGGATTGATTGACATTGAGCAAGGCCACACCTAACACCGCACAGTTAGTGGTGATAAGCGGTAAAAAAATTCCCAGCAAACGATAAAGCGCCGGGCTGGTTTTGCGCACCACCAACTCAGTAAATTGCACCACCACCGCGATAACTAAAATAAAGGCCAGCGTCCGTAAATAGACCAAACCAAGAGGCAGCAAAATAAAGCTGTTAACCATCCAGGCGCAAACTGAAGCCAAAGTCAGTACAAAAGTGGTCGCCAGCCCCATACCAATGGCGGTCTCCAGTTTTTTGGAGACACCCATAAAAGGGCACAGGCCAAGAAATTTGACCAGAACGAAGTTGTTTACCAAAACAGTACCGACAAACAGGAGCAGGTATTCAGTCATTACGGAGCCTAAAAAGTCATTGCGGAGCCTAAAAAAACAAAGCTGCCTATTATCCAAAATTGGCGGGCGAAGGACAACAGATGAAGTACAAGGTTATTACGATTTTATCCGTCATCTTTCAAGTTGCAGGTGTGTTGTCTGCACTCGTTACTCGGCCCGTCCATAGGCCTCGCCTCTTTGAGGCCGCTGCAAGCAGCGTTTAAATCAATTCCTGACCGATTTGTTACACAAATCAATGAATTATGTTAGCTCATCGGGATTATGGGCCTCTAACGAAGCTCACCCTGCGGGCCAGCGCAAGCGCTGTTCAACATGGTTTACAGCCAAGCTGTCTCTTGCTTGCCGCCTTCCTGCACCTTGAAATCTATTGGATACACGGCGGGGAAAGATGTGAAATCGCCTTAATGTTCGATAAAGGTATACTTCACTCGCTGAGAACGTTTGATATAGGGCACAAAAACAGCAGCAGCTAACAGGGGCCAACCCAAGCTGCGCAAGGCAATATCGTCACTGACTGGCGAGAAAGCAAATGCCTTCAACGCTAATAATACGGTGAGCAATAACCACAAAATAAGCCATTTTGGCAAACGTTTTGAGCGGCTACAAAACAGCCAGATAACCCATAAAGTATAAAGCCACATCACCAGTGTGGTCACCACCGAGAAATACCATTGCAAGGTAAACGCCTGTGAGTTAGTCACCAGGTATTCTCTGGATTCTGGCGTAAATATCGCCATAGCATAGAGCGCCAACATTAAACTGGCACTGAGCAATGTCACAATCAGATAGGCCAGCGGAGCCAATAACCAGCCGCCAATACGTTGATATTCCTGCGGTTGAGACATAAAAAACCTTATCTATTAATTAAAAAGGATAACCCATCATAGGGTTATCCCTTATCTGCATCATACTAGCTTAACCCGTGAATGCGCCCTTCGTCATCTATATCAATATGATAATACGCGGGCTGAGTTCCCAGCCCTGGCATGGTCATAATATTCCCCGCATAAATGCGAACAAACCCGGCACCGGCTGACACAGCACAGGCGGTGATGGGCAGCACAAAGTCCCGTGGAACATTCTTCAAACTGGCATCGGCGCTGATAGAAAGCGGCGTTTTGGCCATACACAGTGGTAAATGAGCAAAACCGGCCGCCGTGATGGCCGCAAGTTGCTGGCGCGCTTGTGGGGTAAAGGTGATGTCACGGGCACCATAACTTTGGGCCAAAACCGCTATTTTCTGCTCCAATGAGGCGCTATCAGGATAAGGCAGAACCAGCTCAGAGGCATGGGCACAGGCATTGATAACTTGCTGTGCCAAAGCGGTAGTCCCGAGGCCGCCTTTGGCAAAAGCTTCACTAATTTCGCAGGCAACTGCGCCGCAGGATAGCGCATAATCACTCAAAAACGCCAGCTCTTCGGCACTGTCGTCAGGGAAGCGATTGACCGCCACCACCACCGGTAAACCATAGCTTTTAGCATGCTGAATATGCCATTTTAGATTGGCACAACCTTGGCTCAATAAAGGGATATTGGTATTGAGAATGTCAGCGGGTAGGGGTTGGCCCGGTTTGATGTCAAAAACACCGCTATTAGCTTTCAGGCTACGCAATGTGGCGACCAAGACTACACAGGACGGGGCAATGCCGGATTGGCGATACTTAATATTAAAGAATTTCTCCATGCCCATATCCGAGCCAAAACCGGCTTCAGTCACCACATACTCAGCTAACTGTAATCCCAGACGGTCAGCCAGCACCGAGGAGTTCCCGTGTGCAATGTTGGCAAATGGCCCCGCATGGATCAGTACCGGTGTTTGCTCACTGGTTTGCATCAGGGTCGGGTGGATAGTTTCTTTCATCAGCGCGGCCATGGCACCGGCCACACCCAAATCATCGGCGGTAATAGGGTGCCCGGCGGTGCTGTGGGCCAAAATAATCCGGCCAATACGTTGGCGCATATCATGCAAACTTTCGGACAACGCCAAAATCGCCATCAGTTCTGATGCGGCAGTAATCTCCACATGGTCGGGCCGCTCCACGCCGTGAGTCCCACCGCCCACGCCCACTTGGATGTGCCGCAGCGCCCGATCATTATGATCAACCACCCGTGGCCAGAGAATTTGTTGGACATCAATATTGAGGAGTGGCATCCCGGTTTGCTGACTAAAAGCCGGCCCCAGACGCTGTTCATGGTATAACCGCGCATCCAGCGCCGCTGCCGCCAGATTATGCGCGGCACTGATGGCATGGATATCCCCCGTCAAATGCAGGTTCAGTTTCTCCATGGGCAAAACTTGGGCCGCACCGCCGCCTGCCGCGCCTCCTTTAACACCAAAAACCGGGCCAAGGCTAGGTTGACGGATACAAGCGACGCCACGATAACCTAACCGGTTGATTCCCTGACTTAATCCAATCGTCGTGACAGTTTTACCTTCTCCCAGCGGCGTAGGGGTAATGCTGGAAACCAGAATCAGCTTGCCCTGCGGGCCACCGGGGCGTAATGCTCTGATATCGACTTTCGCCATATGATGCCCATAAGGGATTAAATCCTCTGCGCTCAAGCCTAATTTTTGCGCAATATGGTGGATAGGGCGCAAATTGGCGTCAGGATTAATATCAGATAAAGGGGATAGAGCATCGGCGGTAGGAGGTAGTGTCGGTGTCATGGTGAGGAAAATTCCTGTTATCGGTGATAAAACGGCGGCTGCCAATCACGATGGCTATAAAACACCGCGAAATTATCACACAAAGCGATAAAAAATTGGCGATACAAATCAATAAATGTGAGGCGTCAGTGGTGGATAACACTGTGGGTTTACCGCATCTCCAGTAACACCGAAGTGTTGATTGGGATTCCCGAACTCGAATTATTTAGGGTATATAACTTTAATGTGAAATTTTTTAATGACATTAAATAAATCAACGTATTTTTAATATTGGATTCCTTACAGATCCTTACTTTATAAAATCGGTATATAAAAGCTGCTGTACAATTTCACGATTATATTTTATGGCCACGGAAAATCATCTAATTTTGACGGTGAAAATATAGGCAATGTAATTTATGGAAAACCATATTCATTCTTCTTTAGTCTGTGCGGCGCGGTTACTTCGTTTAGCGGGGGGCAATGCAGAACTCGTAGAGGTATTTGGCAAGAATGCCGCCATCGACATCTCAACAAAGGTAACATTCACATCATTACAACGATATTTATCACAATTATCGCGTGCGATATCCGTTCGTTTTAAAATCAAAAAACAACCCTTAAATAAAATTAAAACCGAGCAATTGCCACTGGCGTTTCGCGATATTCAAGGGCGTTTTATCTTATTGGCTGGATTAAATGATAATCAGGCATTGCTACAATACCCTGATAGCAATAAACCACAAATAGTTAATTATCAAGATCTTGCTACAATGTGGGGCGGGGTTGTACTCTATTGTAGTCATTCACGCTTTGATATTCGCTGGTTTATCCCGGTGTTATTGCGACACCGTAAACCGCTGATTCAGGTCTTGGTGTTATCAATGCTATTACAGTTTTTGGCATTAATATCCCCACTTTTCTTTCAAGTTATCATGGATAAGGTCTTGGTCCATAATGCATTAACCACTCTTGATGTGTTAATTATTGTCTTGTTGGTGGTCGGGATCTATGAAGTTGCACTCAAGTTTTTGCGTGAATATATCTTTAGTCATACCATGACTCGGGTGGATATTTTATTGGGTGGTAAGCTATTCAACCATTTAATTAAATTGCCGCTAAGTTTTTTTAAGCGACGCCATGTCGGGAATATTGTCGCCAGAGTGCGGGAGTTAGATAATATTCGTGAATTCATTACCGGCACCGCGCTGACTTTATGTGTAGATATCGTTTTTACATTCGTATTATTTATTGTTATGTGGTGTATTTCACCGTTCCTGACATTTATTATTCTGGGCACATTGCCTCTTTATCTGTTATTGGCGGCAATGACCACGCGGCCATTGCAAAAAAAAGTCGAAGTTCTGTGCAGCTGTGCAGCACAAAATGGCGCATTTTTAACCGAAACCGTCTCGGGGGTTGAAACGGTAAAAAGTTTGGCGCTAGAACCGCAAATGCAGCAGCGCTGGGAGACACAAACGCGGGTTTTTGCCCAAGCCAATTTTCAGGTGCAAAATTTGCAAAACCTTAGCAGTCAATGTGCTCAATTACTGCAAAAGTTAGCGGGGGCACTGGTTATCGTCATTGGGGCCTATCAAGTGATGTCTGTGCAGCTCAGTATCGGGCAACTAATTGCCTTTAACATGCTAGCCGTTCAAGCATTAATGCCGATGAGTAAGTTGGTTGATTTATGGCAGCAAAGCATACGCGCGCAGGTTGGGCTGATGCTGATATCTGATATTTTGAGTTTACCGGCCGAACAGGCCTCGGGCGTTGTACCCTCTAACCGCCAAATTAACGGCGATATCACATTGGAAAATGTGACTTTTCGTTATCGACCTGACCTTGAGCCCGTGCTGCATAATTTTTCATTGTCACTGCGTGCGGGCGAGCATATCGGGCTGGTGGGCCCATCAGGGTCGGGTAAAAGTACGGTAGCACGCTTATTACAGCGCCTTTATATTGCTGAGCAGGGGGTTATTAACATTGATGGCTGCCCGATAAGCCATTTTTCTCCTGAATGCTTACGGCGTCAGATTGGTGTGGTGATGCAGGAAAATTACCTGTTTAACCGCACGGTGCGTGAAAATATTGCCTATTCTCGGCCAACAGCCGCATTCAGTGAGGTCGTCGATGCCGCCTGTTTGGCTGGTGCTAATGCCTTTATTTTGGCCTTGCCGCTAGGGTATGACACTGTGCTATCAGAGGGCGGAACCTCTCTTTCTGGCGGGCAACGCCAACGTATTGCTATTGCCCGCACGCTACTGGCGAATCCCCGGGTATTGATTTTTGATGAAGCAACCAGCGCTTTGGATGATGAATTGCAAGCCGAAGTACAGAAGAATATGGCCCAAATCATCGCCAATCGTACTGTTATCACCATTGCTCACCGTCTTTCGACGGTACGGCACTGCCATCGTATCGCCGTCATAACGCAAGGCCGTGTGTCTGAGCTGGCAAATCACAGCCAACTGCTGGCCCAAAAAGGGGGTTATGCCCAACTTTGGCGGCAACAAGCCGATTTTTCCCTTGGGGAATTGACATGAAGCTGATGCGGTTTTGAGTGAAATCATCGATGTTTAAAACGCTAAAAAAATGCTGGCAAAGCCACTTTTCGGCGGGACGAACCCGTGACGAATATGACTTTCTTCCTGCTTATTTGGATATTGTAGAGCGCCCGGTAGCCCCATTGGCCCGGTGTACCGCCTGGTTTTTGACACTAACATTGTTACTGGTATTGGTCTGGTCAATTGTTGGGGAGCTTGATATTCATGCCTCAGCCAATGGCAAAGTGATTGTTTCTGAGCATTCCAAAGTCATTCAATCTTTTGAACCGGGGGTGGTAGCCGCTATCCATGTTCGCGATGGTGATCGGGTAGATGCGGGTCAGGTGTTAATTGAACTTAATCCCATTGGCATTGATGCCGAGGTCAGCAATATCAACCAACAATTAATGCATCGTTCGCTGGAGGCCGCGCGAATGGCGGCGCTACTGACCGATAATCCTCTGTCGAATTTCCTCTATCCATATGACAGCCCTGAAAGTTTGGTGATGACCGCCAAAGCTCTTTTGGCGAAAGAATATGACGAAGTTAATGCGGAGCTTGCACGTCAAGAGAGTGAACAGGCGGTTAATCAAGCTTATATCCAAGCTGGAGGCGCTAATGTTGTTCATCAGCAAGATTTGATGAAAAATATTTATCAAAGGTTACAGGCATTGCGAACACTGGCGAAATCCAAATCCATTGCTGAGGTCGAGGTATTAATACAAGAACGAGAGTGGCTGAATGCCAAGGCGGAAGCCAGTCGCTTACAGAATGAACAAGCTGTTTTGCATGCTAAAAAACACCATCTAAAGCAAACCCGATTGCACTATTTAGCTGAGAAGAAACGAGGTTATCAGGAGCAACTGAATAAGACCCATGAAGTTCTCAGCCAATTACAGCAAGAACGGGTAAAACTGATGGAAAAACAGCGGCAACAAACCTTACGTGCCCCCGTAGCTGGCGTTATACAGCAATCCACGGTGCATACTCTCGGTGGGGTTGTCACCAGCGCTCAACCGCTCATGGTTTTGGTTCCGGAACATTATCAACTAGAGCTGGATGTGATGATCCTCAATAAAGATGTTGGCTTTGTTCTCCCCGGCCAAGCGGTGGAAGTCAAAATCGACAGTTTCCCCTATACCCGATTCGGCACACTTTCGGGTGAAGTCAAACATATCTCGCGTGATGCCATGGAAGATCAACAGCACGGATTGGTGTTCCCTGCGCGTATTAGACTCAGTAGCGATACGCTCACTGTTGAGGGGAAGCCCGTGCGGTTATCTGCGGGGATGGCTGTTAGCGTCGAGATTAAAACCGGCCGACGACGGGTTATTGATTACTTACTCAGCCCATTGCAGCAATATCAATCAGAAGCCATGAGGGAGCGTTGATATGGTGAATTCAACCGCGACTCAGACTATTGAGCCGTTAGAAGCACTGGCTCGGGCTGCGGCGTGTTTTGATCTGGCCGTCGAGGCATCACATTTAGCCCACAAGGTCGGATTAGCACCTCAAGATATCGATAATATTGCCGTCTGCCGCTGTGCGAGTTGGATTGGCTTGCGGGCCCGAATCATCAACCAGCCCTTGTCGCGATTAGGCCATTTGGCGCTTCCTGTTTTGTTCAGAAATGGCGCGCAGTGGTATGTGCTATTGGCCCTCAATGCACAAGGGGCCAGTGTTTATTTTTCCGCTGATAATCAGCAACGACAATTGAGTCAGCAGGAACTGGCCAACTTGTGGTGTGGCGAGGCCATATTACTGGCTAAAGCCGAACAACCGGAGCAAAAGAAAACGTCGTTTGGATTTGGCTGGTTTATCCCGGTTATGACCAAATACCGCCATCAGTTGCGTAACATCGTTTTGGTTTCATTGTTATTGCAGGGCATTTTGCTGGTGACGCCGATGCTATTTGAAACAGTCATCGACAAAGTTCTGGTAAGCCGTGGGATGGGGAGCTTGATGGTGTTGGGGATTGCCATGGTTACGCTGGCGGTTGTGGAGCCGTGTTATACCTTTTTGCGTGGATGGTTGTTTTCACATTTATCCAGTCGCGTGGGTGCTGAACTGAATACCGGGCTTTATCGCCATTTAATGGGGCTACCACTGAGTTACTTTGCTTCACAACAAACCGGGCAGACTATTGCGAAAATGCGGGAAATGGAGCAAATTCGCAGCTTTCTGACCGGTTCTGCACTCACCATGCTGCTGGATTTAGTCTTTGTCAGCACCTTTATCGCAGTGATGTTTTGCTACAGTACCCAATTGACATGGATAGTATTGTGTTCTCTGGTTTGCTATCTGTTGTTCTGGTGGGCCGCTGGGGGGGCGCTACGCAAGCGAGTGGAGCGGCAATATGAAACCAGTGCGCAGAATACAGCCTTTCTCACCGAAACTATCAGCGGGCTGGAAACCATCAAAACATCCGCTACTGAGAACCAATTTAATCGGCGCTGGCGACACTCATTGGCAGGTTATGTGCGCGCCTCATTTTCCTGTGCCAGGGCAGCAAATGTTGCTGAGCAAGGTATCGCGCTCATCAATAAAGTCACGTCGGCAATCCTGTTGTGGATGGGTGTGACGTTGGTATTAGCTGGCGAGCTTAGTCCTGGGCAGTTTATCGCATTTACACTGTTTTCAGGCTATGTCACTCAACCCATCCTGCGTTTGGCGCAAATCTGGCAAGATTTTCAGCATACGCAAGTGGCGCTAAAGCGTATTGGCACCATTTTGGATTCCCCCACCGAGCCGGGCAGCGCCGGGCTACTGTCTAAATCCTATCGGCCGGGGAGTTTGGCTTTTAAACAGGTGCGTTTTCGTTATCAAGCAGATACTGCTGAAGTGATACAAAACCTAAACTTAGAGATTGCCGGTGGGGAGTTTATCGGTATTACCGGGCCATCAGGCTGTGGGAAATCGACATTAACCAAGCTACTCCAACGGCTATACACCCCACAACACGGGCAAATTCTGGTCGATGGTCAGGATTTGGCTATTACTGACGCCACCACATTACGTTGCCAGATGAGTGTGGTGTTGCAAGAAAGCGTCCTGTTTTCAGGATCGATACGTGACAACATATGCCAGTGCCGCCCAACAGCGGATGATACACAAATTGAGCATATTGCCCGCCTGGCTGGCGCGCATGATTTTATTACGGCGCTGCCACAGGGCTATCAAACGCAAGTTGGTGAGCGGGGCGGTTTGTTATCTGGCGGACAGCGGCAGCGAGTCGCATTGGCAAGGGCATTGATGGCAAACCCCAAAATACTGATTCTTGATGAAGCCACCAGTGCCTTGGATTATGAGTCAGAGGCCGCGATCATGCGCCAGCTGCCCGAGATCACTCGCAATCGTACAGTTATTTGCATCGCGCATCGGTTAAATACGTTGCGCCAATGTCATCGTATCTTGGTATTAAAAGAGGGGCAAATATTGGAACAAGGTAGCCATCAAGAGTTACTGAATCAGTCTGGTACTTATGCCCGTTTGTGGCGATTACAGACCGAGTAAAGTGCACGGATGCTGTAAACACTTTTCACAGAAATTAAATATTCGTTAAACAGAGAATAGACAAACCGTGCAACCAGAAACCACTGTATATATAATCAGTCCATTGAGTGTTATGGAACTTGTCGTTTCAAAAGGAGAGTTATGATTACTCGGCTTGCTATCTCTGGCTACCGTTCTTTGCGTGATGTGGTGCTGGAATTGGGGCAGTTGAATGTGATTACCGGTGCTAATGGCAGCGGTAAATCTAGCCTCTATCGTGCACTACGATTGCTGTCAGATATTGGCCAAGGGCAGGTTATCCAATCACTGGCGGCAGAGGGGGGGCTACAATCTACTCTCTGGGCTGGGCCGGAGTCATTCTCTCGGGCGATGAAACGAGGAGAGCAGCCGATTCAAGGCATGGTTCGTCATAACCCTGTTAGCCTAAAACTCGGTTTTTCCGGGGCAGATTACGGCTATGCCATCGACTTAGGGCTTCCTGTTGCTCGCGGTGACTTTGCTGTTAGCAATGCTGGGGTTGAAGGCTCCTTTTTTACTCGTGACCCTGAAATTAAGGTTGAAAGCTTATGGTGTGGCGATGCTCTGCACCACAGTAATATTTTTGCGGAACGTCGTGGCCCGAGAGTTAAAATTCGTGATGATAACGGTGTTTGGCGCGAGGCATATCATGGACTGGCGGCCTATGACAGCATGATGACGCACAGTACCGATCCCCGTAATGCTCCGGAGATTTTGGTCATGCGTGAGCGGATGCGGGCGTGGCGTTTTTATGACAACCTGCGTACAGATCGTCATGCACCGGCTCGTCAGGCACAAATAGGCACTTACACGCCGGTGCTTGCCAGCGACGGTTCTGATTTGGCCGCAGCGCTGCAAACCATCAGAGAGATAGGGGATATCGAGGCGCTAAACCATACTATTGCCGATGCATTTCCCGGTACAACTCTGAACATCCAACCGAATTTTGAGCTATTGCTGGCACAGCACGGCTTGTTAAGGCCTCTTAAAGTGGCCGAGCTATCGGATGGCACATTGCGTTACTTATTGCTGGCGGCGGCGCTACTCTCCCCACGCCCACCCGAAATGATGATCCTCAATGAACCGGAAATCAGCTTACATGTTGACTTACTAAAACCTTTAGCCCGCCTGATTGCTCAGGCAGCACAACACACCCAGGTGATTGTTGTTTCCCATGCCGCAGAGTTGGTGGGCGCGCTTGAGCAGGAAGAGAACTGCCAGCATATCTTGTTGCATAAAGAACTCAGTGAAACCAGGGTACAGCAAGAAATCAATCCAAATTGGCAGTGGCCATCACGTTAGAGAAGTAGGGTCAAAAAAATAAGTTGAAAAAATAATAAGGGGCGGTTAGGCCCCGGAATTACCGATAAAGTTTGCTGTTCAATAAACGCTAAGTACAGAATGGTTAATTTAACGATTAATACCTGTCAGACTTCAAGCTGCATGTGCGTTGGCTGTTTTCGTTCACCCCAGCCACTTACTGGTGTAAGCTCCAGGGGACTCGCTCAATTGCTGCCTTCCTGCAACTCGAATTATTTAGGGTATTGATGGTAATACACTTCATTCCAGCGAATTTCATTTTTGAAGGTTGGCAAAGTGGTGTCGTTATCAATAAGCAGGAACTCAATGCCATGCATTTCGGCATACAAACGCAACTCATCCACTCCGATAGCTTGCGAGAAGACCGTATGGTGCGCGCCCCCTGCGATAATCCAGGCTTCGGCGGCTGTTGCCAGTGAAGGCTGAGCTTGCCAGATAGCACGGGCCACCGGCAGTTTGGGCAATGGATAGGGTTGCTCAATGGTGTCGACCACATTGACCAATAAACGGAAGCGGTTACCCATATCGATCAAGCTGGCATTTAGCGCCGTGCCGGCGGGAGTCGAAAAGATCAACCGGGCGGGAGCGGCTTTACCGCCAATACCTAAATGCTGTACATCCAACAGCGGTTTTTCTGCTGTGGCGATCGACGGGCAGACTTCCAGCATATGGGAGCCAACCACCAAATCATTACCCGGTTGGAAGTGATAAGTGTAATCCTCCATAAAGGAAGTACCGCCTTGCAGGCCAGTTCCCATCACTTTCATAATGCGCAATAACGCGGCGGTTTTCCAATCGCCTTCGGCACCAAAACCATAGCCTTGTTGCATCAGGCGTTGAACCGCCAGGCCCGGTAACTGCTTCAATCCATAAAGGTTTTCAAAGTTAGTGGTAAAAGCGTTAAAGCCGCCTTGTTCCAGAAAATACTTCATACCCAACTCAATACGAGCAGCATCTAGTAAGTTTTCGCGTTTATTGCCGTTCAGTTTCACGGCGTCTGTCAGCCGATAAGTCGCTTCGTATTCTTCAACCAAGGTATCAATATTAACTTTACTGACGGCATCTACCACTGCAACCAAATCACCGATACCATAGGCATTAACCGAATAGCCAAACTGGATTTGCGCAGCGACTTTATCCCCTTCGGTCACTGCCACTTCGCGCATATTATCGCCAAAGCGGGCCACTTTCAGTTGTTGGCTTTCTTGTTTAGCCGCCGCGACACGCATCCATTGGTTGATACGTTGATGTGCTGTTTTATCTTGCCAATGGCCGGCGATAACACTGTGTTGTTGGCGCATCCTTGCACCGATAAAACCAAATTCCCGGCCACCATGGGCGGTTTGGTTCAAGTTCATAAAGTCCATATCCATGGTTTCCCATGGGATCTGAGCATTAAACTGCGTATGGAATTGTAGCAATGGCTTACTCAGAATACTCAGTCCACCAATCCACATTTTGGCCGGGGAAAAAGTATGTAGCCAGGCCATAACACCAACACAGGTGGTATTGTAGTTGGCCTCGCGGCACAAAGTGGTGATTTCATCTGGCGTTGTCACCACCGGCTTCAGCACCAGTTTTATCGGTAAACCGGCTTCGTTATTCAGGCTGTTAACGACATGATGGGCATTATCCATGACGTGTTGCAGGGTTTTAGGGCCATACAAATTTTGGCTACCGACCACAAACCATACTTCTGATTGCTTGAATACGTCCATCGGATACTCCATTTAATCAATTTTCATACAGCATACAGTGATAAATCGTCCTGATCATCAAGGTCATAGTGTCGCTTTGGTGACGGGTATGTAGTGTGGCTCGGCCGACAGACACCATTGTTGATAACGTTGATAAAGCTGCTGATAGCGGGCTACCTGGGTCGCATTGGGTGTCAGGGTTCGCTCAATTTTGCACGCCATATGGCGCTGTGCGGTGGGGACATCAGCAAAAACACCCGCGGCAACAGCGGCAAAAATAGCTGCACCCAATGCACAGCATTGATCCGATGCCACAATTTGGAGCGGCCTGTTCATGACATCAGCACAAACCTGCATGATAACCGGTGATTTTCGTGCAATACCCCCTAAGGCAAGTATGTTTTCAACCGGAATATTCTGCTGTTCGAAGCATTCCATTATCGCGCGAGCACCAAATGCAGTAGCTGCGATAAAACCGCCAAACAGCGTGGGGGCATCAGTCCCCAAGTTCAGATCAGTGATAACCCCCTTTAGCCGCTGATTAGCATTTGGGGTGCGGCGGCCATTAAACCAATCCAATACCACTGGCAGGTTATCCAATGAGGGGTTTTTAGCCCATTCTGTCGTCAGTGAGGCCAGTAAAGTAGATTCAATCAATTTTAACTGTGACTGTAATTCAGGCTGTGCCAGCGCAGCCTGATGCAATGGCCAGCTTAATAACCGGCTGAACCAGGCGTACATATCGCCAAATGCGGACTGACCCGCTTCCATGCCGATCCAACCGGGCACTACGCTACCTTCCACTTGACCACAAATCCCTGCAATGGCTCGCTTACCCACTAACTTTTTGTCGGCAATCAAAATATCGCAAGTGGAAGTTCCAATGACTTTCACCAAAGTATAAGGTTGAGCACCTGCACCGACAGCACCCATATGGCAATCGAATGCACCACCAGAAATAACCACAGTCGTGGGTAATCCTAAGCGCTCGGCCCATTCAGCCGTAATCTTGCCCACCGGGCGTTCAGCGGTATAAGTATCGGTGAACATTGGGTAATCGAGATGCTCGACTAAACGGCTATCGAGTGCGGCCAAGAATTCGCGAGGGGGTAATCCTCCCCAAGATGGATGCCACAAACTTTTATGCCCAGCGCCGCAACGGCCCCGTTGAATATCCTTAGGGGCAGTGGTGCCAGAGAGTAGCGCAGGGATCCAGTCGCACAGCTCAACCCATGACACCGCCGCGTCACGGACGGCCTGATCCGCACGCGTAACATGCAGAATCTTTGCCCAAAACCACTCGGATGAATACACTCCGCCGATATAACGCGAATAATCATCAAATTCACCACTGCTGCATAAACGGTTAATTTTCTCCGCTTCCTCTATAGCAGTGTGATCTTTCCATAACACAAACATAGCATTGGGATTGTCAGCAAAATCAGGGCGTAACGCCAAGACCTGGCCGTGTTCATCAATAGGTGCAGGGGTAGAGCCGGTCGTATCCACGCCAATGCCGATAATATGTTGACGTTGATCTGCTGACAGACGGCCAACTAACTGAAAAATAGCCTGTTCCATAGCCTCGATATAGTCGAGAGGATGATGGCGGAACTGGTTTTGTGCCGCGTTGCTGTAAAGCCCTTTCTGCCAGCGAGGATAGTAAACAACCTCAGTATCAATTTCGGTGCCATGTTGACAATCCACCGCCAATACCCGGACAGAATCGCTGCCAAAATCCAACCCGAGCGCGATAGGGCTGTCTATCGATATAACTTCGCCTGTCATGGTGGTTGCTCCTAACTCATTGCTGAAAAAAGATTCATTGGCAATTGCTCATTGATTGCTAACCAAGATAGGAGTGAGTGGCAGCCAAAGGTGAGGAGTCAATCGCTGGAAGTATGCACTTTTCTGCTTCGTATAGCGTTTTTGTGATGGCAGTCAAACAACAAGCAACCACCGGGCTAATTTTGTTCGACTGGGCACCCGGCATCACCAAGATTCCATACTGAATTCGGAATAATTATGGAACCAGGTGCGAGGAATTTTTGCGGAACATAATGGTTATATCCCTTTTTATGGCAGAATTTTTTAAAATCGTAGAATGAATAACAATGTGCTTTAAAGTAAATTTTTCTCCGATAACTTTCGACATGTTGCTCAGAGCGCGCCAGCTTCTGGGCGATAGTCTTATTACTTGCGTTTTGAAGTATATAAAACACGACATCAAATTCTTCATCAGTAAAAAAATTATCTGGCTTTTCAACTAAGAATGTAAGAAGTAACTCTTTATTAAAATATTGCTCAGCGGTGAGTAAATCCAGTTTTTTTCCATGGAAAATAACACCCAGGCACTCTTTTTCTCTATTTAAAAGTGGGAATTTATCAAATATATAAGGTTGAAGTTTTTGTTCGCGGCCAAAGCAATGCATCTCAATTGAAGAGACTCGTTTTTTAGTTATCGCTGCTAGCTGCTCTTGTGCTCTGAATTGGGATGAAAATTTTGCAAAAGAGGGATGGGGCAGTTCACTCTGTGACAAACCGTTAATACGAAATTTTGGTGGCAAATTTAATAGTTTAAAGAATGGGGTGTTAGCATATAAATAGCGCGAGTCAAGGTCTTTGAAACCCCAAGCTTCATCACTGCTCTCCCACAAAAAAATGAACTGCAACGGAACTTCGTCAGGAAGGTGAAAGTGTTGGTTGTTTTTGCACATATAAGTCTCATATTAAATGTTGAATAAGGTTATATCATTAAATGAAATTAATTAGCCTTTGTAGATTAAGCAGAACTTGCTTTTCAATCCTTGCTGAGTTATTTATCTTATAACAAAACTTCCATTTAAGACAATGGTTCACGGAATAACAATAACCATATTTGCATTAATAAAATTGATTTCATTTATATAAATGAAACCAGGTTTGTTCACATTAATAAAACCAATTTAAAGTAGTTTAAAGTTCAAAAAATATAAGGAGTATAAGCATGAATGGACTCTCTTCCCGCGGTGACGATTATTCCTTGAGTCGCTTACCGTTATCTGCCAAATCAAGTTTTCTCTCCGTTACTTTGGTCAGAGTGGGCGCAATCACAACCTTAGCACAATTTATGTTAGGTGCCACTTTAGGGCATGCGATGACGTTTAGCCAGGCGATGCTGGCCACCGTGTTAGGGAGTTTACTACTCCAATTTATTAGCCTTGGGCTCGGCATTGCCGGTGCGCGTGAGGGATTGTCAATTAGTTTGTTGGCTCGGTGGTGCGGTTTTGGTCGTGTTGGTTCGGTGATTATTGGCAGCGGAATTGCGATTAGCCTTCTGGGTTGGTTTGGTATATTGAATGCAGTTTTTGCTAATAGTTTGAATCATATGTTGGGCGACTTTCTCAGCTTTAGATGGGCTGCTGCTATCTCTGGCATAGCATTTACACTACTGGTTGCATTTGGATTCAAAGCGTTAAGCTGGACCGCAAAATTCGCCGTACCGCTCTTTTTTCTGGCGATGGGTTGGATTTCGTTAAATCTGCTAGCCGGACACAATATTGTTGATCTGGCAGTCGTCATCCCGACCGGAACGTCGATGACTATTGCTGCAGGTGCTACGATGGTTGCCGGGGGATACATCGTCGGCGCACTTATGACACCCGATATTAGCCGCTATTGTAAAAATAGTAGGCACGTATTTTGGATGACGATGGTCTGCATCTTGGTGGGTGAATTTATGATCAATGGCATCGCCATATTGATTGCGCATGCGCTCAACACTGACGATGTGGTCACCATCATGATCCAAACATCAGGGTGGATCGGGTTGCTCACCGTTATTCTTGCGACTATCAAGGTAAATGATGTTTGCTTGTATTCTTCATCGCTTGCTCTGACCAACGTGGTAGAGGGAATCACCGGTAACCGGTGGAGTCGCACTTGGTTGACGCTGTTACTCGGTATCGTAGGAACTCTCCTATCAATAGTCGGGATTTTAGATAAGTTTACTGATTTTCTCACGCTACTCGGTGTTGTCTTTCCGCCAATATCAGGTGTCATGCTGGTGGACTACTATGTGTTACGCAGCAGCCGCCAATTGCTTGATGCCACTCGCCAGGCACAGACATTGCCTGAATCAACGCCATTAATTGGCTGGAAGGCTATTGCGGCTTGTATCGTGGGAACTATCGGCAGTATGAATATTGAACTTGGTATTCCGTCATTCAATTCATTAATCATTGCCAGTGTTATTTATTGGATAATGGGTAGCATAAAGGGAAAATAATATTTTAAATTCTTACCATAGAATATTGATCACTTTAAAAGGAGCTAATAATGATAGATAAAATTAATCACCCCAAAATAATGGGTTCTAAAGGACTAGATGTAGAGACTTTTGGTTCGCTCGTATCATTTATGGAAAATAATGAAGAGCCTTGGGGGGTAAAAGATTGCGAATCGCGCTTTATGTATGCCAATAAAGCCACCCTTAAACTTAGCCAATTACCGCTTGAATTTGATATTGAAGGCCGATTAGACAGCGAGTGTCCTGCCCAGTGGGCAGAATTTGCGTCAGATTTACAAAAACAAGACCGGGAGGTTGAGACAGATAAGCAACGTGTGGCGATGATTCAGACCTGTTTATGGGGGCAAGAGCATACGCTTTGCGAAAAATTCCCTCTTTTTGATAATGAAAAAAAATGTATCGGCACTATTTATCATGTGACAAAGTTCAATTTTATTTCTTTATATGACTTATTTAATCAGGAAATCCCCCCTGTATTGGTAATGAAACCACCGACAAATGATTTTAATCAAAAAGAACTTGAAGTGATTTTTTTCTTATTACAATCCCTTAACGCTAAAGAGATAGCGAAAAAACTCAATCTTTCTTACCGCACAATAGAAAATAAATTGCAATTGATATACGGCAAGGCAAAAGTAAATTCGCTAAGCACCTTTAAAGAATACTGCAAAGCAGAAGGTTTGAATCGTTATATTCCTGAACGGTTTATTAAATCAGGTTGTACATTTATTTAGAACTTATGAAAAAGTGGCTAATGGGGGGGCATAAAAAAGTGTGGGGCAATAACGCTGCCAGTCCATAAGGCTGACACCACGAACGGTGGGCCAAATAGGCCCAGTGGAAGCGAAGCTGCAAAATGCGACATCTGACTTTTTTGAACTGGATCTGAGTAAAAATCACTCACCTGTGAAATGGTTGCCATAGCGATTACCCATTGATGATTCAGGGAGTTGGGATGTTGTCACAGGATCAGACTTTTGATGACAGGGACGTGTGGAGTTTGCTTGCTGATGAGCTTTCCTTGCTCCCTGGTATGACCGATACGGGGCGTTTAGGATTTGCCCTTCAACTGAAATTCCGACAAGTACAGGGTCATTACCCTGAATCAATAAACGAATTCCCTACAGGCATTGTGCGCGCTATTGCTGAACAGAAAAGAAGGTGTCAGTATCAGTGCCGTGGCGCGTGAGTTTAACACCACACGCCAGACGGTTCTGCGGATAAGATCATCTGCACGGTAGAGAATAACGGTGCGCTTGCACCTGCGTACCATTGCTCAAATACTGATGAGCGGCAGAGCTGCCGAAAACGGTTATTCCAAAAGGCTTCACCGACAGACGCTATCGTGGCGCTTTTTATCAGGATTTATCAGGTAATCCACTACCGTCTTATCCACACACAGATTCGCTCCTGACAACGCCAGCGTATGCCCGTCACCTTCCCGTGTCAGCAGCGGACTGCTGAATAGCGTGGCCATGGCTCTGGCATTGTGCCAGGGGGTGGTGGGATCGTGCCGCTGCGCAACAAACAGTAACTGCGGCAGATGAGGTACATGAACCGGGCGTTTGGCAAGAACATTGTTTTTCCATGGCCATAAGTCACACAAATTCAGGGGATCCGCTGTCTGAGGCGGATAATTCGTCGCCGCGAACGCCTCCCTAATCAACTGGCGCTGACGGAGAATGTCATTCTGGCTATATTTACGTATGGGTTGATCAGCGCAAGTGATAACGCTCAATGCATCCCAATCAAGAATTGATGCGGAATTATTCAGCAATCCGTTGACTTCTGTACTGACAATACCGGCACTGAGCTGCCTGACCGCAGTGGCCAGGGAAGGCCAGGATGAGCGCCATAGCAGAAGAACTTGTGTCAGGAATCGCAGGTCATTGGCGGATATTTGCCGACCTTCAGCTCCGTATAGCGGCTGAGCGTGCAGTTGACTCAACAGATTGCGATACTGCTGGGTAGCGAGCATTTTGTCTGATGAGAGAGGGCAACTGCCGGTTTCTGCGCACCAGGCAGCAAAGCGCTCAAAGGTCTGTTGGTATCCCCGTGCATCATTAAGCTGCCAGATGAAATCATCCTTTGCCACCTCCAGTTCGACAACCCCATCCAGCACTATTGCCCGGGTCGTTGAGGGAAAACGTTCGGCGTAGAGCGCTGCAACCTGAGTGCCGTAGGAATAAGCCACTGCTGTCAGCTTGCTGTCACCCAGCGCCTGGCGAATACGATCCACATCACTGACGGCTTCATCAGTGCCAATATGTTTTAGTACCTCAACGCCGGTATTATCGATGCAGGCTTTAAGCTTATTGTGGATTTTCTGCTCCTGACTGGTGACCGCGGCTGATGCATTCTCTGGCACCGTGCAGTTAATTTTAGGGGTAGATTGCCCGACACCTCGCGGATCGTACCTCACGATATCCCAGGATTCGTGCAGGTTAGTGACTGGCCAGTCAGCATCTCGGGAGGGCTTTTTACCTGATATACCTGACTGACCCGGACCGCCGCTGATCATGACTAAGCCCCCCTCGCGCACGCCTTTCGCTGGCAGCAGGGTCAATGCAAGTCTGACGGTTTTATCTGTGCCGTATTCTTCAATACTGGTGCCATTTTTATACTGCAATGGCACTTCCAGAAAGCCACAGCGCAGTTGTGGGGAGGGGGGAAAGCCGTTAAACCAGGAGTGAAACTTGCTGTTTAAGCAGGACTCCCATTGGATTGAGCCAGCCTGGCTGCTGAACGGGATAATACCGGCAATAAGCAATGTCAATGACAGCGGTTTTAACATAAAGGTTGTCCAATTCTTCCATGATGGTGGTGATGTTCCTGGAGTGAAAACTCTCCAGAAAACTTGAGGCGGTTCAGGTTACTGAACTATGGGAAAGTCGGCCAGCAGCTCCTGCACCAGTTGGGCTGGCACCTGAAGTCCCGCAGTGGCAAATGTTGCCGCCGTCATGTTTTTAAAAGCCGGTTCCACCTTCCGGAGCCGGGGGATGGCATCCGGCTCCAGCTGCAGCAGGTGACGTACTTTCGCTGCCGCATCCCTGTAACGCGGATCATCTTTGGTATACGCCTGCTTGTTCTTGTCATTAAACCATATTTCCAGCATGTCTTCCGAGAACGCGGTGGCCAGACCTTCCTCAATGACCAGTGACCCGCCGCCCACGACCGGTGCCAGCAGATGCACGCACTCGTGCGCCAACTGGTAAACCGCGCGCTTTTCATCATGAAAGGCTCTGCCACTCAGCATGATGGCAATGTGTCTGCGGGACGAGGTCTCATGGCTGCCCGGAAACCAGATCTGAGGCGCGGCATCATGAAACTCCACGCCGAGCAGCGTCCAGCCATCCTCACGCGGCCCATAGCGCTTTTCAATTTCTTGCAGTAACTCCCCCGTGTAAGTTACCAGCGTCCAGGTGCTTCCGGCTGGGCCAGCATGTGCATTGAACAGGTGGCCGGGAATAGCAAAAGAGTTGTTCTCCAGACTGCCGGCCTGCTGGCCAGCTTCGGTGCAGTTGGTCTGCACTTCGCTCAACGCTTTTTTCAGCCCGGCCACACGGTGGGGATTGTCGTGCTGGGTGGCGTAATCTATCTGTTGCTGGATGTTCTGTTCCTTGGTGGCGCAGCTGCCTTCTGCCGCAAACGACAGGGCTGGCAATGCGCATAATGGGAGCGCCAGTAACAGTGAGTGGCGTAATTTCATGCTTTAGCTTCCTTGTTAATGGGATGCATTGACACGCATCCGCCTTTACTGACGGTTGTGTCTGATCGGATAACATGCTGTTTTGTGATGGTGCCGTACCCTGACGCCGGCCGCACCGTCTCCGGGATCAGAAACGCCAGCTAAACCCGGCGTTCACGCTATTGTCCTGCTGACGCGAGGACAACTGGCCGCCGTAGCCCAGCGACAGGGTGGCGTTGTCATACAGCTTCGCCTCAACGCCTGCCCTGACCAGTGCGCTGTCGCGGTCGGCCGGTACGCTGCCGACGGTAAAGGCTGCCGTGTTGTTAAATTTCAGGTCCGCATCGCGTGCCGTTTTCCCTAACTGGTGTTGCCAGCCCAGTTCTCCGTACACCCCCATATCAACGGCACCGCCGGCCTGCCAGCGCTTTTCTGCCCGCAGGCCCGCCGTGGAAAACATGGCGTCCTGATGCTGTCGGTTGCCCTGCAGCGCGGCGCCGCCGCCTTTCTCGGCAAACCCGCCGTTCGCTGTCCGCACATAGGCCAGACCGGCAAACGGCTCCAGGCTGACGCCCAGCGGCATATCCAGCCGATAGCCGGCCTCGGCGAACAGCTGCTGTGTCTGGGCGGTATACCCGGCCTCCACCCGGTCGGACTGGCTGCCGTACGCAATGTTGCGTCGAGTATCGATACGGTGCCAGGTGTTGGCCGCCCCGGCGCGCAGGGCCAGGTCGCCCCAGGCGACGCTGCCGTAAAGCGCCAGAGGAACGTTTTTACGGGTGGCTGAGGCCCCGTAGCCCCCTTGCAGCGTGGTGCGGGTATAGCCCGTGGCCACGCCCAGCCGCAGATGGCCACCCACGCGGCGGTCAGCGCCCAGCATTACCCCGGACGTTGACGTCTGATACCCGGTGGCGTTGGTATCGCCGGTCGCCTGTCCCCAGCCGCCCAGCAGCGTTGCCCAGGCGCCATGTTCATCCGCCCTGATGCCGGAGGTGCCGGCCAAACCTTCGCTTTGGCGCAAACGTCCATTCAGGGTTTCCCGCAAGGCGTGACTGTCGTTTATCTGCGCCGCCAGCACATCGGCATGCACCTGGCCGGACAGCTGACGAAACGCCTGACGGGCCTGAGTGGCAGAGTCCGACATCAGCACCGATTCGTACACCGGGTGGCCGACAGGCAGGCGTTCTGCCGCCACCGCCACGGCCCGTTCGTTGGTCGTGGCGGCCACGACGGCAAACGGGGTGGCGTTGCGCACCACGGTCAACTCCACCTGTTGCGGCCGGTAGCTCAGTCCGGTACCCAGGAACAGGGAGTTGGGTTGTACCGCAGTAAACTGCCCCTCAATCCCCTGGGCCGCTGTCAGGATGCTGTACCGCTGCCCCAGCAGGCTGCGTACTTCTTTTGGGCTCAGCAGGTTGCCCCGGCTTTCCAGCGTCACCGCCACCTCACCGCCCTTCAGCCGTGCCTTGCCGGCGCTTTGAATGCGGTCGCTACGGCCCTCTGTCGTGACCTCCACGGCATAGCCTGAATCGGCGTCAAAGGTGACGTCATTCGCGACCGTCAGCGTGCCGATACCGTTACCCGGCGCCACGGCGCCACCGGCCTGGGCCACGAGTGACCCGATCGAGCCGTTGCCACCCAACACACCACCATCCTGCACCGACACGTCCGACGTCAGCGAACCGTTGACCATCAGCGTGCCCTGATTGACCTGCGTCGGCCCATGGTAGGTGTTGTGCCCCCTCAGCACCAGCGTCCCTGCTCCCTCTTTGGTCAGCCCGCCATGGCCGGCAATATCATTACGCCAGATATCCCAGGCACATTCCGGACCGGTACATCGCCGTTCCAGCGGCGTCCCGGGGTCAAGAAGCGCACCGGCCCCCGGGATAGTGGCCACAAACTGGGTCTGGGTGTACGAACCGGGCACATAGAGTTCCGCCGGGATGTCCGCCGGGGCAATCAGCATCCTGGGGCCGTCAATGGCATCTTTCAGGTTGATTTTTCCCCAGCCGAAGCGGGCATCGATGCCCGGCGCACCGAGGTCGGTGGCGGTGGTTTTCAGTACGGTGCTGATTTGCTCCGTCGTCATGTAGGGGAAGCGCTGCATCAGCACGGCGGCCGCCCCGGTGACGAGGGGCGCAGCCATGGAGGTGCCCGTCATGTTCGCGTAGCCCGGTGCCACGCTCAGTTCTCCCTGGTTCAGCGCCGCTTCCGTGATGTGGTCGCCGGTACGGGAAGCAAAGTGTCCTACTGCGCTGTAGATATCCGTACCGGGTGCCGAAACGCAGTAGCTGGCGGTATGCCCGCAGCTTGTGGAACTGACCGCCAGTTCATCGTCTGGCGTCAGGTTGGTGACCATCAGGTAGTGGCTCACCACCTCAGGAAAGAAATAAGGAATGCTTTCATCCCTCATGGGCACATTGTAATTGTTGGAGTTGCCGGCCGCGAAAACAATCAGCTTGCCGTGGCGCGCAGCGCGCAGCATGCCGGCGTAACCGGCAATATCCAGGTTGTCATTGGCGATAACCCTGGGGATCGGGGCCCGGCTGAAGGCGTCTATCCGCGCTTTGAGGGGGGCCAGCTTATCGAGCTGGGACGCTGGCGTGACCTGTTGATACTTATAGGTACCATTAGGCAGGGATACGTCGTTTCCTTCGGCATCTGTTTCAATCGGTGGGTAATCTCCCCAGCTGTTATTAATCACCCTGACGTTGCTCTGGGTCATGTATTCCAGCTGGCTGTCCGTGCGCGGAACACTGCCCGTGGCGAGGGTGGCACCGAAAGCCACCCCGTGCATGCCGGCACCATCCCGGCTGGCCGCCGCAATGCCGGCCACATGGGCGCCGTGCGACCCGAAGGTGATCGCTTCACTGTTCTCATCCTTGTCAAAATTATAAGGCAGATAATCGGAAATAATGGCGAGCTTGCCGGCAAACTCGGGGTGGGGGAAAAGCTTCCCATCAAGCACACCCATGTTCACCCCCTGCCCGTTGTAACCCCGGGCGTAGGCATGGTGCGCATTAATCGCCCCCAGTCCCCACTGACAGTTGAATTCGGGGGTCAGCCAGCTGTCCGGTACGCCAGGCCGACCGGACTCTGGGAAAGGGCTCCCGGCGGCCAGAACGGCTGCCGGAAAAAAGAGGCAACCCAGTGAAGTACCCAGCACCAAACGTGATTTGGTTTTCATGTTTTATCCTTAAAACAGGGAGGAGGCAGGTTTAAAACAGTCCGTTAACATAAATGCCGGGCAGAACAGCGACATTACGAAAATATTACACAATCGTAATATATTGATATTTTTTTAACGAACGCTAAACCTTCTGTTTTATTATCACGGATAAAAAGTAAAGCTGCGTATTATTCCCTACCACTAATGCGCTGGCTTTCGTTTAATTATCAATTAAATAAGTGTATTAATATTTTCCTCAGGGCAATGTATTGCCCGAAATTATTGCATTTTCGTTTAATGACAGTTAACTATTCACGGCGGTGAGAAACTCCACTTATTGCAGAGTGCAAAGTTTCCGCCGTCATATTTGTCTTGTACAGGTCTACCTAAAGCAGACCGTCTCATAAAGGATTGGGACAGATTTACGAGATAAACAATAATTAGCATCCAGAGCCCAAAGAGACGTCTTTTCATTTGCAGTTAATCTGAGCCGAAAAACGGGATAAATGCGAATCGATGGGATTTCAAAATAATAGCAATAGCGAAAAACCGATGGAAGATATCAAGTTAGAAGGACAGAAACGCCTCTTGAATAGCAACAGTTAATTTTATTATAGTTTAATATCAACTAGTTAAAGAGACTCTCTTTCTAAATGTCGCATTTTGCAGCTTCGCTCCCACTAGGCCAAATAGAGGGTATCAGTGGGTGGACGACAGAAAAGTCCATAAAAAACCATTCTGGCTCACAATTTTGTTATCACTATTGGGCAGTGTAAAATGGGTTCGATAGACTGAGATAAGCGCATAAAAAATCAGAAAGGGATGCCAAGGAGACTCAATGTATCATCGAATGGCTCAGGAACCGCAACCTAACCCCTTGCTGCCAGGCTATACCTTTAATGCTTATCTGGTGGCGGGATTAACCCCTATTTTAGCTGATGGGCCGCTCGATTTTTTTATCGACCGACCCGGCGGTATGAAAGGTTACATTCTAAACCTGACCATTAAAGGGCAGGGCAAAATTTTTGATGGAGAAAACACGTTTTACAGTAAACCCGGTGACTTGTTGTTATTTCCGCCTAAGGTTGCTCATTATTATGGCCGCTCACCCAACAGTGATTGTTGGTATCACCGTTGGGTCTATTTCCGGCCTCGGGCCTACTGGGCTGATTGGCTAGAGTGGCACAGTAAAGCCCATGAAGTAGGGCGTTTATCCTTACCGACCGATACCAACAATAATTTACTGCTGGAGTTTGATCGGCTGTTTGCCAATATAGAAGAAACACAAAAATCCGGGCGGCGTTTTGGCGAAGAGTTAGGGATGAACTTACTGGAGCGGCTGTTATTGCGTTCAATGGAAGAAGACCCCCTCAGCCCGCAACGCATTATGGACCCTCGCGTTATCGAAGCATGTCAATTTATCACCGGCAATCTGGCGGGCGAGTTGCGCATTGATGAAGTGGCGCGGCATGTGTGTTTGTCGCCGTCACGGTTGGCGCATCTGTTTCGCGATCAGGTCGGTATCAATATCTTGCGTTGGCGCGAAGACCAACGGGTTATCCGGGCTAAATTATTGCTGCAAACCACGCAAGAACCTATTGCCACCATTGGCCGTGTCGTGGGCTATGATGACCAGCTGTATTTCTCCCGCGTTTTCCGTAAGCGCGTGGGCGTCAGCCCCAGTGATTTCAGGCGTCGCAGCATTGAAACCAACTACCCACAACGTAGCTTGCACCCCCCTGAATGGCGTGATGATTCAGCTGAAATTACGCGGATTTAACCGCGCCAGTTATGTTTAGCAAAAAATTACCTCTTGTCGCAGCAATCATCATGGTGTCAAATCGGTTGTTCGAGTGATATCAAATAGCGGGCATGCCCGTCATACTTCAAGCGGCATGTGTGTTGGCTGCTTGCATTATTTAGGGCATATATCGGGCAAGAGGAAATACATGATGGCCGAAAAAATAAAAGTGGGTTTACTGGGTTATGGCTACGCCAGTAAAACCTTTCATGCACCGCTGATTATGGGGACTCCAGGGCTGGAACTGGCGGGCGTTTCTAGTAGTGATGCCAGTAAAGTTCATGCTGACTGGCCATCGATGACTGTTGTTTCTGACCCGCAAGCGTTATTTGATGACCCTGCCATTGATCTCATCGTCATTCCTACCCCTAATGATACCCACTATCCTTTGGCTCAAAAGGCGCTGGCAGCGGGTAAGCATGTGGTGGTTGATAAGCCGTTTACTGTGACACTGTCACAAGCAAATGATCTGAAGCAACAAGCTGACGACGCCGGTCTTTTGCTGTCCGTGTTCCACAATCGCCGCTGGGACAGTGATTTCCTGACATTAAAAACCTTATTGGCGGAAGGCTCGTTGGGTAAAGTGGTCTATTTTGAATCTCACTTTGACCGCTATCGCCCGGAGATCCGTCAGCGGTGGCGTGAACAAGCCGGTGCTGGCAGCGGTATCTGGTACGATTTGGGGCCACATTTATTGGATCAAGCGCTACAACTGTTTGGTTTGCCAGATCAACTGAATGTTGATTTAGGGATGTTACGCCCAGGGGCGCAATCCGTTGACTATTTCCATGCTATTCTCAGCTATCCGGGGCAACGCGTGGTGTTGCACGGCACTGTAATCGCGGCGGCAGAAAACGCGCGTTATATCGTCCACGGTATGCAGGGCAGCTATATTAAATTTGGTTTAGACCCGCAGGAAGACCGGCTGAAAGCGGGTGAGCGTTTACCACAAGCTGACTGGGGCTATGATATGCGCGATGGTATCGTGACACTGTCACATGACGGTGTGCTGACCGAGAAACCTTTGCTGACATTGCCAGGTAATTATCCTGCTTATTATGCCGGAGTTCGCGATGCCATTTTGGGGACGGCCGCCAATCCGGTACCAGCCTCTGAAGCGATTAAGGTGATGGAGTTGATCGAGCTGGGCATTGCCTCTGATCAACAGAAAAAAACGTTGCCAGTTGTCACTGCAAACTGAATTAGGCCTAAAAACCATACCCAAAGCTATTGGAGTTGCGAGTAGGCAGCAAGTGAACAAATCCCGATGAGCTGACATAAGTCAGTGATTCGGGTGAGTGAGCGTAGCTAACACCCCCGCGGCTTCTAGAGCGAAGGGGATAATTGAAGGAATACAGTGGCATGCCCTGGTTACAACGCTTACGAATAGATAAGTTTTTATTGGTATTGATACTGGTCGTTATCATTGCTTCAATCTTCCCCTGTGAGGGCGAAGTTAAGGTGTGGTTCGAGCACTTGACGACGGCGGCTATCGCATTATTGTTCTTTATGCACGGGGCCAAACTTTCCCGCGCCGCGATAGTTTCCGGCATGGGGCATTGGAAGCTGCACTTGGTGGTGTTCCTCAGTACCTTTGCTCTGTTCCCGTTACTGGGATTAGGCATGAATGTATTGGTTCCGGGGGTGTTAACGCCAACATTGTATCTGGGTTTCCTTTATCTGTGTGCATTGCCAGCAACAGTTCAATCTGCCATCGCCTATACCTCGGTGGCGGGCGGGAATGTGGCGGCCGCCATATGTAGCGCATCGGCCTCCAGTATCCTCGGTGTTTTTTTATCACCGATTTTGGTGGGCATGCTGATGCAAACACAGGGGGGCGATTCTGATACCTTGCATGCTATCGGTTCTATCGTCATGCAATTGATGGTGCCATTTATTGTCGGTCATTTATCCCGTCCACTGATTGCCAAATGGGTTGAACGTTATAAAAAGCTGGTTAATATCACTGACCGGTCATCAATTCTATTAGTGGTTTATGTGGCCTTCAGTGAGGCGGTGGTGGAGGGGATTTGGCACCAAATCGACGGCTGGTCTTTGTTGGCAATATTAGTTTGTTCAATGGTGTTGCTGATATTCGTATTGGTTATCAATACGCTAGCCGCGCGTTGGCTGGGTTTTAACACCGCCGATGAGATTACCATTGTGTTCTGTGGCTCGAAGAAAAGCCTGGCAAATGGGATCCCGATGGCTAATGTGTTGTTTCCTGCCTCGGTAGTGGGGGTGATGGTATTGCCGCTGATGATATTCCATCAGGTTCAATTGATGGTTTGTGCGGTATTGGCACAACATTACGCCAAACGGGTTGCTAAAGAAAATGCGGCCAAAGAGCTGGCAAGCACCCAACCGCTTTTGGCTGAGAATACTGAAACTAAGTCATAGCGCATTATCAATAAAAAAACGCCCGTATTTCATTGAAACACGGGCGTTTTTTGTTAGCCTTCTTTCAGTCACTTAAGCGCGGATTTTATCGCGCAGCGCCTGTTTTTCTTGTTCGCTAATAAAGGCCATTGTCAGCCCATTTTCCTGAGCCTGACGAATTTCTTGCGGTGTCAGGCCCGCAGCTGGCGCGGCAACATGATATTCATTGGCAATTTCAATGCCTTGCACTGCAGGGTCATCGGTGTTTATTGATGCTAACACTCCATGGCGTAAGAAGATGGCCAAGGGGTGAGCCGCCAGTGAGGCGACCGTGCTGGTCTGAATATTGGAAGTCAGACAGGACTCAATGCCAATGCTATGCTCAGCTAAATAATCCATCAGCTTAATATCTTCCACGGCCTTAACACCGTGACCGATACGTTCCGCGCCTAACTCGCGGATAGCTTGCCAGATACTTTCAGGGCCTGCGGCTTCACCGGCATGGACGGTAATCCGCAAACCAGCATCCCGCGCGCGGTTAAAATGACTGCGGAATAGGCCACCAGGGAAGCCCAGCTCATCACCCGCCAGATCCAGCGCAGTAATACCGTCACGATGCGCCAGTAAACCATCAAGTTCTTGTAAACAGGCTTGCTCACCAAAAGTGCGGCTAAGGATCCCGATAAGACGAATATCAATATCAAAATCACGGCAACCAGATT
Organism: Yersinia thracica; assembly: GCF_902170565.1. GTDB lineage: Bacteria > Pseudomonadota > Gammaproteobacteria > Enterobacterales > Enterobacteriaceae > Yersinia > Yersinia thracica. The sequence goes on from NZ_CABHXX010000030.1 coordinate 38,323, forward strand.
GGATACCATCAATGACGGCTTCTACCACACCGGCGACGGGTAACTGGTGTTTCATTGCCATATAGAATGGAGAAAAACGCAGTTCGGCATAATGTAAACCCGCATTGGCGGCATCTTCGACGTTTTCATATGCCACGCGGCGGCAAGCATCGAGGGAGCCTAACACCGCGACCCCCCAATCCAGTTTTTGCAGAAAGCTGACCAAATCGGGTTCAGTTTGAGTGATTTGAACATGTGGGCGCAGGGTTTCTAATTCATCAGCGGGTAACGACAGATTAAACTGACGGCCCAAATCCAAAATAGTTTGCGCACGGATATTGCCGTCAAGGTGGCGATGAATGTCAGTCAAGGGTAGGCGGAGGTCAATCATAGGTGCACTCACTCTTTTAAATGGATGTTGTCGGTAAAGTGCAGAACATTATAAAAACAAACCAGTGAAAATAGCCAACATGTTGCATAAAAAAGTGACTTAAATCTCATTTCGGCACCTTTTAGAGATGAAAGGTGCCGAAAATAGGACTAACGCGATGGGAATACCGCTTTTACCACAGTTAATGTTCCATTTTTTTCAGCGGCAACAAAGGCGGCTTTGGCTCGCTTCATTCCCTCTTTTTTACGCTGCAATATCATAGAATCGAGGTGTTTTGATGGCATATCCTCTCCCTCCTTCGCCAATGTTCTTTTTGATTTCAACAGGAATGTTAAAATTCTGATGGCCAGATAAACGGTCATAGAGCAGTTTTAACCGAGTATTTACGGCTACTGATAAATAAAGTTTAGGTTTAAAGCTTTGATAATGATTCATGATTAATAGATTTAGAGCACAACCCAGCCGCATTAAACCTTTATAGTTGAGCCTGCTGTATTGGCTTGTCGGTAATTCAAAGAAGCGGTCATTATGAAAATTCTCCGCACGATCAAATTTCACTTCATAAGTATCAGCGGGGATGATAAACCCCACATCCTCGTTGGAGAAATTTGAGGTTCCACCGCTCTCTAGCATGAGAACTTCAGAGAAGATCATAATAAAATCATGATCATCAATCGAAAAGTCCAGTCTATGGTAAGTGAAATCGCCATAATTAGCCGTTATAAAATTCATGGTTGTTATTTTAGGCACAAATCCTTGTTCCCTATAAATAAATGAATGCAATTACCTTAATGGGAAGCCACATTTTTATACTTATTTATCCGTTCAACAAGCCGTTATAACCGAGGTGAAAACGCTATTTCCCCTGCAAAAACTGGATGCCGCTAATCAATTTATCCATCCCAGCTTCAACTTTGCTGCGCGAGCAACCGACATTGAGACGTAGGAAGCCGCGGCCCTCTTCGCCGTAGGTGAAACCGGGCATAATGGCGACTTTCTCTTTTTCAATCAGCACGTTCTGCAATTGATGATCGTCAAGATTTAAGGGGCGTAAATCTATCCAGGCTAAGTAAGTTGCCTGTGGTGGCTGCCAATTTAATGCCGGAAATGCTTCATTTAACCGCAGCGCAACATAAGCCAAATTGGCTTGCAGATAACGGCGTAATTCATCCAACCAGGGTTCTGCCTGTCGGTAAGCCGCGATATGCGCGACGATCGCCAGTACCGCAGGAGAAGAGAGGCCATCGCGGCCTTTTAGCATTTGGTTGTAGCTATCGCGGGTTTCAGTATCACTGATAAAACCGTAAGCCCCGGTTAACGCGGGGATATTAAATGTCTTAGAGCCGGAGGTCAGTAAAGCCCACGGGGTTTGTCCCACCTGACTCCAGGGGGTATGTACTTGATTACCCCAAGTCATGTCCATGTGGATTTCATCACTGATAACGTTGACCTGATGGCGCTCACACAGCTCAGCCATGAGCGCAAGTTCTTGCGCTGTCCAGACTTTGCCGGTGGGATTATGCGGGCTGCACAGCAACAATATTTTAGTTTGCGGACGTGCCAGTAATGCTTCCAAATGCGCCATATCACATTGCCACTGATTATCAATTTTTTGCAGCGGGCAATTGAGTAATTGGCGTTGATTGCCGAGGATCACTTTATAAAAAGCATCATAGGCCGGAGTGTGGGTGACGACAAAATCACCGGGCGCTGACCAGCAGCGAATCAACTGGGCCACCATATAGATAACTGACGGGCCATAGACCGCCATTGATGTATCAATCGAGCAATGAAAACGCTGCTGATACCAATGACGAATTGCGCCGAGAAAGTCTTCATGTTGCCAGCGGCTATACCCCAGCACACCGTGCCCGATGCGCTGATTAAGTGCTTGTAAAATAACCGGCGCAGTGGGGAAGTCCATATCCGAGATAGTGAATGGCAGTAAGTCCGCAGCACCAAAACGGTCAGCAATATAGTCCCATTGGGTACACCAAGTGCCGTGACGGTCGACAGGTGTGGAGAAATCAAACATCAGCATCTCGCTTATCAAATATACCCTTCGCCCTTGACGCCGCAGGGGTGTTAGCTGCACTAACTCACCCGAATCACTTACTCGTGTAAGCTCATCGGGATGAGTTTGCTGGCTGCCTACCTGCGACGCCAATGACTTTGGGTATAGTTTCTATGTAACTAGTATTGAGGCAACGCTATTTAGCGAATTACCATCCTAAGATGTTGCGAATTGTTCATTGCCTATCAGTGAGTCTAATTCATCTTTCACTGATTGCACTTGTGGACCAATAACAACTTGAAGATTGTGGTCATTGAGCTGAATCACACCAATAGCACGGTTAGCTTTCAGCGCCTCTTTATCTACCAAATTCATATCTTTAACTGACATTCGTAAGCGGGTGATGCAATTGTCCAGTGAGACAATATTATCAGCGCCACCCAGAGCGGCCAAAATAGCCGGGGAGTTATAGCCAGATTTCCCGGTGATTGCACCACTGGCGGCTTTTTCTGCATTGCTGCTGGCGAGGGTCTCACTCTCACGGCCCGGTGTTTTGATATTGAAGTGCTGAATAGCAAAACGGAAAATGCAATAGTAAGCGACGAACCAAATCCCGGCGACCACGGGCACCCAATACCATTTGGTTGCTGTGCCGTGCAAGATGCCAAATACCACGAAATCAATGATATTACCGTCAGTATTCCCGATGGTCACACCCAACAACGCCATGACAGTAAAGCCCAGCCCGGTCAGGATGGCGTGGATCAGATACAAGAATGGGGCCACAAACAGGAACAGGAATTCGATCGGTTCTGTGGTGCCGCCGATGACACAAGCCACTACACCTGAAATCAGCAAGCCTTTAATTTTATGACGGTTCTCAGGTTTGGCGCAATGATACATCGCCAGTGCCGCGCCCGGCAGACCGCCCAGGAAGGCCGGCATTTTGCCTTGCGACAAGAAGCGCGTGGCACTTTCAGAGAAACCGGTGGTGGTAGGGCAAGATAACTGCGCCTGGAAGATGGTTAAAGCCCCACTGACACTATGACCACACACATCCATGGTGCCGCCTGCTTCAGTGAAGCGGATCAGTGCAACTAAGATATGGTGTAAGCCGAAAGGCAGTAATAAGCGCTCACCGCTGCCGAAGATCATTGGCCCGAACATGCCCGCGCCGTTAATCAATCGGCCCAATCCATTAATACCTGCGGCGAACCAAGGCCAGATCAATGGGATCAACAAGCCGACTAACCCAAGCACCACAGTGGTGACAATCGGCACAAAACGAGTGCCACCAAAGAAAGCTAATGCATCAGGTAAGCGAATGGTATTGAAGCGCTCATGCAGTAAGTAAACAATGATCCCCACGATCACCGCACCCAAAATGCCGGTGTCGATGGACTGAATACCTAAAATATTCTGGATGTTATGGGTTTTCAGTACCAACGGGTCAGTGGTGGGTAATACACCGCTGGTGGTGAGGTAAAAGTTGGTGGCCAGATTCAGGACAGCAAAGCCGACGAAACCAGAGAAAGCCGCCACACCTTTGTTTTCGCGCGCCATCCCCAATGGGATCGCGATGGCGAACATCACCGGCAAGAAGCTAAAGGCAAATGAACCGACCTTACTCATCCAAGTAAACAATAGCTGGAAAGCAGGGTGACCAATAAAGGGTAAGAGTGTGATGACATCTTTACTGCTAAGCGAACTACCGATACCCAGCATGATCCCGCAGAAGGAGAGCAAGGCGACCGGTAACATGAAGGTTTTCCCTAAACTCTGGAAAAACTCCCACAGCGTAATTTTTTGTTTTTTTGCCGCTGACATAGTGGCTCCTGTACTGATACACCTGATGTTAAAAAACGCCGTTTACACCATATTGATAGATAACGATATTGATAGATAACGATTGATTGATGGATAACGGCGACTATTTCGTCTCCCTGTCTGGAGGTAAAATAAGATAAAACGTTTAACCCAGATAATATGAGTGATATGTCACAATTACTGATCCTATTTTTGTATACCCTCACATTTGAAGCCGCAGGGTTGTTAGCTGCGCACATTCACCCGAATCACTTACAAGGTGTAAGCTCATCGGGATTAATGAGCCTCTTTGAGACTCACTTGCTGGCCGCCGACCTGCAACTCCAAATTCTTTGGGCATGTCAGGGGGGATCATCAGATTAAACGTTTAACTTGGCTTGTTTATCCGCAGTTATGACAACAAAAAAAATAACCATCATCGATGTGGCTAAATTGGCGGGTGTGTCCGTGGCGACCGTCTCATTAGCTATCAGTGGCAAAGGACGTATCTCCCCGGCAACTGCTGACCGGGTCAATCAGGCAATTGAACAATTAGGCTATGTGCGTAACCGTCAGGCGGCACAATTACGCGGCGGGGCGTCCGGCGTGATTGGCTTGATTGTGCGCGATATCAGTGATCCCTTTTATGCAGAAATGACTGCCGGGCTCAGTGAGGCAATTGAGGCGGAAGGCAAGCTGTTGTTCCTGACGCAAAGTGGCCGCGAAGGAAAGGGATTATCGCGGTGTTTTGATACGCTGATTGATCAAGGCGTCGATGGCTTGGTGCTGGGCGGTGGTGCTAAACGTGAGATGGGGCTGCAAGAAAAGGCCGCAGAGCATGATATTCCGCTGATTTGTGCTGCTCGTTCAAATGTGTTGGATGGGGTGGATGTGGTCCGGCCCGATAATATGCAAGCGGCAAAAATGGCAACCGAATTCCTTATTGGCCGTGGTCATCGGCAAATTGCCTATCTTGGCGGGCATTCGCACTCATTAACCCGGGCCGAGCGGCTAGGGGGCTTTTGTGCCACGCTAGTGCAATATGGGCTACCCTTTCGTTCGGAATGGGTGGTTGAATGTGATGGTCAGCAGCAGGCAGCGGCGGATGCTGCCGAAAGGTTATTACGTCATCACCCCAATGTCAGTGCCATAGTTTGCCATCAAGCATCCGTCGCGCTCGGGGCATACTTTGGTATTTTGCGCACCGGCCGGACGATTGGCAGCGCGGGAGTAGATGCTTATCTCGATCAGCAAGTTGCATTAATTGGTTTTGGTGATGTCCCAGAAGCTGAACTCACTGAACCGCCACTCACCTTTATCACCAGCTCTGCTCGAGAAATTGGCTACAGTGCTGGGCAGAGATTACTTCAGCGTATCGCAGGTGTCGATTTGCAGCTACAAAGCGTTATATTACCGCCGGTGTTGATCCGTCGCGGCTCAGCCTGATCACGGCTGATCGCTCTCGCTGTTTGCTAATGTCAGCGCCTCAACATCACCCGCGGTGATCAAATGGAGGTGGCGGCTAATTTTTGCTATTGGCCAATCCCACCAGGCAATGGCCTCCAGCTTGCGGGTTACTTCGGGTGAGAAGCGGTTTTTAATCAGTGTTGCAGGATTTCCGCCCACCACGCTATAAGCTGGGACATCGCGAGTGACCACTGAACGCGAGGAAATAATGGCTCCGTTGCCAATAGTGACACCCGGCATAATCAGTACCTCATAGCCGATCCAGACATCATTTCCGACATGAGTATCGCCCTTATAAGGCAGCTCATCCATTGACGGTGTGACTCTTTCCCAGCCATTGCCAAAAATATTAAATGGATAAGTCGAAAATCCTGAAATCTTATGGTTGGCACCATTCATAATAAATTTAACCCCATGCGCCAATGCGCAGAATTTACCGATAATCAACTTATCGCCGATAAAGGGGTAGTGATAGAGCACGTTGCGCTCAAAGTTCTCAGAGTCTTGCGGATCGTCGTAATAGGTATAATCACCAATAATAATGTTTGGGTTCTGGGTGGTATTTTTGATAAAGCACACTTGGGGAAACCCTGCCATCGGGTGCTTACAGTGGGGATCTGGCCCTAACTTTGTTTTTTCTTCGATAATTGTTTTTTCATCGATAATCGTCTTATCTTCCATTATCCAGACCTCTTTAGATAAAAACGGAGCCATTAGGCCCCGTTCGCTATTTCAAGTTTATGACTGAATGCTATTACTGATAGCTGTTCAGCAACTTATGGTGCTGGAACTGCGGGTGCAGGTTCTACTGGCACATCTTCAGACTCGGGGCCGGTATCTTCTTCAGCGGGTGCGCCACCGAACATACCAAACAGGCCAACGAATTCTTGCAGCGACATTTTCTGACCATTCAAATCAACCTGGTTATCGGCAAAATGGAAACTGCTGCTGATAACATCATCTTTGGTGGTGGTCAGTTTAAACATCTGGCCCATAGCCGCAATGCCTTGAACCTGCTGTTGTGCCAATTTTTGTGCTTCTTCTGGGCTGTAGCCCTGTAGACGCGCAGTTTGGGTGGTCAGCTCGGTCGCCATTGCCATCGGAATGGTCAGCGTCGCGTCGACTTTTTTCACTGACTGCGCGAGTAGCGGCTCATTACTTGCTTTCGCTTGTGTTGGATCAGTCAGAGCGACATTCAGAGTAAAGGTGCTTTCCCCTTTGGCATTTTTCCAGCTCAGTGGTGCAATGCTAATGGTCGGATTACCTTTCAGCAAGGCAGGGAGGTTAGCCAGTAACATATCGGCCATTTGTTGCTGATAAGCTTCCGGATCCAGATTTTCACCCGCCTGAACAGCTTGCAAAGCTTGTTGATTATAGGCGCTGGAGAATTGTTTCAAGCTTTGACCGTCCAAATGGTCGAAAGTGAAGGCCAATTTACCGGCACCAAAATCATTATCCTGAATTTTTAGAGCGTCTAATGTATAGGTCAACTTACCGTTCAAATCTTTATCGGTTTCACCTAATTGAGTATTCAGGTTAAAACCAACCAGTGTCGCGGTGTCTTTGCCATCGACATTTAAACCAATCTGCTTGATGCCCAGTTGTTGGTCACCAATGCTGAGATCAAACTTGCCTACATTGGTGTTACTTTTAATAACCAAACCTTGCAGGCTAAATTGCTCAAGTTGATCCCACTGATTTTTGCTCGCAAAAACAAGACTGTCACTAGAACCGCTCATTTTCACATTGCGCAGATCTCGCGACACATCAGCATCAATTTTAGCGCCAGCGAATTTCATGCTAGTGGTGTTTTGCTGATAATCAATTGGAATAAACGTAATGGCAGAAGAGGTATCGCCGCTGTACGAAATGCGGGAGTCTGCAGTAAAGGGTGATTGGCCTTTAGTCACTTCAAACAGTTTTTTCAAGGCTGGCGTATTGGCAAGCTCGGTGTGTACCGAGGCCATGCTTGGGATCAGATTGAATTTTTTTAACTGCGCTAATGGGAATGGGCCGTGATCGATAGTTTCGATAAATGCCACTTCATCACCATCTTTTAAGGCTTTTTCGCCCGCAACAGTGCTATCGGCTTGTAAAATATAGCGAACCTGGCTACTGAACAGACCGCGCTGATAATCTTTATAGGCGAATTTTACGCCAGCTTTAGGTAGCAAAGTTCTGATCTGGCCGTTGGCGTTGTTAACCAATTCGCCCATTCGTTGTTCAATCAATTTGCCGGTATACCATGAGGCCCCAGTCCATGCAGCGCCAAGTACCACAATGACGCTGACAGCCACTAACGATTTTTTCATTGTTCTGTTCATCCTTTTCTAATACACCAAATTCACTATGTTGAACGCGGTAATGAGTCACTAATTAAATAACACCAGCGGGAATGCGTAAGAAAATAACATTCACCAAACTAATATAGGCCTAGATTAACCATTCACAAATATTATTGCGACGATAACGGCTGATGACGATGGTGAAATCTAACCACTGCAGCATCAAAAGGCCAGCAATAGACAACAAAATGAGTGAGTTCGTTCACCCTCCGTTGTAAACACGGGCAATTGACCCCACTCCGAGAACACTCACTGGTGACTCATTCGCCGGAATAAAACAGGATTCCCCCGGTTGCAGCGTGATGACTTGCTGTTGTTTCGTCAACACCGCCTGGCCTTGAACGCAAAATACGATAGCGGCACTGTTCTGCGCCAACACTTGCGGCTCTGGCGTTAATGTATGCAGCGAAAAAGCAAAATCCTCAACCGGAATTGGGAACACCAATTCGTGACCCTGCTGTTGTGGTGTTGTCAGCAAAGTAGACGCGGGTTTCGGGATAAATTGCAGATTAGCCATTAACTCGGGAATATCAATAAACTTAGGTGTCAGCCCGGCGCGTAATACATTATCCGAGTTTGCCATCACCTCCAGCGCCACACCGTCCAGATAGGCATGCGGTGTTTCAGCATACAGGAACATGGCTTCACCGGGTTGCAGTGTCACCACATTTAACAATAAGGGCGAGAACAAACCGCTGTCATCAGGGTAGAAACGCGAAATACTGCGGATAGTATCCCATGGCTCACCTAATTGGTTGTTCAAGGCCGCTTTCAAAATCCCCAGCGCGCGCGTTTTTTCTTCGCCAGCCATACTCAGCAAACGGGCAAATAATGTTGCTAAATGTTCAGTGTCAGGTTCGCGGAGAAACGCGGCGATATTTGGATGAGCGGCGGCTAACGGCTGGAGTAATGTTGCGATGTCATCCAAGGTGCGGAAACCATTCATGGCCTGGAAAGGGGTCAGGGCATAAACCAACTCTGGCTTATGGTTAGCATCTTTATAATTGCGTTCGGCAGCATCCAGTGGAATACCGGCCTGATTCTCTTTAGCAAAGCCAATTTCAGCTGCGGCCTTACTTGGGTGTACCTGAATGGATAATGGCTGGGCGGCACACAGCACTTTGAACAGGAAAGGTAATTCGCCGAAACGTTGGAAAACATCGTGGCCTAAATTGGCATCAGGATCTTGCTCAATAACTTCACGCAATGAATGCCATTGCCCTTTAGCATCCACCACTTCAGAACTGCTTTTGGGATGAGCCCCCATCCATAATTCAGCCATGGGCTGATTTTGCGGATTCGCCATGCCGTAAAGTTTAGTCAGTGCATCAGTACTGCCCCAGGCGTAGTTCTGTACTGCATTCTTCATTTTTTGCATGTTGGCTATCTGCCCCCGAATCTGGCGAAACGCATCGCCCTGATAAAAATAGTCCCTTAGTAAACAATGGGGATGTAGGGGTTGCAAGTGGTAATGCAATTCACCGCGTTGCTGAAATCAATAAAATGGTGAAAATGCGAATCAGTCGCATAAAGATGATGATAAATATGCCATGATATACCCGTCAGTCCTCAATTTTTTGTTCTATATGCTAAGGAGACAGTGATGGTGACCACCCGCAGTGAAAACGACTCAATGGGGCCTATCGATGTGCCAGCAAGTCAATTATGGGGCGCACAAACCCAGCGTTCACTGGAACATTTCCGTATTTCGCAAGAGAAAATGCCGACCGAATTGATTTATGCGCTGGCGCTGACCAAACGGGCGGCGGCACAGGTCAATATGGCGCTGGGCTTGTTACCCGCCGATCGCGCTAAAGCTATCATGGCGGCGGCTGACGAAGTATTGAATGGCGACCATGCTGGCGAGTTTCCGCTTTCTATTTGGCAAACCGGTTCCGGCACTCAAACTAATATGAATATGAATGAGGTGCTGGCTAATCGTGCCAGTGAATTATTAGGGGGGGAGCGGGGGAATCATCGTTTGGTTCATCCTAATGATGATGTTAATAAAAGCCAAAGTTCAAATGATGTATTCCCAACCGCAATGCATGTCGCCGCAGTTATTGGGTTAAGAGAACACTTATTGCCTGAGTTAAAAGCATTGCAGGGGACTTTGGCTAAGAAAGCTGAAGCCTATCGCGATATAGTGAAGATTGGTCGGACGCATTTGCAAGACGCCACCCCATTGACATTGGGGCAGGAGATTTCTGGCTGGGTGGCAATGCTGGCCCACAGCGTGCAGCATATTGAAGCGACTATTCCCCACCTTTGTGAGTTGGCGCTAGGCGGCACCGCAGTAGGAACCGGCCTGAATACTCATCCAGAATATGCCGTGCGCGTAGCGAATGAGATAGCCGCATTGGTTCAGCAACCTTTTATCACTGCGCCGAATAAATTTGAAGCACTTGCCACTTGCGATGCATTAGTTCATGGTCATGGTGCATTGAAAGGTTTAGCGGCATCGCTGATGAAAATTGCCAACGATGTGCGCTGGCTGTCCTCAGGCCCTCGCTGTGGTATTGGTGAGATTTCCATTCCTGAGAATGAGCCGGGCAGTTCTATCATGCCGGGTAAAGTGAACCCGACACAATGTGAAGCTATGACCATGCTATGCGCGCAAGTGATGGGTAATGATGTGGCCGTCAATATTGGCGGGGCGTCCGGTAACTTCGAACTGAACGTATTCCGCCCATTGGTGATTCATAACTTCCTGCAATCCATTCGTTTGCTGGCTGATGGTATGCGCGGTTTTAATGAGCATTGTGCGGTGGGTATTGAGCCAAATCGCGACCGAATTACTCAGCTATTGAATGAATCGCTGATGTTGGTTACTGCGCTAAATACACATATTGGCTATGACAAAGCGGCGGAGATTGCCAAGAAAGCTCATAAAGAGGGGCTGACACTCAAAGCCGCTGCCCTGAAACTCGGCTATGTTACTGATGAGCAGTTTGATGAATGGGTCAAACCAGAGGATATGGTTGGAAGTATGAAATAACGCGCATTTGAGCCTCTCTAACCACGTCGGGATCTTTTTCGGCGTGGTTAGGGGAAATTCAATTGCATTATATTATCAGAATCTAATAAGCGTGATAATTAAAACAGTGTCAGCTAATAGGCTAAAAATAAAAAATCATCTTATTTAGGTAGTGTTTTTTTTCGTTTTTAGCTTAGAATAATATTTGCTTCTCTTTGCATGATATATATCAATGATGTAGTTTAAAGTGAACAATTATTTACTTTCGTGAATAGTTTCATTGAGTAGTATTTTTTACGTGAGCCATCAGGTGGCTATAGTTAAGGTGGTTTGTATTTATCAAGGTGTTATTTTGACTCGGCAGGAGTTTATTTTATGGAAGATAAAAAAGAAAAAAGTAGTCAACCCGATGAATCTAGCCTAACAGTTAGTTCACTTAGTGAAATATCGCTCATTGCTATAATGGAAAAAGCCAGAATTCCTTGGGCGATAAAAGACAATAAATCCCAATTCGTTTATTTAAATGAATCTTGTCTGGATTTATTTGATATTCAGCCGGGCTTTGATTTTGAAGGGCGTTTAGATGAGGAGATGCCATGCCAATGGTCTGAGTATAGTGATGATTTCAAGGCTCACGACAGAAAGGCAGAGCAAAGCAGAGAGGGGGCCGAGATCATTGTTACGTCGTCTTTTGGACGTGAAAGGATTCTTTCACCATGGTACTTCCCTAAGTTTCCTATTTATAACCCCAATGGGGATGTGTTAGGGACTGTTTTTTTTGGTAAAAAGTTTAACTTTATTTCTGTCTGTGATTTTTTTAACAGTTTAAAACCCTCTGTTATTACACTAACCCCTCCGGTAAATGATTTTTCAGAAAGAGAGCTTGATATCATATTTTATGCAATTCAAAAAATGACAGCAAAAGAAATAGCAGAGAAATTATTCTTATCAAATAGAACCATTGAAAATAGGCTTAGGTATATTTATGAAAAAGTGGGCTGTCACTCTTTAAAAGATTTGATTGAATATTGCCATTCGTCAGGTTTGAATAACTATGTCCCTAAGAAAGTTCTACGTGAAGGGGTTAATTTCTTCTGGTGATTGAGCTGCAATAATAACCCCGAGAGAAGCATAAGTTTTAGGTTTTATGGACGGTATAATAATTAAATTATACTTTCTCCCTCTATTTCGACATGTAAATGCAACCTTGGCACCAACAAACGTAAAGGCTTGGCATCGGGTTTATATTTATGCTTAATCTGAGTGACATCGTAGTCGGTTAACTCCCCTAATTTAGGCAATTCAATCTCTGATTGAATTTGGCAAAATGCAATCAATGGCATAGGGCAGGGGTGTTGCACTTGTTTCTGCTGTTCCTGATACCAGATTCGCGCAATCGGCTGTACTTTTACTGGGCGCTTGATTTTTAAGCGCACCTTTTTTGGCAGTTGCTTAACCTCATTAATTTCTTTATTAATCAATTCAGCCCATTGCTCACGGGTAAATGGCGGAACAGCACGGCCTGCATTCAAGCTTTTGTTTAGTTGTGTCAGAATTTCTTCGCGCGTGACATTTTTAATAATATGTTTGTTCGCCCAACCAAAACGCACCGAACTGGGATTTATTAATGGGGTAATGGTGCGGTAAGTATTTAATGTGATCAGCCCATGCAAATGGGTGTGAACAAACTCGAAACGCTGTTCACTCGGCAAGCCCGATTCAACGGTAATGATATGTTCCAGCTCGGTTTTTAATTGATTAATGTATTTGATGCTCTGTTGGCAAGCCGCTAATTGACTATCAGTCACTGAAAAACAGAGTATTCCTGGCAGTCGGAGGGCGGCTTTGCTGCTGACATTCTGGCCTTGGTGATGAATAAATAGCCGCTGGTAATGCTGTAAAGCCATATCTCGTGCCGGAGTACCCACTGTGGCACTCACAGTGATATGCTTAATAGGTTGATTTTCCGTGCCTTTCTCTATTTCAGGGAGAGAGAAAACACGAGCTGCAAGTAAAGGTAAGTCTTCCAGTTGCTGGTGGAGGTCCTGCAATCCGATCTCCAATGAGGTAAAGCGGTTATTTAGTCGATCTATCAAATCATATTTATTCATCATCTTTTCTGACAAAAGCCATTTTAGTTACAACATACACTATGTTATATCAGTAAAAAGACAGATCTGAAAGCCCGAAGTAACCATCAATAAACGGGTATATACAAAAATGTAAAAACATTCTCCACATCACTGGAGGGGGCTGACTGTAGCAGATATTATTAGGAAGCCTACGGCGACCTTCCTCTTTATGCTGAGTCATTTATAACAGGATTGAGTCGTGAACAGGGTAATGAAGAGAGTTTTATTGCCGAATATCGCTAAACACTGTCGATTGTTTTTATCCATTTAATCCTAAGAATAAAAAAAGCTAACTGGCAGATGAGTGCCCGTTAGCCTTTAGTGATAAATCAGAATATCAGGCCAGCGCTTTCGCTTTTAACTGCTGATATTCACTTTCAGTAATAGTGCCTTCATCTAATAATTTTTTAGCATCAGAAATCTGTTCTGCCGGCGATTTACCTGCAACGTGACGGATATACTCATTAGTATCCGAAACTGATTTCTGCACCGAGGCCCGATAGCGCTGCGCCATACCTTTGCCGCGAGTAATAAGATACACAAGAGAGGTGAGTAACGGGATGAAGAGCAAGAACAAAATCCAAATTGCTTTATAAAAGCCACCAAGCTCATGATCCCTGAAGAGATCGGAAATGACCTGGAACAAAATCAGCAAGTATGCGATGAAAAAGAAAATTGAAAATGTTGTCGCCAGTATGTCCCAAAGCGTAAGAAAGTGAGTTGTCATATTTTCTCCTGACATTAAATAAATTAAGGAAACGTCTCGTCATAAAATCCCTTAATACATTAGAGACTTAATTTATATTCCAAGCAACAGTCACCTAAAGTCGTTAGGTTCGTTCTAATCATAGGTACATAGCAGAGAGGACGTCAAATTGTAATTTGACGTCACAGAGACTTTATTTGATTTCAGATTAAATTTTGGCGGCTTCGGGCAATTTTCGTAATCTCTGACCGACATACAACGCGAGCAACAAAAGGGTGGCGATAAATGAAACAACGCCGGTCCAACCTAAATTAAGCCAGAAAATACCGCCTAATGTTCCCGCAACACTCGATCCTGCATAATAACAAAAGAGATAAAGTGAAGAAGCCTGTGCTTTAGCGCGGCGAGCACGGCGGCCAATCCAACTGCTGGCGACAGAATGTGCGGCAAAGAAACCGGCGGTAAATATCATCATGCCGATAAAGATTATTATTACAGGAGAGAAACCGGTGATAATAACCCCAATCAACATCATGCCTATTGAGGCCATTAACACCGGCCCCCGGCCATAGCGGCTGGTCAAAGCACCGGCTTTGGGTGAGCTATAAGAGCCGGTAAGATAAACTATCGATAATAAACCCACGATGGCCTGACTGAGATAATAAGGCTGCGCCAACAAACGATAACCAATGTAATTAAATAAAGTCACAAAGCTGCCCATAATTAAAAAGCCTTCGGCGAACAGCAGAGGTAAGCCCGAATCACGCCAATGTAATTTGAAATTAATCACAAGTGTTCGGGGCCGTAGCGGGGTTGCCCGGAAGTGTTTAGAGGCTGGAAGAATACGCCAGAACATACAAGCGGCGGCCAAAGCAAATAAACCAATTACCGCCAGTGCGATACGCCAGGAAAAGAAATCACTCAGCACCCCTGTGACCAAGCGGCCACTCATCCCGCCAATAGAGTTTCCACTGATATACAACCCCATCGAGAGCGCGACAAAACTGGGGTGAATTTCCTCACTGAGATAGGTCATAGCTACGGCCGCCACCCCACTCAGGGATAAGCCAATCAATGCCCGCATCAGCAAAATCCCATGCCAGCTCGTCATAAAAGAACAAATTAATGTGCAGATAGCCGCCAGCATCAGCGCAACCACCATCACTGATTTACGGCCAATCGCATCTGATAATGGGCCGGTAAACATCAGCCCCAAAGCCAGCATTCCAGTCGCAGATGAAAGCGATAAACTGCTGCTTGCCGGAGAGATAGAAAAATCCTGCGATAACAGCGGCAATATGGGTTGGATGCAATAGAGCAGGGCAAAAGTGGCTAAACCGGCTGAAAAGAAAGCCAGTGTGACGCGCATGAATTCTGGCGTACCGCGTTGAATATAAGGGCGTTTTCGTGCCGCAATTAAGCGCGTGGTAGCATCATTTACTGAGAGGGGCGGCACTGCGGTATCCGTCGTCGGAGTGCGCAAAGAGGGAGTCACGGTATTTCCTTATCAATAATACAGGTGCTGCGAGAGCAAGAGGCCAGCTAATAACAAAATCATAGGAATAGCGGACTTTTTTGTCTAATATATTAATCATTCATAATAATACTTTAAAAGTCTCAATGGGGTTGGATGAGTATTGAACTCAGGCACTTACGTTATTTCATTGCGGTGGCAGAAGAGTTGCATTTCGGACGAGCCGCAGAGCGTTTGCGCATTTCTCAACCACCATTGAGTCAACAAATTCAAATTCTGGAAGAACAAATTGGGGCGCGGTTGTTTGCCCGCAATAACCGCAATGTCAGTCTGACTCAAGCTGGCGAACTGTTTTTAAAAGAAGCCTATCAAATTCTGGCGCAGGTAAATTCGGCGTCTGAGAAAGCTGCGCGGCTGCATCGCGGAGAGTCTGGGGAACTGACCATCGGTTTTACCTCATCCGCCCCTTTTATTAGCACAGTGTCCAAAAATTTGCGGGCTTTTCGTCAATTACATCCGCAAGTCCATATTAAAATGCGTGAAATCAATAGCAAACAGCAAATTGAACCCTTACTGGACGGGCGACTGGATCTTGGCGTCATGCGCAACACTCGCTTGCCCGATGCACTGCAATACCGTCTGCTATTACGTGAGCCCTTAGTCGCCGTGGTGCACGAAGAAAGTCCGTTAGCCGCCTTGCCCTTGGGCCGAGTTAAATTTAGCGCCTTGGCTGAACAACCTTTTGTGTTCTTTTCGCGGGAGGTTGGCACCGCACTTTACGACGAGATTCTTGCATTGTTAGCTCGCGCCGGTATCACGCCATATATTACGCAAGAAGTCGGGGAGGCGATGACGATTGTCGGTCTGGTTTCCTCAGGTTTAGGTGTTTCTATCTTGCCCGCATCATTTACACGAATAAAAGTGGATGGGGTGAAATATTTGCCATTGGCGGAAGCCAGTGCCACTACCGAGGTGTGGCTGGTTAATCATAAACATCGGCCAGTGACCGCGCCGGCAGAAGCATTGATTCGCCTGATGGTGGCGGATATCCCCAATGCGGCAAAGCATAAAAACGTTTAGTCCGCCGGGAGTCAATAATAACAGCGGCTGTTTTTTAAGCTTATTTCGTGTAAATAACCAGCACAAAGTGAAAGGGTATGGGTGATTATGTGCAGTAAATCACATAACTAATCAAATAGTTGACGCCATATGCTAAAAGCCCCAACATAGCCCATAATCTTTATTTAGAAGCGCGAAAAATACTCGGTGACAGAGAAGGAGCCGGTTTAGTGATAACGGATGGACAGCCTGGGCATATTGATCAAATCAAGCAAACCAATGCAGGGGCCGTTTATCGGCTGATTGATTTGTTCGGCCCGATATCCCGTATTGAACTGTCTAAAAGGGCACAACTGGCCCCTGCCAGTATCACCAAAATTGTGCGGGAATTGGTTGAAGCCCATCTGGTGAAAGAGACTGAATATCAAGATGTGGGCAGCCGGGGGCGGCCAGCAATTGGTTTGGTGCTTGATACCGAGGCTTGGCACTATGTCTCTGGGCGAATCAGCCGAGGTTTTATTACTCTCGCATTGCGTGATCTCAGCAGTAAACTGGTGGTTGAAGACCAGATTCCATTACCGGATAGTCACCCAGAACCTTTACTTAATCGTATTCTCAGCGAAGTCGAACAGTTCTTTATCCGGCATCAGGAAAAACTTGAAAGGCTGACTGCCATCGCCATTACTATGCCAGGCATTATTGATGCGCCAGCGGGTATTGTACATAAAATGCCGTTTTATGACGTCAATGAGATGCTACTGGGCTCAGCGTTAGAAGAGTTAACTGGGTTACCGGTTTATCTGCAACATGATATTTGCGCCTGGACGATGGCTGAAGCTCTGTATGGGGCTTCGCGCGGCTGTCAGAATGTTATTCAAGTCGTGATTGATCATAATGTTGGTGCTGGGGTGATTACTGCTGGCCGAGTATTACATGCGGGTAGCCGTAGCGTCATTGAAATGGGTCATACTCAAGTTGACCCTTACGGCAAACGCTGTTATTGCGGTAATCACGGTTGCCTGGAAACCGTTGCCAGCATTGAAAATATGCTAGAAATTGCCCAACAACGATTAAATGGCTCAATGAGTTCTTTATTACATGGCTCACCACTGACCGTTGAATCTTTATGTGATGCGGCTTTAACTGGCGATCAATTAGCTAAAGATATTATCTTGGGTGTTGGTCATAGCGTCGGGCGAATTATTGCCATTATGGTTAATTTATTTAATCCGGAAAAAATTCTGGTCGGTTCACCATTAAATAAAGCAGCTTCTATTCTTCATCCCGCCATTGCATCTTGTATCCGCCAACAAGCACTACCGGCTTACAGCGAAAATATTCTTGTTGAACCGACCGCATTTTTTAATCAGGGAACAATGCCCGGAGCGGCACTGGTAAAAGAAGCATTATATAATGGTTCATTGTTGGTGAAATTACTCCAAGGATAGAGCGCCACTAATAATTAAGAGTTAATTATTAGTGGGTATATGGCCCATATTCCCAGTATTATTGAGCGCTATTCGTTAAAAATATCTCCCCGTTCAGCAAAACATTGCGCTAACGCAAGCTGTCGGTGGTCGGCATCGCCTAGACTTTTATCTATATTATCAATTTCGCTAATATTAGGCGGAAAGACTTAAGTCGACGTGGCCAGATGGCGGAGTATTGTTATGTTAACGCGTGTTTTTGTGACGGGTACCGACACAGCTGTTGGTAAAACCGTAGTGTCACGGGCCTTACTTCAGGCCTTAAGCCAAAATGGCAGAACAGCTGTGGGTTATAAGCCGGTAGCGACGATGAGTCAAGAAACTCCGAATGGATTGCGTAACCAAGATGCACTGATTTTACAAGCTTCATCCTCAATTGAAGTGGATTATCAGGAAGTTAACCCATACCCACTGGTTGGGGATGTTATCCATGCCTGCTCCGGCACCCTCATTAACTACAACAAAATGACAGAAGGATTGCGGCAATTAGCCACCAAAGCCGATACTGTTGTCGTCGAAGGTTGTGGCGGCTGGAAAGTGATGATGAACGATCAGCGTTTTTATTCTGATTGGGTGGTGCAAGAGCAATTACCGGTTATTTTAGTCGTCGGTATTAAATTAGGCTGTATTAATCATGCTTTATTAACAGCTCAAGCTATTATCAATGATGGCTTACCCTTATTAGGGTGGGTTGCTAACCGTATTAATCCAGGACTTGCCCATTATGCTGAAACAATCGCAATGTTACGCGAACGTTTACCTGCACCACAATTAGGGCAATTACCTTATCTGCCGCACCCAGAGCAAAAGCCTCTGGGCAAGTATTTAGATCTAACGGCGATGGTTAAATAATATATATTACGGTTATTTTTATGGGTAAACCTGTTATGGTTAATTTGTTTTTGGCGAAATGAATAATCGTCTCTGATTGACGTCATTATCGACGCATTTTAGCGTGAATGATAGACAGAAATAGGACGTAACCAACGGGCTATTGTTGTCGAAATAACACAGGATAATAGTAGCCCTGGAAGCAGGGTGTATTCACCGGTCATTTCACACACCATCAGCGCGGCCATGATAGGCGCGTGTGTGGTGGCAGCCAGCAATGTCGCCATACCTGTTAATGCCATTAATAGCGCAATATTGTCACCAAACATATTGCCACCAAACCATGGCCACCAGGCAAACATCTGCCCACATAACATACCTAGCGCCGCACCAACAAACAGAGTGGGTGTAAATACCCCGCCAGGAGCCCCCGAACCGCTGCTGGCTAATACCGCCAACAACTTACAAATCAGTATTCCGCCAATTAATAAAATTCCCGGTGGCGTGGTTAATAATGATTGCACCACGCTGTAACCATTGCCCCAGACTTCCGGGAAAATTAGCGATAATAACCCAACAATCATCCCGCCCAGTGCTAATTGCAGTGGCGGTGATAAGTTCAACGACCGAAAAGCATGCCCGCTGGCGGTCATCCCTTTGAGAAACAGTGGCCCGCAAAAACCGGCTAATACTCCTAATAATGCCATTAGGAGATACTGTATCGGCCAGGGAGATGGCAGTGCTTGTACTTGATACAGTGTTTCCTGACCGCCGTGTAATAAATTGGTGGTGAGTAATGCACTGACGGCCGCAATAACCACCGGCCCGAGAGAGGCCAGCATTAAAGTACCGAACAGAATCTCGGCAATAAATAAACTCCCCGCCAGGGGTGCATGATAGGCGCTGGCCATACCGGCGGCGGCACCACAAGCGACCCATAATTTCCATTCTTTGGGTTTGGCGTAGCGCTGCGCAAAAACAGAAGCAAACAATGCCGCCAAAAGCACCATCGCACCTTCACGGCCAATAGCACTGCCGCTGGAAACCACCAATAATGAGGCCAGGGATTTGATCAAACTGGCGGAAACATCTAATCGACCATCACCAATTTCAATGGCTTCCATATAATCGGTAGGGGCGCTGGGCTTTTGATGTCGATAACGCTGATATAGCCATAATAATGAGCCTGCGGCCAGCCCCCCTAAAGCCGGCGTTACTGCACGCCGCCAGCCATTAATAGAAGAGGCCGCCGCAACCAGGCTGCCATCCGTCCGAGCAAATAATACCCACTCAAGACCCAACATTGCCTGATGAAATAACCAAACAATCACCGCGGACATGATGCCCAGCATGATGGCAATCATCAGTCGGCGCAGCATTGCGCGGTAGTAATACCAATGAGCGGGCCGTTTCATAGCAAAAAACTGACTAACATATCGCGGCTGGCCCCATATCTTTATCATAAAGAGTTATATAGATAGATATTGTTACTGGTCATCACGCTAATGACCAGTAAATTTTAGGGTAGGGCCAAATTAGCTACGAACGAAAAGGGCGCACCGAAAAGTGCACCCTAAAATCAAAACGTTATTCGCCGTCAGTGATACGGGTATAAACAATCTTCTGGGTATCATTTTCACAATGCCCAACCACTTGTCCACCCGCTTGTTGTACCTGATCGTTAGGGACGATATCCAATTTAAAACCAGATTCAGGCACGCCATTACTGATAATCTTTTGCGTGATATCCGCTTTGACGCTTTCACAGGATGCCAAAACAGCCAATGGGGCCAAAGATAATAACAATGTGCTGATAATAAACGTTTTTTTCATCATAAAAACCTTATGTGGATGAATAGCTTGCCTAACGTAAGGATAGCCCTGGTTCACATAACCTCAAGTTAATCTGAGCCAATACTGTCTATTATGGATTAATCTTACGACCGGACAAACGATCCAGACAGCGCTGGGTGTTAGGTTCCCAATAAGCATTGAGATTTTCGCTGTTTTCGCAATTATCTTTCGCATCTTCAGCACGGTCATCTTTATCGAAATTCTTTTCTACCCGGTTATTCACTTTATTACGCAGGCGATGGGTTTCATCCCATTGTTGTTGGCTTTGGCGTGCTTGTTCTTTTGACATGGGGTCATTGTTCCCGCCAACAGAAACACAGGTGCTACCTTGAGTACAAGTGGCCGATTGCGCCAACGCAGGGGTTTGCCACGTCAGCGGTAAAGCCAGCACAGCTAAAGGGAGGAGCGCGCGCATCAGGCGTGGCAGGCTACTTATTTTCATCGTCTTAAGTCCTTTATGAGTCGGTGATATTAATTCATCAGGCCATTATCAGCAGATAGAAAATTATACCATTGCTCGCAGCACATAGACTAGTCAGTGATAATCTTGTTGATAATACGTATACCCGTCATACTTCCAGCGGCATACGACTCGAATTAGAGTAACCTAATGTTAATTCCCACAACTGTTTTGACGTAACTCATTGTCAACAATAAAAGAGATCTAAATGTGATAAAAACCACATTGCTGTTTTTTGTGACCGCATTGGCTGAGATTATTGGCTGTTTCTTACCTTATTTGTGGTTACGAAAAGGCGGAACCATTTGGTTATTATTACCTGCGGCAGCCAGTTTGGCCTTGTTTGTTTGGTTATTAACCCTGCATCCTACTGCCAGTGGGCGAGTCTATGCCGCATACGGCGGCGTTTATGTCGCGATGGCATTAATTTGGCTACGTGTTGTTGATGGTGTGAAACTCTCCGTATTCGATTGGGTCGGAGCGGCAGTAGCGCTGGCGGGCATGTTAATTATTGTTGCTGGCTGGCGGGTAAATTAAGAGTTCGCAGATGAGCGCGACATCAGCATGAGAAAGAATAAAACGCCCGATGAATCTCATCAGGCGTTTTAGGGGGTGATAATTAACCTATTTTACTATTTTGATAACCAGCCCGGCCAGTAAAGATCCCTGTTATTCTTTTCACCGGATACACCATTAGACAGGTTAATTGCATAGTGATTAACTTGATTAATGCCGATTGTTGACGACCAAAAAAGACCAGTGCTCGATTGTTGGAGTGGCCAGCCATAAAAAGTCTCAATCTTATCAAGTGGGTAACTGTTCTGTAAGTCGAGCAATTGTTCTCTGCTCGCCAGTACACCGGACTGATTCGCAGCAAACCACTCACAACATGACCAAGTTTCATTATTCACCTCTCGGCTAACACCTGCCCATTCGGCAGCCAACGGTGGACGTTTAAACGCAACATTCCTGACGACTATCGTATCGCTCATATGTCCCCAGAAGTTAGCCTTGTCGGTGTCCGGGCTGGTCACTATGGTAAAAATCACCGACTGACTTGCTGTCGCGGATACCTCCCCGGCGTCACCAAGCAGGCTGAACGTCAGTGTGCTTTCCAGTCCTAATCCCACCGGGTCGGTCAGCATCAGCATGACAGTGCCATCCTCCCCAGTAGTACCACTATAGGTCTTTTCACCATTTAGCAATAACGTTGCGGGGTAGCTTACTCCCTGACGATTGGTCGCCGACAACTGTGTCAGTGCCAGATTGGCTCCGTTCAGCGGTTTTCCTTTCCCATCACTGGCAGTCAGCACCAATTGAATGCTCTGCTCACGTTTGGCATGTTGACGATCCAGCGAGAGTGTTAACTCTTTACAGTCGCGAGCGGCAGCACCTCTAGCTGCAATACCTCTGAGTGGCTAACTTCGCCATCTATATGGTCTACCATATAGCTAACTTTTACCGAATGCCCCGCACTGGCACGCATTACCGCCGCACTTATCTCGAAACTCAGTGGGCTGTTGACCGTATTTTTCGTCACCGGTTGTTCATCCTCATATGTTCCGGCTGCGCCAAATCCATTCCAGTAACAGAACACACTGTCTCCCCGTGCCATGCCCGGATACGGCAGAATAGTGATCACGCACCCATTCGGGTAATCACTGAGATTCAACTTTCCGTCCAGAGCGGCCGGGGAAATCATTGGGCGCGGTAAGCGGAACTGCGCCTCTGGCAACCGGAATACCTGACGTGGCGAGACGTGGACATTGCCATTTCTCACCACCCGGTACATCAGGATAATTGACCCCAGATCTTTATTATTGACCTCGTGTTCCAGCATTGATTTATTCAGCGAGAAATTGAGCGGACTGTATGGTGGATAGCTTTCAAGGTAACGCACCTCTTCCAGCAGCACTGGGAACGAACCCATATTGCCAAGCCTTTGAGCGGCATTGATCAAACAGGTGAAAATGACCTTGTCACCATGGCCCATCATCGGATAGGGGGGCAGCGTCACTTCAAGGGCAGGGGACAACACCAGATCCGGGTCAAGCATATCCCCCACAGCACTTTCCACTGTCAGCGCCGGTAGACCGAGACCCACGCCGGCCCCTGTCACCGTCAGCCCTAAACTACGCGAGTTAGGCATAGAGCCATCGGCCTTTTCGACGGAATAAGAGAGCAACAGACTGCCGAGAGGCAGCATATGTAGCCAGCTATTGGCAATGGTAAACTGCAAGGGGAATTGGATATCTGCGGTGTTAACCGTCAGGCCCTGACCCTGCCCAGGTAACCAGGTGGACTCTTCACCACAGTCGGTCGACGCGGGCACCATTCCGGAGCAGCGAAGATTGACGATATCGCCGATAGCCATATCAGGATAACTCGGTAAAAAGATGGCCAGATCCTGCAATCCCAAAGTGGACAGGTCAAGATTGCCATTTACATCATCCCGAACCCAGGGTATGGGGAGCAGTTCCCCGGGTGACAGAGTGCGCACGTCTACCCGCACCGCCGGCGACCAGCGGGACCAGTTATTGACCTGATCACAGATTTCATAGCGCACCACCAGTCCGGTACAGTCTCCCTGACCAAACAAGGTGGCGGCCGGGATCACCACCTTCAGAGGGAGACCAACGTCCTCTTCGGCAATATGGCGTACCACACGGGTATTGCCATAGGTGAGATAAACAGTGTCGCCATCGTGCATATTGAGGTAGCTGGCGATAGTGACCGCCAGCCCGCTACCCGGAATATCACTGGCCTTGATGATAGCCGGTAGCCCGGCGATGGGTGGCAAGGCTTCATTCACATAGGGATTATCTTTCAGAACGGGCGGGCCACCGGGCACGCTGGTTTTGACTCTCACGGTCAGCGGGAAAGAGCTGGCAGCACCCAATGTATAGTAAAAATTGGCCGCTCCTGAGCGGAGACCGTCTGCGGAGACGGGCAGCAGCAAACTGCCGGTCTCCAGGTCAATAGCGGATAGTACCCGACGACTAACTTCGCGATAACCAATATCACCCGCCCCCTGCAGGAACAAAATAACCACATCATTGATATGCATATCGGCGTGGCCGGGGGTGAGTAGCACCGGAATTTGCCCGCCAGCAGGATAGAATCCCAAACCGCCGCTGCGGGTGGCATCAGGAATTTGGGGCGCCGTTAAGGTAGGGTCTGAAGCAAATTGAACGAATGACATTGCAGTGTACTCCTGTTATGGGGTTGTGGATCAGACAACCAGGTACTGTCGGTCACGGGGAACGACAGCCATTCTCCAAACAGAGCATAGAAAACTGCATCAAGGCTGTATAATGATATAAAGTGTTCAATCGATAACTGCAATCTCTGCGAAAAGATGAAGATTCGTGATGAATGAGTATCAGAGTTTATGCCTATATATTCAGGACGGGGCAGTAAACACCCCCGCCTGAATATCAGCTACCTTTAACCTTCGCGGTGAATACTTAATCCAGCAAAAGATTGGCTCACCGGCATCATTTCCAGTGTGTTGATATTCACGCGAGCAGGTAATGTGGCCACCCAATATACTGCTTCAGCGACATCTTCAGGTGTCAACGGGTTAGCGCCATCATAGGTTTTATTGACTTTATCCCCGTCGCCTTTAAAACGAACGGCCGAGAATTCAGTGCCACCGACCATGCCTGGCTCAATATCCGTTACACGGATATGGGTACCATGCAAATCGGCGCGCAGCCCCAGACTAAACTGCTTAACAAAAGCTTTGGTCGCACCATAAACATTGCCGCCGGCATAAGGCCAGCTAGCCGCGGTAGAGCCGATATTAATAATATGACCCACATCGCGCGCCACCATGGCAGGAAGCAAAGCTCGGGTCATATTCACCAAACCTTTGGTATTGGTGTCAATCATCGTGTCCCAATCTTCAACATTGGCTTTGTGAGCAGGCTCCAGCCCCAACGCCAAACCGGCATTATTGACCAGCACATCAATGTTTTTCAGCTCCGCAGGGAGTTCATCAATAACATGTTGAATAGCCGCGCGATTACGGACATCTAACCGCACAATATGCAGCGGTTCACCTAATTCGGCCTTTAATTCTTCCAACCGTTCCTGACGCCGCCCCGTTGCAATAACCTGATGACCGTGACTGATAAACTTGCGAGTGATAGCCTCACCAAACCCAGAGGTCGCGCCTGTGACGAAAACGATCATGTGCATTCCTTATTTTTCAGTGCCAATAATATAATTGATATGATTAACATACTCTTAAGTACAGCAGGATGCCATTGCCGTATCGCGTGGCTATCTAAATAACTTATGATTTAAATCGATATAAATAAAAAATCTCAACCACTGAAATCACGTTTCAAATCCGGAAAATCGCTGACATATTTTGAGCATACTAGATTCTACAGGGTTTAAAAAGAGCCGAGGTGTGTGACACTGTCACGATAATAAAGCTCATACAAGAATCTCGTTTAATCAGACTGGATTGGTCGCCCTGGGAAACGGAAAGATTGTTTGTCATTGCATTGTCATGTGAGGCTAATATATTAGAAAGCTGCCAACCCTACACCCTTAATTTTGAGCCAGAACCATGAAAATAAAATCGGTTTCACTGTTAATCAGTTCGTTATTTCCTCTGTTGTCTTATGCCGCCACTGAGGTCGAAGTCGCACGCTATATTGTCAGTTTTCCCGGCGGTGAGCATGTAAGTTATCAGGGCGCGTTCGCTAAGAACTTCCCGCAGGGATTACCGGTAGGCATCGGCTCGGGTCTGGTATTCAATGGTCGTGAAGGCGATGACCTGCTGTTGACCACAGTGACCGACCGTGGCCCCAATGCCGATGCGCCTGCGGTCGGTGAACAGGAAGCCAAAATTTTCGCCAACCCTGATTTCGTCCCGCTGTTGATGGATATTCGTGTCGGTGGTGGTAAGGCGGTTGCCAGCAATTCACGCCCACTGCATGACCAGCAAGGGCCTATTAGCGGGTTGCCACTACCGGCAGGTCTAATTGGTTCAACCAATGAAGTCGCGTTGAGTGATACGCTGAAAATCTTGCAGGGCGATCGGCGTGGACTGGATACCGAAGGTATTACGGCGGATGGCAAAGGCGGCTATTGGCTGTGTGACGAATATGGTCCGTTCCTGATCCATATCGACAGCCAAGGCAAGATCCTTGCCAAATACGGTCCGTCACCGGAGCAGGGCGAGCAGGCGGTGGCTGGCGGATTGCCGAATATTATCAAGTGGCGTCAACCTAATCGTGGTTTTGAAGGTATTACTCGCTTGCCGGACGGGCGCATTCTGGCTGCCGTGCAGAGCACGCTCGATGTTGAGGGCAAAAGCAAGAGCAAGGCACAGTTCACACGCCTGATCAGTTTTGATCCCACCACTGGCAAAACGGCAATGTACGGTTATCCGATCGATATCGACAACTATAAAAAGGCCAAAGACGCCAAAGTGGGAGACATTGTGGCTGTAGACAACCAGCATATTTTGTTGGTTGAGCAGGGCAGTGATAAGGACAAACAGATGATCAACAAGATCTACCTGGTTGATCTCAGCCTGGCGACCGACCTGTCGGCTTTCGATGGCAAAGGCAAAGCATTGGAATTTGATGATGCGAAAGAACTCGCCAAACGCGGCGTGAAGTTGGCGCAGAAACGGGAAGTGGTAGATCTGCGCAAGTTAGGTTGGCAACAGGAGAAGGTCGAAGGGTTGTCGCTGATCGACAATCGCACATTGGCGGTAATTAACGATAACGATTTTGGCCTGCAGGCCAGTTTGGTAGACGCGGAGCCAAAGGCGAAGAAAATTGGCGATTATAAGTTGAATAAACAGGGTAATCTGAGCCTGGACGGCAAAGCTGTGTCGACCCGTATTGAACTGCGCCCGCTGGAGAAACCGGAATCGCTCAGTGAACTGTGGGTCTTGACGCTGCCGCAACCGCTGAAGTAAGCAATAGAGAAAGCTGAGCGACCTGAACATTCATGACTACAAAACCCCAGATTCTGCCCATTCTTACCACGGTGCGCATAATGTATATTATGTTAAATTGAATATCTATGAGTGAACCGGCTTATGCGCTAAGGGTTTCTTCTACTAACCCGCTCGTCACCCGTTAAGTAGCGTCATGCTCCGGTGCTCCATACTTTAGCGACAAATAGCAAAACGACAAATTAAAGCCCCTCCCTCATTCTTGTCCGATAGCGCTACGTGAAATCTGTAGAACTGGCAGCATGATTGCCCGTCAGAAGTGGATTAAAAAAAGCCCGCGATGTGCGGGCATGATTTTTATAATTGCGGTGCGGGTGTTGCCCTGATGCGTTCTATTTCTCTAATACTTTGCCGGTCTTTGTTGGCTTCATCCAGTAAACCTAATAACGGCTCAATCCACAAAACGGCCTGCGCATAAGTTAAGCGGCTGGCGGCCCTGCGCAGATGTTGAGTTGCGGCCTACGTCGTCAGAAATTGCCGGATAACCACATGTGGCCTTATGGCGCCTTCTATTTCACCGTCAAGAATGCGCTGACTAAGCAAAAATTGAGTTTAATATAATAATTAGCATTATATTAAATATAATATTCTTCTTGCAAAGAATACTTAGGCAGATAAATTAATTTATAAAAGGATTAATAAATGAAACTTTCTTGATGTTGTGAGTTTGCTGGAGTAGGATTTAAATAGTTAGAATCAATCGTCGAATTAATTTTTACTTTTAGTAAAGCAAAAGTTGAGAGGCTGAGTTAGTCATGGATGAAAAAAATAAGCCACTGAATGCCAAAAAATTAATTGTAGAGTCCCTGAATTCACTGCCGCTGATTTCTATTATGGAATACAGTAATGAACCTTGGGTTATAAGAGATTGCGAATCCCGTTATGTGTATGTAAATCAAGCGGGTCTGGACTTTTTAAGTTTACCCGCTGACTTTGATATTGAGGGAAGATTAGATAACGAATGTCCTGCAGATTGGGCAGAATTTGCTGAACAATATCAAGCAAATGATAGAAAAGCGGAAAAAAGTGGAAAACGAGTCGCCATTATTTCAACCAATTTTTATGGACGAAACAAAATATTAGAACCTTATTATTTACCCAGGTTTCCGATTTACAATAAAGTTGGTGAATGTATAGGGACATTAACAAATGCCAGTAAATTAAATTTTATTTCTCTTTCCCAATATGTCGACCGCCGCACCCCCTCAGTATTAACCCTGACTCCGCCCACAGATCTGTTCAACGAGAAAGAACTTGAGATAATTTTTTTCATATTACAGCCGATGACTTCTAAAATGGTTGCCAAAAGACTGTCTTTATCGCATAGGACAATAGAAAACAAATTAAGACTGATATACGAAAAGTCCGGTGTTAGATCCATAAATATGTTTAGAGAATATTGTGGTCACTTAGGTTTAGATTTATATATCCCGCCTAAGTTTGTAAAACCTAGCGTTCAGAGCTAACCCCATATTCAAATAAATAATATCAAGTAAAAAGAGCAGAACTTACAAGTTCCCCCGCGGGGATCGCCACAGTGGAAGTACCCTATGATGCAGAATTCACGTAGCCGTGTTGGGAAATCGTCTCTCTCAGCCCTTTAGATTCACTTTGATTTTGCCATCGACGCGTTGAATGTGATTTATCGCACATGCCCGCTTAACTATCTTATTATCAGGACAGGATCACTCCTCATTCATCTGGAACAATGCGAAGCCGTTGTTTAGTATGTAGCTATCCTGTCTACGCTATCAGCAAATTCTATATTTATGAAAAAACTCATTAAACGGCTGGAGATCATTAAAAGCGGTATTGAGCTTGAAGATGACGACATTATTCGGCATCAACTCCCTTATCTTAAAAGTGAGACTCAGGATGCTGTGCTTGTTTTTATCGTCATAGCGATCGAACAGGGAAAATTCACCCATGCTCTGGAGGCTATTTCAGCATGGTTGGGCAGTAAGCAAGGTGTCACGCAGTGGCAAGATATCGAATTGTCAGCTTGCAAGCTTGAGCTGAAAGCACTGGAAGAACAGCTAAGCGATTTAATTGATAAACGTAATGAACGCATTCAGTTGCTAGATGATTTTAATGACCTTTACCTGGTGCGCCTTGGCCCATTGATGAAGCAAATTCTCAATTTGCGCAAACAGTTGGCGGAAAGTACCTTGCGTAAAGCCGAGGCGGAAGCCCGTCGCAGAGAGCGCGATTATCGCAACTGCCAACAGTATATTTCTCAAGCTATAGATGAGCTTGCTGCGCTAAAACAGCGCTGGCTGTCACTCTCCACCCTCTCGAATGAAACTATTGAGATTCGCAATCGGATTCAGCAACAAGCCGAGTTGATTACCGCATTGCTGGCGGAGCTCAAAGAATTGGAAGACAGTTTTTGCACCCGCAATACTGAGTCAACGCGCAAAGCCCGTGAAGAAGCCAAAGAAAAATACGAAAGTTATCAGGAAAAACAAACCGATGCCGAACAGCGGCTCCATAACGATAAGAAACTCTCTTCTGAACAACGTCAGGAACTCAAGCGATTGTGGCGGCAAGCTAGCCGGCTGTGCCATCCAGATTTAGTGGCGGATGAGTTTAAAGAAAAAGCCCATCAGCTGATGGTTCAGCTTAATCAAGCTCGCCAAAAAGGGGATTTCCCGACAATTCATGCTTTGCTGGAGAGTTTAAAGCAAGGGCTTGAGCCACTGATGGCCAGCGACCTTATTGATGACCTTGAACGGCTTCGCAGAAAAATTAATGATGTCAGGAAACAAATTGATGTGATATTGCACGAGCTGAACACACTTGAGGAAGAAGATTCATGGCGACTGGCCACTTCTTTACCCGATAAAGATAAGTGGTTCAGAGAGCAAGAGAATGTATTATCCACGACACTTAATCTTCTTGAAAGACAGGTTAAAGAAGCATCAAAAGTGCGGTATGAAGCAGGATATTGAAGAGTAAAAGCCCGCGCTATGAACTGCACGGGCTTTTCAGGAGTAATTGAGTCAGTTATTAGTTCAGTAATTCTGTTTGCTCCCACCATCGTGATAGCCTGACCCCGATGAAGTTTATCCAGGAAATCAGGGACGTTATTGAGCAACGGTTCACTGTTGCCGGCGCAAAATAGGATAAAGGGTGCTTGGCGTGTGTAAAGCGTCTGCAGGCGGAGACGGGAATCTATCGAGCGCTTACGGCTCTACCAGGAATGCAAAAAGGACAAATTAAAGTTGAAACAGAACAACTTAGATACCGCCATAGGATACATTAAATCAAACATTGGTTTTAGTCTGGCGGTTCAGATAGAAGCATTGATACATGGTCACGAATCAGGGATTAATCAGGATCTGAGCACATCGGCTAACTGGGGCTGCATTTCTTTACATTTAAGTCAGCAGGGTCCCCTGCAGTACCATGCCCTGATGGCTTTACTCACCTGTCAATTCGTATTTAACTCTGGGTTATGGCCAAGTATGTCGGGGACAGCTTCGGTGTTAACACCAAAAAATCGTTTGCCCTCTAATTGGAAGGATTTGAGTCTCCGTTTTTGGAAAAACAAAGCAGAAGCGCAAATTCGCGACGGGCTAAGAATGTTCATTTCGACGACTAACAATCAAGATAATTTGGCAAATGCTGCTCAGCGTTGGAGACCATCATTCCCTGATACTGATGATTATTTGGCTGCGACCAGGCAAGATTTTGCGGGAAAACGCCTTACGCCAACATGCTATGATGCTGTAATGCTATGGCTATTTAAGAGTGGTTTGGTGTCGTTGCCTTGGCTTCTGAAATACCGTAATGCAAATACCGAATCTGCATTAACTGCTGCTTTCGGTCGAGGTACTGTTATTTGGAATGGTGCCTTTAGTCCCACGAACAGACTTCCAATGATACCTCGCGGGCACATCGTCCATATTTTTGAACATCAGCTTTCGTGGAATGGTCACTGGATGGTTAGCTTAGGTAATGGTCTGGCTGCTGGTGTTAACAACAATAATGAAGATCCTCCAGTGCCGAGAGACTATTGCACTCAATTGAATTTGAACAAACAACTTCTCGATTTTGGTGGCGGGACAGCGGTTGTCATTGATCCATTTCTCATACCGGGTCGCCTATAACCGGAGCGGAGGGCATAGCGCCCCTATGGGCGAAATTTCACTATAGGGAGCTGGGGTGACAGAAATATTATCCCTGTTATTCTTTATGGATGATGCATAATCACTGTGAATATTATTTTCGCCTTCATTCGCAAAAAGGTCATCCATGATGAAAGATAACGAATATCAGCCACCGAAAGTCTGGACAGAAAACAACGCCAGCGGCGGTGTTTGGTCGAAGATCAACCGCCCGACGGCGGGCACCAGACATGAAGCTACCCTGCCGGTGGGTAAACACCCCTTGCAGCTGTATTCCATGGGGACGCCGAATGGTCAGAAGGTCACCATTCTGCTGGAGGAGTTGCTGGCTTTGGGCGAAAAAGACGCGGAATATGATGCTCATCTGATTCGTATCGGTGAGGGTGATCAGTTCTCGAGTGGTTTTGTTGCCGTCAATCCAAATTCAAAGATCCCAGCCTTGATGGACCATTCAACCACCCCGCCGGTCAGGGTATTTGAATCTGGCGCCATTTTGCTTTATTTAGCGGATAAATTCGGTCATTTCCTGCCAAAATCCCCTGCGGCAAGAACCGAAGCGCTCAATTGGCTATTCTGGTTACAGGGCGCAGCCCCCTATTTAGGCGGCGGGTTTGGTCATTTTTATCACTATGCACCGGTAAAAATCGAATACGCCATCGACCGTTTCACCATGGAAGCCAAACGTCAGCTTGATTTGCTCAATACCCAGCTCGCGACTCATGAATATATCGCCGGTGATGAGTATTCTATTGCGGATATTGCTATCTGGCCATGGTACGGCAACCTGGTATTGGGCTTGCAATATGAAGCGGGTGAATTCCTGGACGTGAAATCATACACTAACCTAATACGTTGGACTGAAGCTATTGCCAAGCGCCCTGCAGTACAGCGCGGCCGTATCGTCAATAAAACTTGGGGTGCACCAGAAGAACAGTTAGCTGAACGTCATGATGCATCCGATTTTGACCACTTATCACTGATTTAGGATGCTAACCCCCCACCGCCTGCGTAGGGGGTTTTTCCGGCAATTTTCATCACTTCAGCGCCCAAGGTCACAAAGGGCGCGCGTCTGCTGGCATAGATTATTCCGCCCGCTTTGGCCCGCACCGCTTTGACTGTATCCGTTATTGGGTCAATGATTTCAGCGACCACTTCATCCTTAGCAACCCATTCACCCGGCTGACGCAATAGCAACAGCAAGCCACTGGCAGGGGCATTAACTATCTCTCCCGCAGAGAACGGTAACATCACTACTTCACGTGGTGGGATCGCGGGTCGTTCGCCGACAATCGCACCACGATGCTGTAAATATTGATACAGGCGTTCGGCATCAGCACTGGCTAATGGGTGACTGACATCCTGCTGCCCGCGCAATTCAACGGTCACCGCCATACAAGCTGGAACCAGGTCAGGATAATAGGCCGTTAAGCGGTGCCACGGCAAGCCGCAAGCCTCATCAAAAGAACCGCCGCCGCTGTCTTGTGACAGTAGCACGGTGTCGATATGCAAAAAACGCGCGAGAATATCCGCTGATTCTCGCCAGGCCGGGTCAGCGTACAGATGCAAAATAGCATTGTCGTCGCAGTGCAAATCCAGCACCAGATCGGCATCACAGGCCAACATTAGCAAGTGTTGGCGCAAGGCATCGACTTCACTCCGCGCCGGTAAATCTTGCAATGCCGCCACCATGGCACGGCGAATGGGTTGCCGCAGATTCTCTTTTTCGCTTAATACGGCCGCGCCCAATTGCTGATGGACTAACTGGGCCAGATTGGGAAAATCACGATTAAAATTGCGGCCACTGACCAAATCAAAGCGGCCTATTCCACTGTTTAGTAGCACTTGCGCCATACCAACAGGGTTAGCGATTGGCACAATAATTATTTCACTCTGAATTTCTCCGCGCCGTTCCGCCTGGCTCAGTAATCTTTTAAGATAATGTAATACCAGCATTCCGGGCAGTTCATCGGCATGTAGGCCAGCCTGTATGTAGATTTTCTCGCCCACACCCGGCTGGCCGAAATGAAAACTGGTTAATTGACGCTGCCCACTCAGGGCATGTTCAGGTAACTTATGGTTATTGATTTTCATTGGACGTCCTATCTGTGGAAAAGAAACCCCGGCTTGACCGAATTGACAAAAAAATCCTTGAAATCCTCAGCCAGGATGGCCGTATCTCTTATCAGAAGCTATCCGAGCAGGTCAATTTGACCGCCCGCCCCTGTCTGGAGCGGGTTCGGCTGCTGGAGCGTGCCGGTATTATCCGTGGCTACAGCGCGATTATTGAGCTGCCGGAACCTGAGCATACCTTTGTTATCCAAGCACAAATTGCCTTGGCCGACCACGGACACTCACAGGCGGCTTTCGAGCAAGAAGTGCGTAAAACGCCCGAAGTGCTGGATTGCTGGTTGGTCGGCGGGAGTTTTGATTTTTTGGTGCGCATTGGCTGCCGCAATATGGAGCATTACCGACTATTGGCCGACACCTGGCTCACCAGCAAAAAATTCCGCGTCGATAAAATTGTCACCATCACTGAGTTACAAGCTATCAAACGCGCTTAACGCTGTTAAAAATGCTAAAGCTGTTAAAAATACTTAAAGCTGGGTTGCCCGCCGGATTCAATCATGGCGGGCAAAGGCTAGCCAGCGCCGTTCTGCGCGCGAAAACAAGAAAATCAAGATAAAGGTACAGAGTAAATAAAGCGCAGCCGCTATCAAAAACGGAATAAAGGGTGAATAAGTGGCGGCATAGAAAGCCCGTGCCACGCCAGTGATATCGAGCAAGGTGACGGTGCTGGCCAGAGAAGTGGCATGCAGCAAGAACACCATTTCGTTATTCAACGCCGGAATACCACGGCGTAATGTCGCCGGTAACACCAAACGGCGAATGATTTGCCACTGACTCATACCAAACGCTTCACCCGCCACCCACTCCTGACGCGGGAAAGTCACCATCATGCCAGCCAATAACTCCGCGACATAAGCACTGGTATTGAGCACCAAGGCCAGTGTGGCGCAGAAAGTGGCATCCCGAAATAGCAACCAAAAAGGTTGGTCGTCCTGCCAGCCCAACTGCACAATATCAAACTGCGACAAACCATAGTAAATAAGCATGAGTTGCAGGTAGAGCGGCGTGCTACGAAAGAAATAAGTCATACTGCGGATAAGCCAGGCCAGCGGGCGTGGGCCGAATGCTTGCCCGACCGCCATCACTAGCGCCAGCAATAAACCGGGGAACACCGAGAGTAAAAACAGTTTGGCCGTCATCGCCAGACCGGTAGTTTCAGAGCCGTCGCTGTAGAGAAATGTCGGCATGGCTTCCAGTAGGGTTGGCAGATTCATCAGCGCGCCCTCGCCGCCGTTGAAGTCGATAGCGCATAACGCCGCGCCAACAGACTAAAGCCCCAACTGGACAACGCGGTAATGACCATATAAATCATCGCCACCAGGAAGTAAAACAGGAAAGGTTTTTGTGTCGCGCGCCCTGCCTGCTCGGCCAGCCACACCATATCTTCCAATCCCAGAATGGATATCAAGGCCGAGGCTTTCATCAGACCGAGCCAGTTATTATTGATGCCGGGAATGGCAAAACTGAGCATTTGCGGCAGCATAATGCGCCGGAATACCTGACTGGGGCGCATGCCGTAAGCCATTGCGGCTTCCAACTGACCACGATCGACGGTTTGAAAAGCACCACGGAAAGTTTCCGTGTAATAGGCGCCAAAGACAATGCCGATGGCCAGTACGCCGGAAATAAAAGTATTGAAGCGCACCGGCCCCAATCCCAACAAGCCGAGAAAACCATTCACCAGCATTTCGCCACCAAAGAATAGCAGCAGCATAATTACCAGTTCAGGAATACCACGCACTAAGGTGGTGTAACCGGTTGAGACCCAACGTAACCAGCGCGGGCCAAAAAGCTTGATAACCGCATTGATAAGGCCAAGTGTGAGCGCGACAGCCAGTGATAGCAGCATCACGCACAGTGATAACCCCGCCCCTTGTGCCAGTAACGGCAAATAGTCTGTGACCATTATCGACCTCCCGAGGCTAACCAACAGCAACCGGGCGTGGGTACCATTGCCCGGTGCTCGCAAAAATCACGGCAAAAAATTACTCGCCGTAAATATCGAAACTAAAATACTTTTTCTGAATGGCATCATAGGTGCCATCAGCACGAATCGCCTTTATGGCCCCATTAAGCGCATCGCGCAAGGCCGGATTATCTTTACCGACGGCGATACCGACATCGGAGGAGATAGTTGCGTCTTGAATGACTGGCCCAGCAAAAGCAAATTTCTGCCCGCGCGGGGTGTCGATAAAGCTACTGGCGGCTTGAATATTATCTTGTAACGAGGCGTTGATGCGCCCTGACAGCAGATCGAGATAGACATTGTCCTGATTGGCGTAAGAGACAATTTTGACCCCTTGCCCGCCCCAATGTTTTTTCGCGTAAGTTTCATGGATAGACCCGGTCTGAACCCCGACGGTTTTTCCTTTCAGGCTGGCAACATCCGGTGATAATGGGCTGCCTTTGCGCGCGACTAATTGCGCGGCACTGCGGTAATAGCGGTCAGTGAAATCGACTTCTTTTTTGCGCTCATCGGTAATACTTAGCGACGCAATAATGGCATCAAACTTACGCGCATTCAGGGCCGCAATCATGCTTTCAAAGGGTTGCTTGACGAAAACACACTTGGCATGCAGGTTGTCACACAAAGCATTCGCGATATCAATATCAAAACCGGTGATCTCGCCGCTAGGGGCCAGAACATCAAAAGGTGGGTATCCGCCATCCACACCAAAACTGATCGTTTCTATTGTTTGAGCCGCCACGGGCGCGGAAAGTATCAAGCCAGTCAATAATGCAGCTAATGTTTTTTTCATCATTAAAGTCCCAGTGTTGGCAAAGATTAGAAACGAAGTGAGAGGCAGGTTAAGCCGCCATCCATTTTTTTAAATTCACTGGTATCAAGTTGAATAATGGGCATCCCCAGTTTTTCAATTTGCGCCAAGGTATCAGGATAACCTCGCGGCGTAATCAGCGTATCATTGATCCATAAGGTATTACCGGCGTAAGACTCCGCTTCGGGAATTACAATAGTAGTAAAGTCGGCAAAGGCAGGATGATGTTGGTAATCTTCGGTTAGCAGCAAGGTATTGCGGCCCACATAGTTAACAATAGATTTTAGGTGCAGCCCGGCACTCACTTCAATGGCGGTCACGCGATAGCCATAGCGCTCCACCGCCGCAGTAAATTCGCTAATGCCCGCTTCATCAGTGCGCGATGTCAGCCCGATGAAAAACTGTTTATCCACCAATAACACATCACCGCCATCAAGGTGCCCGTGGTGACTCATGCGAAAAACCGGGCGGTCGGTAAACAGTGGCTCTATGGTGTCCACTTCGCCTTGCCGACTGGGCGCGCCGGGGTGAGTTATCACCGCCAGTTCCTGCATAACCACCGCGGTATCTTCGACAAAGTGGGCATCCGGGAAGGCCGGTGCCGCCGGTAAGATGGTCACTTTCAGACCCAGTCGCAGCAAAGTATCTACATAAGCCAGAAATTGTTGACCGGTGACGGCAACATCCGGCGCGCCCAATTGGGAGGTGGTCTGGCCGTGACCACAAGTATCAGCAGGGAGTCTGGCAATAGCTTGAGTAAAGTGCATAAGCGATTCTCTCGATTAGGTGCAAAACAATGATCTGATTATTAAACAGATACCGTCACCAATCGGGTTGAATAAGCTTGGTGCAACTCACCATTTGCGCTGTATATCGCTGACAAGGCGACTTATTCCGCTGTCACTCAGTATGGAATTCGAGTCTCCATAGGCTGTCATTATGGACGGTAGTGATATAATGAATGTTATAATGCCAGGCGGCTTATATTTATCTAACTAAGGGCGTCAAATGAAAAAATTAACTCTCGTGATGCTCACTTTATTACTGGTGGCCTGCGCCAATACCGGCCATGTAGGGGTGAGTGGCGGTTCGAGCGGCATATCCAGTATCAGTATTGGTACGGGAGTTCGCCGGTAGGCTGGTTTCCCAGCCCCCTGTTGTTGTGAATCTATTTATTTTTTAGGTTAGGAATATCATCTGAAAAACGTGCTGAAATAGCATCGCGTTCGTAACCCTGCCGCTGAGTCAAAATAGAATACAAATCGGGCCGACGGCCATAGATCCAGCGTCGTCCGGTGCTGAGTGGGATTAAAGACAGGTCCAACTCGGCACTGACCATGGTGTCAGCCGCTTGCCATGTTTCATTGATAATGCGGCCATAAGGGTCCAAGATCATGGCATTGCCGGTACGAACTTCATCATCATCCGCCCCAATCCCATTACTGAACAGAATAAACAGGCCATTATCATGCGCGCGGGCTGGTAACCAGCGCATCAGCCATTCCCTGCCATTGCTCCCGCGAATGGCTGCCGTCATTTCCTCTTTTCTTTCAGCACGTTGCTGCCACAGTTCGAGGGGAATTGGCTTCATACCATAAGGGCTGCGTGAATGCGTTCCGCCGGTTTGATGAGGCGCTAATAATATATCGGCCCCGAGCAAAGTGGTTGCGCGAACATTCTCCACCAGATTGTTATCCCAGCAGATAAGAATGCCCACTTTTACCCCCCACGGCGTATCAAAGACCGTGTAAGAATCACCGCTACTGATAGCTTGGTGCTCAAAAGCATGCAATTTACGATGAGTATGCCAAGATCCATCCGGCATGCATGCGACATACGCATTATAGAGACGCCCGTCATTTGCCTGTTCAATCAGGCCGACGCCAATCAACATTTGATGTTTCACCGCTAATGCCCGCACTAAGGCAATGGATGGGCTGCTTTCGATTGGCTCAGCTAAGGCCTTAACCTGTGCTGCGGTCAATTTAGGCACATGCCAATACCCCGTAATGCACATCTCTGGAAAAGCCAATATTTTGATATTTTTCAGAGCCGCCTGCTCAATAAATTTTTCAATGATCCACAAGTTATATTGCTTGTTATTGGCCTGATGTTGGAATTGTACCGTTGCAGCTGTTATCAATACAGATTCGGTCACTTTATCCTCCTCGGATATCCATTGCTGATTTTTATCATTGCTATTACAGCAGCAGTATTGATAACTTTATAATGAATGATTTTCCTTTTTTGATTACCAATAGGAATGAAAAAGTGAATATAAAGTTGCTAAAAGCCTTTGTTATGCTCGCGCAAAAAGGCAACTACGGGGAGGCTGCGCAAGCCCTTTGCGTGACACAACCAGCACTAACCAAGCAGATTAACCTATTGGAATCTATGTTGAATATCCCCTTATTTACCCGTGGACGACATGGCGCAGCACTCACCCCCAGTGGGCAACAGTTGCTCGCGGAGGCAGAGAAAACGGTCAGTCAATCTGAGTTTTTTCTGCAACATGCCGCCCGAGTGGCTCAGGGTATTGAGGGGTTTATTGCGATAGGATTTGGCTTATCGACGTTCTATACCGCGCCGCACTATATCGCGAAATTCAGACAGCAATTCCCCGCGATTTCCGTCACATTGGAAGATATTCCCTCAGCGGAACAATATGCATTATTAACTCGCGGTGAACTGCAAATAGGCTTTGTTCGCGTACCGCCAAAAGCGCCATTAGATTTTCACCCTTTATTTGAAGACCGCTTGGTGCTGGTCGTGCCGCAAGATAAAACACGCGGTCTCGATGAGTGGTTAAAATACCTGCCATTACTGCGTTTATATACTGAACGTGGCCGTGGGTTAAATGCACAAATTGATCTATTTTTGCAATCAAATCAATTGTATGCGTCCGCCATGCAAGAAGTTGAGGATATTCAGACCATATTGGCGCTGGTGATTGCTGGTATCGGCGTTGCGCTATTACCACAGAGTGTGGTGCATATCGCGCCGCCAACCATGAATATCATTCCACTCAGTGGAAATCATCTCAGTTGGCAAGTGGGTATCGCCTGGAATAATACAATGGCAGATTTAGTGCGCGATAATTTTATTAAGATGGTGGCAAGTGAATAGCGAGCAGAATATCAATGGATATCTTGCCCGCGATCACACAGGATATTAACGGAACGGCGGCTCGTTAAAGGTGCGCAACTTACGCGAATGCAGTTGATCACCTTCCGCCCGCAGTAAATCTATGGCCCGAATACCAATCTGCAAATGTTCGGAAATAGCGCCCTCATAAAAATGATTCGCTTGCCCCGGCAGTTTGATTTCGCCATGCAAAGGTTTGTCCGAGACACAGAGTAATGTGCCGTAAGGCACCCTGAACCGATAACCTTGCGCCGCGATCGTGGCACTTTCCATATCAACCGCGACCGCCCGACTGAGATTAAAACGCAAGGCAGAGGCAGAAAAACGCAGTTCCCAGTTGCGATCGTCGGAAGTGACCACGGTCCCAGTACGCAGCCGTTGTTTGACTTCAACGCCCGGCATACCACTCACCGCTTTGGTGGCGTCATATAATGCCCGCTGAACTTCAGCAATGCTGGGGATCGGAATATCCGGTGGCAACACTGCATCCAGCACATGGTCGTCGCGCAAATAAGCATGGGCCAGGACATAATCGCCAATCGCCTGACTTTCACGTAAACCACCACAATGCCCAATCATCAGCCACGCGTGTGGCCGCATCACCGCCAGATGGTCGCAAATGGTTTTGGCGTTGGATGGGCCAACGCCAATATTCACC
This sequence comes from Yersinia thracica, assembly GCF_902170565.1. Lineage (GTDB taxonomy): Bacteria > Pseudomonadota > Gammaproteobacteria > Enterobacterales > Enterobacteriaceae > Yersinia > Yersinia thracica. Next base: position 78,127 of record NZ_CABHXX010000030.1, read on the forward strand.
AAGGTGATGCCATGCCCGCTTTCAGCGATTAAATGATAGGCAGGCATTTGATATTTTTTCCACGCCAGATCGGAGGTTGTCTTCTCCGGGTCCGCGTTTTCGGCGGTTATGTAGCTCCCGCCAGCGCAGGATAACGCTTTATAGGGGCTGGCGGGATCAAGAATTTGCTCACAAGCCCAGCTGACAAATTCATCAACATAGCGGCTGTAATTGGTAAACAGAATATAGGGCTGAATATGTTCTGCCGGTGTGCCGGTATAGTGTTTGAGCCGCGCCAGTGAAAAATCGGTGCGCAGCGCATCAAAATGCGATAGCGGGAAATCAGCGCCAGCAATATCAATACCATCAGTGATGGCATCGCCGATTTTAGCCAGATCGGTGGTTGGAAAGTGCTGAGCCAGCCCTGCCGTCATCGAGCGGTCGAGAATAAGGTCGGAGCCATCAATAACAAAGGGATAAGGCATCTCTTGTTGTGACGGTGTCACTTCGAATACTGCACCATACTCAGCTTCCAGCAATGTGAGTTGCTCAGTCAGGTACTCCCTGAATAACGCAGGCCGAGTGACGGTGGTGCTGTATTGGCCGGTGCGTGAGAAGCGCCCGTAAGCTCGGGTGCGTTGATGGTCACGGAAGCGGCCATCCCAACTGACACTCAGTTGCGGATACGAAAAGAAGCCCTTCGCCCGGTCACCCACATCAGGCAAAGCGCCATCACGAATATATGCGCTGATAGCATCACGCAATGCGCTCAGCGCCGCCTCGTATAACGTCTCCAGTCTCTCTATCGCCTCAGTGGCCGAGAGATGAGTTGTAGCTTGTGATTGATTCAAGGTATCTCCTTTCAATACGCGTAAAGGCGGTGTTTAGCTTACTCAATAAAGTTGGGCAGCAATAGAAATATGAGGATTAATAGAGTGACTGTATCAATTCTACCCGGCAATTTCTGTCATGTATGACAAACAGCTTTGATGTATCCCTTCTTTTTGTCCTCCACGCTTTTCTTATAAACAACGCCCTATTTTGCCACTTATTCCTGCGTTTGATTCCCCCTCATCCACCTTAAAATAGTGACTGTCGCAGATAACACTTTATTTTCTGCTTTGAAAAGGTCTCTTTTGCGTGGCGAAATCATTTTTACGCAGTGGTAGTTTGGACGATATTCTGGCGTTGGGCGAAAACGGACAACCAGTTTATGCTTCTGCGTTTCAGATTAGAGAGGCATTACGCCTTAAAAAACAGCAAGCTATTGCTGATTGCCTGGCGATTCCTCAGCTCAATGAGCGTGGGGATCGCATTGATTGGTATGCCCCTATTGAGGGTAAAGTCACCTCATGGGTTGCGGCCAGTACCACTGAGCGAAAATCCGCCATAAAGCAATTGTCAGCCTGTCTGTCTAGCGCCAATGATTTATGCCAGCGCGCACAACAATCAGATAAAGCCGCCCACCGATTATTAGGGGTGTTGTTGGCGAAAACCATGCAATTCCCTGATCAGAATCATGTTTATCTGGTGGCGGGCAAGCCGGTGTTGACCTTTTGGGGCTTTGTCAGCCGGGATCAGAAAACACGGACGGACCCACTTGATTGCTTACGGCAAACCGCTGAAGCCATTGAGCCAACGATTATCCCCCTAAGTGCTGCGCCCTCTGCGCCGATAACGTCACCGGTTGCCGCTGCCGAATTACCACCGCCGACCGATATTGCTCCCGTGATACAACCGGCCCCAGCCATAGAACCCACTCCGCTATCCACACCAGAGAAAAAACTGACCCGCTGGTTGCGGTTCAGTTGGCTATTGCCAGTGCTGGCCTTAATCATTGCCTTAATTGTGCAATTTAGTGGCGGTATGCCAGAGAGCGTTTCGCCAGCGGTGGCTGAGGATAAAATTGTGGCCGATGTAACGGCTGAGGAGAAGAGCGCACCAGAGGTCAGTGCCCCGGCCATCAAGATTATCCAGCCCGCCCTTGAGCCGCAACTTCCGCTGGATAATGCCACCATTTTTCCCCCGCAACCGGTGGTAGCAGAACCTGTTGCAGTGCCAGAGTTAACTGCGGCACAGAGCAAAAGCGCATTGATACTCCCCTTCGAGGCGGTCAAAGTGGGGTCAACGGCATTTCTTAATGGCAATTGGCGCGTCAGCCCCGATATTAAAGCGGCCCAAACCGGTAAAGCGCCCAGCTTGAGATATCAGATTAAAAATGGCAAAGGCACGGTAAGAATTACCCACGGTGACAATGTCACCTGCCAGGCTAATATTACCGCCGGGTTAATGAAATCGGGCAATTTGGTGATCAACAGCCGTTATAAGGCGCAGTGTAGTGATGGTTCAAAATATCAAATCCCTGAGATCGTCTGTAAGCAAGGCATTACCGGCATTGCCGATTGCAAAGGCCGTTATGATGCCAATACCACACTTCCAATGACGATGAAGCGCGAGACTAAATAATATTATGCTGGCAACGATCACTGACTATAAACAGAAAATTTCGCTGATTCAGAATAGTGGTATCCAGTTTTTGGACTTCGCCTTAAAACCTGAATGTAATAGCGAACTGCCGAATAAATTTGTGCGTAAAAGTGCCAATGGCCCGCTACTGCGCCTGAATTATCATGAGCATAATGGCAAGTATTCGCTGATGGTGCCGGGGGCGGCCCCTGAGATTGTTAAACCTGAATTTAGTTTCCCGCTAGAACAATCATTGAAGCTGCTGAATAAAATTTGGCTCCCCCTGCCTTTCCTGCGTTTTAATCCGCCGCGCACTTTCGTCAGTGGGCCGGATAATTGGGCCAGAGTGCAAATTTTAGTGTTGGATAGCCCGGATCAGGATGGCAATACATTACGGATCACGCTGGCCTTTGATACCAAAGTTTATCCTGAAGGCCATGCCAACGAATATTTGGCCCCCAACGAAAACGATATTAAAACAGGATTGAGTTTTGCGCTGGCTTACCATAATGAAGAATTAGCCGAATTCCTTGATTTGACCTGGGTTGATGGTTGGTTGCGGGAAGTCTTTATTCAGCAAGCCTCTGAACAGGAAGAACGCACCGCTCGCCATATTAGTGCATCATTACGCGAGTTTGAATATCAAGCCCACTACCTTAACTTATTAGAATTACTGGGTAGCCAGGTCGGTGTACCCGAAATTAAAATCAATACCAGTACCCTGCAAGAACCCGCCGTGAGCGTCGACCTTATTCTTGATGTCGGTAATTCACATACCTGCGGTATTTTAGTGGAAGAAAGTAGCGATGAAAGTCATGGTTTGAAACAAACCTATGAATTACAAATCCGCGATTTGAGTGAGCCTCACCATCTGTATAACGAATTGTTTGAAAGCCGAGTTGAATTTTCACCAGCAAAATTCGGCAAGCAGAACTTTTCAGTGGAAAGTGGCCGTGATGACGCTTTTATTTGGCCGTCAATTACCCGTGTTGGCAGCGAAGCCAGCCGCATGGCGCTACACCGCTTGGGCACCGAGGGTTCTACTGGTATTTCCAGCCCACGCCGCTACCTGTGGGATGAAGAAACCTATACCCCAGGTTGGCGATTTAATGAAACGCCCATTATACAACCATCATCTACACAACCACCATCGACACAACCCTCCGAGCCGCTGGCGACCGCACTGCCGCTGATTAACTTGGTTAATGATGACGGCCAGCCCCTGTATAGCATGCCGATGGATGATCGGCTGCCGGTATTCTCGCCACATTATAGCCGCAGTTCATTGATGACTTTTATGTTATCTGAATTGCTAACACAGGCGTTGATGCACATGAATAGCGCCGCCCAACGTTTGAAAATGACCCATGCCAATGCCCCACGGCAGTTACGGGCCATTATTCTGACGTTGCCGTCAGCCATGCCCAAACCTGAGCGAGAAATTTTCCGCCGTCGGATGAATGAAGCTATTGCTCTGGTCTGGAAATCAATGGGTTGGCATCCGGCAGATGATAACTTTGTCTCCGAACAAGACCGCGCCAAAAGCCAAGTCCCGGTACCGACTGTCCAGATGGAGTGGGATGAAGCCACCTGTGGCCAGATGGTTTATCTGTATAACGAAACCCAGGTTAACTTCGGTGGCCGGACTGCGGCCTTTTTTGCCAGTATGGCGCGGCCAGACAAGCAACTTGAAGCCGGAGAAACGGCGGGAAAAACCTTACGCATCGCCTCAATTGATATTGGTGGCGGCACCACTGATCTGGCCATCACACAATACTGGTTAGACGATGGCATCGGTAATAATGTTAAAATCAGCCCCCGCCTGCTGTTCCGTGAAGGTTTTAAAGTCGCTGGTGACGATATTTTGCTGGATGTTATTCAGCTGTATATTTTACCGGCACTTCAAGCGCGGCTTAAGAAAGCAGCGGTTATCAATACTGATGCCCTGATGGATAAATTGTTCGGCAATGATGGCCGGATGGATGGGCAATCGGCACTGCGCCAACAAGCTACGTTACAAATATTTATGCCAGTCGGGCGAGCAATTCTTGAAGCTTATGAAAGCTTTGACCCACTGGAGACTAATGCAGAAATTGACGCCAGCTTTGGTGAGTTATTATCCCAGTACCCGACATCGAAAGTATTGGAATACATTAACAGTGAAGTTCAGCGTGAATTGCCCGCCGATGCCGGGGAATTTGATATCTTGCACGTCCCGCTGGTATTAAAATTAAGTAAATTGCACGGCGAGTTTTTGTCTAACCGGATGAGTATTACGCAAAACCTGCGTTCGCTGTCCGAAGTGGTGTCGCTCTATAGTTGTGACGTGCTGCTATTGACTGGTCGCCCTTCGCGCTTCCCCGGTATTCAGGCTTTATTCCGCCATCTACAACCGCTGCCCAATAATCGTATTCTTTCGCTGGATGGATACCATACCAGCGATTGGTATCCGTTTAACAAACAGGGCCGAATCGATAACCCGAAATCCACTGCCGCGGTGGGTGCGATGCTGTGTTTGCTGGCACTCGATTTACGGCTGGCGGGTTTTTACTTTAAAGCCGGCGATTTCCAACCTTATTCGACCATCCGCTACCTTGGTATGCTGGGCAGTAACGATACCCTGACGGATGAAAATGTTTACTATCGTGATATCGATCTAGATAGTGCTGATTTTGCCTTGCCATCCGACACTTATTTTCAGGTGAGAGGCACATTATGCCTTGGATTCCGCCAGCTTGATAATGACCGTTGGCCGCCATCCCCCCTCTATATTTTGTCAATTGTGGATCAAGAATTGGCTCGCAAAATCGCCGGTGATAGCGTGCTGCATGTCAGATTGAAACTCACTAAAGGTGATAAGCCACTTACTGATAAAAATGGTGGCCCGGAACGTTTTGAGATAGCTGACGCCGTACTGCAAGATGGCAGCCGTGTCCCGTTGCATCATCTGCGTCTCAAGCTAAACACACTCGCCAGCAATGGCTCAGCATCAACCCATTATTGGATTGATAGTGGGAGCGTATTTAAAAAATGAAATCATTAACCAACCAGCAGCTCAAGAGCCAGCTTAAGCAGGTGACTCAAGGCATTGATCAGGCGATTGATTGGATTAACAATACGCGCCAACATGCCATTCGTCTGGACATAGAAGCTGATCAGTTGGCGGTTAAACTGCGCCGCCACCGTAACAAAGCACACCATCTGTCTGAAATGGCGCTAGCCCCTATGAGCATTGGCTTTTTCGGGCAATCTACTGCCGGGAAGCAGCACCTAATTTCTGCATTGATTGCGGGTGAAAATGGCCAATTGGAAACGACTCTCGCGGGGAAGACACTCAACTTTTGGCAACAAATTAAACCCGGATATCAGTCTAGTGGATTGGTGACTCGCTTTAGCCATCAAGCCGTTATTAGCCATTCAGTTGTCCATGATTCAGTCAATAATCATGAAAACTATCCAGTGCACCTTTCACTACTCAATGAAATGGATCTTGCCAAAATAGTGGCAAGTGCGTTTCTGCGAGATAAACAGCAAGAAATGCGCATGTATTCACTGGATGAACAACATATTAGCGATCATCTACAACAATTGGTGATGCGTAGGCAACCGTTAGCCATCGCAGGTATTACCCGTGATGAAGTCATTAGTCTTTGGGATTATTTGATTCGCCATGACGCATTACGCCAGAAGACATTAGACACGCATTTTTGGCCCATCGCGATTGAATTAGCACCTTATTTAAGTATTGATGATCGGGCTATTTTATTCTCATTGCTGTGGGCCGAATCACCACCGCTGACTGATGCTTATCGCCATTTTGCCTATACCTTGCAGCACGTGGGTGGCGCGTCGCAATTATTGGCCCCACTCAGTGTATTAGTGGACGATACATTGTTACCTGCCAACGGCATCATGAATGTTGCCGCACTCAACTACCTGAACACCCCGGCGGACACTCAGATTCAAGTTTTGCCACTGAAAGACGCTGTTGTAGAGAATGCTGTTGCAAAGAGTATTATTGCAAAAGACGCCGTGACAGTGTCACTCGCGGAGCTAACTCTGTTGTCAGTTGAGCTACAGATCCCGCTACGCAGGTCTGCGGCCAGCCATTCACTTAATTCAGATAAGGTGTTTGAATCCGTCGACTTATTGGAGTTCCCCGATTATAGCGACGTATTCGATGTCCAAACTCATGTTGAGCACACACTCTATCCGCTAGCGGCTTCGCTATCACAGGCTAAGAATACCTACCTGCTTGAGCGCTACACGGATAAACAACAAATAAACCTGTTATTGGTCTGTACTGCTGCAAACAACCGTCCCGAAGTAAAAGTTGTGGGTAAGGCGCTGGACTATTGGGTTAAACAGTCTCAGGGCGAAAATAAAAGCGTTCGTTCGCGCAGGAATCCGGGACTTATCTGGGCGCTGACGCCTTTTGATCAACGCGTTTCCTCGGCTGGCGCGAAAAACCATGACGAAGCTGTGCAACGCTATGTCGGAAACCCCGGTGATAGCTGGGGCACGATGCTGGCATTGGATACCCGCGGTATTGAGCGCATGGTGACTTATCTGGCACAAGAAATTCGTCGTGATATTAAGGCCGAGCGTATTACCGAGCAACTCCATGAACTCCAGCGAGAGCTGACAGAGAATTTGTTGGTCGGTTGGGCCCAACCTGCAACCAGCGAATTACAACAAAAGCAGCGTATCGCCGAAACATTGCTTAAAGCACTACAAACCCGGACTGGCTTACACGGCGAGTTACTGGAGCGGTTATTGCCTTCGCGTGATGAGTTGCGCGCCCTCTATCTGCGACAACAAAATCGTGCTGTTGAGCTGATCACCCCAGTCGTCAGTCGTCACGAGCCGTTCAGTATTGGCATTGATATCGATTTATTCAGCGACCCACCTTTAGCGCCTGAACTGCCGACGTCAGCAGCAACGCAATCAAGTGGCGATTATGAAACAGAATATGCCAAAAATGTACAACGTTACTGGATCAATCACCTGAGGCAGTTGCCAGATAATGCCCCCCTCATTGAGTTATTGGGCATCGCCAAACCGACTATTGAACTGCTGGCTACAGAGCTAATAACGACCAGTATCCGATTAAATATCACCGGACAATTAGTCAAAATACTGGCTGATAATGAACAGGTTGGCTTACATCGTGATACTAAGGCGGATCGCCAAGTGTCTCGAGCCCTTACCCTATTAGGTGATTTCGTCGCCTGGCTTGGTTTTTTACAAATCAATGAATCCCTACGACCAGATAGCCGTATTAATAGAGGCTATAAGATTTTCGCTCAATCTCCTCAATCATCATCACCATTGGGTCCATCACAAAGGCTGACTAAATTGGCCCTGACACCGACTAATAATACCGCGTTTTATATTTATGATTGGTTGGTCGGTTTAGGTGAAATGATTATTCACAATGAGGGTTACTCTGCCAGCAGTGAAATCAGTGATCAGCATCGTGAGCAGTTGGCGGCTATCTTAATATTGGTCAAACAAAACCAGCATTAATTAATCCCATAGCGAGTAAAAATCATCACTATAATAACTCCCTCCCGTATTCAGCAGGAGGGGGCATCGTCATTAATGCGTTAAATACTCACTATCAAGACGCCGGAAAATATTTTTCCACTAAAGCATATAAAATAGCGGCTGTTTCAATATCAATATTGCCTTGGTCATTATCGGGTCTAAAGTGCAATTGAAATGCGCGTATCAGATGCTGATATCCATCATCATTGCTGGCAATAGAAACATCGTAGCCATAAGTACTAAAATGACTCAGTAAGTCAGCTTTAGCCGGTAACCCGTGCTGGGTAAATTGCTGAGTGAATTTTTCCTTAGTATCCGGATCATACCAGGCACCAATGCCATCGTTATATAGCTCTTGCCAAGGAAACTTTGGCCCTGGGTCACTTTTGCGAGTGGGAGCAATATCAGAGTGGGCAACAACATTTACCGGAGAAATATCTGGGTAACGTTGTAAAATATTCGCCGCCAATTGTTTTACTGCTGCAATTTGGTTTTCCGGATAAGGCGGGAAGTTAAAAATGCCGCCATGTTCAGTGGCTAAATTGACAATTTCAATCCCAATAGAAGTGTCATTGAGATTAGTGCGCCCTGCCCAACTACTGACCCCGGCATGCCAGGCTCGCGCATTTTCATCTACCAGGTTAAATATCCGCATGTCATTAAACCCAGCTTTCTTATAACTTTCATCGTTAAGGTCAGGTACCAAATAGTGAACACTGACGTTATTACCCGTTAGGGATTTCATGGAGTTTTCAAAATTCTCAGCGGTGTAGTGCAAAACCAAGAATCGCACACGGGAATTAAATGATTTGATAGCGCGAAAATTATTATAGTCAATCATATACATATTAAACTCCTTGTAATTTGAATTTCAGTCAATATATATTAATTAATACTATTTCCTCTTTTTATACATATAAAATTAATGTCAACTTTATAGTGCTCTGAGGACAACTATCCCTGGCTTATTTTTAACGTATTGAATAAAAGGTGAATCAACAACTTTCATATTACTTTTAAGTGAAGATGCATTACGCAGCATTGGCCCATCAGGGGTCATGATAAAAATACCCGTGTGCGTCACATCCAATCCATTGATTTTTGTATAAATACCAATATAATCACCGGTTTTTAACTGACTAACAACAGATTCATTAATAAACTCAGCAGGAATATAAACAACATCGCGCTTAACCGTACTCAATGTCGGAATAAACTCCCCGCCATCCTTTTTTTGATTCAAATATTTAACCACGGTAACAGCATGTGAACTTATTTTTGCAGTAATATCTTGTGCGTTTAATGGTTGCTGATGAGACCAATCAGTGAAGAAATGCTTTCGATTTTTATAGCTGATATCACTATCAATATAGCGAGTGGCAATAAGCTGCTGAACAAAATCTGCTGTATTCTTAGACTTACGTAACGAGTTAACATAATCGAGGTAAGTAAAACAATCCAGCCCTCTGAAATCAATCACTAACTCTTCAGGTTTTGTCGGTGAGCCAATAAGCATATTCGCCTTATAAGGTGTTCCCAGAAAATTAGCAGAGACTTTATTAATAATCTCTCCGGGTTGGCGGCTATCGGTTGTTTTTACTTGTGTTTCTATAATAGCAGTTATGCGATTAGCCGTGTAATTATCAATATCAACTTTTTCTTGAGGGTTATTTTTCGCGCCACAACCCGCTAAAACGACAATTACAGCCAAAGATAATGATTTATACATAAGTCCCTTTTGCGTCTTATCCAGTTATTCCATACAAGCTAAGAATTGCCACCTTACTGTTTGAAATTTAAACAAGGCATCAACAAGACGCCATTCAATGGAATGGATTAATCATGACAAGCCAGTAACCAGACTTTTTTTGACAATTCTCCCGCCACGATAATTGTCAGAAAAGTGCGGATAATTCTTTTTTTTCAATGAATTAACTAATTCTTATTTTAGCCTCATATCGAGTCACTTTGTGATCAATCTTGGATTTTGGCATTCTTTTCATCCATTATCTTTGGGCATGTTGGGTATGCACGCCGCGCGCTCAACCAATCTCATCATGCAACAAGCTGATTTATTGATTGTGTTAGGTGCGCGATTTGATGATCGTGCTATCGGCAAAGCTGAACAGTTCTGCCCAGATGCCAGTATCATTCATATTGATATTGACCCCGCTGAACTGGGCAAAATTCGCCGCCCACATCTGGCGATGAATGCCGATATCAAGCAGGTATTGACCCACTTGCTGCCCTTAGTTGACAGGCAAACGCGCGATGAATGGCGCGGCATGGTCAGTGATATACAGCGCGAATTTCCGTTCAATCAGCCCAATAGCGGTAACCCATTGTGCCACTATGGTTTGATTCGTGTGGCCGCCGTTGCGTTGGATGACGACACTATCATTACCACTGATGTTGGCCAGCATCAGATGTGGGTGGCGCAAGCATACCCTCTGCATCGCCCTCAGCAGTGGTTGACCTCCAGTGGGCTGGGCACCATGGGGTTTGGGCTGCCCGCTGCAATTGGCGCCGCGCTGGCCAAGCCGCAAGCAAAAGTGGTGTGTTTTTCGGGTGATGGTAGCCTGATGATGAATATTCAAGAAATGGCGACAGCAGCAGAGCAACAGCTGAACGTTAAGATTATTTTGATGAACAACCAGTCATTAGGTTTAGTCCATCAACAGCAAGAACTGTTCTTCGGCAAACGAATTTTTGCTGCGGATTACCCTTATCGCACTAATTTTATTCATATTGCTGAAGGGTTTGGCTTCTCGACCTGTGACCTCAATACGGCCAGCGATCCTTATGCTGCTTTACATGAGGCTTTAAACCGCCCTGGCCCGGTACTGATTCACGCACTGATTGATGTGGATGAAAAAGTGTACCCAATGGTGCCCCCGGGCGCGGCAAATATCGATATGATTGGAGGTGAATAATATGACAGCTCAGCCAATAGCCCCGCAGCAAGTCATTTCTGCGCGCGTCACGCTACGACTCACCGTGCGCAACCATCCTGGAGTCATGTCCCATATTTGTGGGTTATTTGCCCGCCGCGCATTTAACGTCGATGGAATATTATGTATGCCGCTGGCCGGTGGAGAAGAGAGCCGCATCTGGTTGCAGGTCTTAGATGATCAGCGCTTACAACAAATGATAAGCCAACTAGAAAAACTCGAAGATGTGCTTCAGGTTTGCCGCTTTGATTCTGAAATGCCGATTTTTGATCAGGTTGAAGACTTAGTCGCCAATCAACGGTGACATAAAAGGGGCTGTTATCGAGACTATATCGTCAACAGCCCTTATTTCATGAAATATAACTCAATTACGCCAGCAGTAATTTTTGTAACTCGGCCAGTGAACTGACTTGATAACGCGGCGCAATATTTTCATCCGCCACAGCGCCATGAATATTAAGCCAGCAAGTATCAATACCTGCATTGATACCACCTTGAATATCCGAATGGAGGTTATCTCCCACCATCAAAATATCTTCTTTCGCCGGGTTATTCATTAAATTGAAAGCATGCTCAAATATCGCAACATCGGGCTTAGCCGCCCCCACTTGCTCCGAAATAATCAGCGGAGAAAAGACATTTTTTAACCCGGTGCGCTCCAATCGGATGGTCTGCAATTCGGTGAAACCATTCGTAATGATGCCCATATTGACTTTGCCACTCAAAGCATCGACTAACTCGCGCGCACCAGGTAACAATGCACAGATATCCGCCATGGCAATTAAAAACTCACTGTTCAGGCGATTCGCTGTTACGCCCAGCTTCTCGGCCCACATTTCAAAACGAGTACTTTGTAATTCGGCCGCTGATATTTTTCCGTCTTGATAATCAACCCAAAGCGGTTTATTAACCAACTGATAATGGTCGAAATCTTGTGCAGAGAAATCTACATTAAAGCGGGAAAACATGAGCTTTAACCCTTGATAAGCATCAAAGTGAAATAGAGTTTCATCTGCATCGAACAGTATCCATTGGTATTTCATCACGATTATCTCTCTGACATTTGGCATTATTAGGCGCGCTATGGTAGCGAGTATTGTGGCCCAGCTCAAGTTACGCCCTCCATCCCTAACGCATCCTTTTTCTTTCAAATAACTTTTTCTTTCAAATAAGGAGTGCCGCGGATATATCACGGTTGATCGTGATAGTGGCATCACCGGTGATTAATGGAGCATCAAACGCGGCTAATATTTTCCGGTTAATTTCAATCAAAGCGTCATCAAGTTTAATTTCCATATCCGCAGTGATATCCACTAATTTCTCACGATCCCAACAATCACGTGAAATCAGTAACTTCAAGAATGTCACAATGCTATCAGGTAAATGAGCCGTGATGGCTGCCAGAGATTGCGGATTAATCTCTGGCGTAGTCGCTGCCACGACAGTGGCCGTGACAAATAAATTCTCCAATAATTTGGCTAATTCTTGGCTTTCTTTTTTCAGCAGGTTCACAGGGTCGATATCTGTCACCACTTCAACAGCCGCCGATGGTAAACTCAATGTCATTGGGGTTGCACGGCTATCCAAATCGGCATAAACCCATTTACTGTCCAGAGCGAAACGTTTATATACCCGTTCAAGGAACTTCACTTCTTGAGGTGTAATTGTCCCTTCAACTTGCAGTAGATGTGCGAGGAAACGCGCAATAACACGACGATTCTCCAACGAGAGTGGCTCCAGATTATTTTTCAGTGCCAACAATGTATTATTTTTTCGTATACCCGGTTGCAGGTAGGCTTTTAAGCGCATACGTTGGCCGGGACTAAGAAAGCCCCATGCATCAATGTGCCGGGTCAATATTATGGATTCAGGTTCGCCGATACGCCCATCAAACATCACCGCAGCACAAGCCAATTCGACGGTAAGCATAGTGACACGATAGGCATCAAAGGTAGCCGATTCTGCAACCAGCGATTCAATAGGAAACAATGCAACAGTGTCTTGCAATACCGGCGTGCGGTTATCCGCTCTGACATCAGGTTCGATACCCACTTGCAAAGAAGCTAGTGCATAGGTTAATGCCATTACATGGCTGCGCGACAAGCGCTCTAGTGGTTTGGTGCCACAAGCGGTACTGAGCTGAAGAAACAATTCACCCAAAGTGACCATTAGCAAACCATAACCCACTCGGGTTTTGATATTCTCTAATTCGGTTTTTAATGCCACCGACCATAATGCCACCGGCATTAATAACTGCCCTTCCAATGACATTTTTTTCTTCGGGTTGATGCTGGCAAAACGATTGTAAATATCAAGTTCCTGCTGACATACCTCAAATATTGCTCGTAGTTTATCGCGATGAGTTTTGCACACAGCAACATTGGGTAGATCAGTAATTTGCTGAAAGAATTCTTGCCCCATTAAGCCCGCAGATGCTGGACGATAGAATATTTGTAATTTTGTTTTATTAACGGGTAATAAAAATCCATCGCCATACTGTTCTTGATAACGCTGACGGAATAATGTGGCAAAAACATCGGCACAATGTGCCATTGATATATTTTGGTTAATAGCGGGGTCGGCCTCCCCCCACGCGAGCGCCCACTCAACCGGCAAGGGTTTCTGGTCAAGAGCTAATTGCCCCAATCCAACTAATAATGTCAGCGGCAGTTCGGTTGAAGCTTCGCGGGTTGCCGGGGGGGCAGAAAGATAGAGTTTCTCATCTATATTTACCCTGGTGATATAAACTAATAAGTTTTGCGCATAATGATTGAATGCGTTATTTTTCCCGTATATTTTTAGCAAACGATTAATTTCAGATTCAAGAATAGGCAGTTCTTTTTTTGCTATCGGATCTATAGCTGCATCAATGAGTATTCTATGTTCTAGTCCATAAAAAAATAAGAAAACATAGCTAATATCTGCGCTGGGTGATTTGCGGCCCTCTGATAACCATTGTAAATATCCTTTCCGCGCCTCTGGTGAGCAGGTTGAATAATCAGGTGTACTATCAATCAGAGGCAATGAAATATCTATTTCTTCTGACGCAACATCCATTGATGGATTAATAAAGGCGGGTTCCGCGCCAGTACGGTTACTTTTGTATTTATTACCAATGTAAACCATACCGTCAGGTAAATTTATTCCCGCAACCACGGCCAGTTCACCAGGACGCAGCCAGGATGCACGGGCGAGAGAACCCCGTGATATATCGGGTTGTTTTACTTTAGGTTCAGCGGCAGGCTTCTTATTCACCTCATCGGGTGCAGTAGTTTGTTCTGGTTCCAACTGTGACGGGGCTATTTGATAATTGCCCAGATCCGGTATCACCGCAATCTCTGGCCGATTATGCTGAACCGGTTGGCCCCTATGCACCTTAGTCTTGCGGATATTTTGCCAGACAAAATACATGCATAAGATAGCCGCACTCAGTGCAATCCACGCCTCTCTCGGGATACCGGTGATCAGCCCTAAAACGACTATCAGCAGGATAACCCAGCCGGTACCGGTAGACTTTCTTTTCGCCACGATGATTTATATGCCCCTATCCTAAAATAATAATTTTTATTCTGCCTTTAATCTCAATTTTTAATAAAAAATTCTTTTTACACCAGAAAAATGCAGCATAAAACCATAGAGATAACCGATAAATTTAACTTAAGTCGAATTTATATATTAAATAGTAAGTCAATATTTTATGTTAATAACAGTTTGCCTGGCACAACAGCATGACAAAACCTTCAATAAATCAATTATGCCAGTTCATTATGCAATCAGCTAGTAAAGACTCTGCAGCCACAGGATAAACCCCATAGTTTCGGCTTGTCTCGTGTCTGATTAGAATAAATTAAATTAAAAAATAAGGCTGGGGGTGGGTAATTTGTGTTCAGATGATAGAATTGAATTTTTATCGTTGATTTTTTAATCAAAGCATCCGCATCAATTATCTGCTGATAAACGCCAATTCTACAATAGCGGTTGAAAAACACGATGGATATATAACAGAAACGAAAAATCCCAGCCATTACTGCACTGGGATCTGCTGCCAATAGGCCGGTATTTATTTAAGGGCCATCGCATCGCGCATGGTAAAGAACAAATCTGTTTGGTCGGTTAGGCCAACAACATTTGCCGCATGTGGGCCATAAGCGGCGATGCGTAATTGTGTGCCGGTATGGCCTTGAGAATCATCTTCAGAGTTGCCATAGCTGATAGCCATTACCGCACCGTCTTTGGTGGTTAATGCCTGTGTCAAACCCGGAGCTTTAGCATCCGCTTCAATGATTTGGCTGGAATGGGCATGGTCTGCAGTCACAATGACCAGTGTATTGCCATCAGCGCGGGCAAATTCCAATGCTTTTTGAACCGCTTCGTCCAGATCGACGGTTTCGCCAAACTGGCCACAAGGGTTAGCCGCGTGATCTTGTTTATCAATGGATGCCCCTTCAACTTGCAAGAAGAAACCATTTTTATTGGTTTTCAGCAGGTCGATAGCCTTTTCCGTCATCACGGCTAAGGTCGGTGTGCCTTTAGTTCGTTCAGCATTGTTTTCACAAACCACGGGTGGTTTATCTATATTGCCGTGATAAGAGGCTTTTGGCCCCTGCCAGCGAACCGGCATATTACCTGGGCTGAATAGCCCCAACAGCGGTTTTTGTTGGTCGGCCTGTTTGATTGCATTTAGATCATCAAGATTTTCGACAATTACATAACCGCGAGCCAGAGCTTGATCACGCAAAGATTTGTCTTTCCATTCACCCGCTTTAGCAAGTTGGCTGAATGATTTAGAACCTCCGCCCAATGTCACATCTGCGCGCCCTTCAATCATTTGCTCAGTAATAGAGCCACGGCCGCCATTCTCTAGCGCGTTGGTGCTGCATTTTTCGCTAGTTTCTTCCGGGCCATAACATTTACGGCCAGTGACATGAGCAAATTGTGCCGCAGGAGTGGCATCTTGCAGTTCAGCCGTTGAAACGTTGCCGGTGGCTTTACCTGCTTTTTTAGCCAGTTCCAATAGCGTGACATGATCTTTCCCAAATACATCAACACCCAGTGCGCCATTATAGGTTTTCACACCTGAAGACCAGGCGGTAGCTGAAGCTGCTGAGTCAGTCACGTAATCAGGTTTCTGCGTTTTTTTATCTAATGAATAGTGCGTGTACTGCCCGGTCAGCGGTAATGCATCAATGCCTTTAAAGAAACCGCCCGCGCCCATGGCATAATTACGCGCCGAAGTAATCTCTGAGTCCCCCATCCCATCGCCAATCAGCAAAATGACATTTTTTACTGTTTTGTTAGACAGCGAATCACGAAGAGCCTGAGTTTGATCTTCGGTCAAACGGCGAGCGCCACCAAATTGGGTGATATCACCGTGGGCGCTGCGGTCATATAAACCGGTGGCGGCCGCGACAGCATTGGGTGCAAATAGAGAGCTGCTCAGCATCAGGGTAGATAGCGCTATGCCGGACAAAGTGGATACGCGGTTCTGCATCAGTAGAGTTCCTTGTTGTAAAACAGTAATACAAATTGTATTTATTGGTTACAACGGATACTAGAACAGGCAAATGACGCTTTTATGACAACCACCGTTTTTATGGCAATCCACGTATTTATACAATCAATGCTTTTATAACAATTAATGCCTTCATAACAATCAATGCTTTTATAATAACCGCGGTTGATTATTATCCCTTATCTTTCAGAGCTATCCCCCTGAACTTTCGCCCCCATTTCACAGAATGGCGCTAAATCAGGCCACCATTAGCGCGCAGCACTTGCCCATTAATCCAGCCACCGTCTTTACCCACCAAAAATGCCACTGCCGCAGCAATGTCTTCTGGTGTACCCAATCTTTCTAACGGTGCCATTTTTGCCATTTTTTCAATGAGTTCTGCTGATTTTCCATTAAGGAAAAGGTCAGTTGCAGTGGGCCCCGGTGCCACGGCATTGACGGTAATATTGCGGCCTCGCAATTCTTTCGCCAGGATTGCCGTCATTGTTTCAACCGCAGCTTTGGTCGCAGCATAAACAGCGTATTTTTCCAATTTTAAACCCACCACACTGGTTGAGAAATTAACAATTCGCCCACCCTCTCTAAGGCGTTTTGCGGCTTCCCGCATCCCGTTAAAGCTCCCTTTCAGATTAATTGCAATCTGGCGGTCAAAGTGTTCATCATCACTATCGGCAATCGCGCTGAGTGACATGATGCCGGCATTATTGACCAAGACATCAACGCCACCAAAAGCGGCCTCTGCTTTAGCAAATAATTGAGCGACAGCGGCAGAATCACTGATATCCCCTTTGGCACTCAATGCATTTCCGCCCGCTTGTTGAATTTTATGCACTAAAGCTTCGGCTTCCTCATCAGCCCGAGAGTAATTGATAAAAACGGTATAACCTTCATGGGCTAAACGCTCGGCTATTGCTGCACCAATACCCCGTGATGCTCCTGTGATAATGGCAACCTGCTGAGTGGTATTCGTCATAATATTCTCCTGAATATGTATTTCATTATTTGTACTGGGTTATGGGCAGTTCTCAATCCATGTTTTCAAAAACTGCACCCACTGAAACCGGTACACAGAGCATGCCACTTTTACTCATTCGGATAATCACCTATTATTCGTTAACACTATCCGAAAAAGCCGAACAATAGTATGGACAGAATTGATGCAATGCGTGTGTTTATCAGAGTAGTGGAACAGCGCAGTTTTACCCAAACCGCACAAGACTTAAATTTACCTCGCTCTAGTGTGACGGATGCCGTTAAGCAGCTTGAAAAACGGTTAAATGTCCGCTTATTGCAACGCACCACCCGGCATGTCAGCCCGACACTGGATGGGGAAGCTTACTACCAGCGTTGCCTGCGAATTATTGCTGATATAGAAGATGCTGAAATGGCGTTCGCTAATGCTAAACCACGGGGTTTACTGAGAATCGATGTACAAGGCACCTTGGCTCGTCATTTTGTATTACCTCAACTTACTGATTTTATAGCAAAATATCCCGATATAGAATTATTTATCAGCGAAGGTGATAGGCTGGTTGATTTGATTCGTGAAGGCTTTGACGGGGTATTGCGTGTCGGCAATTTGCAAGACAGTGATATGGTCGCCCGCCGCGTGGCACTGCTACCACAGGTAACTTGTGCTGCACCGCGCTATTTGCAGCAACATGGAACACCACTCACACCTAATGAATTAGCCGGGCATCAGATGGTAGGGTTTCGTTCCAGTGCAACTGGCGGATTAATGCCATTAGAATTTTGTATCGGTACACAATTTCAGCCCTCCGCCAGAAAAGAGCTTTCATATCAACGGCTACAACCCTATTCATCAGCTGAAATTCAAAATATGAAAATTCAAAATGTAAAATTACCGGCTGTTCTATCCGTTAGTGGTGCAGAAAGTTTCGTGACTGCCGCACGGCTAGCATTAGGAATTATTCAAGTGCCACGTTATCACATCGAGTCAGATTTACGTGCCGGAACACTAATTGATATTCTCCCAGAATATGCCCCGCCCCCAATGCCGGTTTCTTTTCTGTATCCACGCAATCGACAATTGTCACCTCGGGTGCGTATTTTCAGTGACTGGCTGAGCCAAGTATTCCTGACAGCATGTTCCTGACAATGATATAACGTTGAAATGCAATGCCGCGAACACCATAAGCAGCCGAGCTAGCCAGCTCGGCTACAACCCACTTTTATTGGTCTTTTTCAACGGATTGATAGATATCGATATCAAAATAGCCGTCACTTCTGCCGTCATTGAGGTAAACCTCATAACAAGCGCCCTCGGCTGGGCGATAGCCACTTTGTGGCAGATGCTGGTGATACAATTCCCCCCAAGCTTTGGCATAGCCATCATCATCATCTGTTACTCGGGTGTGATACACCGCATATAAACCCGCGGGAATTACCTGTAACTCTAGCTGGCCACGAAGTTCTACTGGCAAGGTATAGTCATCAGCGACGGATAAGGAGACATCAGCCCGTAATTCAGCCGGTGGATTGGTTTCTGGGTTATCCCAGTAAAGTGCTAACCAATCTTTTCCTGGAATTTGGTGCTGGGTATAAAGTGATAATAGTTGGTCAAATCCTTTTGGAATGGTCTCGTGATAAGGCCCTACAACTCGGATACCCACAATCTTTTTCGCTTTTTTTTCGACTATCTTAAATGTCATATCGCTACCTCGACTCAATGGTTTTAATAAAAATTAAGTGACTAAAGATACGATCTCACACCTGAACTGTACATTCATACAGTATAGCGGGATTTTATGACATATGATTAATTTTCAACCTTGATTTGCGAACTGCTTCGCAAAAAATCATCAGCTTGTTCAAGTTGAAGATGACTGAATACCTTGATCCCGTGGCGGCGCAGTAAAGCTGTTGTTACTCCCTGTCCTGCACGTTGAGTGCCATTAAAATGACCATCATAGATACGGCTACTGCCACAAGATGGGCTACCTTCCGTCAGGATGGCCAATGTGCACTGATGTTTTCGAGCCAATTCCAAGGCTTGATAAGCCCCTTGCAGAAATTCCCGGCTGACATCATTGCCCCATTGCTCAATCACCCGCGCCTGCCCCTGTAATACCGCCTCGCCATTACCTTGCTGAATTTCTGCTGGTGGGCGTGGCACCGGCATTCCCGCAGCCAGTTCTGGACAAACTAGCACCAGCCGCCCTTCATCCTGCCAGCGCTGAATAATTTCATCATGGACAGACAGAGCGCTGCCGTTATAACGAACAGGTTTCCCCATCAAACAGGCACTGATCAGGATACGCGCAGGTTTGGATTCCACGAGATTTTCAACCTTACTATTGTGTGATAAATGAATTAGTGATGAATTAAAAATAACTATAGCCACCGATAATAACCAATTAATAGTGGCCAGTCATAAACTCAGAAAAATAATTAACGCACAACAGATATTTCTTGGGTTGATAAATGGATCGCGGCTTATTTTGAATGGTTATAGGCGGATAACACTTGTGGTAACAATCTCGCCAGTCGCTTTGCCCACTGTTCCTGCCCATCGGGTTGAGCAATAAAATCCTGACGAATTTCTATTCCTACATAAGGTAAATGGCGCTGTTCTGCATGAAATGGCAAAGTGAAATCGGTGGCATCTGTCATGGCGTAAGGTTGGTTAACGCCGACATTTAAGGCACCATCTTGCTGTAAAAATGCCACTAACTGCAAAGAAAACTCAGGATTACGGTTAAACAAAGTTCCAATTTGCCACGGGCGTGAAATGTTTTTAAACGACGGGGTAAAGCTGTGCATGGAAATAATGACACTGGCCTGGCCGCTATCATGGCGCTGATTAAGTGTCTGTGTAATTAAGTCATGATAAGGCTGGAATACCTCCGTTCGACGGGCTTGCGCCTCTTCCACCGTGACACCAATATTGCGTGGGACTCGCGTATTTTCCGAAATTTCAGGAATAGAACTGGCAATACCGGGCGTGCGGTTACAATCAATCACTAAGCGCGAGTAACGCTGATGAATCAATGTTGCATCCAAATATTGGCTAAGTAATTTCGCGGTAGCCAATGAGCCTATATCCCAGCCAATATGGCGGTCAATTTCCCCGGCAGGTAATCCCAAATCCCCAAGTTGAGCGGGAATACGCTGCCCGGCATGGTCTGCCAGCAAGATAAAAGGTGAGCAGCCCTCTGGGCGTTCAATGGCCGCTGCCGGAGGTTCGCCATCACGTAATAAAGGAATCAAAGTAACATTGGACATGAATTGAATACCTGATATGAATGGATTTCGTAAATAACAGACTTTTATCCTAGCGGCTTATGCTCACTTCGCCCACCCCGACCTTATACCTAAACTTTATGGTTTATGCGATTAGCCCCGCAATAACAGCAGGTTTTTACTTTTCGTTCCTGATAGTCCTCTATTGATGTTATTTTTCATGTAATAATCTTCGGCAAATTTTTATTTGTACTTAAGCCGTGGTCGCAAAGTCGTGGAGAACTATGGAAACGTTTTTAATTGATCGGATGGCAACCCCACAGGGTGAACTGTTATTAATTGCAGACGAAGAAAACCGGCTACGCGCCATTGATTGGACGGATCATTATGAGCGCCTGATGAAACTGCTGCGCAATCATTACGGCACCCATACCTTTACCCTAGTGGAGAAACGTAATCCCGGAGGGTTAAGTGACTGCATGCAGCGCTATTTTGCCGGTGAGCTGAGTGTTATAGATAATTTACCCGTGAAAACAGCCGGTACTGACTTCCAGCGTCAGGTGTGGGAGCAACTGCGTAAAATCCCCTGCGGTGAAACCATGACTTATGGCGAATTAGCAAAACGCATTAACCGCCCCACAGCTTCGCGGGCTGTCGGGATGGCTAATGGCTTGAATCCCATCTCAATTGTTGTCCCTTGCCATAGGGTCATTGGGCAGCAAGGTGCATTGACTGGCTATGCCGGTGGTATCGAGCGAAAACGCTGGCTATTAATGCATGAGGGCTATCTTTTAGCACGCTAACTATTCTTGCTCTTATCAGACGCAAGAAAAGATGTTAAAATTGACGCATATCAATATTATTGGGAATACCCTATGATCCCGGAAAAACGCGTAATCCGACGTATTCAGTCTGGTGGTTGTGCAATCCATTGTCAGGATTGCAGTATCAGCCAGCTCTGTATTCCTTTTACTTTGAATGAAAACGAGCTGGACCAGCTCGACAATATCATTGAAAGAAAAAAACCTATTCAGAAAGGACAGGCGCTGTTTAAAGCAGGTGATGAGCTTAAATCACTGTATGCCATCCGTTCCGGGACCATCAAAAGCTACACCATTACCGAAGAAGGTGATGAGCAAATTACCGGTTTCCATTTGGCGGGTGATTTAGTCGGTTTTGATGCCATCAGTAACCTACAGCATCCAAGCTTTGCGCAAGCCCTCGAAACATCAATGGTTTGCGAAATCCCGTTTGATACACTGGATGACTTATCCGGCAAAATGCCAAATCTGCGCCAACAAATGATGCGTCTAATGAGTGGTGAGATTAAAGGTGATCAAGACATGATTTTACTGCTTTCTAAAAAGAATGCAGAAGAGCGTCTGGCGGCCTTTATTTATAATCTCTCTCGCCGTTTTGCTCAGCGCGGTTTCTCACCACGTGAATTCCGTCTCACTATGACTCGTGGCGATATCGGCAACTATTTGGGTCTGACGGTAGAAACTATCAGCCGCTTGTTGGGCCGTTTCCAGAAAAGCGATATTCTGAGTGTGAAAGGTAAATATATTACTATCGAGAATACCGAAGCACTGGCTAAGCTGGCGGGTAACCCAAGACCTGGTCTTTAATTTCAAGCATACCCACCAAGTTCCAATATGTAGAGTGAGTCTCAAGGATGAGGCTCATCAATCCCGGTGAGCTGACTTATATTGTAAGGTCAAGGCCCGTCAGTGATTCGGAGGATTAAGGGCAACCAATACACTACAACTTTAAAGCTGACAGATATATTATTGCTCTGGTTCATTCTCTCGCCTGTCCTCTTTCACTTTCATGGTTTACTCTTTAACTAACATACTGTTAATTCACGGTTGTAAGGAGACTCTATGGCAAAGTATCAGAATATTCTGGTTGCTATTGACCCCAATCAGGATGATCAACCTGCATTAAGACGTGCAGTCTATCTTGTGCGGCGCAACGGCGGCACAATCAAAGCATTTTTAGCTATTTATGATTTGTCTTATGATATGACCACCCTGCTGTCACCCGATGAGCGCACCGCTATGCGCAAAGGGGTTATCAGCCAACGCTCAGCTTGGATAAACGAGCAGTGCCGGTTTTATCTTGATGAAGGGATACCGATTGAAATCAAAGTGGTATGGCACAATCGGCCCTACGAAGCCATGATTCAGGAAGTCCTGAAATTTAAGCACGATTTATTGCTAAAAATGGCGCACCAACATGACCGTCTGGAGTCGATTATCTTCACCCCGACTGACTGGCATTTATTGCGTAAATGTCCCTGCCCGGTGTGGATGGTAAAAGACCAACCTTGGCCGGAAGGTGGCACGGCACTGGTGGCCGTCAACCTTTCAAGCGAAGACCCGCTGCATGACCCACTCAATTTACGTTTAGTGAAAGAAACCCGAGAACTTGCTGAAAGTCTCAACCAAACTCAAGTGCATTTGATAAGCGCCTATCCGGTCACCCCCATTAATATCGCCATCGAATTACCTGATTTTGATCCGAGTGTCTATAACGATGCTATTCGCGGTCAGCATTTGGTCGCAATGAAAGCACTGCGCCAACAGTTTGGTATTGATGAAAAATTCACTCATGTAGAAAAAGGTTTGCCCGAAGAAGTTATTCCTGATCTCGCTGAACATTTACGGGCTGGAGTAGTGGTTTTGGGGACTTTGGGGCGTACAGGACTATCTGCCGCCTTTATTGGGAATACAACAGAGCATGTGATCGATCATCTTAAATGTGATTTGTTAGCGATTAAACCGGATGGTTTTACTTGCCCGGTGGAAAATAATGAAGGCCAAGAAGATATCGAATAACTCCTTTCTCACACGCTCCTCTGATTAAATCCAAAAAAAAGGGCCACCACGGTGGCCCTGAGGTTATTGACAAAGTGCCTGCAGCGGTGAAAACAGGCAGATCGTAAAGACGCCGTCAATACATCCATGTAGGCTCGAGCCGCGCCATCCCTGGCGCGGACGCTTTACTCTTCTGCCCGTCCTCACCACCCGAGATCGAGTCATTGGGGTTTGTCAGCAGTCTGAGGGCCACCACGGTGGCCCTTAATCAAAGACTACAGCGCCATTACAACGCGCGTAAAATTGCCTCTACGCTGTCTTTGGCATCGCCAAATAACATTTGAGTATTGTCTTTGAAGAACAATGGGTTTTGTACGCCAGCATAGCCGGTGTTCATTGACCGTTTAAAGGCGATAACATTTTGCGCTTTCCATACTTCCAGCACTGGCATACCTGCAATCGGGCTGCGAGGATCTTCAAGTGCTGCAGGGTTTACCGTGTCGTTAGCACCAATAACCAGTACGACGTCAGTGCTTGGGAAATCATCATTGATTTCATCCATTTCCAGCACCACATCATAAGGCACTTTGGCTTCAGCCAATAACACGTTCATATGGCCTGGTAAGCGCCCTGCTACTGGGTGAATACCAAAACGCACTTTGATACCCCGTGCTTGCAGTTTTGCTGTAATGTCAGCCACCGGATATTGTGCCTGTGCCACCGCCATACCATATCCAGGGGTGATGATGACCGAGCTGGCATTTTTCAGCAGCTCGGCCACTTCTTCCGCGTTAGTTTCACGGTATTCACCCATTTCTTCAGCATCACCGGTGGAAGAACCATCGGTACCGAAGCCACCGGCAATCACGCTGATGAACGAACGGTTCATCGCTTTACACATGATGTACGACAGGATAGCACCGGAAGAACCCACTAACGCACCGGTCACAATCAGCAAGTCATTGCTGAGCATGAAACCTGCGGCCGCCGCGGCCCAACCGGAGTAGGAGTTCAGCATCGAAACCACAACCGGCATATCAGCACCACCGATGGATGCCACCAGATGCCAACCGAAGCCCAAAGCAATCACGGTCATCAATAGTAATGCAACCACTTGCAGGGCCACGCTATCTGTCTTGACGAACATAATCATCAGCAGGAATGAAACAACCAGCGCCACCAGATTTAACTTATGGCGTTGTGGCAGCATCAGCGGTTTGGATGAGATAATTCCACGTAATTTACCGAAGGCAACAATTGAACCAGTAAATGTTACCGCCCCGATAAAGATACCCAGGAACACTTCGGTTAGATGGATATTCACCATCACCGCATCCATGACCTCGGCACCATGATCCAGATAGCTGTTAAAGCCAACCAGAACGGCTGCCAGACCCACGAAGCTGTGCAGAATCGCTACCAGTTCCGGCATTTCGGTCATTTCGACTTTCTTCGCCAGATAAATACCCATCGCCCCACCAATTACCATGGCAATGATAATCCAGGCAACATTCCCTGAATCTGGCCCCAGAATGGTCGCGATAAGTGCGATGGCCATACCGGTTACACCGAAAGTGTTACCTTGTTTGGATGTTTCGTGGCGCGACAGCCCAGCCAAACTGAAAATAAATAAAATCGCAGCAACTATGTACGCAGCTGTAACGAGACCACTAGACATCAGTTACCCCTTCATTCTTATAAGTCATGGTGTTATACCCACTGAGTTTTCACCGGGAAAACTAGTTTTTACGGAACATTTTCAGCATGCGCTGGGTGACAGTAAAGCCACCAAAAATATTGATGCTGGCAATCAATACGGCAATAAAGGATAAGACACTCACCCAGCCGCCATGACCAATCTGCAACAATGCGCCCACCACAATAATGCCGGAAATGGCGTTAGTGACTGACATCAGTGGGGTATGTAGCGCATGGCTGACGTTCCACACCACGTAATACCCAACCACACATGCCAGAGCAAAGACCGTAAAGTGAGATAAAAACTCTTTCGGTGCCACATTTGCCAACCAACCAAACAGCACGATAGCCAGTGCCATGATGATGTACTTAGGCCAAGGCGATGAAGGTTTTGCGTCTTCTTTGACAATCGGCGCTGCTTTAGCGGCCTGAGGCTGAGCTGAAACTTGAATTGGCGGAGCCGGCCAAGTAACTTCACCGGTTTTGACCACGGTAACACCGCGAATGACGGTATCTTCGAAATCAATATCGATTTCGCCATTTTTCTCTTTACAGAGTAATTTCAGCAAGTTAACCAGGTTGGTGCCATAAAGCTGGGATGACTGTGTCGGTAAACGGCTTGGCAAGTCGGTATAACCGATGATTTTCACGCCATTCTCGGTCACTGTCACTTTATCAGCCACTGTCAATTCACAGTTACCGCCGGTCTGCGCGGCCAAGTCGACAATCACGCTACCGGACTTCATCGACGCAACCATTTCTTTAGTTATCAAGAGGGGCGCGGGTTTACCTGGAATCAATGCAGTGGTAACAATGATATCCACTTCGGCCGCTTGTGCAGCAAATAGCGCCATTTCGGCTTTGATAAAGGCTTCAGACATGACCTTCGCGTAGCCATCGCCACTGCCAGCCTCTTCTTCAAAATCGAGTTCGAGGAATTCAGCGCCCATACTTTGGACTTGTTCTTTGACTTCCGGACGGGTGTCAAAAGCACGGACGATAGCACCTAAGCTCCCTGCCGCGCCAATGGCAGCTAACCCTGCAACACCGGCCCCGATAATCATCACTTTTGCTGGGGGGACTTTACCCGCCGCGGTGATTTGCCCGGTGAAGAAGCGGCCAAACTCATGTGCAGCTTCGACAATTGCGCGATAGCCCGCAATGTTAGCCATTGAGCTGAGGGCATCCATGGATTGCGCGCGCGAGATACGCGGCACAGAATCCATCGCTAATACAGTGACCTGACGCTCTGCTAATTTTTGCAGTAATTCCGGGTTCTGAGCTGGCCAGATAAAGCTGACCAAAGTGCTTCCGGCACGCATCAGGGCAATTTCGTCCTCAAATGGGGCATTTACTTTGAGGATAAGGTCGGATTGCCACACATTGGTGGTATCCGTAATGGTGGCACCCGCATCCTGGTACGCCGCATCGTCAAAACTGGCTAAATGGCCAGCTCCGCTTTCAATCGCCACGGTGAAACCTAATTTCAGCAATTGTTCTACCGTTTTCGGCGTTGCTGCAACACGGGCTTCATTGGCCAACCGCTCTCTTGGTACACCAATACGCATAATGTTCCCTTTACCTATCTTTAATGATGAAGATTGCCATACCCTTCTTAATTGAAGTTATGGGTGTTAGCGGCGCTCATTGACTCACATCAATGATTTATGTCAGTGCATCGGGAGCGACCTACCTGTAACGCCAATTAATTCGGATATGCTCAGTTCTTTTGGTTACTGACAAACCTGCTTAGTTACGGCTCCCTATAACCTACTGAAAATGTGACTTATGATCCATATCTGTATGCAGTTCTGAAGCAGTTTTTGCACTAAAACTGGCAGGCGGAAAGAACTCTGTATAATTCACTATAAAAATAATATTTACTAGCGGCTTGTCCTGCAAGTTTGAGCCAAAATAATAATCATTAGTATAATAAGGCAACCCAGTGATGGTACGGCATCAGGTTAGAATAATGTAAATAATCCGTGCTTATGACGTTAAAGCCATTATTCGTAAAGCTTATCTCTATTCTTCATGTAAAGTGCTAGCCGGTCTAACTTCGGAGTTCATATATTTAGTCATATAAATTATTTAGTCATATAAATTGCGGAGACACCCGCCATTATTACATGTAATAATCATCTGCTATTCTGTTACACATCAATTGTTCCGCATGTATCAACGTTAATGCGCAAGGCGAAAGGATTTTTTATGAAGCTGAAATACACGATCATCGCGTCGGCATTGCTATCACTCTCGGCGCTTTCTGCTGCACATGCGGCAAAAGAGCTCACACCAGAGCAAGCAGCAGCCATTAAGCCATTTGATCGTATTACTATTACCGGCAGATTTAATGCAATCAATGAAGCCGCCGATGCAGTATCCCGTCGTGCTGATAAGTTGGGCGCTGATTCGTTCTATATTCAAGATCTCAACAGCAACGGCAATGGTGGCAACTGGCGTGTAACGGCCGATGTTTATCATAAAGATGCCGAGGAAGTGAGCAAAGAGACTCAGTATCGTATCTTTAATGGCATCAAAGAATTACCAAAAACAGAAGCCTACATTTTGCAACCTTATGACACCGTCTCTGTCAGTGGTTTCTTCCGTAGCCAGCCAGATATTAACGATGCTATTTCCAAAGCAGCAAAAGAGAAAGGCGCATACTCCTTCTTCATCGTGCGCCAGGTTGATGCTAACCAAGGTGGCAACCAGTTCGTGACGGCGTATGTTTATAAAGAAGATGCGGCCAAACGCACAGTGCAAAGCCCAGATGTGATTCCTGCAGATTCAGATGCTGGCCGCGCAGCACTGGCGGCTGGTGGCGCTGCTGCGGCAAATGTTGAAATTCCGGGCGTCGCCTCTTCAGGTACACCAAGTGCTGATGTGGGCCGTTTCTTTGAGACGCAATCATCCACAGGTAAGCGTTACACCGTCACGCTGAATGATGGTACTCAGATTCAGGAATTAAACAATACCACTGCCGCGCAGATGGTGCCGTTTGACTCTATTACCTTCAGCGGTCACTACAACAGCATGACCGACGTTTCCCATGAAGTGGCTAAGCGCGCTGCGGCTAAAGGAGCGAAGTATTATCATGTTACTCGCCAGTGGCAGAACCAAAGCGGTGGTAACCTGAGTATTAGCGCTGACTTGTTTAAATAAGTTTGCGGCGATCGTCATCCTAAGGGCAGCCATTGGCTGTCCTGAGGTTATTGACAAAGTGCCCGCAGCGGTGAAAACAGGCAGATCGTAAAGACGCCGTCAATACATCCATGTAGGCTCGAGCCGCGCCATCCCTGGCGCGGACGCTTTACTCTTCTGCCCGTTCTCACCACCCGAGATCGAGTCATCGGGGTTCGTCATCAGTCTGAGGGTAGCCATTAGCTACCCTCAGGTTAATGACAAAGCTCTGGATAACTCAGTGATTTAAGGGTTTACCGCACCTAGGGGCGCTTCGGTCGCTTACGCGACTACGACCCCAACGGCACGATTCCCCTTCATTTGATTTTGTCAGCAGTCTGAGGGTAGCCATTAGCTACCCTTTTTTTATCTGTCAGCGCGGGCGATTTACCTGATGAATGCCGACTGAATAATTTTTTGCCCAAATCGCATAACCAATCATTGCATGATCGCCTCCCACTCCGTAAAATCGCCCGAAAATTATAGGGCTATTATCTGTCAATTATTGATAAATTAGCCTCATATAATGCTACTTACAAGCCATTAACCATTCATTAATACTCTAAAAACCAGGATTCATAATTGGAAAGAAAACTCGGCCTGACGGCGCTCACCGCGCTGGTTCTCAGTTCAATGCTGGGTGCAGGTGTCTTCAGTTTGCCACAAAATATGGCTGAAGTTGCCAGCCCAGCGGCCTTGCTCATTGGCTGGGGTATTACCGGGGTGGGGATCGTTTTTTTGGCTTTTGCCATGTTACTGTTAACGCGCCTGCGCCCAGATCTGGATGGCGGAATATTCACCTATGCCAAAGAAGGCTTTGGTGATCTTATTGGCTTTTTCTCCGCGTGGGGTTACTGGTTGTGCGCCGTCATTGCCAATGTCTCTTACTTGGTGATTGTTTTTGCCGCATTGAGCTTTTTTACCGATAAGTCTGGCAGCATTGTCTTTGGCGAGGGAAATACCTGGCAGGCGCTACTGGGCGCATCTTTCCTGTTGTGGATGGTTCATGCATTGGTATTGCGTGGCGTTCAAACTGCCGCCAGTATCAACCTGGCCGCGACACTGGCAAAACTGTTGCCCATCGGCGGCTTTATTGTTTTAGCCGGCATGGCGTTCAGTCTCGATACCTTTAGCGTTGATTTTACGGGTATTGCCCTACACACCCCGGTTTGGCAGCAAGTGAAAGACACTATGCTAATCACATTATGGGTCTTTATTGGTGTGGAAGGCGCTGTTGTTGTTTCTGCCAGAGCGCGCAATAAAAAAGATGTTGGCCGGGCGACAATGCTGGCGGTTATCTCAGCTTTATGTGTTTATCTGCTAATCACTTTATTGTCTCTTGGGGTGGTGCCGCGCGCTGAATTAGCGGGTATGCGGAACCCATCCATGGCGGGCATTATGGTGGAGATGATCGGGCCTTGGGGGGAAGTGATTATTGCCACCGGGCTGATTATTTCGGTGTGCGGCGCTTATCTTAGCTGGACCATTATGGCCGCAGAAGTCCCTATGGTGGCGGCTAAACATGGGGCATTTCCTAAAATATTCCGACAGCAGAATAAACACAATGCCCCCGCGAAATCACTATGGCTGACTAACTGTGCCGTGCAAGTGGCGCTGATTCTTATCTGGCTGACGGGCAGTAACTACAACACCTTGCTGACCATTGCATCAGAGATGATTTTAGTGCCCTATTTCCTGGTGGGTGCATTCTTATTTAAAGTGGCCCTGAAACGTCAGGACTGGCGATTGATTATTGCCGCCAGTGGCGCCTGTTTGTATGGATTGTGGCTGATTTATGCGGCTGGCTTGCTGTATTTGCTGTTATCCGCCCTATTATATGCCCCCGGTTTACTGGTATTTATTTATGCACGTAAAGGGCATGAAGGTCTTCGGCTACTCAATACAGTGGAACGCGCGGCGATTGGCCTGGTGCTGATTGCGACCATTCCAGCAACCTGGATGGTAATGCATTAAGTCGGAAACACCCGAAAATGGCACGCCAGTGACACTGGCTGTCCATTTGAATATTGGTTGCAGATAAACTCATCATCTACAAAGACGATTTATTCTCCCGATATGTCCACCGATAAGCATTCGCCCATCTGACTTAGCCGCATCGACAGCGGGAATTTTTGTTTAATTTCACCGAGTTGTGCAGTTTCCAGAGGGTAAGGTAATTGGATCTCCAATACAGTTATCCCCTGCTGTTCAGCGAGACGAATCAATCGAATAATATTCGTTTCATCGCTAAGTTGGGTCGATAATACCTGTAGCGCTAAGGCCGTCAGCCGCTCCTGAGGCGTTTTCTCCAATGCGGTTTGCGACTTTACCACCATACCAAAAATCGGCATGACGCCATAAATAGCATCAATAAAACCCCACCGTTTCTTGCAAGAAACCGCTAAAAATTCCGTGTAATCGAAGCAGACTTTTTCATTGTGCGCTGGCACACCAATGTGTTCGCCACTCATCCCTCAGTCCTTAGCTGATTGACACAGCTATTCATTAATCATAAATATTGATATATAAACGATAGGCGCAACTAAATAGAGATGACGATACAATCACTCCCATTAATATAATGAAATGCTTTGCCGGTTGTCTACCAATCAGTCATAGGCATTGATAACTCATTGGCATTAATAATCAAGTAACGTGCATAGTATTGCTACCAACAGCGCGCTATGCTGAATTCCGGCACTTTTATAAACTGAAAAACATGACCAAAATTGTTTTTGTAGAAGACGACCCGGAGGTCGGAAAACTGATCGCAGCCTACCTTGGCAAACATGACATTGATGTGTTTGTTGAACCGCGAGGTGATACTGCACAAGCCGTTATTGAACAGCAACAACCTGACCTGGTGTTGCTCGATATCATGCTGCCAGGGAAAGATGGGATGACGCTGTGCCGTGACCTGCGGCCAAGCTATGAAGGCCCTATCGTGCTGTTGACCTCGCTTGACAGTGATATGAACCATATCCTTTCCCTGGAAATGGGGGCGAATGATTATATCCTGAAAACAACGCCCCCTGCGGTGTTGTTGGCGCGGTTACGTTTGCATTTACGCCAGCATAATCAACAACAAACCAAAGAAACCATCAACCCGCCACTCACTGGGTATAATGCAATTCACTTCGGTTTGCTCTGCATTGATCCTGTTAATCGACAAGTTAATCTCAGTGATGAAGAAATTACTTTATCAACTTCAGATTTTGACTTGCTGTGGGAGCTGGCAACCCATGCCGGGATGATCATGGACCGGGAAGCATTATTGAAGAATTTACGTGGCGTCAGCTATGACGGGATGGACCGCAGTATCGATGTTGCGATATCGCGCTTGCGTCGCAAACTTTACGACAATGCCCTCGAACCTTTCAGAATCAAAACCGTCCGCAATAAAGGTTACCTGTTCGCCCCGAATGCCTGGGAGTCTGTGCAGCAATGAGGAAGCTATTTATTCAGTTTTTCTTATTACTGTTCGTCTGCTTTATGGTGATGGCGATGTTGGTTGGGCTGGTTTATAAAGTGACAGCTGAACGCGCTGGTCGCCAGTCATTAGATGATTTGATGAAAAGCTCGCTTTCATTGATGCGCAGTGAGCTGCGGGAAATTCCACTGAAAGATTGGAATAAAACCATTGCCACTTTAGATTTAAACCTTTCATTTCAATTACATATCGAACCTCTCGATAAGCGAGATCTCGGTAATCGCTTGAATAAGCGCCTGCGTGCCGGTGAAATTATTGCTTTGGATGATGAATATACTTTCCTGCAACGAATCCCCCGCAGCCACTATGTCCTTGCTGTTGGTCCAGTCCCCTATTTATTTTATTTGCATCAAATGCGGCTGCTTGATTTGGCCTTACTTATCCTGATTGGCCTCTCTTTGGCTCTACCGGTATTTCTTTGGATGCGCCCCCATTGGAAAGATTTGCTTAAATTGGAGAATGCCGCCCAGCGGCTAGGGTCGGGCCATCTGGACGAGCGCACGCATTTTGACCCCACTTCAAGTTTAAGCCGCTTAGGTGTCGCGTTTAACCAAATGGCTGACAACATCAGCACCTTGATTGTCAGCAAGAAACTGCTTATTGATGGAATTGCTCACGAGCTGCGCACCCCACTGGTTCGTCTGCGCTATCGATTAGCCATGAGTGATAACCTGACTGAAAGTGAGCAACTGGCTTTGAATCGCGATATTGGCCAGTTGGAAGCATTGATTGACGAACTGCTGACCTATGCGCGGCTAGACCGTCCGCAAGTCTCACTCAATCTGGAACCTATCGACTTACCGGCCTGGCTCACTGCAAAAGTTATGGATATGCGCTTAATTCATAGTGAGCGCGTGATAGAACTCGATATTCCTCATTGTGGCGATTTCGGCGCAGTTGACTTACGCCTGATGGAGCGAGTATTGGATAATTTGGTCAATAATGCCCTGCGCTATTCGACCCAACGGCTGCGAATTGGGCTGTGGTTTGATGGCGATAATGCTTGTTTACAAGTTGAAGATGACGGGCCGGGGATTCCATTAGAAGAACGCGCCCGAGTATTTGAGCCTTTTGTCCGGCTGGACCCTAGCCGGGATCGCGCCACCGGGGGCTGTGGATTGGGCCTGGCAATCGTTCACTCCATTGCATTGGCTTATCAGGGGAGTATTTCCGTTGATGCCAGTTCGTTAGGAGGCGCGAGTTTCCGATTTTGTTGGCCAGTAAAAGATCTTTACTCACTCACTATCGACCAAGATGACTCTAAATAATGGTTTTGCCTACACAATGATTTTGCTCAAATATTAGCCTTAATAAAACAAGTCGGCCTATAAGTTTAATGGAGTTTTTTATGACCACAGCTTATCAACACCTGCGCGCTACGTTTACACGCCTTTCTCGCTTTGAGCATTTGTCGGCCATTGCCGGATGGGATATGCAAACTATGATGCCGCCAAAAGGTAATCTTGCCCGCTCAGAGGCGATGGCGGAGCTGAATGTATTGCAACATCAAATACTAACGGCCAACGATGTTGGTGAATGGTTGAAGCAAGCGGAACAAGAAACTCTGGATGATGTCGAGCAAGCAAATTTGCGTGAAATGCGCCGGCACTACAATAATGCCGTGTTGCTGCCGGAAGCATTGGTTGAGGCGAAATCACTAGCAGGTGCCCGCTGCGAACATGCCTGGCGACAGCAGCGCATCGCAAATGACTGGAATGGTTTTGCTGAAAATCTACGTGAAGTGGTCACTCTCAGCCGCGAAGAGGCGGCAATTCGTGCTCAAGCCGCCGGAACATCGCGCTATGACGCATTGCTGAACTTATATGAACCGGGAACCAATAGTGCCGATTTGGACCGTATATTTGGCGATCTTAAACAGTGGTTACCTGATCTCTTGCAAAAAGTGACAGCTAAGCAAGCGGATGAACCCTGCCTGATACCACAGGGGCCATTTGACCAGGAAAACCAGCGCCAACTTGGACTCAATGTGATGAAAGTGCTCGGTTTCGACTTTGATGGCGGCCGGGTCGATGTTAGTGTCCATCCATTCTGCGGTGGTATACCGCAAGATGTACGCATTACTACACGTTATAATGAACAAGAATTTCTCAGTGCATTAATGGGGATTATTCATGAAACAGGTCATGCACGTTATGAGCAAAATTTGCCGCGTGAATGGCTGGGCCAGCCAATATCACATGCACGCTCAACGGCAATTCATGAATCTCAAAGCCTACTGTTTGAAATGCAATTAGCCCGCAGCAAAGAATTCTTGCAAGTCATTCGCCCATTGGTCATACAGCAATTTGGTGAACAACCCGCATTAGCAGAACAAAATTTCATTGCTCTGAATCAACGTGTTAAAACCGGTTTTATCCGAGTTGATGCCGATGAAGTCAGCTACCCTGCCCATGTGATTTTGCGCTACGAGATCGAAAAAGCATTAATTAGCGGGGAAATCGAGGTCGATGACATCCCGGCCTTATGGAATGAAAAAATGCAGCAATATCTTGGGATTAACACCGAAGGTAATTACCGTAATGGCTGTATGCAAGATATTCACTGGACCGACGGTGCCTTTGGTTATTTCCCGACATATACACTGGGTGCTATGTATGCTGCCCAGCTTTTCCAAACGGCGCGAAGTGCTATCCCTGGATTAGATAAGAATATTGCCAATGGTGACCTTAGTGCCCTATTCAATTGGTTGCAGCAAAATATCTGGCAACAGGGTAGCCGTTATTCAACCGCAGAGCTGATCACCAAAGCGACAGGTGAACCACTTAATCCTCGCTTTTTCCACGAGCATTTAGAGCGCCGCTATTTATAATCCCTTTCAGTATCCGATTGCCCCTATTGCCAGCCTCTCGCTCTGAGAGGCTGTATTACCTGCCAAACATAAATTTTGGTTTAGCTGCAAATTTGCAGTTAGTTTCATGAGGCTCAGCTCTTTACCCTTTAAGTGTATGTTGTAACTAAAGTGAGAAATTAGCGGTTTTCTCTGACGGTTTCATTCCTTTGAATATCCACCATAAACGGTGCTCATACGCACGTGATAATTTGCATACTGAGTGGTCTATTCGTCATAACAATCAGCCCTGTACAATCGGTTACATGCCGAAACCAATGACTCACGGAAGCCATTAATCATTTCCTCTACTCTCATTACAACGACCCAACGGGTCGATATACAAACAGAACACTGAGGAATAAATCATGAAAACAGTATTAGCTCTGATTGTTGCTGCAACTTTGGGTATGTCTTCCATAGCATTCGCTGCCGACACAGTTGCCCCGCCAGCAGCTCCAATGGCTACTGCACCCGTAGCCCATAGCGCTCCAGTCACCAAAAACATGCATCACAAAAAAGTGAAGAAAGAGGTGAAGAAAGCAGATAAAACTGCCCCGGTACAAAAAGCGCAAGCGGCTAAAAAACACCACAAAAAAGCGGCGCATACTAAGTCTGCCCCAGCAGCAGTACCGGCCGTAAAATAGCGGCTAAAAAAGCTGAAGCCAGCTCTTCAAACAGCTGAATTCACTCAACACCCGGTCCTCCGGGTGTTTTTTATCGGGAGTGCTGATAATGCTGCGCCGTTATTTATTTGAAATCACTCTGTCTACATTAATTATTTGCGGGCTGATTACATTGTTTTTTTATTTATAACAACAATGCCTATTTCGCTCTAAAATTATTGAAAAATCAAATGTTGGCAACACAATATATCACTAATTATGTCTATAGTTAGCGGTAAGGACATTCATGATGAACAGTTTAATCAGTCGAACTCAGGTTTGTGAATAGATAACCCTCTAGGGAATAATAAGGCAGGCTAACTATTTATGCGTTTATCTTCATTATTACTATTAAGTCTGTTACCTCTTTCTGCGGCTCTAGCCCACCCACCGACAGACACGCAAAATGATGACGCCAGTATTGCAGATCAAACAACTCTGTTCTTCGGTAAAGATGACCGTACAGCGGTAACTGATAGCCTCGAATGGCCATGGCAAGCTATTGGCCAAGTTGAAACGGCCAGCGGCAACCTTTGTACTGCAACATTAATCTCCCCTCGCCTGGCTCTGACAGCAGGTCATTGTGTATTGGCCCCTCCGGGTAAAATTGACCGGGCCGTGGCCTTACGATTTATTTCTCAAAATGGTCATTGGAAGTACCAAACAACCAGCCTGGAAACACTGGTTGATGCTAAATTGGGTAAAAAACTCAAGCCTGATGGTGATGGTTGGATAGTTCCACCCGCCGCCGCAGCTTATGACTATGCACTTATTCGATTAACGAGTAAAAAAACTATTCCAATCAAACCACTGCCACTGTGGGATGGAACTGCGAGCGAATTAACTCAAGCACTTAAACAAGTTGATCGTAAAATCACTCAAGCAGGCTACCCCCTGGATCACCTGGACACACTTTATCGCCATGAAGATTGTCTGATTACAGGGTGGGCACAGCAAGGCGTGCTTTCTCATCAGTGTGATACATTACCCGGTGACAGCGGCTCGCCCCTACTGTTGAAAAATGGCGAAAAGTGGTCTTTGATTGCGATTCAAAGTTCCGCTCCCGCCGCTAAAGACCGTTATCTCGCGGATAACCGAGCTTTGGCAGTCACTGCCATAAAAGGCCGGTTAAAAACACTCGCAAATAAAGCAGCCAAATAATACAGGTTATTTCTGCGAAATAGATTAATGGGCTAATAGAGGGACTTTATTACCCATTATTTCTTATCTGCACTATGGGGCTTTTGATTAAATTTGAAAACAAAAGTCCCCCCTAATGCTGCGGCATATCGACTTAACGTTGTCAGGTTCGGCGAAATAATGCCTTTCTCCATCCGGCTAATATTTTGTTTTCTCAGCCCTGCTCTCTGAGCAACCTCTTGTTGGGTCAGCTTACATTGCTGACGGGCTGCTTTCAGCTCCGTCATCATGGTTTGTCTAATCAGTAAGTCTGAGTATGCTTCATTTACCTGAGGATGATGTAAAGCCGCTGCTTTAACCTCAGAAAAAGGAATAATATCGAAATCATCTTGTTTTTTCATGGCTGCAATCTCCGTTTGAGTTCCTTCATACGCTGATAAGCCAACATCAGTGTCCTTCTGGGAGTCTTTTGTGTTTTCTTCTGCAAAATATGAATGATATAAACCTGCCGGTCAGCCTGATAAAAGAAAAAGCCACGCCCGGCACCCTCCTTTGCACTGACCCTCAGTTCTTTCAATCCCTTTCCTAAATCCCGAACTACAGGCTCCCGTAACTCGTGACCATAAGCCTCTAACTCATCCAAAGCTTTGATCAGCGCCGCCTGTATTCCTGGCGGCAATTTAAACAACTCCCTCTGTGCCAACCCCAATAAATTAATCATATACATAAGCAATCCCTGCTCCCGAAAAACTCTATCAAACTCACCGAATGTAATCAAACATGGTGACCCGGAATCAGACAAACTTTGAACAAGCCGCCTCATTGCCAAGGCAGATATAGCCGTAGTTAAAGGCCATAGGCAATAACACCGATGCTCAATAAGGGACTTAATTGACAGTTTTCGAGGGGCTTCGCAGGAAAATTAGCAGCTTTCATCAATTACATATTTAAGATGCAAATGAGGATGTTTAACACATATAAATACTGAGTTTGTCAGTGGGGAAAAGCTCCGCGCCAAAAAAATCAGGCCAGGCGCGGAGTGATATTAATTAACCCTTAAGCAGAGAGTTGGTCGATAGTTTGCAAAATACGTTTGTCCGAAATGGGATATGCTGTCCCCAATTGCTGGGCAAATAAGCTCACCCGCAGTTCTTCAATCATCCAACGAACTTCTTTAACATCTTCATCTTGCTGGCGTTTAGGCGGTAACTTATTGAGCCATTGCTGCCACATTTGCTGGACATGTTCTATGCGCAACATTTGGGCGCGATCACGATGAGGGTCGACAGCTAACTTCTCCAGACGGCGCTCAATTGCGTGTAAATAGCGTAATGTATCAGGTAAACGTTTCCAGCCATTATTAGTGACAAAGCCTCGGTAAATCAGGCCGCCAAGCTGTGCTTTAATGTCTGAAAGTGCCAATGCTTGCGCAATATCGACGCGGCCTTTTAGGCGCTTATTAATACTAAACGCCGTGGTTAGGATCTGCTCAACTTGCCTGGCAATATCCACGACTGTTTCATTTAACTCAGCTCGCACTTTTTCTTGTAACTGAGCAAAATCAGCCTCTTGCCATACCGGGCCACCATATTGCGCCACCAGTTTATCCACCCCACAAGCAATGCAATCATCAATCAGATCCATCACTTTGCCATAAGTATTGAAGTAAAGGCCGAGTTTGGATTTATTCGGCAGTTTTTCATGTAAATACTTAATGGGTGAGGGAATATTTAGCAGCAATAACCGCCGTGTACCTTGCCACATTGCTTGCTGTTGCTGAGATTCTGTATCAAACAAGCGGATCGCCACACTGTCTTTCTCATCCACCAGTGCGGGATAAGCTTTGACTTCGTATCCCCCGCGGCGTTGTTCATAGCACACCGGAAGTGAGCCGAAGCTCCAGATATGTAGGCCATTTTGTTCAATACCGTCATCCGCCACGGCAGAAAGGGTTTCCTGCACTTTTTCTTGAAGTTGTAGTTTCAAAGCCGCAAGATCTTTGCCCTCACGTAGCGTCCGATTTTTATCGTCCAGTACGCGGAATGTCATTTTCAGATGGTCGGGAACTTGCTCCCATTGCCAACTTTCACGTGACACCGTCACACCCGTCATGCGGCGTAATTCGCGCTCTAATGCCTCCAGTAAACTGGTTTCCAGCGGTGTTGCTCGGGCCAAAAAGGCTTCAGCATAATTAGGTGCGGGGACAAAGTTACGGCGAACAGGTTTAGGTAATGACTTGATAAGCGCCACCACCAACTCACGGCGAATCCCGGGGATTTGCCAGTCAAACCCCTCCTCCTTAACCTGATTCAGGATCGGAAGCGGGATATGGACAGTGACGCCATCGGCGTCAGTGCCCGGCTCAAATTGATAAGAAAGCCGCAATTTGAGCGACCCTTGATACCAAAAATTCGGGTAATCCAGCGGGTTAACTTTATTCGCCCCATCCTTGATAAGCATGGTTTTTTCAAAGTTGAGTAACTCGGGCTGTGTCTGGCTGATTTTCTTCCACCAGCTATCAAAATGGCGCGCAGAAATAACATCGCGACCAATACGCTGGTCATAGAAGTTAAACAGTGTCTCATCATCAACCAGAATGTCGCGGCGGCGAGATTTGTGCTCCAGTTCTTCAACTTCAGCCAATAATTTTAAATTAGTCCGGAAGAAAGCATGGCGCGTTTGCCAATCCCCCTCGACCAGACCGTGACGGATAAACAGCTCGCGGCACAGTGGCGGGTCAATGGGGCCATAGTTTATCTTGCGCTCAGTCACGATAGGTAAGCCGAATAAGGTCACTTTCTCGCTCGCCATCACCGCCCCTTGCGCTTTTTCCCAATGCGGGTCGCTATAATGGTGTTTAACCAAATGTTGCGCTAAGGGTTCAATCCACTCTGGCTCAATGCGGGCAGCAATACGGCCCCATAAGCGGCTGGTCTCGACTAACTCAGCGACCATGCTCCATTTAGGCGGTTTTTTGAATAAACCGGAGCCGGGAAAAATGGCAAAGCGGGCATTACGTGCGCCGGTATACTCTTGCTTTTCAACGTCTTTTTGGCCGATATGTGACAACAAACCGGTCAGAATAGCAGTATGGACGCTGCGATAATCCGCCGCGACGCTATTGACCGGGATACCCAATTCTTTCACTACCTGGCGCAGTTGGGTATAAATATCCTGCCATTCACGTACCCGCAGATAATTCAGGAAATCGCTGCGGCATAATTTACGAAATTGCGCCGATGACAGCTCTTTTTGCTGCTCTTTCAGATAATCCCACAAATTAACAAACGCAAGGAAATCAGAGTCTTTATCAGCAAAACGCCGGTGTTTTTCATCGGAGGCTTGCTGTTTATCCATCGGGCGCTCACGTGGATCCTGGATAGACAACGCCGAGGTAATAATCATCAATTCGCGCACACTGCCGCTTTTCTGAGCTTCCAGCACCATTCGAGCCAGGCGAGGATCGACCGGTAATTGGGCCAATTGGCGACCTAGCGGTGTCAGTTGCTGATGGCCGTTACTGGCCGTTTGGATCGCCCCCAGTTCTTCCAGCAGGCGCACGCCATCTTGAATATTGCGTTTATCCGGCGCTTCCACAAAGGGGAAGGCCGCGATATCCCCTAGCCCCAATGAGGTCATTTGCAGGATAACGGACGCCAAATTGGTGCGCAGAATTTCCGGATCAGTAAATTCAGGGCGAGACAGGAAATCCTGTTCGGAATAAAGACGAATACAAATACCGTCAGATACACGGCCACAGCGGCCTTTGCGCTGATTAGCAGAAGCTTGAGAAACCGGCTCGATCGGCAACCGCTGTACTTTGGTGCGGAAACTGTAGCGGCTAATCCGCGCGGTGCCGGGGTCAATCACATACTTAATGCCGGGCACTGTCAGTGACGTTTCCGCCACGTTGGTCGCCAGTACAATTCGCCGCCCATGATGCGACTGAAACACCCTATTCTGCTCGCTATTTGATAAGCGGGCATACAGCGGCAGCACTTCCGTATGGGGCAAATTCTGTTTCATCAGCGCATCAGCGGTATCACGGATTTCCCGTTCGCCACTCATAAAGATCAGAATATCGCCGGGACTTTCGCGACCCAGTTCATCGACGGCATCAAAAATAGCTTGTAGCTGATCGCGCTCAACATCATCGGCATCATCCACAATCGGCCGATAGCGCACTTCCACCGGATAGGTGCGGCCAGAGACTTCAATAATGGGCGCATTATTGAAATGATGAGAAAAGCGCTGCGGATCAATAGTCGCCGAGGTGATAATGACTTTCAGATCAGGGCGTTTTGGCAATAACTCGCGCAAATAGCCCAAGATGAAATCAATGTTCAGGCTACGTTCATGGGCCTCATCAATAATCAGGGTGTCATACTGCATCAGCAGACGGTCTTGCTGAATTTCAGCCAGTAAAATACCGTCGGTCATTAACTTAACCAGCGTATTTTCGCCCACTTGATCATTAAACCGCACTTTATAACCGACACAGCCGCCAAGGGAGGTGTCTAGCTCATCGGCAATACGGTTCGCCACGGTACGGGCAGCAAGACGACGCGGCTGAGTATGGCCGATAACGCCTTTGACACCGCGCCCCAATTCCAGACAGATTTTCGGCAACTGCGTGGTTTTACCGGAACCGGTCTCACCGGCGACAATGACCACCTGATGATCGCGGATAGCATGATAAATATCCTGCTTTTTCTGACTGACCGGCAAATTTTCAGGATAAGTGATAGCCGGACAGGCCGCCCGACGGCTGGCAACCCGCTGCATTGCAGTAGCAAATTCGGCCTCTATTTCACGGGTAATCGCCTCTACGGCCTCTGGATTATGGACTTTTCGTGCGCCTTGCAGCCGACGCCGCATGCGCTGTTGGTCACGGAGCATCAACTCCCCGAGTTGGGAGGATAATGCTGCGAGCGAAGATTTCACGTTCAATATTCCTTGTTACGCTGCGGCTGAAACTCACAGTATCAGCCGAATTATTTTATGCTCTGAATGTGGTTAGCTGATGTTTTTATTCATTAATGTCAATTTTTAACCCGCTAACTC
The DNA here is from genome assembly GCF_902170565.1 of Yersinia thracica. Lineage (GTDB taxonomy): Bacteria > Pseudomonadota > Gammaproteobacteria > Enterobacterales > Enterobacteriaceae > Yersinia > Yersinia thracica. Next base: position 119,695 of record NZ_CABHXX010000030.1, read on the forward strand.
GGTGTGAGTCATCCCGAGCTTTTAATGATATAAACCCTTGTCGTATATTGTAACACAGCCCGAGTTGGCGCTGTAACCGCGCGAATATCTGGCTCTTTGTTTCTCAGATTATCATCATTCAATAAAATCGAACAAAGAACGCAAAATATTGCGCTATCACTGTTAGAAAAACTTGAATAAAGTGTATCTCATTGAAAAGGCGTACCGCCTAAGTCACTGTTACCTGTTAAGGAATTATGATGAGCAAAGTACTGGTTCTGAAATCAAGCATTCTGGCAACCTATTCACAGTCTAACCAACTCGCTGACTTTTTTGTTGAACAATGGAAAGCAGCTCATGCTGGCGATGAAATCACCGTGCGTGATTTGGCTGCTCAGCCGATTCCGGTATTAGATGGCGAGTTAGTCGGTGCTTTGCGTCCTTCTGATGCTGCACTAACACCACGTCAACAAGAAGCTCTGGCGCTGTCTGATGAGTTGATTGCCGAATTGCAAGCGAATGACGTTATCGTCATGGCGGCCCCGATGTACAACTTCAGCATCCCGACGCAGTTGAAGAACTATTTTGACCTGATTGCCCGTGCTGGCGTGACTTTCCGTTACACCGAAAAAGGCCCTGAAGGCCTGGTTACCGGCAAACGCGCTATTATTCTGACCAGCCGTGGCGGTATCCATAAAGACACTCCGACTGACCTGGTGGTTCCTTACCTGCGCCTGTTCCTCGGCTTTATCGGGATTACCGATGTCGAGTTCGTGTTTGCAGAAGGTATTGCTTATGGTCCTGAAGTGGCGACCAAAGCACAAGCTGATGCCAAACAGTTACTGGCTCAGGTTGTTAGCGCTTAATAACTTAGTTAGTGCTTAATGAAGAACTTTCGTGCAGAGGCGAGTGTCTGCGTTAATGCACGACAGAAATGACCTTGTATTGCCCTCGTTTTACCCAGTAGTCAATTTCATCATTGCGCGCCTTCGGGCGCGCTTTTTTATACCTTGGGTTATAACCTAGCGCTGCATCCATTGGCCATTAATGCCGCGCACATATTCCCCCGCCGCCGCACGGTTGACTAATTTTTGCCCCGCCAACTTGGCGACATCCTCGGTTGAAATATGATTTTTCTGCGCCACTTCCTCATATTTCTGGGTTCTGGCGATATTAATTTGTTCCACCAGCGCCAGTGTTTCTGCATCTTTCTTCACCGGTGCCAAATAACCACTGAGGGTTTCACCCACGCGGCCTTGTTGCTTGGCCTGCTCCAACGTCAGTGCAAAAGCCCCGGTACTAAACACTAAACTGCCGCTTAACATCACGCAGCTCACTATCACGCGCAGCAACTTTTGTGTATCCCCAATCCAGCCGGATGTTTGCTTGTTCATAATGGCCTCTTAGAATAGATTGGATTGATTCTTAAGCAGATTTTCTACGTCTTTATCCACTCTAATCTGGATTTCATGCTCAATTTTGACATTCATATTGATAGTGATAGGTTTTTCCGGGGTTGCCACTTCCAGGCGTAAACAGCCGCTAAGCATAAAAATACCCAGCACTATTGCCATAGGTTCCCATGTCAAAATCTTCATTCCTTCGCCCTCGCCGGTATGGATGCTGTTGGTCGTAACGAAACGGGTGGCCGCAACGAAATATTTTGCTGCAACCACTCTTGTAAATTGTCACCAAAACGTAGGCTGCGCCAGAGTTGGAAGATATTTTCCTCATGCTGATAGTTCAGCACTATCTCTCGTTTGGCGTTTTTCTGTGTATTAACACCATGAATCTTTGAACGCAATGTCAATTGACCCAAGTTATCGAGACTGACAGTGGCATAAGATTGGTAAATCTCCATGTAACGCAGCCAATCAATCGCCGCCCCCGCCACAAAATTACTCTCACTGATTGAATTCGCCAGTTCCGGGTCAAGGCGCAGTGTCACCGCGCCGTCATTTGCTATCCAACCATTGCGCACCAACCACTGTGGATTATTAAGATAAAGCGGCAATTCGCCATTGACTTTACCCGACATAGCCAGTTGCTTCGGTTGCAGCACGGTAAATAGTTCACTTAAATCAATGCCTTTTAATTTTAGCACTGCCGCGTCATGTTGGGGTAAACGCAAAGCAGACAAACTCAGATGCCCTTTCAGAATATCCATGCCAACATTGCTCAAGGTCAATGGGGCTTGCTCTGAATAGGGATAAGTTCCTTGCAAGTCAGCGGTGATATTCTGCATTTCAAATAAGTTGTTTATCGAGGCAATGCGTAGCATGACCGGCTCTTTCGGCCCCAACTGCCAGTGGTGATTTTCTAAACGATAAGACATAACAAAATCCAAGCCGCTCAGTTCACCCTCTGCCAGCCACATCCCGCCATTCTTCACCACCCAATGTCCACCGGCGGTAAAACCTTGTTCTCGGGCCGCAGAAAAAGCCGCCTGTGCATAAAGCTCGCCATCGCGCAATTTAATCCCTAACTCTTCAGATAGCAGTGGTTGGAATACCTTCAGCGATTGTTTTGGCCACCAGCCCTCGCCGCGTAACCGCTCGCCATCCCAACGGCCACCTAGCGCAATCGGCCCAATGGCTTGCGCTTGTAAATCCCCTTGCCACAGAAAATCATCGGGGGCGCGGCCATTAAGTTGTAGCGATAACACCGCAGGAGGCAAGTAGCCGCCGCCATCACTGAACGCCACTTTTTTAGCGCTCAGCTCAAACCCGGCAATAAAAGCAGGATGATGGTTATCCCGCTGCCAGGTCAGGGGTTTGGCTAAGGTCAGCCGTGGAGCATCAACCTTAACTAATCCATATTGCAGCCGATCAAAACCGGTTGAGAGTTTATCGACAGTTATCAGTGTTCCCTGCCAACTCCCCTTGCCGCCCATATCCCAACGCGCAGCCAACGGTGGCAGCTGACCATTCCCCCAGTAGCGCCACTGCCAATTGCCCTTATCGGGCCAAAACTCTTGCGCCTGACCATCCAGATGCAGATTAAAATTGCCCCAAAAACTGTCCTGCGCATTCACAATCGCCTGTAGCCGCCCTGTCACGCCGGCGGCAGTGACCTTAACGCCCGCCAGTGGCCAACGCGCATCTTTTATCCGCAACTCCGGTGTGACATTACCCTGAGCACGCAGTAAAGCGCCGGGATGTAGCACCCAGGTCGGGTTTAGTATGGAGCCACTGAGCAAGCCGGGAATAGTGGCATTCAATACCATTTTTTCCAGATTAGCTTGCCCGCTGAGTTGGAATTTCAAATCACTGTTGACGAGACTCAAGTTGCCCGGCCCAAGGGTCAGGACGGCATTGCCTTTGCCACTTTTCCCCGCCGTGATGACATTAATTCGCGCCTCAATAGCGGTTTGGTCCAACCCCTGATCCCAGTCATACAATGTCAGATTCACCCCCCCGCTGAGGGGTTGTTGTGCATAGGGCCACTGCCATTGGCCGTTGATTATCTCAATTTTTTTCGGGGATAAGCGCCATGGCAACCGCGCCAGCGGAGTATCATCGCCGCGCTCAGTCAGGGTTAAAACCCCCTGTTGCTGTTGCCAGCTCAGATTCAATAATAACGGTTTAGACAGATAGCCCGTCGTCAATACCCCGTCGAGCGCACCTTGCTTTGGCCAATCATCCAGCGACAGTGGAATTTTAATTTTACCACTCAGTTCGAAAGGTTGCGGGGTGCCGGGAACGGCAATAGAGAATTGATGCAGACTAAGTTGCTGTTCTTCATCCAGTGTGGCGGCGAAGCTCAATTGTGGGCCTTGATAACGCAACTCTTGAGTCAATTTTTTATTGTCGGGCGATGTGAGTGGCGTTTTGCCGGAGAAAGTCAGTTTACCGGCGTATTGCTGCCACGGCGTAATCTGCAAATTGTTGATATTTAAGTCAAGCATGGAGAGCTGCTGCTGCCAATAGGCTAAATCTTGCGGCGCACTCTCGCCACTGCTCGGTAATTGACTCAAGCAGGCGGTATCCACCGCGACGGTATTGGCTCCAAGCTGCCAACGGCCTTGGTGATAGCCGACACTCAATTGCCCAATATGAGTCAGGGTGCAGCCCTGTATCTGGTAACTCAACTGTGAAACACGCAATGCGCTATCATGCCAAACTGGCGGGCTGGCCAAGACCAGTTGGCTACCCGCAGGCAGCCAGTATTGTGCAACTTTCGGTAGCCACTGCGGCAAGGTTTTCCATAATATCCCTAAAGAAATTGCGCTGATTAACAACAACCAACCCATTATTTTTGCGCATTTAGTCATGACTTGCCTTGTTTAATCACTCACCCGTCGTCCGGTGTGCTTTAATCAATCTACTGCCTACTGCAATCATTCTAGATAACTCTACCCTTGTAGATTAAACAGAACTGTTGCCATTGAAAGTCGGAATAAAAACCTTACTTCATTGGTATGAGAAAGTTACATGCTCTCTATTTAACTTATTACCGTGCCATTTAACTTATTACCATGCTATTTAACTTATTATTATGCCAAATTGTATGATTTATTCAAATCTGTTAAATTGATCACAATATTTTGGCGGAGACATCACAATGAAATTAGCCGTTTACAGTACTAAACAGTATGACCGCAAATACCTCGAATTGGTCAACAAAGATTTTGGCTTTGAATTAGAGTTTTTCGATTTTCTGTTATCCCCCAAAACGGCGAAGATGGCTGCGGGCTGTGACGCGGTTTGTCTTTTCGTCAACGACGATGCCTGTCGCACAACATTGGAAGAATTGAAAGATGCCGGTGTGAAGATTCTGGCTTTGCGCTGTGCGGGCTTTAATAATGTGGATTTGGTGGCTGCGAAAGAGCTGGGTATTCAGGTGGTTCGCGTGCCGGCCTATTCTCCTGAAGCTGTGGCTGAACATACAATCGGCATGATGATGAGCCTCAACCGCCGTATTCACCGGGCTTATCAACGTACGCGTGATGCCAACTTCTCGTTGGAAGGTCTGATAGGTTTCAATATGCATGGCCGCACGGCGGGGATTATTGGTACCGGTAAAATTGGTGTCGCCACCATGCGCATCTTAAAAGGCTTTGGTATGCGGTTGCTAGCCTATGACCCCTACCCAAGCCAGGCGGCTCTGGATTTGGGCGCGGAATATGTTGACCTAAAAACCCTGTATGCCGAATCTGATGTTATTTCACTGCATTGCCCGATGACCCCAGAAAACCATCACTTGCTCAATAAACAATCATTTGAACAAATGAAAGACGGCGTGATGATCATCAATACCAGCCGCGGTGGCCTGATTGACTCAACAGCGGCGATTGATGCACTGAAGCAACAGAAAATCGGCTCGCTCGGCATGGATGTCTATGAAAATGAACGTGATTTATTCTTTGAAGACAAATCCAACGACGTGATTCAGGATGATGTTTTCCGCCGTCTGTCTTCTTGCCACAATGTATTATTTACTGGGCATCAAGCTTTCCTGACAGAAGAAGCTCTGACCAGTATTTCTACCACTACCATGCAGAATATTGCCCAATTGAAAAACGGCGAACATTGCCCGAATATTATTACTGCCTGATAGAGATATACCCAGAAAGCCCGCAGGGTGAGTCTCAAGGATGAGGCTCATTTATCCCGATAAGCTGACTTATATTTTATAAGTCATTCGGGTAATTGAGTACGGCCAACACATCTGCGACTTGAAAGAAGGCGACAGGTATATACCCAATAGATTTCGAGGTGCAGGAAGGCGGCAAACGAAAGCATCCCGATGAGCTTACACTGGTAAGTGATTCGGGTAATTGAGTACGGCCAACACATCTGCGACTTGAATAGATGAAGGGTATATCAGCGAGCCGGGCAAGCACCGCGCATTAATGCCGACTCTTCACAACGTTTGCCATCCGGTAACTGACACATTCCTACACTGCCGCCATTGAGTTGCTTCGCCACCATCAATATACCGCCCGCATTTGCACAATTAACGGCCGCAGGATTAGACATATTCAGATTATGATGAAGATTGGCACTGGTGGCTTGTTGCACCGGCTCATTGGTCTCATTGCTGTTTAAAAATCGAGAATTTGAAACGGTATCTGTTGGGTCATTGCTGCTGCAAGCGGCTAAAAAGAACACAGCTCCGCCCACAAACCAAGATAATGCATTCATTCTTTTGCTCCGGCATGAATAATATATAGCGCTATAATAGATTCATATAATAACTGTTATAATTAAAACACAACATAAATAAACAGAATTCGCTAATTTAATTTCGTGTCGAACAATGCTGATATAACAATCAGAGAAAGAATCAAACACCTACAGTGGGTAAAAAATAAAATGGGAGCCATTATGATCACTGATTTACTACTAAGAATTACTTTGGCGGGTGCATTGGGGGGGTTAATTGGGCTAGAGCGTCAATTGCGGGCGAAAGACGCGGGGTTACGCACACATATTTTGGTCGGTATCGGCAGTGCCATGTTTATGATTGTTTCAAAATACGGTTTTGAGGATTTATTGACATTAGAACACGTCAGTTTTGACCCCAGCCGAGTCGCGGCACAGGTGGTGAGTGGCATGGGCTTCCTCGGTGCTGGGACTATCATGATCCAAAAGCAGATGGTCAAAGGGCTTACCACTGCGGCGGGAATGTGGGTCACGGCAGCTATTGGTCTGGTGATTGGTAGTGGCCTGTATGAAATTGGTATTTATGGCACGATGGTGACGTTAGTGGTGCTGGAAATCTTCCGCCAGTTAAGCAACCGCCTGATTGGAGAGCATCATTTTGTCGCGATTAAACTGCTGCCAGACAGCGTGCCACGTATTTTGGTGGCTATGCAAAAATTGCAGCTTCGCCCGATGAACCTGTCTGTCACCCACAAGCCAGAGAAAAATGAGCCAGACTGTGAACTCACCTTGGAAGTGACATTGTCACCGAAAAAAAGTTTGGATCAGGTATATGAAACATTGTTAGCCGTCGAGGGAGTACATCAGTTGGATATTAAATAGTTTGGCTGTATGCGCAGTGATAAAAATTACGGTTATCCCCGCGCATACAGCTTGAAGTATGACGGGTATAGGATTAATGCATCGAAGTCTTAGACAACAAATTAATCACCAACACACCGGCAATAATCAAACTCATGCCCGTCATCGCAGCCCAGTCCAACTTCTGTTGGTACATAAATACCGCTGCAACTGACACTAAAACAATCCCCAATCCTGACCAAATAGCGTAAGCAATGCCCAATGGCATGGTTTTGACCACCTGTGATAACCCCCAGAAAGCAATACCATAACCCATCACTACCACAATAGAGGGCACCAGGCGGGTAAAGCCATATGAGGCTTTTAACATCGTGGTTGCCACGACTTCGGCAACAATCGCCATCATTAAATACATGAAACCACTCATTATCGATCTCTCATTGCAGTATTGGGCCGACATTATGCCCGTCCGTGATTAAATATTCATTAAATCGATTTGTACTTCACAAATATTTCACAAATAAACCAAGTTACAGCGCAATTATTGTGTTGCTCGTAATAAGCGAAATCCCATTGTTATTATAAATAGTTTTCTAATTGTAATAATTATTGTCCGAAAGCCTCAATATACCGCCAGCCCTGCTATTCCCTTTATTCTCCAAATAATCTGGTGGAACCGCCGCCACACAAATGCGATAACTGACAAAAATACACTCTGCTAGAATTTCGCTATTAGTTCAAATAATCAGATAACAGTCAGAGACGCCCCCATTAGCACTTTTATTCTCTGAAAAACAAGTGTTCTCTGCATGATAAGCAATGTGAAGGTATAAATTAATGATGACTACTGACGGTAACAGTGCAGTCGCTTCTGTGGCCTATCGTGCCAGTGAAGTTATTGCTATCTACCCTATTACGCCAAGCTCCACCATGGCCGAACAAGCTGACGCCTGGTCTGGTGATGGCAAAGTCAATATCTGGGGAGATGTCCCCCGCGTGGTTGAAATGCAGTCTGAAGGCGGGGCCATTGCGACGGTGCATGGCGCACTGCAAACCGGTGCATTATCGACCTCGTTTACCTCCTCGCAGGGATTGCTGTTGATGATCCCCACTCTCTATAAGCTGGCGGGCGAGCTGACACCTTTTGTCCTCCATGTTGCGGCCCGCACCATCGCCACCCATGCGCTGTCTATCTTTGGTGACCATTCAGATGTGATGGCGGTGCGCCAAACTGGCTGCGCGATGCTATGCGCCAGCAGCGTGCAAGAAGCGCAAGATTTTGCTTTGATTTCCCAAGTGGCAACGCTCAATAGCCGCATTCCATTTATTCATTTCTTTGATGGGTTCCGCACCTCGCATGAAATCAATAAAATTGTGCCGCTCAGCGATGACACACTGCGCCAGCTATTGCCACAGAAAGGGATAGATGGCCACCGCAGCCGGGCACTTTCGCCAGACCATCCGGTGGTGCGCGGTACCTCCGCTAACCCGGATACCTATTTCCAATCTCGCGAAGCCACCAATCCTTGGTATAACAATACTTATCAACATGTGGCTGATGCCATGCAGGCTTTTGCCGCGGCCACCGGGCGCGAGTATAAGCCATTTGAATATTACGGCCACCCACAGGCGGAGCGCGTTATTATTCTGATGGGTTCAGCCATTGGCACCTGTGAAGAGGTGATTGATAGCCTGCTCACGCGCGGCGAGAAAGTCGGCGTGCTGAAAGTGCGGTTATTCCGCCCTTTCTCTGCTGAACATCTTCTCAGTATCTTGCCACAATCCGTGACTAAAATTGCCGTGTTGGACCGCACCAAAGAACCCGGCGCACTGGCCGAGCCTCTGTATCTCGATGTCATGACGGCGCTGGCGGAAGCTTATAGCCGGGGTGAGCGGGCAACCTTGCCGAAAGTGATCGGCGGCCGCTATGGGCTGTCTTCCAAAGAGTTTGGCCCCGATTGCGCACTGGCGGTGTTCAAAGAATTATCGGTTGACCTGCCGCGCCCGCGTTTTACCGTGGGGATTTTTGATGACGTGACGGGCTTATCATTGCCACTCACTGATGAGAAAATCGAGCAACGCGCCACATTGGAGGCGCTGTTCTACGGCCTTGGCAGTGACGGCTCAGTCTCTGCCACCAAAAATAATATTAAGATTATCGGCAACAGTACCTCACTGTATGCACAAGGCTATTTTGTTTATGACTCGAAAAAGGCCGGTGGCCTGACAGTCTCTCACTTACGCGTCAGTGAAACGCCGATTAACTCAGCCTATCTCATCAGCCAGGCCGATTTTGTCGGCTGTCATCAGTTACAGTTTATTGATACTTATCAAATGGCTGAGCGCTTAAAACCCGGCGGGATCTTCCTGATAAATACCCCGTTCAGCGCGGATGAAATGTGGCAGCGCCTGCCGCAAGAAGTTCAGGCGGTTCTTCATCAGCGCAATGCCCGTTTGTTTGTGATTAATGCGGCAAAAATTGCCCGCGAATGCAAGCTGGGCACCCGCATTAATACGGTGATGCAAATGGCGTTCTTCCATCTGACACAAATATTGCCTACCGCCATGGCGCTGGAACAATTGCGGGCGGCCATTGACCGCAGCTACAGTAACAAAGGGCCGGAAATTGTGACCCGCAACTGGCAAGCGCTGGATGCCACCCTTGATGCATTAGTCGAAATTCCATTGCAACCGATTGATGAAAATAGTCCAATGCGCCCACCGATTGTCTCTGATCAAGCGCCCGATTTCGTTAAAACCGTCACCGCCACCATGCTGGCCGGCTTGGGTGATGCCCTGCCCGTTTCTGCTTTCCCTCCCGATGGCACCTGGCCGGTGGGCACCACTCAGTGGGAAAAACGCAATATTGCTGAAGATATTCCTCTCTGGCAGCCAGACCTCTGTACCCAGTGTAACCACTGTGTTGCGGCCTGCCCGCACTCAGCTATTCGCGCTAAAGTGGTACAACCGGATGCCATGTTGGGTGCGCCAGACAGCTTACAATCGCTGGATGTCAAAGCCCGCGATATGCGGGGGCAGAAATATGTATTGCAAGTCGCCCCTGAGGATTGCACCGGGTGTAATCTTTGCTATGAAGTCTGCCCGGCGAAAGATCGGCAGAACCCAGAAGTCAAAGCCATCAATATGCAGCCGCGGCTAGCGCATCTGGTGGAAGAAAAAGCGCACTATGATTTCTTCCTCAAATTGCCGGAAATCGATAAAACGCAAATGGAGCGTATTGATATCCGGACTTCACAGCTGATTTCGCCGCTGTTTGAGTATTCCGGTGCTTGCTCCGGTTGTGGAGAAACGCCGTATATTAAATTGCTGACTCAGTTGTATGGCGATCGTCTGTTGATTGCTAACGCCACCGGTTGCTCCTCAATCTATGGTGGCAACCTGCCGACCACGCCGTATACCACCAACGCGGATGGCCGTGGCCCGGCTTGGGCTAACTCACTGTTCGAAGATAATGCCGAGTTTGGTCTGGGCTTCCGTCTGACTGTTGACCAACATCGCCAACGGGTTATCCGTTTGATCAATCAATTGGCAGCGCAATTGCCGCAGGAATTGGTCGGGCAATTGCTGAATGAGGATGCAACGCCGGAAGTTCGCCGTGAGCAGGTCACCCAACTGCGCCAGCTATTAACAGATATTCCGGGCAATGATGCTCAACAATTAGCCACGGATGCAGATTATCTGGTCGATAAATCTATCTGGCTGATTGGCGGCGACGGCTGGGCCTATGATATTGGCTTTGGTGGCCTGGACCATGTGCTCAGCTTGACCGAAAACGTCAATGTGCTGGTGCTGGATACCCAATGCTACTCCAATACCGGTGGTCAGCAATCCAAAGCTACCCCGCTAGGGGCGGTGACCAAGTTTGGCGAGCACGGCAAACGTAAGGCACGCAAAGATTTGGGTGTCAGCATGATGATGTACGGCCATGTCTATGTCGCGCAGATTTCGCTAGGGGCGCAGCTCAATCAAACGGTTAAAGCTATTCAGGAAGCGGAGGCCTACCCTGGCCCGTCTCTGATTATTGCTTACAGCCCTTGTGAAGAGCACGGTTATGACTTGGCCTACAGCCATGAGCAAATGAAGCAATTAACCGCCACCGGTTTCTGGCCACTGTATCGTTTTGACCCACGCCGTACCGACGAGGGCAAAGTGGCCTTAGCGCTGGATTCACGCCCACCAAGCAGCAATTTGACCACCACATTGCTCAAGGAGCAGCGCTTCCGGCGGCTCAACACACAACAGCCAGATGTGGCGGTGCAGTTGTATGCTGAAGCTGAAAAAGACCTGAAAAAACGCTATGACTTCCTTAGTTTGTTAGCCGGGAAAACGGATAAAACGCCGACCGAATAATGGCCTAAATTAATGCGGGCAGCCCCATAAGCCAGTCAGTTTTCTACTGACTGGCTTTTTTATTGGGTGATGATTTCTATTACTCCTGCGTCTAAATTTGGAATATCCACAGATTAACTCACTGAGTTACTTTCGGCTCTCACTGACAAGGAAGATATTATGAATATGAAAAATTGGATGTCCCGCCTGAGTGATTCACAGTTATTAAGCCAAATTTCCATTCCTGGAACACATGATTCCGCATCATTTCGCTCCAATGTATTAGGTGCTGGATTTACGCAAACACAAACATGGAATATAAGAGAGCAACTTGAACATGGCATTCGATTTTTAGATGCCAGATGTCGCCTGATTAATGATGTATTCACTATGCACCACGGCGCTATTTTTTTAAAACAACAGTTTGGTGACTTTCTCACCACCTGCATTGATTTTATTAAACGCAACCCGACAGAATTTATCATTTTATCGGTTAAACAAGAACATACCACTGAAAATAGCACTAAAGGATTTAATAAAGTAATGCAGGAGAGATATATCAAACCGCATAATGAATTATTTTATCTGGAAAATAAAATACCGAGCATTGGGGAAGTAAGAGGAAAAATAGTATTATTACGGCGTTACTCTGGCGATAAAGTGGGCATTGATGCCTCTCACTGGAAAGACGACGCCACATTTGAAATTAAAAATAAAGGTTTTAATATTTATGTCCAAGACAATTATGATGGTTATACCGCATTAAGCCTCCATTTTAAAAGAAAGTTTATTGAAATCTTACTTAGAGATGTACAAAAAAAACGTGCCCAAGATATATATATTAACTTCACCAGTATATCCGGCTTGTTAACACCCTATTCCGGGGCGCAAGGCCATCATTTAATAGACGGAATGAACATTTGGTTCTGCAAACAATATCGAGAAAAGCAAATAATGGGGATTATCGTTGCCGATTTTGTTGATGTTCAGGATGGGGCGATTATTAAAACAGTGGTGAATTCAAATGTTTTTGTATAAGCCATCACTCTGACCATCCATAAAAAGGACTCATTGATAAATTAAAATATTAAGATATACGCTTATTGAATGATAAACTATGTGCTATAGCGCTAAGGCCCTGTCATGCCCCTAACTGGATATGAGTCACGAACAAATGCAAGAGAAACAAGTGGTTAACAAAAAAGAACACTACGATTTGAACAAGTTACACAAGCGCCTGCGTCGCAATGTGGGTCAGGCGATTGCTGATTTCAACATGATTGAAGAAGGTGACCGCGTGATGGTTTGCCTGTCAGGAGGCAAAGACAGCTACACCATGCTGGATATTTTGCAAAACCTGCAAAAAAGCGCGCCGATTAACTTCACCCTCATCGCCATTAATTTGGATCAGAAACAGCCGGGCTTCCCTGAAGATATCCTGCCTGCCTATCTGGACAAGCAAGGTGTTGAATACAAGATTGTCGAAGAAAACACTTACGGGATTGTGAAAGATATTATTCCGGAAGGGAAAACCACCTGTTCACTCTGCTCGCGCCTGCGCCGTGGGATTTTATACCGTACTGCAACTGAGCTAGGGGCAACCAAAATCGCACTTGGTCATCATCGCGATGATATTCTGCAAACGCTGTTCCTGAATATGTTTTATGGCGGGAAGCTGAAAGGCATGCCACCCAAATTAATGAGCGACGATGGCAAACATGTGGTTATCCGCCCATTGGCCTACTGCCGTGAAAAAGATATTGAGCGTTTCGCCGTTGCCAGAGAATATCCAATAATCCCTTGTAACTTATGTGGATCGCAACCCAACCTACAACGCCAGGTTATCAAAGATATGCTACGTGACTGGGATAAACAGTATCCGGGGCGGATTGAAACTATGTTCAGCGCGATGCAAAATGTCGTGCCGTCACATTTAAATGATCACCAGCTATTTGATTTTAAAAATATTACACACAATAGTGAGATTGTTGACGGCGGAGATTTGGCTTTTGACCGCGAAGAGTTGCCACTGCAACCTGTTGGCTGGCAACCAGAAGATGATGAAGATAGTGAAAAACAACCGCTAGTTCGTCTCGATGTGCTAGAAATAAAATAAATCACTGACTGATAGTGCCTCTCGACAATAAGAGTTGTGAGGCTCCCCTCTCGCCCTATCCAACTCATTGTTTTCACTAAAAAATGCAAAAAAATGCCGATATTGAAATAACAGCGGCATCGTAACAATTATGTGCTATGCAGTAATTCAAAAAATAAAAGTATTACAAATATGGAGCGCAACGCCCATCGCTTGACGTTGCATTCACCTGCAAAAATGATAATGCCTCAATCATCACTGTCAAATGTTGATATTGCTCAATTTTGCTGTGATTAGCGCCCTATTTGGCACACTCTTTTACTCGACTGCCAGTGACTCACTAGAGCCATTTACTGCGTTTTAACCACCACGCAACACCTATGACCAACAGCACCAACATCATACAAAATGTCGCAAAACCAAAAGAATAGGTATTCCCAGGAATGCCGCCAAGGTTAACACCAAATAAACCTGTCAAAAAAGTGGTCGGTAAAAACACCATAGCCAACAGTGACATAGTATAGGTGCGCCGGTTCATCGCATCGGCCATTAATGAGCTAATTTCATCGGATAACACCGCAGTACGCGCAATGCTAGAGTCTAAATCCTCTAAACCGCGCCCCAAACGCTCTGAGATTTCCTGCATACGACGTCGATCGTCATCATTCATCCACGGCAAGCGCTCGCTGGCCAACCGGGAGAAAACATCGCGCTGCGGTGCCATATAGCGGCGCAATACAATCAACTGCTTACGAAGCAAAGCCATTTGCCCACGTTGTGGAATTTTTTGTTCCAGTAAATCATCTTCAAGATCGATAATTTTATCGTGTAAATCTTCAATAAATTCATTGGTATGGTCGGTCACACCATCAGCAATCTCCACCAGCCAACTACCGCTGTTCGTCGGGCCGGTGCCACTTTGTAAATCATTCAACACATCATCAATAGAGTAAACTTTGCGATGTCGGGTCGAGACAATCAACTTATCCGTGATATAAACTCGGATGGTGACTAATTGGTCTGGGCGGGCATCATTATTAAAATTGATGCCCCGCAGCGTTATCATCGTGCCATCGCCCATGCGAGTCACTTTCGGGCGAACACTTTCACCGGCAAGACCATCGCGAACAACCTCTGGAAGTAGCGGCGTATTTTGCAGCCAGGCAGCACTGTCTGGATGTGTGTAATCCAGATGCAGCCAGCAAGGCTGCTCTGCGGTGGCGATGGCATCGGTATTAATGGAAGTCACGCCCCCTTTACCATCGAGTTGATAGGCATAAACGGCATCAGAAACCTGAAGTGCTTTTCCTTCGACTAGATCCACGACAATTTCCTCTATTTCAGCATTTATCATGCAATGGGCTCAGTGTAACGTCCGCAACTCAATCTTTAAAGGTAATGCATAAGGATAACTTGCTGTTCCATAAAATAATCAAGGCCGTTATCTATTAATCATCTAGCAGCAATACCAGATACATTCAGTGTAAGTTTTAGAACAACAGAACTTATATCTTTAACAGTGGAATTAAGGATACATAATGATAAAGGCACAAGGTCCGTACACAGCTTTGATGTACAATTCTTGCTAATTATCAACATTATATATTCAAGGGATATTGATTATGGAAACCAACTTCATTACGTTAATGAAAGCACTTATTGGTGGCGCAGGAGCAGGATTTGCATTTACCGGTGGCTTGTCTTTTTTAGTGCCTGCATTAACAGTGACCACTTCCCTTGCATTTACATTTTCAGCCATTGGAAGCGTATTAATTGCAGGTATTTATCTAAGCAAAGTTTGGTGAGCAAAATTGGAGTCACTATCTTCCCACTGGTACTCACCGCAAACCACTGATGAGTTGACGAAATTCTATTGTATTATTTGTGTTTCTTACATGTTAGTGCATATTGCATGGGATTGTATTTCCAAAAAAACACCGCCATTTGCCTTGGAAAACTTACAATATAAACTTAATGAATTGTATTCATCGTCAACATTTGCCACAAGTATATTCTTATTTGTGATCATTTTAGATATAAATAACCCACTAAGAACATCTGATGCATTTATATTCCCACTGATAGTCGCATCACTAACCGGATTTATGATCTCGGTATCGGCCATTGTTCCTAAGCGGCGCAGCCGTAAATAGCCGATTTATTTTATATATAATCATCATGAAAGTATAACCCGCCACTCATGTTGGCGGATTATTTTTTTAGCAAAATCATCTATCAAATAATAACCATTAGTGCTTGATGATATAAATCATTTGGCTATAAGCCACATCTTCAGGATTAGTTATCGGGTAACCTTTCACCCAAGGTTTAATTAAGCGCCCATTAGTAAATTGATATATGGGTGCTATTGGAACTTGTTCGGCAATAATCTGCTCGGCTTTATTATAATCATCACTTAGCGCTTTAGGATTCGTTTGCTTACCGGCTTCGCTCAGCAAATGGTCATAATTTGCACTCTTAAATTTAGCGATATTCCCACTGTGAGTGGAGGTCAGTAATGACAGGAAGGTAGACGGCTCATTGTAATCCCCGACCCATGATGCGCGGACTACATCAAAATTACCGGTATTTCGGCTATCGATATAGGTTTTCCACTCTTGGTTAATCATTTGAACATCCACACCCAATGTCTTCTTCCACATTGAAGCAATGGCAATGGCTAACTTCTGATTATTATCCGAAGTATTATACAGCAAAGATAATTTCAGTGGTTTATCCGGCCCGTAGCCTGCTGCATGCAGCAGTGCTTTAGCTTGTGCGTTGAGTTCTTCCTGGTCTTGCTGCTGTAATAAATTGGCTACCGGATGATAACCAGCAGTGACATCAGGGGTAAAGTGATATGCAGGTTTCTCCCCCGTACCCAAGACTTTTTCAGCAATAATTTTGCGGTCTATTGCATAAGATAATGCTTTGCGCACCCGAACATCGTTGGTTGGCGCACGTTGGGTATTAAATGCGTAATAATAAGTGCCTAGCTGATCCGGCGTATAAACTTGATCAGGAATATCTTTTAATAGTTTCTGATACAAATTCTTTGGGAAGGACTCCGTAATATCAATATCACCAGCTTGATAGCGCTTAGTGGCATTGGCTTCCTGATTGATGGGAATGAAAGTCACTTTCGTTAGAACAGTATGGGCATGGTCCCAATAATAGTCGTTGGGCACCAAGACTAACTTCTCATTTACCACTCTATCTTGTAATTTAAATGCGCCATTCCCTACCAAATTGCCCACTTTAGTCCAGTCATTGCCATATTTTTCAACCACGCTAACGGGAACCGGGAATAAACTGAAGTTTGCCGTCAAACTGGGGAAATAAGGCACCGGTTTACTGAGTTTAACTTTAAGGGTGTAATCATTAACTGCACTGACCCCAAGTGCTTCTGGCGGCATGTTCCCCGCAATAATTTGTTGCGCATTTTCCATCCCGGCCAGTTCGGCAAACCAGGCGAAAGGAGACAAACTTTTAGGGTCAACCAAACGACGCCAACTATAAACAAAATCCTGCGCGGTCACAGGCTGACCATTCGACCATTTAGCATCTTTACGCAACGTGAATATATAGGTTTGGTTATCTGCCGTTTTCCAGTTTGTCGCCACCCCGGGAATTATCTGACCGTGCGCATCCTGATTAACCAACCCTTCAAACAAATCACGGGCAACCTGTGCCTCAATTAACCCCACGGCTTTCATCGGGTCGAGAGATGCCGGCTCGTCTTTAATATGACGTACAAGTTCTTGTTTCTCAGCCAGTACGGTGCCCGCAGGGACATCAGCAGCATTTGCCGCGCCCAGCGTTGCGCCAACTAATGCGGCACACAATGCATAACGGAAATAGCGCATAATTAATAACCTTTTCGTTGTCGATCCATTTCAGCGAAAGTAGTAACCATATCTAATCAACATAAACTAGCAGATTAGGGGCCATAATGACGACGGTAAAATAAAAATACTGTCTCCAGTCGCGCGATAGAATGCCATTCTGCCATCAGAAGCTAAATGCAGTATGCAGCATTAATTAGGCGCATTAGTTTACTTATCACAAAATAACTAATTGATTCAAAGTAATAATATTAAATGCTATGTTAAATGCAATACGCACATATTCGGAATAACAGAGAATATTATGAGCCAATATCGCCCCCGCTCCGCACGGGGAAATCTGGTAACTTTAGGGCATGGCTACGGTACATCCCGCTTGGGCGCGCCGCTGCTTTATTTCCCAGCCCCCACCCCATCTGCACAAACTGGGCTGATTATTGCCGGAACCCATGGCGATGAAAGTGCGGCAATTGTAGCGCTATCCTGTGCATTGCGCAGTATTTCACCTGAACAACAGCGCCACCATGTCATTTTGGCAGTCAATCCTGATGGATGCCAACTGGGGTTGCGGGCGAATGCCAATGGTGTGGACCTTAATCGTAATTTTCCGGCAAAAAACTGGCAGGCGGGCGAAACGGTATACCGTTGGAATAGTGAGGCGGATGCGCGGGATGTGGTGCTATCAACTGGCGCATGTGCAGGTTCTGAACCCGAAACCCAAGCTTTGTGCGCATTGATAAGCCAACTGGCCCCGCGCTGGGTGGTTTCCTTTCACGAGCCATTGGCCTGTATTGAAGACCCCGATAACTCAGCGCTAGGTGAACGACTGGCGGCGAATTTTGAATTGCCTCTTGTCACCAGTGTGGGTTACGCCACGCCGGGGTCATTTGGTAGCTGGTGTGCAGACATTCACTTACCCTGTATTACTGCAGAATTACCGCCCATTTCTGCCGACGCCGCCAGTGAATGTTATCTGCCGGCTCTGATTGACTTACTGACCCTGGCAGATTAAATCGATAGCACCGGTCGAGAAATGTAACCCGTCATCGACATCCTGTTGCAGCCAGGTAGGGCCATCAAGATCAACAAAGCGAGCACCTGGGGCCAGGGGCAATGCAGCACGAACAGCCCGTGAAGTGCACAACATACAGCCGAGCATAATGGCAAATCCGAGCGATTTTGCTTGTTCGGCTAACAGCAATGCTTCTGTTAACCCACCACTTTTATCCAGCTTGATGTTGACCATCTCATAACGGCCCACCAGACCCGCCAAGTCAGCACGTGTATGGCAACTTTCATCAGCGCAAATAGGCAATGGATGAATAAAATTCTGTAGCGAATCATCCTGCCCTGCGGGCAGCGGTTGCTCCAGCATAGCCACACCTAAATCTGCCAATAATTGACAACGCGCAGCCAAGCCCTCTGACCGCCAGGACTCATTGGCATCCACAATTAATGTCGCGTCGGGTGCAGCGCTACGAATAGCCACCAAACGCTCAGCAATAAGATGGTCATCCAGCTTTATTTTCAACAAGTTGGCCCCCAAATTCGCCAATGCACTCGCACTGTACGCCATGGCCTCCGGAGTGCCGATGCTGACCGTCTGGGCCATAGAAAGACGGAGGATGGGTGCCGTTTGAGTCATTTGCCATAAATTTTGCTGATTTTGTAAACATGCCAACTGCCATAATGCGCAATCTACCGCATTCCTGGCGGCCCCAGCGGGCAATAGCTGTTGTAAGGTTTCCCGCGAAACCCCTTGTTCTATGGCACTGACCACCAAGGCCAACTGCGCCATCACCGAAGATTCACTTTCTCCATAATGTGGGTATGGGGTACATTCACCAATAGCACGAATGCCCGCTTCCTCAATCTCGACAACCACAACTTTTGCTTCGCTGCGGCTTCCACGGGAAATAACAAACGCAGAATGGAGAGGCCAGGCCTCTGGATAGCAACGCATGGTTCTCATTATGACTCCTCAGAAAAATTCGGGCGCGGATATTCAGTATTAGAACCTAACGTCAGTAAAATCTGAATTATTTAGCAAATTTCTCATATCCAAGCTGCCATTGTTACCTTAAACTGAACTTCGTGTTACACATCTGTAAAAGGGATCAAATAATGACACAGACAGTACATTTCCAAGGCAATCCAGTGACCGTTGCAGGTCAACTGCCACAACCCGGCGATAAAGCCAAAGATTTTACTTTGGTCGCGAAAGATTTATCCGATGTTGCCCTGAGCAGCTTCGCGGGTAAACGTAAAGTCCTGAATATCTTCCCAAGTATTGATACCGGTGTTTGTGCCGCGTCAGTACGCAAATTCAATCAATTGGCTGGCGAACTTGAGAACACGGTTGTTCTTTGTATCTCCTCTGACCTGCCATTTGCTCAATCCCGTTTTTGCGGTGCTGAAGGCCTGAGTAACGTCACCACGTTGTCAACTTTGCGTGGCGCAGATTTCAAACAAGCTTACGGTGTAGCGATTACTGAAGGCCCATTGGCAGGTTTGACCGCACGTGCTGTTGTGGTTCTGGATGGTCAAGACAACGTTATCTACAGTGAGTTAGTTAACGAAATCACCACCGAACCAAACTATGATGCCGCATTGGCAGCACTGAAGTAACCTTCTCTGCTTTAGTTGTAATAAAACCTGGTTGTAATAAAACTTGGTTGTAATAAAGTCTAAATTTAATACAAACGGCTGGCCCATCTGGGTGCAGCCGTTTTTTATAGCATCTGTGTCTTTATAGCTGCTTATGCTACGCTTTATTCTTCTTCGCTTTCATCACTGGCAGGCCGTTTACTGCTTAAACCATATTCGCGTAGTTTATTGGCAATCGCGGTGTGAGAAACCCCTAGCCGTTTGGCTAGTTTACGTGTGCTCGGATAATTACGATAAAGGCGAGTTAAAACAGAACGTTCGAACCTTTTACTAATATCGTCGAGCGAACCATCAAGCACTTCATCCCCTAGCGCCGTTTCAACTTCAAACTCCGGTAAGACGATATCCTGTGGCCGCAGCTCGGCTCCATCCAATTGCGTCAAAGCACGATAGATAGCATTTTTCAGTTGGCGCACATTGCCTGGCCAACCATAATTTGTTAGGAAACTGCTCAGTTCAGGTGCCAACTTTGGCCGCGGCACACCTTGTTCGTCAGAAAAACGGGCAACAAATAGCGCCGTCAGAGGCATGATATCCGCTTGTCGCTCACGCAACGGCGGCAGAGTGATGGTCAACACATTGAGGCGGTAATAGAGATCTTCACGGAATTCACCGCGCTGTACTAATTCCACTAAATTCTTTTGGGTGGCACAGATAACCCGCACATCGACATGCACCTCATGCTCTTCCCCGACCCGGCGGAAAGTTCCGTCATTGAGGAAGCGCAACAGTTTGATTTGCATACGAGGCGACATTTCGCCGATTTCATCTAAGAGAACTGAGCCGCCGTTTGCCTGCTCAAAGAACCCTTTTTTACCTTCGACTGCATTGGGATAAGCCCCGGCGGCATAGCCAAATAGCTCACTTTCTACCACATCGTCGGGTAAGGAAGCACAGTTAAGGCCGAGGAAGGGCATTTTCCCGCGCGGGCTGCGCAAATGGCAAGCGCGAGCTAACAAGTCTTTGCCCGTACCGGTATCACCGACTAACAGTAAAGGCGCATCCAGCATCGCTAATTTACGTGCTTGGTCAAGCACTTGGCGCATCTTAACGCTGGTGGCAACTATCTGTTTAAATTCAGTATCATCATTTACTGATAAAGTTTGCAGTTGTTGCCCCATGCGCGCAGTGGATTTTAACATGACCACCGCACCCACTGTTTGATTCTGCTGGTTTTCGTCTTCTAGCTGAATCGGGGTGATCTCCAGCAGGTAATCCTGATTATTGATCAGCACACGTTCGGTATGAGGCGCGGTTTCTCCGCCTTCAAACCAACGGGCAAAGTTATA
Organism: Yersinia thracica; assembly: GCF_902170565.1. Classification (GTDB taxonomy): domain Bacteria; phylum Pseudomonadota; class Gammaproteobacteria; order Enterobacterales; family Enterobacteriaceae; genus Yersinia; species Yersinia thracica. The sequence goes on from NZ_CABHXX010000030.1 coordinate 140,888, forward strand.
GCCCCCCAGTAGGCTGCCTGCTGTTTTATGACGAATTTTCTCCTCATTGAGGGAAAATAACTCACGGGCAGCGGGATTAGCTAACTCAAGGTTGCCTTTTAAATCGATAGAAAATACCGGTTCTGGCATGGATTCAAGCAGCGCCCGCAGTGAGCGGTGCTCCCGCTCTGATGGCATAAAGGAGACGGTGCGGACATCTGTAACACCATCAATACGCCGGATGTCCATCATTAATGCACTAAATACACTGAAATCCAGTTGTGAGAAATTCAGATAAATACGGCCAATCGGATCAATTTCGATCCCGCGTAAATCAATACCGCGTAAAACCAAGAGATCAAGTAACTCTCTCGTGAGACCGATTCGGTCTTCGCAAAAAACTTCCAAGCGCATCAGTATCGCCCTTATATATGGCAGGTGCGGAATATCTGCCTATGATAATACCCTGTCCCCCCTTGCTGATGAAGCAGTCTGTCAGCAAAAGTTGACAGGAATCGGCTTTTCGCTGTTTTTTTTATCCAATCAAACTCGCATTTATAAGAGGATCAACCCCTATAACCATCATATATAGCGAGTTATTATTTTTTATACTAATAAATTAGAATAATATAATGATAAGTAGCGTCAGTATCCTCGTCAAGAACAGGTGACACTTTGCTTTATATCGGCCATCTGGCTATAGTATACATAGCCAATTGACCGAGGAGGTTACATGAGAGCATATCACCCGACCCCAGCGACCAAAACTGGGGCGCTATGGCGAGAGATTGGTTTGCCCGCCAGCCGCGGCACTGTATTGGTCGATAGCATCAAAATGGGCTTTTCAGTTGATGTCATTGACGGCATCCATTTATGGGCTTCTATCCCTAAAGCTGAAATCTTGCGGGCCACGGGTATTCCCAGCCGCAGTCTGACCCGCAGGCGCACACATGATGGCCGTTTCACCCCTGAAGAGAGTGAACGAATTGCCCGTTTCGTCCGAGTCATGGATGCCGCAGTTGATCTATTTGGCGGTGATAAGGGCAAAGCTATCGCCTGGATGTCTACCCCGATTAAAGGCCTCGGTCACCGCAGCCCAGACTCCTTACTAGAAACAGAAACCGGTGCACTGGAAGTCTGTGATTTAATTGGGCGTTTGGAGCACGGCGTATTTTCATAACTCTGTGGCGCAAAGAATAGGTCAAAGGGAAAGTAAACTATAAGGATCAGTAGATTATGAATAAAGCCCCACTAGGCCGGCACTTATGAAATTCTACCGTATTGTGATGCGCCGTTATCTGGCGTCAACATGGACCGGTTATGGTGCCGAAATCTATGGTGGCCGCTGGAATCATAAGGGCCACGCCGCCATCTACTTAGCCAGCAGTGTGTCTTTGGCGATGCTGGAAACATTGGTGCATATCCAAGACAGCTCAACGCTGGGTGAATTCGAGCTATTCCAGATTGAAATCGAAGATAGCCATATTCTGTTACTTCAGCCGCAGGATTGGCCCGCTGACTGGCGCAGTGATCCCGCACCTGCGACCACAATGGATATTGGCACCGAATGGTTGGAACTGGAATCATCACTCGCATTACTGGTCCCATCCACTCTGGTGCCGTCAGAAAACAATCTACTGCTCAACCCTCGACATAAAGATTTTCAGGCTTGCTTAAACAGTGTTCAACCGCTCTCTTTTGCCTTTGACCCGCGGCTGAAATAGTCTTTATGACGGAGTTGCTTTATCTTTCTTTGGTAATGTATTTTTCAACTGGCTGATCAACTGTCGGCGGAAATCTCCTAATTTGGGTTTATCATCCCCTAACCACGGCAATGGCCTGCACAATTCCATCGCTTTAATCCCCAGTCGGGCAGTTAACAGCCCCGCCCCAATACCTTGCGCGGCCCGTGCCGACAAACGCGCGGCTAAATCTTGCGATAACCAATCCATGCCGACCTCACGCACCAATTCAGAGGCACCCGCAAAGGCGATATTGAGCAGCACCAGACGGAACAAACGCAGGCGGCTGAAATAGCCCAATTCAATACCATACAAAGCGGCAATACGATTAATTAGACGAATATTTCGCCAGGCGATAAATGCCATATCGACCAGCGCCAACGGGCTGACGGCAATCATCAATGCTGATTCTGCGGCATAGCGGCTGATTTCAGCCCGCGCCAAATTATCAAGTGAAGGCTGTACCAGTTTGGCATACAATTCAACAACTTCACGATCATTATGAGTTTCATGTAGCGAAGCATGCCAGCGCTGAAGTGCCGGATGCCCTTGATCCAGCCCCGCCTGACGCGCCAGCTTTTCACAAAATACCCGCCCTTGGCCGATTCCGTGACTCACCAGAAGCTCTCGTGCAATATCACGCTCTTCTGCCCGTTGCCGTAGGCGATATAACCGCCGCCACTCCGTCACCACCGAGCCAACCCCCGCCAGCACGATAAGCCCACCGGCTGTAGTGGCTCCCAACGCAATCCAATCCTGCTGTTGCCAGGCCTGATTAACCCATTGCACTGACTGAGCAATCACACTAACACCAAAGAGTGCCAGCCCCACAGTGACCATTTTGCGCCATAAGCTGCGCTTGGGTTTCAATGCGGCATTAACCAGCCCCTCTACTCGACCTTCTTCATTTTCGGCGTCCAGTTCCGGGGCCGCTGGATAGAAATTCTCAGCGGCATGGGGGTCAAAAGCCTGTGCGGCTTTTAAGACTGGCTCATCTAAGGGTTGCAACGGCTGCTCAAAATCGATCCGTGGTTTTAAAGGTTCGCTCATCGCAGTTTATCTCCCAATAAGAATTCCATTACCGCGTCGAGACGAATATGCGGTAATGGGCTGTCAATATGCACGGTTTGAGGACGGAACTCGTCAAAATGGAACCCTTGCTGCTGCCAAAAAGCGGGGCCGGGCAAACGCGCAGGAACATCGCCGGGGAAGACCGTCAGCGGCAGACCATCGCCTAATCGGTGACCGCGTAACGCGGGGATTTTTTGCCCCTGATGGTCAACAATACCACTTTCCGTCGCCTGCACCGAGGCCAGCCCGACACAATCCATGCTGATCCCTTCAAATGCCGCATTCTGCCAAGCTTCCTGTACCAATTGTTGCAGCAAAGAGACCAAATTAGCGTGTTGATCGGCTGTCACATGGTCGGCTTTGGTGGCGGCAAACATGAGCTTATCAATACACGGAGAGAATAAACGGCGGAATAGCGTGCGTTTTCCATAATGGAAACTCTGCATCAATTGTGTCAAAGCCAGGCGCATGTCGTTAAACGCCTGCGGCCCGCTATTCAAAGGTTGCAGACAATCCACCAGCACGATTTGCCGATCAAAGCGCACAAAATGCTCTTTGTAAAAACCTTTAACCACCGAGTTGCAATAATAGTTAAAACGGGCGCGTAACATCCCCAAATTAGAGTGTTTATCGGCCTGAGCTAGCCGTGATTCACCAAGGCCACTCACATCCGTCCATGGGAAGAACTGCAATGCAGGTGCCCCCGCCATATCACCCGGCAACACAAACCGCCCCGGCTGAATGAAATGCAACCCTTCATTTTTACAACGAATCAGATAATCAGTATAAGCCTGAGCAATCGCCGCCAGTTGATTTTCATCGGCAGGGGCCAGTGGATCACACTGCTGACACAGCGTCAGCCAGGGTTTAGCCCACTCAGCACGGGAACCTTGCAACAAGCCCGCCATCTGGTGCGACCAACTTAAATAATCTTGTTCCAGCATGGGTAAATCCAGCAACCATTCACCTGGATAATCGACAATTTCCAGATACAAGGTCGAGGTCTCTTTAAAGTGGCGCAAAAGAGAATCACTGGAACGAAAACGCAGCGCCAAACGAATCTCACTGACGCCACGGGTCGGCGTCGGCCAATTTGGCGGTGTACCGTATAAAGAGGCCAGACCTTCGTCGTACCTAAAGCGCTGAATGCCCAAATCGCGCTGCGGCACCCGTTTCACGCCGAGTAGGCGCTCTTCACGCACAGCAGAAAACAGCGGTAAACGTGCGCCGCTGTGAACATGAAGTAATTGATTCACTAAAGAAGTGATAAAAGCGGTTTTCCCGCTACGGCTCAGGCCGGTTACGGCCAAGCGCAGATGTCTATCCATCCCGCGGTTGACCAATGATGTAATCTCATTTTGCAGTCGTTTCATGCTTCTCCTTAGCAAATTGACCCACTGCTGCTCCCATCGCACGTTTCAGCATGGGTTCCAGCATCATCAGCAGTAACCAGCGCAAGGGTTTACGGCTGACATTCTTGACAATAAAGCCAGCGGCACCCGCTGGGCCATAGGTCAAGGCCACACTAAAAATTATTTTAATTAGTGTAGTTAATACTACACCTGCGCGGGTACGAGCAGAGTTATTGTTCATATTTATGCCCTCCGGCAGGCTTCACTGTAAATTGAATGAGTCACATTACAACTGACGAAAACGGCTCTGTACTCCGAAAGTGTCGGAAGTCACATAGCGCTCGACCTGGCGCAGGCGTTGCTCCCCAGCGCCCAGCTCATATTCTAGTTGGTCAAGAAGCTGGCGCGGTGTCGCTTCATGATGCGCACTGAAACTAGACGCAGGTGCCGGTTCCAGCATAAAAGTCAGCACGATATAAGCCGCAATAGTGAAAACAAACAGGCCAAAAAACAGCGACAACACCACCATCACGCGAATTAATCGTACCGGAATATCAAAATAATGCGCTAACCCGGCACAAACGCCTTTGACCATACCCTCTTCGGGCACGCGATAGAGTTTTTTCTTACTTAACACGTTATTTTTAAATGAATTATTTTTAAACATATCGCCCATTATGATTGCCTCCAGTTCGGATGCTCTGCATCAAGAATTTCTTCCAAAGTCTGAATACGCTCACGCATCCGACGGGCATCGTCAGTTAACTGCGATAACCGTTGCATATCCTGATGGCTGAGTTGAGCACCACTTTGCTGGCGATTGCTGTAATGCAGCCATAACCAAATCGGCGCAACAAACAGCACAAAAATTGTCAGCGGTATAGCAAGAAACAGGATACTCATTCATTCCCCTTAAATTTAGGCTCGCGGGTATCCGCGTTGTCGTCATGGCAGGCCGCCTTTCTCCCGACGGCCTGCCCGGTATTTTTTTGCAATTGAGTGCCAACTTACTCAGCTGAATTCATTTTTGCTTTCAGAGCCGCCAGCTGATTGCTGATTTCGTCATCCGCTTTCAGTTCAGCAAATTGGCTTTCCAGTGATTTTTGTTTGCCGATACCCACGGTTTCAGCCTCCGCCTCCATATGGTCGATACGGCGCTCAAACTGTTCAAAACGTGCCATCGCCTCATCCAGCTTGCCACTGTCTAACTGACGGCGAACATCGCGAGAAGATGCCGCAGCTTGGTGGCGCACTGTCAGAGCTTGCTGTCTGGCCCGAGTTTCAGTCAGTTTACTTTCCAGCTCCGTGATTTCGTGCTTCATCCGGTTGAGTGTTTCATCAACGGTGGCGACTTCACGTGTCAGCGTATCAATCAGCGCCGCCACTTTTTGCTTTTCAATCAGGGCAGCGCGGGCCAAATCTTCTTTATCTTTGCGCAAAGCCAGTTCGGCTTTATCCTGCCACTCTTGCTGCTGACTTTCACTGTGATCAATGCGACGCAGCAGTTGTTTTTTCTCAGCCAGTGCCCGGGCTGATGTTGAGCGGATCTCCACCAGCGTATCTTCCATTTCCTGAATCATCAGCCGCACTAACTTTTGCGGATCTTCAGCTTTATCCAGTAATGTGTTGATGTTGGCATTCACAATATCGGCAAAACGAGAAAAAATACCCATAATTTACATCCTCTAATTTATTGGCGTTTGGTTGCGCCGATTCACATCATCTCGATAGAGATATATCAAGAGTCGTGCCAACTTTTAAGGAAAGTTAATGAATTGAAAAACAACAAAAAAATATTTTTGACTGTTTGAGAATAAAAGGTAGAGTGATTATTTTAACCAACTATTGGCGAATTTCATCATGAGCGAGCAAATAGAAAACCTGTTAGGCGAAGCAAACTCTTTTATTGAGGTGCTAGAGCAAGTTTCCGGGCTGGCAAAACTGAATAAGCCGGTATTGGTGATTGGTGAGCGGGGAACCGGCAAGGAGCTGATAGCTCATCGTTTACATTATTTATCAGACCGTTGGCAAGGGCCGTTCATTTCACTTAACTGCGCTGCATTGAATGAAAATTTACTCGATTCAGAGTTGTTTGGGCATGAGGCTGGGGCTTTTACCGGCGCGCAAAAACGCCATCTTGGCCGCTTTGAACGCGCCGACGGGGGCACGCTATTTTTAGATGAACTGGCCACTGCGCCCATGTTAGTGCAGGAAAAACTATTAAGGGTGATTGAATATGGTCATCTGGAGCGCGTGGGGGGGAGCCAACCTTTACAGGTGGATGTGCGTTTAGTGTGCGCGACCAATGATAACTTGCCCGCGCTCGCGGCCGCCGGGAAATTCCGCGCGGATTTACTCGACCGCCTGGCATTTGATGTGGTGCAACTGCCGCCCTTACGTGAGCGCCAACAAGATATCATGCTGCTGGCCGAGCACTTTGCCATTCAGATGTGTCGGGAATTAGGTTTGCCATTGTTTCCCGGTTTTACACCTCAAGCCAAACAACAATTACTGGAATATCGTTGGCCGGGAAATGTTCGTGAGCTAAAGAATGTGGTCGAGCGGTCGGTATATCGTCATGGCGATAATAATGAGGCGTTGGATAATATTATTATTGACCCCTTTGCTCGCCGGCCGAGCAGAGAAAATGAAAGTCTCGAGAGCAATGATACTGACACCGCAGCGGGCGAATTCCCCTCCCTGCCCCTTAATCTTAAACATTGGCTACATAACAGCGAACATCACATGCTCCAACAGGCCTTGGAACAAGCGCGGTTTAATCAGCGGAAAGCCGCCAGCTTGTTAGGATTAACTTACCATCAATTGCGGGGCATGCTAAAAAAACACGCAATTTTGACCAGTGATAATGAACAAGAGTGAGTAAGTTTTTGAATGCTAGCTATGGTTAATTAAAAACCATAGCTAGCATTTAATTAACGCCCTCCAGGCCTCGTAGATATTTATCTTTCACACAAGCATTAACCATCAAATTAATTAGATAAGCTGCCTGGGCAAAGTTGGTCATCCCTTTTGACGAATCACCATGCGTTGTATCTTCTGCAATGGCACCGTACCAATTATCATTAACTTTTATATTAACAGCATTCACCGGAGAGTTCCCAGGTCGCCACATCACACTGACATTAAATTTCTGTATCATCTTATTATAAATCATAGTGCCATTATCAGCATCACATTGTGATTGTAAACTACCCGGCATAACGGCAAAACTAACGCTATTGAATATGGAAATAATAAATATAAGACTATAGTTAATTAGTTTCATGGGTTAATCTCTATTATACTTTCTGATGAATGAAAATGTTAAATTATGACTACAGAATTGTTATTAGCATGAACATACTATTATCCCCACGACTGTGCTCGTGAGTGTCACGTTTAAATTCCGTATGTTCTAAATTACCAAAGCATGAATTTATCATAGGGTTAACCCCTAACCTCATCATCCAACTACGTGCCAGTAATATTGGGGTTCTTCTTGTAAATACTGCGGGAAAAGGCCCGTCACTCGCTGTTGAGCGAGTTTGTACGAATCGATGATTATTAAAATAAGTGTCACTTCGCATTGTATCGCGATAAATATAATATGCAGTTTGAGAGAATATTTGCCGAGGTTCAATTCTGCGGTGTGCCATCCACTCAGACAAATAGGATGAGTACCGTAAAATCCTAGATATTTCACTATGTTGAGCATGACCATCACGCTGTAACAAAAACTCTAATGTAGAGCTTGCACTATACATATTATCGGTTGCTCTTATTTGATATATATAGACTCTTGCATTGGCATCCCCCTGCGCATCCATTCTACGCAAAATTCTCTCGGCATATTGATATGCGAAAAAACGGTTAGAGGTTGTCGAAATAAAAGAACTACTATCGCTACTGGCACCACCACGATGACAACTCCGACCACTGAGGTGCTCCACAATATCATTATTATTTCCTGAGGCGACAAAACCGTTATTGAATATATCTTCATAATCACGAGAATCTACACGCCAGACAATATCAGGCGGTTTAGCCTCGCATTTGCAGGCTAATAAGATATTAATGAAACACAATAAAATGACTTTAATTAATATCATTATCAACCTCTCGGGAGCAATATTAATACCTAATTTTAATTAAAGGAAAATATAAATATATACGGTAGAAGATATCCGAAAAAAACTATTATCTATACAATAAAACGACTTAATGCATGCATAAAAGAATATAATCGACAAGGAAGCATCATTTGATTTTATGTTTTTATGAATGAATAGCAGGCAAAAAAAAAGCCAGCACCCGAGCTGGCTTAAAAAACACTGGAAGCAATGTGAGCAATGTCGTGCTTTTCTGTCAAAAGCCTGAAACTTTAGGCCTTGTCCCGAAGAGCAAAGCAATGATAATGGTTATCAATAGCACTTGCAAACACTTTGTTGAGAATTTTTCTCATTACCATACTGATTATGATGAGATTATGCGCGGCCACAGAATAAAGTACTTCTCCACCTAACAATAGGCATCTATGATTTCTCAATGAATAAACAATCATTTACTGTTTATTGCTGCAACAAGCAGCAGACGGCGCAGTTGTTTTGCTCAATGGATTGGGGGGAGTGTCAGATTACGGTACACTAGAAGTATTGCTTACTGACTGCGAAGCCTTTATGCGTGCTTTATTTATTTGGATGCTGTCGATTTGGATGCTATCGCTGGCGTGCCTTGCGCCCCCAGCACTGGCGCAACCTACCCCAGCCGCCGACCCCACTCAACCACTGACGGATATCCGCCAGCGTGGTTTTGTCTATTGTGTCAGTGGGATACTGAATACGTTCAACCCACAGATGGCCAGCAGCGGATTAACCGTCGATACACTGGCGGCACAGCTTTATGACCGCTTGCTGGATGTCGACCCTTATACTTACCGGTTAATGCCTGAATTAGCCGAGAGCTGGCAAGTGCTGGATAACGGCGCGACCTACCGTTTTCATTTGCGTAAAGATGTTCCTTTCCAGACCACGGATTGGTTTACTCCCACGCGAAAAATGAATGCTGATGACGTCGTATTCAGTTTTCAGCGCGTATTTGACCCACAGCATCCTTATCATGATGTCAACGGCGGCGAATATCCCTACTTTGATAGTTTGCAATTTGCTGACGCGGTACAAAGTGTCAAAAAACTTGATGACTATACGGTTGAATTTAAACTGAAAGCCCCCGATGCTTCCTTTCTTTGGCATCTGGCGACCCATTATGCGCCGGTGCTTTCAGCTGAATATGCTGATGTCTTAGCCCAAAAGGGCCGACAAGAACAAATCGACCGCGAGCCAGTGGGCACCGGCCCTTTCTTGTTAAACGAATATCGGTCTGGGCAATATATCCGCTTGTTCCGTAACAGTGACTATTGGAAAGGTTTGCCGCGTATGCCGCAGGTTGTCATTGACTTGGGCGTAGGGGGAACTGGCCGATTATCCAAATTACTGACTGGCGAATGTGATGTATTGGCCTACCCAGCCGCGAGCCAGTTATCTATTTTACGCGATGACCCCCGCTTGCGCCTGACACTGCGCCCAGGAATGAATGTCGCCTATTTGGCCTTTAATACCCGCAAACCGCCGCTGAATGACCAACGCGTCCGGCAAGCTATCGCCTTATCAATTAACAACCAACGATTGATGCAATCAATCTATTACGGTACGGCTGAAACCGCAGCGTCCATTTTACCTCGCGCATCCTGGGCTTATGACAACCAGGCTCAAGTAACTGAATATAATCCAGAAAAAGCCAAAGAAATCCTCAAAGAGTTGGGTATCACTAAACTGCAACTCAACTTATGGGTGCCGACGGCATCTCAGTCTTATAACCCCAGCCCATTAAAAACAGCCGAGTTAATACAGGCCGATTTAGCGCAAGTCGGGATCACGGTGAATATCGTGCCAGTCGAAGGCCGTTTTCAGGAAGCTCGCCTGATGGAGATGAACCACGACCTAACCCTCTCTGGCTGGTCAACCGACAGTAATGACCCGGACAGTTTCTTCCGTCCATTATTAAGCTGTGCAGCAATTCGTTCGCAAACAAACTATGCTCACTGGTGTGACCCTGAGTTTGATGAATTGCTGCAAAAAGCCTTACGTTCCCAGCAATTATCGGCGCGTATTGAATATTATCAGCAGGCCCAGCGTATTCTGGAGCAACAACTGCCATTGTTGCCCTTGGCTTCATCCTTGCGGTTGCAAGCATACCGATATGATATTAAAGGGTTAGTTTTAAGCCCGTTTGGTAATTCTTCTTTTGCCGGTGTGTTTCGCGAAAGTCAATCTCGCGAAAGTCAGAGCGACGAGGGTAAAAAGCCATGATAATCTTCACGTTACGGCGCTTATTGCTGCTGGTGATAACGCTGTTTATGCTGTCATTGGTCAGTTTTAGTCTGAGCTATTTTACCCCTCATGGCCCTTTAAGCGGCGCATCGCTACTGGATGCTTACCCGTTCTATTTCAGCAGCTTGCTCCAGTGGGATTTCGGCGTTTCCAGCATTAATGGTCAGCCGATCAGTGAGCAATTGCGCGAAGCTTTCCCCGCCACCATGGAACTCTGTGTTTTGGCTTTTACTCTGGCCCTGTTTGTCGGCATTCCTCTGGGGATTATTGCGGGGGTGATGCGCGGCAAATTTGCGGATATTGCCATTAGCTCAATGGCACTTCTCGGTTTCTCTATTCCGGTGTTTTGGCTGGCGCTGTTATTGATGCTGTTCTTTTCACTGCATTTGGGCTGGTTGCCCGTCTCCGGGCGTTTTGATCTCTTGTATCAAGTCAAACCCGTCACCGGGCTGGCCTTGGTTGATGCCTGGTTATCAACCTCGCCTTATCGTAAAGAGATGATGCTCAGCGCGCTTGAGCACATGATTTTGCCCATCACGGCTTTAGCCGTGGCCCCCACCACCGAAGTTATCCGCTTAATGCGCACCAGCACCGATGATGTTATCGGGCAAAACTACATTAAGGCGGCGGCCACCCGAGGTTTATCCCGATTCACCATTATTCGCCGCCATGTCCTGCACAATGCGTTGCCCCCCATCATTCCGAAATTGGGCTTGCAGTTCTCAACCATGCTGACATTGGCAATGATAACGGAAGTGGTTTTTAACTGGCCGGGGCTAGGTCGCTGGCTGATCAATGCGATTCGTCAACAAGATTACGCCGCTATCTCCGCAGGAGTGATGGTGGTCGGCTCGTTGGTTATCGTCGTTAATGTGCTGTCGGATATTCTGGGCGCGATGATGACACCGTTAAAGCATAAGGAATGGTATGCCCTTCGATAATGTCTACCGCGAGAAGAAAATGCCCAGCCCGCTGTTGTATACCTGGCGGCTTTTCTATGCTGATGGCCTGGCGATGGTGGGGTTTTACGGTGTCCTGGGGTTGTTGGCCCTGTGTCTGTTGGGCAGTACTCTGGCCCCTTATGCCCTCGACCAACAGTTTTTGGGCTACCAATTGCTGCCGCCCTCCTGGTCACGTTACGGTAATGTCTCTTTCTTTCTGGGCACTGATGACTTAGGGCGCGATATTTTAAGCCGCTTATTGGCCGGCGCGGCATCGACTTACGGCTCCGCGCTGCTGGTGACGGTGGCGGCAGCCCTGTGCGGCGTGGTGTTGGGGGTTTTTGCGGGTATCACCCATGGTTTTCGTTCGGCCATTCTTAATCACGTGCTGGATACATTGCTCTCTATTCCATCACTGTTGCTGGCCATCATTGTGGTGGCCTTTGTCGGCCCCAGTTTAGAACACGCGATGTTCGCCGTCTGGCTGGCACTGTTACCTCGCATGGTGCGCACCATTTATAGCGCCGTGCATGATGAACTGGATAAAGAATATGTCATTGCCGCTCGTCTGGACGGCGCGTCCACCCCGCATATTTTGGCCTATGCCATTTTTCCTAATATTGCGGCGGTGTTAGTCACTGAATTTACCCGGGCGTTATCGATGGCGATTTTGGATATTGCGGCATTGGGTTTTCTCGATTTGGGTGCACAATTGCCCTCTCCGGAATGGGGCGCGATGCTCGGGGACTCGCTGGATTTAGTCTATGTCGCCCCGTGGACGGTCATGCTGCCCGGCGGAGCTATTTTGGTCAGTGTGTTGTTGGTTAACCTATTAGGTGATGGTATGCGCCGAGCGATTAATGCAGGCGTTGAATAATATGGAGTCTAATAATGCCGTTACTTGATATTCGCAACCTCACTATTGAGTTTATGACCGCTGAAGGGATGGTGAAAGCCGTTGACCGCATCAGTATCACCCTGACTGAGGGGGAGGTTCGCGGGCTGGTCGGTGAGTCTGGGTCAGGTAAAAGCTTGATTGCTAAAGCTATCTGCGGAGTGAGTAAAGACAATTGGCGCATTACCGCTGACCGCTTTCGTTTTGATGACATTGATTTATTGCAACTGACTCCACGTCAGCGCCGTAAGGTGATCGGCCATAATATTTCGATGATTTTTCAGGAGCCGCAATCCTGTCTGGACCCATCCGAGAGTATTGGTCAGCAATTGGTGCAAGCTATCCCCGGTTGGACGTATAAAGGCCGCTGGTGGCAGCGATTGCATTGGCGCAAACGTCGGGCCATCGAGCTGCTGCACCGGGTGGGGATTAAAGACCATAAAGATATTATGCGCAGTTATCCTTATGAGTTAACCGAAGGCGAATGCCAAAAAGTGATGATTGCTATCGCGCTGGCCAATCAGCCCCGCTTGTTGATTGCCGATGAGCCTACCAATGCGATGGAACCGACCACTCAAGCGCAAATTTTCCGCCTGCTGGCGCGGCTTAATCAAAATAACAACACCACAATTTTGCTGATAAGCCATGATTTGCAGATGATGAGTAAATGGGCTAACCGGGTTAATGTGCTGTATTGCGGTCAAACGGTGGAAAGTGCAGTTTGTGAAGATCTGTTGGCGGCCCCGCACCATCCTTATACTCAAGCGCTGATCCGTGCCATGCCCGACTTTGGTCGCGCGCTGCCACATAAGAGTCGGCTGAATACTTTGCCGGGAGCCATTCCGTCGCTGGAACATTTGCCGATTGGCTGCCGTCTGGGGCCGCGCTGCCCTTATGCACAGAAAACCTGCATTGAAACACCGCGCTTGCGCTTGGTGAAAAACCACGCCTTTGCCTGCCACTTCCCCTTAAATCTGGAGGAGCAATAATGGCCGAGACGCTGCTCGAAGTCCGAAATCTGAGCAAAACCTTCCGCTATCGCACCGGGTTATTTCGCCGTCAACATGTCGAGGCGGTTAAATCGGTCAGTTTTACCTTGCGTGAGGGGCAAACACTGGCGGTAATTGGTGAGAATGGCTCGGGGAAATCCACCCTGGCGAAAATGCTGTCGGGCATGATTGAGCCGACTGACGGTGAATTGCTTATTGATGACCATCGTCTGGTGTATGGCGATTATGCTTATCGCAGCCAGCGTATCCGGATGATTTTCCAAGACCCCAGTACCTCATTGAACCCCCGTCAGCGTATCGGCCAATTGCTGGATGCGCCGCTGAAATTGAACACTGACTTAGATGCCGCGGCACGCGAACAGCGCATTTACCAGACGTTACGCCAAGTGGGGCTGTTGCCGGATCATGCTAATTATTATCCTCATATGTTAGCCTCCGGCCAAAAGCAGCGTATTGCGCTGGCGCGGGCCTTAATCCTGCAACCAAAAGTGATTGTTGCCGATGAAGCTTTGGCCTCGTTGGATATGTCCATGCGCTCACAGATTATTAATCTGATGTTGGAGTTACAGGAAAAACACGGCATATCCTATATTTATGTCACCCAGCACTTGGGCATGATGAAGCATATCAGTGACCAGGTGATTGTGATGCATGAAGGGGCGGTAGTGGAGCGCGGCAGCACCGCCGAAGTGCTGGCAGCGCCCCTGCATGACCTGACCAAGCGGTTGATTTCCAGTCATTTTGGTGAAGCGCTCACCGCAGATGCCTGGCGGCGGGATACCGCGAACTTCTAACTGACTCACTGGCGGCCATGAGCACCAACTCGGTTTTGGCGATATGGAATCTCTACCCGCGATCGCGGCCAACTGCTGACAAAATCAAATGAAGGGGAAACGTGCCGTTGGGGTCGTAGTCGCGTAAGCGACCGAAGCGCCCCTAGGTGCGGTCCCCCCTTCACTCACTGAGTTATAAATAGCTTTGCCATTAACCTCGGTTTTTTATGCTCTCAAGCCGCCCTTTACCCAGTTACTGGCTAACGTAATGACATTTTTGTTATATATAATAATATGTTATTACTTTTAGTTATTGATTATGGTTTAACGTTATTTTATCTCGCAAACCCAATCGGCAATGATATCCACTGTGTTCATTCCATAAAACAACAGGATATTTCGCCGATGTTGAACCCCCACTTCTGCCATAACGCCCAGCCAGATACCCCGCGACTCGCCCTGTTCATTGCTCATCCGCACCCGTCACAGGGGGCTGCGGCTTGTCACCCACATTTACCTTTAACTTTGGCGTGTTGCTGCCCCTAACGGAGGTCACTATGGTGCAATTTAGACGGCAAGATAATGCTCATTGGTATCATGAAACTCAGCGCAGTGGCCGCACTATTACCGCGCAAATTACCGACGAAAATGACACGGCGCATAGCGGTAACATCAGCAATCCCTATCATGGCGAAAACCTCATTGAACAAGGTGCCTTCCTGCTCGGCTTAGCCAAGGATATTCCCACCCCTTTAGGTGATATTTTACAACAGCATGCCGCGATTTTATCTGCCTCAGATGCCATGTATCAGGCGCTTTTCCCCCCGGCTGTTGAACTAGACCCCGAAAATACTTTTTCTCTGTATGACCGGTTAAGCAGCGCCTTGACTGTTGCTCAGGTTACTGGAGTCCAACGATTATGCAGCCACTATGCCGCCCGCCTTACCCCACTTTCCAGCCCGGACGCCTCGCGGGAAAGTAATATGCGGCTTACACAAATCACCCAATATGCACGCCAACTCGCCAGCCAGCCGACTTTGATTGACCGGCATGCACTGCAACAATTGGCTGAGGTGGGGCTGACAAATGCAGATATTATTGTTTTATCGCAGATAATTGGTTTTATCGGTTTCCAGGCCAGAGTGGTCGCCGGTTTTTCTGCTCAAGCAGGTTATCCGACCGTCATGCTGCCCGGTTTCCCACGGATGGAAGATGCCCCATCAAGCCCGCTGCCCGAAAGTCAGCCACAATGGCACGGTTGGCTGCCCTCATTGACGGAAAATGCGTCTATTGCCGCCGAAGAATCACCGGTTGATGTCGAAGTCACACTCAACCAGCTGCTTGCCTACCATCAAGAGAGCTTATCAGCCTATAATGCGATTACCACGCAGTTGGATACCCTAGAGCAAGCCCCCTTTTCACCGACCAGCGAATCTGACTGGCAAGAATTAGTCTCACTGGTGAGCGCCCGAATCAACGGCAGCCTCTACTGCCAAGCCTGGCATCAGCATAATTTGCAACAACTGACCGGAAATAGTTCATTATTAGCCGCGTTACAGACCGGAATTGACAGTGCTTTGAGAGAGGCGGCTTACCCCAATAATCCAGTGATTCAGCAACTTATCTCTGTTACCGCCGAACTGACTCGCGCCCCGGAGCGCTTTAGTCACCAGCATATTAGCCCGTTGCTGGCTCTGGGTCTCAGTGATAAACAGCTGCTCAGTATTATTTTCTGTATTGCCTCGGCGGGCTGGGCCAACCGCCTCCGCCACACACTGGGGCAAAGGGTTTGACTCAAGCCCCGTTGCTACCACTATTCTGCGTGGATAATTAGCCATTCTTGGGCAACATCAAAGAAGTGCTGGGCCAGCGGTGTCGCCCGCCCTGGTTCAGCGACCACCACCGCAGCATGGCGGTTCATCCTAGGAATATCCACCGACCTGCGCTGTAACGCCGGGGACATCTCCTCCAACAAACTGCCTTGCGGGAATAAACCACAGCCCAACCCGACAAAAATCCCTTGTAGCAATTGCAGAATAGAGGTGCTTTCCAGCCGAATATGTAATGACAGCTCTGCATCGCGAAAATTATTATCCAGATAGCGGCGGAAATAACGGCTCGGCTCCGCCAGACAAAGTGGCAATGCGGCCACCTGGGAAAGCGTTAACGGCTCGGTGCCAGTTAATTCAGGGAAATGTTCCGGGTGGAATAGCAGGTCAACCCCGCCATCGATGAGCGGTTGAGCTTGAAAATGCAGTTCATTCAAAGTGCTCAGTTCGAAAAAACCGATTCCCACATCAACCGAGTGCCCCGTCAGGGCTTCCAGCAGTTGATCAGCACTTAACACTGAGACCCGATAGTCCAGATGGGGGTAGCGCTCACTGGCACTTTTCAGCAATTGCGCCAATGAAATGCTGCATTGCGGCACTATGCCAATCCGTAGCGTGCCATTCAGACCATGCTTCAGTGATTCCACCTCCAGCTTTAGCCCTTGATAGACAGAGACAATTTCTCTCGCCCAGGCTAAAACTCGCTCGCCTTCCGCAGTAAATCCTTCAAAATTATTGCCACGGTTTATCAGTGGCACACCCAGCTCCCGCTCCAGATTTTTCAAGCGCATCGACAAAGTTGGCTGGCTGACAAAGCTGGCTTCTGCTGCACGACCAAAGTGCCGTTCGCGCTCCAAATTACACAGATAGATAAGCTGTTTGATATCCATACAGAATCTCAGATTTTCATGATTCGATGCAGTATACCATTGTGCTTCCATCCGGTGTTTTGTCGCACTGCCGTTTTTTAGACCAAAAATTTACATAACTCTGGGATCCAGCACTCAGTTTGCCGCTCGACTCAGATATTTACCTGATTAACATTTAACCGCATTTTGGATAATTTCAGACTTTTCATCGTAAGCACAATATTGATTTGGCTATTCACATACATTTAACGATATGAACCACAAAATGGCAAAATAGCAGAATATATACCTGAATAAAATCAGTTCAGCTTTTAATCAAAACAAAAAATTGCCAAACAGCGAAAACATAAACGTTAATTCTGCATAACATTTGCAACATAGCTGCATCGCGCTGATAGAGATAAATGTAACAGAACATTGCAAAAGCCTTGTCTCGTTGACAAAGATAGTGAACATTAACCGCCGCTAAACATCTTATAACAACGCAAAAGGATGCCATCTCGCGCATTCACTTTTGTCTTTCCTGTCATTTATATCTATGTCAGGTAGTGAAAAACAGGGGTTTCCGTGTCAACAGCAAACAACCATCAACAACCAAAAGAGAGCCAACAGCCACCAAACGGCAGTCAACCCGAAATCAGTATGAATGCTTTCAAGCAACCGAAAGCGTTTTACCTGATCTTCTCCATAGAACTGTGGGAACGTTTTGGTTATTACGGCCTGCAAGGGATCATGGCCGTTTATCTGGTCAAAATGCTCGGGATGAGCGAAGCCGATTCGATAACCTTATTCTCCTCTTTCAGCGCCCTGGTCTATGGCTTCGTTGCCATTGGTGGGTGGTTAGGGGATAAAGTTCTCGGTGCGAAACGCGTTATTGTGCTGGGTGCGCTAGTGCTGGCGGTGGGGTATTCCATGATAGCCTACTCCGGCCATGATATTTTCTGGGTCTATCTGGGCATGGCAACCATTGCTGTTGGTAATGGTTTATTCAAAGCCAACCCATCCTCCCTGCTGTCAACTTGCTATAACAAAGACGATCCGCGTTTGGACGGTGCATTCACCATGTACTATATGTCCATCAATATAGGTTCGTTCTTCTCTATGATGGCAACCCCATGGTTGGCAGTGAAGTATGGCTGGAACGTCGCATTTTCACTGAGTGTTATTGGGATGCTTATCACTCTGGTGAACTTCTGGTTCTGCCGTAAATGGGTGAAAAATCAAGGTTCCAAACCTGACTTCGCGCCTTTGCAGTTTAAAAAACTGTTGATGGTATTGGTCGGCGTGGTGGCTCTGATTGCCCTGTCGAGCTGGCTGCTGCATAACCAGATAGTGGCCCGTTGGGCGCTGGCGCTGGTGTCTGTCGGCATTATCTGTATTTTTGCCAAAGAGACATTTTCACTGCACGGCACCGCACGCCGTAGAATGATTGTGGCATTCCTATTGATGCTAGAAGCGGTCGTGTTCTTTGTGTTGTACAGCCAAATGCCAACATCTCTGAATTTCTTCGCCATTCATAACGTTGAACACAGCATCTTGGGTATTAACTTCGAGCCGGAACAATTTCAAGCTTTGAACCCGTTCTGGATTATGGTTGCCAGCCCAATACTGGCCGCAATCTATAACAAAATGGGCGATAGCCTGCCAATGCCGCACAAATTTGCTTTCGGTATGGTGCTCTGCTCCGCCGCTTTCCTGGTACTACCGTGGGGCGCAAGCCTTGCTAACGAACACGGTATCGTCTCCGTCAATTGGTTAATCCTCAGCTATGCATTGCAGAGTATTGGTGAGCTGATGATTTCCGGCCTGGGTCTGGCGATGGTGGCGCAGTTAGTGCCGCAGCGCCTGATGGGTTTCATCATGGGGTCATGGTTCCTGACCACTGCGGCCGCGGCGATGATCGCCGGTAAAGTTGCCGCATTGACCGCAGTACCAAGTGATATCACTGACGCCCATGCATCACTGGCTATCTATAGCCACGTGTTTATGCAGATTGGTATTGTGACCGCCATCATCGCGGTTCTGATGATGCTGACCGCACCAAAACTGTATCGCATGACATTGGCACCGAGTGACAACAACAAAGCACCGTCCGCCACAGCCGTTTAATCTGCTGGCCGGCTAAAAGCGCTCCTTCGGGAGCGTTTTTTTTGTTTAACATCAGCGGGCGGTCAGTTATTTGACCATACCGCCAACTGATAGCCATCTGGATCGGTAAAGTGGAAACGCCGCCCTCCGGGGAAAGCAAAGACCGGAATAACAATTTTGGCCCCCGCCTCTTCCAGACGTTTTTGTGTCTGTGCCAAATCATCAGCATAGAGAATGACAAGTGGCCCACCATTGGGCTTAACCTCGCCCACAGTAAACCCCCCCGTCAATCGACCATCAGTAAATTCACAATAGCTCGGCCCATAATCCGTAAATCGCCACTGAAAAACCGTTCCGTAAAAGTCTTTCGAACGGGCAATGTCACTGACAGCAAACTCTATATTGTCGATACGATTATCATTTCTCTGAATACTCATAGGTGCTCCGGTGATTAACGCATTAATTAATATCAGGGTTTCATCTTAAGCATTTACTCAATTTATGTCTCTATGGTCACCCAACGCCAATGTGAATAACGCCGCGCTCTTTTTGTACAAAAAATAAACTATACTTTACATAATTCGAGGTTCATTAATCCCGAGAAGCTTACTGTAGCAGTGATAATGAGGTGATTTATGATCAACCATGTTTGGGGACTTATGACCCATCCCGGTCAGGAATTACAGCAAATCAAACGTGAGGGCGAAAGCGTACGCCACATGTATGCTCATCACATTCTCCTGATGGCGGCTATCCCGGTGATTTGCGCATTTATTGGCACCACGCAAGTCGGCTGGAGCTTTGGTGACGGCCAGAGCATAAAACTAACCCCCCTAACCGCGCTCTATTCTGCTGTGATTTTCTATGTGTTGATTTTGGCCGCCGTGGCACTGATGGGCCGGGTTATTTACTGGATGGCCCGCCGTTATGAAAGCCGCCCGAGTTGGCAGAATTGTACTCTGTTCGCGGGCTATGCTGCCACACCGATGTTTTTGGCGGGAGTGGTTGCCCTCTACCCAATCATCTGGTTGTGCTTATTGGTCGGGGTGATTGCACTTTGTTATGCCGGTTATCTGATGTATCTGGGAATTCCCACTTTCCTGAACATTGACCGGCAAGAAGGTTTTATTTTCTCCGGCTCGACCTTTGCCATCGGGGTGCTGGTGTTAGAGTTACTTCTGGGCCTCACTGTCTTATTGTGGGGCTATGGTTCGCGCCTGCTGTAATCATTGATAGCGGTAATAACGGATGACAGTAATCACTGAACTCTGTGACACCGTCACTGACTGGGGCGCGCCGCTCTCCAGTCAATGTCTCAGTGAACGGCCCTTAATCGGGTTTTTTTAAAGTCGCTAACAGGCTTTTATGGTGATTAATGTCGTCTGGATCGCAATCTCTTACATCCCCGCACAGAATAAGGTTGTACACTGTGTGAGACTGATGCAAACAAGGCAAAAAAAATGAAAAAGCTGACATTAAAAGAAATGACCGAAAGTGAGCAACGCGATGTCAAAACGCAACTCGATAAAGCCAGGATAAATTTAGGAAGGGCATTAACCAATTCAGAACAAAATAAAGTCAAAGACGAAGCAATAGAAAAAATCATGAACGCCCGAGAACAAATCGCCAAGTTAACCCGCGTAGAAAGAAAAACCAAAAAAACAGCACCAAGCACCACCACCTTTAGCTGGTCCGCCTCTATCAGCACACGTCCACCACGGTAACAACTCGTCCACTGACAGAAAATAACTGTTATGGATGGCCTACAGTGGCGGAAATTCACTGCTGTAGGTCAATTTCTGACTTCCTGCATAATTATATTACATTGTACTAGCAGCATTTTTTACCTCCCTACCTTAGGATTAATGGAAGCTTTTATCTTTCAGTACGCTATTAAGGAGTCTGTGATGAAATTGTTCTATAAACCCGGTGCCTGCTCTTTGTCCCCCCATATTGTATTACGTGAAGCGGGGCTAGATTTCAGTATTGAAAGCGTCGATCTGGCGACTAAAAAAACTGAAACGGGTGAAGACTATTTGCGCATCAATCCAAAAGGACAAGTCCCTGCTCTGTTACTGGATGACGGTAGTCTGCTCACCGAAGGTGTCGCTATTGTGCAATATCTGGCAGATATTGTGCCCGATCGTCAGCTCATTGCACCATCAGGCACCCTTTCTCGCTATCACGCCATTGAGTGGTTAAATTTCGTGGCGACTGAATTACATAAAGGCTTCAGCCCGCTATTTAACCCGAAAACACCCGATGAATATAAAGCGATTGCCCGTGAGCGGCTGGATAAACAATTCAGCTACGTCGATAGCGAATTAGCAAAACATGATTATCTGTTAGGCTCAAAATTCAGTGTAGCCGACGCCTATCTATTTACGGTCACCCGTTGGGCGAATGCACTGAAGCTTGATATTAAGCAGCGCAGCCATTTAGACAAATATATGGCGCGAGTTGCTGACCGCCCGGCAGTAAAAGAAGCCCTGGCAGCAGAAAAGATATAAAGAAATAAGTCATTAGATTGGTTACAGTGCCCCTGATTAAGGGGCGCTGTATTAAGTAAGTGATTCGGGTAAGTGCGCGCAGCTAACACCCTTGCAGCTTCAAGCCCGAAAAATCCTCAAAGTCATTGGAGTTGCAAGTAGGCAGCAAGCAAACGCATCCCGATGAGCTTACACAAGTAAGTGATTCGGGTAAGTGCGCGCAGCTAACACCCTTGCAGCTTCAAGGACGCAGAGGATTAGCAGTGAATTGGCGGGTAGGATTAACAATTGCATCCTGCGCCGCAACAACCTGAAGTTCATACTCACCCATCTCCTGAGTTTTCAGCATAACGTCATAGACGGCGGCAGTCACATGCTCAAGCGCTTTATCCAATGGTTCGCCTTTGAGCAGATTGACCAGCAATAATCCACTCGTCAAATCACCCACACCTACTGGCTGGCGTGCACCAAAATCTACCAGCGGGCGGCTAATGTGCCAGGCATCATCAGCGGTAACTAATAACATTTCAAAACAGTCCAGGCTATAACCGGCGCGGCTCAAATGCTTGACCAAAACAACTTTCGGCCCTTTAGCAACAAGGTCACGGGCGACCTTAACAGCTTGTTCGACATTTTCGACCCGCGCACCACTGAGTTGCTCCAGTTCGAGCAGATTAGGCGCAATGATATCGCTGGCCGGTAATGCCTCTTGGCAGAAAAACTCTGCCACACCCGGTGCGACAATACAGCCTTTTTCAGGATGCCCCATGACCGGGTCACAAAAATACCAGGCATTAGGATTGGCCTGTTTGACGCGCGCGACGGCCGCCAAAATATGGCTACCTTGTTCCGGTGAACCAATATAACCACTCAATACGGCATCACAATCTTTCAGTCTGCCAATATCGGCAATACCTTGAACAATTTCAGTCAGATGGCTGGCTGGCATGACACATCCCGACCAATGACCATATTGAGTATGATTCGAAAACTGGACAGTATTCAGCGGCCAGACATTAACACCCATCCGGCGCATAGGAAACTCAGCCGCACTATTACCAGCATGGCCAAAAACAACATGGGACTGAATTGAAAGTATATTTTTCATTGGTACGGCCTAAAGTGAATAAACCATCAGCAAAAAAAATAAGGAGCAAGCTTGCCCCTTATTTTCTTTTACTCTTACAGCCAGCTAATCAGGCAATAATGTTTTTTGCCACGGCGCAATAAGGTATAGCGCCCAAATAGACGGTCAGTATCCGCGAAAGTGTATTCCGGATCGGATTGCTTCTCACCATTGATAGCCACAGCATTGGAGCTAATCATGGTGCGCGCTTGACCACGGGAGGGCACCAACTCTGCATTGACCAACGCTTGCTGCAAATCGGCATCACGGGTCAGTTCAATGGTCGGCATGCCATCTTGCGCCAACTGAGCAAAGTCAGCTTCTGTCATCTGGTTTAAATCACCGGAAAACAAACTTGCAGTGATACGTTTAGCCGCCGCCAGCCCCTCTTCGCCATGTACCATGCCCGTGACATTTTCTGCCAACACGTACTGAGCGCGCGGGGCTTTACCGCTGTTTTTATCTTCTTCTTCCAGCGCATTTATTTCTTCCAAGCTCATGAAAGTAAAAAATTTCAGGAAGCGATAAACGTCAGCATCTGCGGTATTGATCCAGAACTGGTAGAATTTGTAAGGGCTGGTTTTCTTCGGATCAAGCCATACTGCGCCACCTTCAGTTTTACCGAATTTGGTGCCATCGGCTTTGGTGATCAATGGGACGGTCAGACCATAAACCTGCTGCTGGTGAAGGCGGCGAGTCAAATCGATACCCGAGGTAATGTTACCCCATTGGTCAGAACCCCCAATTTGCAGTGCCACACCGTGCGCTTTATTCAGGCAAGCAAAATCATAAGCTTGCAGCAAATTGTAGGAAAATTCAGTAAATGAAATACCGCTATCGTCGCGATTCAAGCGCTGTTTAACGGCCTCTTTATTAATCATCTGATTAACCGAGAAGTGTTTGCCGATATCACGCAGGAAAGTCAGTACATTCATGCCACCAAACCAATCATAGTTGTTGGCTGCAATAGCACTGTTTTCACCGCATTCAAAATCCAGGAATGGCGACACTTGTCGGCGAATTTTTTCCACCCACTCATTCACAGTGTCTTCCGTATTCAGTTTACGTTCGCTGGCTTTGAAGCTTGGGTCACCAATCATACCGGTAGCACCACCGACTAAAGCGACCGGGCGATGCCCTGCCAGTTGGAAGCGCTTTAAGCATAACAACGGAACCAGATGACCCAAATGCAAGCTGTCTGCGGTCGGATCGAACCCGCAATACAGTGAAATTGGCCCTTGCGCCAGTCTCTCTGCTAACGCGTCTTCATCCGTAACCTGGGCAACGAGGCCCCGCTCTTGCAATTGTTTAATCAGGTTGCTGCTGGTCATCAACGACTCCATTGTTTTTCACAAAAATTGTTTTTCACAAAAAAATTGTTTTTCACAAACGTGTTTTTACGAGGTAACGCGGATTTATACCCTAAATAATTCGAGTTGCAGGAAGGCGACAATTGAGCAAATTCCCAGGAGCTTACTCAAGTAAGTGACTGGGGTGAACGAAAGCAGTCAACGCGCATGCAGCTTGAAGTATGATGGGTATAGAATAAAGCGCCCGCCGCACGAGCGCCAGAATTTCATCACTCTCACGGCGCTAAACGGTCAATTTCCCATGCATTTGCATCCCGTTGATAGATAAAACGGTCATGCAACCGGTGTTCGCCGCCTTGCCAGAACTCGACCGAGTCGAATTTAACGCGGAACCCGCCCCAAAAACTGGGCAGCGGCACATCACCTTGTTGGAATTTTTGCTTGAGCTCAAGAAATTTACTTTCCAGTACCCCGCGGGCGGAAATTCGTGAAGATTGCTGGGATACCCAAGCGCCAATCTGGCTATCTTTCGGACGGGAACTGAAGTATTTCAGCACTTCGAGGGTGGAAAGGCGCTCTGCTTTGCCAAGGAAAATGACTTGCCGGTCGAGCATATGCCAGGGGAATAATAAGCTGATATGCGGATTTTCAGCTAATTGCTGCGCTTTGCGACTGCCTAAGTTGGTATAGAACACCAAACCCTGATCGTCATAATGCTTCAACAGCACAATCCGCTGATAAGGCTGGCCATTGGCATCGACTGTTGCCACACACATGGCCGTCGGGTCTGGCAAGCGTGCATCACAGGCCTGTTTGAGCCAGCGCTCAAACAACGCCAATGGATTTTCGGTTAAATCGCTACGGCGTAGACCACCGCGAATATATTCACGGCGCAAGTCTGCTACATCAAAATTGTCGGTCATATAAGCTCGGTCAGGCACAGGAAAGCAGTGATGATTATTCTGCCCTTGCAGCAGCAGAATCACAATCACCTTAAGCCAGCAACAGCCTGATTACTTGATCAAAGTATTTATTTTATCAACACACAGTCATTGATAATGACTTTTTCGTCACGCTCAACAAAAGCAGTATTTCCTTTCGACCAGAAAGTATAGTGACCATCACTGTATTTGGCACCAGACGCCGCGCGCACTTGTGGCAAGGTCAGCTGTTCACCATCTAAAACAAAGCTGACTTTATCTTGCTTATTGTCTTGCATCACTTTCAGCTTGGTGGTGCCACATTGATAATGCAAAGTTTCACTCTTAGTGGGTTCTAGCAAACTGCACCCCGCCAGCATCAATACAGCCACTGCGCCGAATACGGTTGTCGTGCCCAATACATATTTCATTTTGCCGTCCTTATTGCGTGAATAAACCAGCGTAATCCAGGGCAGCTTAGCACTGTCATCGTAAGGATACAGGATAGACTGCTCCTAAAATGGTCTCGCAACTGGCACCCGTTACCGAGGGCAAATTGCCCGATTTACCGGATAAAGTTCGGAATGCCAGCCAGGCGAAAGCCAGCGCTTCCATATCATCGCCACTGACGCCAAAATCATCGGTGACACAGACTTCAGTACCCGGCAACAAGGTTGACATCCGCGACATCACTAATGGATTGCGCGCCCCGCCCCCGCAGACCAATAACCGCTCACAACCTCCGGCTAACTGCACTTGCTCGGCAATAGACAGTGCGGTTAGCTCCGCTAAGGTCGCCTGAACATCCTCAGGTTTTATGTTCGGAATTTTAGTCAATTGCTCATCCAACCACCCGGCATTAAAATATTCGCGCCCGGTGCTTTTCGGCGCGGGTTTGGCAAAGTAGGGATCACTGAACATCAGCTTCAGTAGTGGCTGATTAACCCGCCCTGACTGGGCCCAAGCGGCGTCTTTGTCATAAGGTAAGGAGCGATTGCGCCAAATCCAGCTATCCATCAGCATATTCCCTGGCCCAGTATCAAAACCGCGCACCGGCGAATCAGGTAATAGCAGAGATAAATTCGCAATGCCGCCAATGTTCAAAACCATCCGCCGCTCAGTGGAATGGGCTAACAATGCATGGTGGAAGGCCGGAACCAGAGGTGCGCCCTGCCCGCCATAGGCCATATCCCGGCGACGAAAGTCCCCGACAGTGGCAATTTTTGTCATAGCAGCAATGCGGTTGTTATCACCTAATTGCAGGGTAAAGGCCGGCTCTCCCAGCGGCTCATGCCATACTGTTTGCCCGTGACAGCCAATGGCGGTGATATCTTGCCCCGTCAACCCCTCTTTGGCCAATAGCGCCAGCACGGCTTCGGCAAATAATATCCCCAATTGGGCATCGAGCTTACCCACGGCTGACAGTGTGGTTGACTGCCCCTGACACATGCCAAGAATGTCTTTCTTCAGTTGTAGCGGCATCGGGTGGCAATAACTGGCCTGCTGAGCCACCATGCGCTCATCAATGGCGGCCAGCACGACGTCAACACCATCCAGACTGGTTCCTGACATAACTCCAATAAAACGGCCTGATTTCATAGCAATGACCTTATTTCCCATTGAGGGACAAAATAGCAACAAGACTTTGCGCCGGCTAAGTCAGAATAATAAAATTAACACCATGAAAAGATATACTTTTTTAAGTGTATACCGCCATAGGGGCATGTCTTAAAGAAGGTTTTTTATTTGCAGGAAGAGTCACATAAAAGTTATTGATGCTGACATTTTCGTTTACAGCATGATATTTCTGACTTTAAGAAAGTTAAACCGCCGTTTAATATTGGTTGAGCTATCACCCGCTAAGCTGCGGATCCATTGATGTGGTCGAAAACTTAAACGACCATCAAAAATAAGTTAAGTAGTGAAATAAATACTGGGGTAAGCCATACTTTATGCAAATACTATACCCTAAATAATTCGAGTTGTAGGAAGGCGGCAACTGAGCGAACCCCCAATAGCTTACATAAGTAAGTGACTGGGGTTAACGAAGGCAGCCAACACACATGCAGCTTGAAGTATGACGGGTATAGGCCGTCAATAGGCTGGATTTGGATATACCAGACATACTGAACCGTAATACGGTTATGCATTTTAATAGGAGTTTTTATGATCAAGCCATTAATCGCCATCGCTATTGCTGCGGTAACTCTAACCGGTTGTGCCAACAACAACACCTTGTCTGGTGACGTTTTTAGTGCATCACAAGCCAAACAAGTACAAACGGTGACTTACGGCACATTGCTTTCCGTTCGTCCGGTCACCATCCAAGGCGGCGATGACAACAATGTTATGGGCGCTATCGGTGGTGCTGTTCTGGGCGGTTTCCTGGGGAATACTGTTGGTGGCGGTACCGGACGTAGTCTGGCGACGGCGGCGGGTGCAGTGGCCGGTGGTATGGCAGGACAAGGTGTTCAGGGTGCAATGAACCGTACTGACGGCGTGCAACTTGAAGTGCGTAAAGATGATGGCACAACCATTCTGGTGGTTCAGAAACAAGGCCCAACCCGCTTTAGCGTAGGCCAGCGCGTTATGCTCGCCAGCAGCGGCAGCACCGTCACTGTTAGCCCGCGCTAATTAATGGCGCATGCAGTAACAGTGCATTAATAACAGCGCACGCGTGATGTCATCGATAAAAGCCAGAGATCATAACGATCTCTGGCTTATTTTTACGGCTAAAAATTTTCTTTCTGCTGTGAATAGAGTCGTAACGCTTTATTTTACTTACTTTGTAATTGAATAATGTTTCTCTCGAGCTTATCAATCAAGCCAGATAATACTTCAACTTCATCTGCTGATATCCCCCCAAGAATTTCTTTGCGGGTGGAACATATGACGCCATCAACCTGCTCTATTATCGGTGAAGACTGTTCCGTCAGTTTTATCCTCTTTGCACGCCGATCATTTGCACAAGTATGGCGTGTAATTAGACCTTTCTCCTCCAGTTGATCTAAGGTTCTAACTAATGATGGTTGTTCGATACCAATCGCTTTTGCCAGTTGAATCTGTGATTGCTCAGGTGGTAAACGATTAATGTTATGCAAGGTAACCCAATGCGTTTGGGTCAGTTCCAACGGCTTTAACCGATGGTCGATCAGCGCGCGCCAAACGCGAACTAATCGTGCTAAATCAGATCCTAATGTCGATTCCAATTGCCCCTCCTTTTATTTAGCGTGCTAGCATAACTACCAGAGTCCAGTCTATTTTGAGTAATTAACATTAAAAACACAAATGTATATATACCGTCGATGCTAGGACAATAGCAATAAATACGGAAAATCCTTTAAAAATATTTATGAATTTACTTAAATTACCACTTAAGGATTAACCTTATGTATGTATCAATATTATCCGCAAAGGCACCCTTATCAGATTTGGTATTAGGTGCGTCTATCTATTTTCCACCAATATTCAAGGCAGTTATACTAGGTTTGGTGCTATGGCTATTGATCCATCATGTGCTGCGGAATTGGATCTACTCTGGTGATATCTGGCATCCAATATTAATGGATCTGTCCATTTTTGTCATTGCAGTCAGCGTTTCTTTATGGATATTAGCCAGTTGGTAAATTGATATGAATCATCCCTCTCTTAAATATTTCTCTTCGGTCATCGTGTTCGCCCTCGCACTCTGTGCCGGTTGGTGGATGTGGAATTATTATATGCAATCCCCCTGGACTCGCGATGGTAAAGTCCGGGCAGAATTAGTCAGTATCACACCAGAAGTCTCTGGCCGATTGGTTAAAATATTAGTTCATGATAACCAGTTAGTAAGCTCGGGTAGCTTATTATTTGTGATTGACCCACAACCCTATCAATTGGCTCTGGATAATGCTCAAGCCGCCGTAGTGCGTGCTCAGGCTGAATTAGCCAAAGCCAATCATGAAGCCGAACGTCGCCGAA
Source organism: Yersinia thracica (assembly GCF_902170565.1). Classification (GTDB taxonomy): domain Bacteria; phylum Pseudomonadota; class Gammaproteobacteria; order Enterobacterales; family Enterobacteriaceae; genus Yersinia; species Yersinia thracica. The sequence continues at coordinate 169,628 of NZ_CABHXX010000030.1, forward strand.
ACTTACCTAAAAACATCATTTCAGGTGAAGATCTTGATATCGCCAATTTAACCGCGGACAGCATGAAAGCGGCCTATCAAGGCGCGCTGGCAAACCTCGAACAAGCGAAGTGGAACCTCAGCAAAACCAACATTTATGCCCCAACCAACGGGTACATCACCAACTTACAAACCCGCGTAGGTGACTATGCCACTACCGGCACTCCATTAGTCGCGCTAATCGATACTGATTCATTCTATGTGATGGGCTATTTCGAAGAAACCAAACTAAGGCACATTAGCGAAGGTAATAAAGCCAATATAGTTTTGTATAATGGCAACATTCCTTTACAGGGGGTGGTGGAAAGTATTGGTCGCGCCATTTATGACCAAAGTGTCGATACCGGCGGTAATTTATTGGTGGATGTGAAACCGAATGTGCCCTGGGTACGGCTGGCACAGCGGGTTCCGGTGAGGATTAAATTGTTGGATGTCCCCGCTGATGTCACATTGATTGCTGGCACCACCTGCACCATTTCGCTGGTGGATTAAGCCATGCGCCTCACTCTCCCCTCATGGCAGCAAACGCCTTGGGGTAAGGCTAATGCGGGTCAGTGGCGTTACGCACTGCGTAATTCGCTGGCCATGTGTTTATCCCTGTGGATTGCGTTTACGCTGAATCTAGATGAGCCCTACTGGGCGATGACCTCCGCGGCGGTGGTCAGTTTCCCGACCATCGGGGGCGTCATCAGCAAGAGTATCGGGCGGGTTATCGGCAGCCTGATGGGTGCTGCGGCATCATTGATGATTGCCGGCCATTGCCTAAATGACCCCTGGCTGTTTACCTTTGTGATTGCCGCCTGGATTGGCCTCTGTACTTTTGTCTCAAATCACTATCAAAATAACGTTTCCTATGCTTTTGCTTTAGCCGGCTACACCACCGCGATCATCGCTTTTTCTACCGTCAATACCACTGACACACAGCAAATCTTTGATATCGCCCAAGCCCGAGTCTGTGAGGTCATTACCGGCATTCTCTGCGGCGGTCTGATGATGATGCTGCTCCCCAGCACTTCAGATGGCGAAGCACTGCTGACATCATTGCGCCGTATGCAATCCCGCTTGCTGGAACACGCAGAATTATTGTGGCAAACCGAGCAAGCACCACAAATTCGCACTTCACATGAGGGGGTGATTGGGCAAATCCTCACCATGAATCTACTGCGCATTCAGGCATTTTGGAGTCATTACCGCTGGCGGCGGCAAAATAATGTATTGAATTTTATTCTGCATCGCCAGCTACGCATCACCAGTGTGATTACCAGTTTGCGCCGCATGCTCGTTAACTGGCCATCGCCGCCAGAGAATCTGCCAGCCGTGCTCGCGCAATTGTTAGCGGCCTTGCAGCAACCGGGCTGTGATAAATACCAAATAGGCAGGATCCTGCAAAAAATTGCTCCTCATGATGAGTTTGATTATCGCCATCGGGCTTTCTGGTTAAGATTGCGGCACTTTTGTTGGCTCTATTTGCAGGTTAATCGCTGGCTGGCGCAACTGGATAAAGAACCTGAATCCGGCATGGTGTCACCGCCTCCAGTGACCTCTCTAGCCCGCCATACCGATACTTATGAGGCCGCCTATAATGGTCTGAGAACCTTTGTTTGCATTGTTATCGGCTGTGCATTCTGGATACATACTCAGTGGAGTTCAGGCAGTGCCGCGCTGGCATTGGCGGCGGTGAGTTGCGTGCTCTACTCCGCCACTCCCTCACCGACGGAAAGTATTGCCACGCTCCTGAAAGCCATTGTTTTGCTCTCTATCAGCTGCTTTATTCTGAAGTTTGGCGTGATGGTGCAAATTGATGTTTTTTGGCAATTTGCCGTGCTGTTATTCCCGATTTTAATCACCATGCAAATGATGAAACTTCAGCATCCGGCTTATACCGCCCTGTGGGGGCAATTGATTGTTTTTATGGGGTCGTTTCTGAGTGTGACCAACCCACCCAGCTATGATTACCAAGAATTTCTGAATGATAATCTTGGCAAGCTAGTGGGCGTGATGTTGGCGGGCGTGGCATTTCAGCTACTGCGCCCCAGCTCCGATAAACGCAAGAGTCGGCGGATTATTCGTATGTTACGGCGTGATTTTATCGACCAACTCAGCAGCCATCCGCAACAAAGCCAGAATCAGTTTGAATCACTGATATATCACCGCATTAATCAGCTCAATCTCAGCAAAGACCAACAGGCGCGCTTGTGGCTGCTCCGCTGGGGCATGGTGCTGCTCAATTGCAGCCATGTGGTCTGGCAGTTGCGTGATTGGCAAACCACGTCAGCCCCTTTATCCGCGGTGCGGGATGAGTGTATTCACTGTTTGAAAGGCTGCATGACCGAAAAAGGTGTTCAGCCGACTTCTCTGCAAGCCACGTTGCAGGAATTACAGCGCATGAGTGCAATTTTAGGACAATACCCGGATGCCTCTGGCCGAGAGTTGGCCGGGCTTATCTGGCGATTGTATTGCTCGCTGACTCAACTGCAGTTGGCGGTGCCGGGCGAGGAAAAGGGTGCCGAAGAGAAAAAAAATAAAATTGCGCCAGCCTGAGGCTCGCTGGCGCAGAGAACTCACTTAAGGCACGTCATAACCCAGCGCAGCACGGCGAATACGGAACCATTGCTGGCGCGTCATCGTAAGAGAGAGTGACGCCCATGCGGATTTAACCCGCTCTATCTTGCCAGAACCAATAATCGGTAATGGCGCAGAAGGCAAACGTAGCACCCAGGCATAAACCACTTGCTCAATACTTTCAGCGCCTATTTCGTCCGCGACTGTCTGCAATTCATTACGCAATGTTTGGAACTCAGGGTCACTAAACAGGCGACCACCGCCCAAACAAGACCATGCCATGGGCTTAATACGCAACTGTTGGCAAGCATCAAGTGTCCCGTCCACAATCGCTGGCTGATGCAGCGGTGAAATTTCTACCTGATTCGTGACCAATGAGAATGGCAACCGTGATTGCAGTAAGCTGAATTGCGCAGGCGAAAAGTTTGAAACGCCAAAATGTTTTACTTTGCCGCTTTGGTGTAATTGAGTGAATGCCTCAGCAACTTCATCAGCATCCATCAATGGATCTGGGCGATGAATCAGCAACAAATCAAGATAGTCTGTATGCAGATGCGTCAAAGATTGTTCTGCACTTTCAATGATATGAGAACGATCAGTAATATAATGTCCCAAAGCGTGTTCTGGTTTAGCGGTGGTGGCGATGCCACATTTGCTGACTAATTCCAGTTGGCTGCGTAGCGAGGGTTTAAGACGTAATGCTTGCCCAAATGCCTGTTCGCACTGATAACCGCCGTAAATATCAGCATGATCCGCAGTGGTGATGCCCAATTCAATATGTTGCTCGATAAAAGTCAACAATTGCGCCGGTGTCATGTCCCATTCCATCAGCCGCCAATAACCGCAAATCATGCGAGAAAATTCAGGCCCGAGCGGAGCCAGTTGGCTACGTGTATCCATTATTAGCTACCTCATTTGTTTATCTGCCCATAAGCATACACAACCAGCAGAAAGGTTAAATCCTCCCTGGGCAATGAATTGGGGCTGATCAACGAAACCGCCATAATCGCTAAACATTAAGGAAAATAATGGCGCATCAGAATAATGAAGGTTGTTCTGGTAAAGGATCATCCAGCTGTTTGTTGACCCGCTGCAAACGCAACAGTCGTTGACGACACAACCGCAGGACATCCCGCTTTTGCGGGTCACTCATTTTTATCCAATTAAAGCGCTCATCCCGGCTGCGCATACACCCACGACAAAAGCCACGGTCATCTGTTTGGCAGATACCGCGGCACGGGCTGGGGATGTCAAAAAACTCAAGTTGCTGAGCCAAATCGCCTCCTGCTGCTGACTTCTTAATTGAAGACTGCTTCGCGGCGAGTGGCAAGTCTTATTGTTAATCATTCCCCACACAGCGCCCTAACCACTAAGGTTATCTTAAGTTTTATTCGATAGCATTCTGTCAATTAGTGAACTGTAGGGTCTTATTTTCACAATGAATGCTCGATACAAGTTACAGTGTAACGGTTTGGTTTTTATTTTAGCCAATGCTCTGTTTTTTACTCTCTTCCAGAATGCACTGTTTATTGATAAAGCCTGGTCGCTCATTCACTTTGACAGCAGTGACAGTTATTTCTTTGCCGCCACTATACCGGTGGTCATTTTCTGCGCCCTTAATATTATTTTCAGCCTGTTAGCCGTGCCCGTGTTGCGCAAACCCATTATTATTCTGTTTCTGCTCGGGGGGGCGGTCGCCAACTATTTTATGTTCAGTTATGGTGCCGTTATCGACGCCAATATGCTGCAAAATGCTTTTGAAACCAATGCCCAAGAAGCTACCGCCCTTTTCACACCGCGCATGGCTTTGTGGCTGTTAATATTAGGTATTTTCCCCGCCACTCTGGTCTGCCTGGTGCGCATCCACGCAACGCGCCCTTGGTGGTATATGCTGGGGCTGCGAGCGGCCAATATCCTGCTATCAACTGTCATTATCATGCTCGTTGCAACACTGTTTTATAAAGATTACGCCTCGCTTATCCGAAATAATAAAAGCATCGTTAAGATGCTGACACCGAGCAATTTTGTCAGCGGCAGTGTTCAGTTCGCCAAACATAAATATTTCGCCGGTAATATGGCGCTAGTGACGATAGGCGAAGATGCTCATAAAGGCCCTTTAATTAGCGGGCAACAAAAGAAAACCTTGGTCATTTTAGTGGTGGGTGAAACTGCCAGAGCAGAGAATTTTTCCTTGGGTGGCTATGGGCGAGAAACCAACCCGCGCTTGCAAAAACAAGGTGTGACCTATTTCAAAAACGCATCGTCATGCGGGACTGAAACTGCGGTTTCGGTGCCCTGCATGTTCTCCAATATGTCACGTAAAAATTATGATGCCGCACTGGCCAGCCACCAGCAGGGCTTGATGGATATTCTTGCTCACGCCGGGTTAAATCTGTTGTGGCGCGAAAATGACGGCGGCTGTAAAGGCGCTTGCGACCGCATCCCCCATCAAGACGTAACCCAGTTACAACTCACTGCTGATTGTGAGAATGGTGTCTGTTTGGATAATACCTTGCTCTACAAATTAGATAATTATATCAATGGGCTACAAGGCGATACGGTGATTGTATTGCACCAAATGGGCAGTCATGGCCCGGCTTATTACCGCCGCTCTTCACCCGAGATCCGTCAGTTTTCGCCAACCTGTGATAGCAACCAAATTCAGGATTGTACCTCCCAGGAATTGGTGAATACCTACGACAATTCCATTCTTTATACTGATGCAATGCTGGACAGCACCATTAAATTGCTGCAACAGCATCATGATAAGTTTAATACCGCGCTGGTCTATCTCTCTGACCACGGCGAGTCATTGGGTGAAAACGGCCTGTATCTACACGGCACGCCCTATATGTTCGCCCCCAGCCAGCAAACACACATACCTTTATTAATGTGGTTATCTCCTGAATATACAAAAAACTATGGCATTAACCGCCAGTGTTTATCAGATAGCGCCCAACATGATGAAGTTTCACAAGACAATCTCTTCCACACTCTCTTGGGGATGATGAATGTTCAAACTACTGAATATCAACCTGGAATGGATTTACTACAGAAGTGCCGAAGTTAAGATTAATCGGTAAAATGCCCCAATAAATAGCCAACTGAGTGCCAGCGTCTCCTCTGCTGGCATTTTTTTCTTGACCTAGACCGATCGGTCTATTAATCTTTTAAGCATGAACAAAACACAGCACGCACATGTAGACACCCGTGAACATCTGTTAGCAACCGGTGAGAGTCTCAGCCTGCGCCTCGGCTTTAATGGCATGGGTCTCAGTCAGTTGCTCACCACTGCGGGTATCCCGAAAGGGTCGTTTTATCACTATTTCCGCTCGAAGGAAGTGTTTGGTGAGGCGATGCTACAGCGCTATTTTGATCGCTATGACGCTGCGATGGAAAACCTATTGACGGGTTCACAAGGTGATAAACGTCACCATCTGCTGCACTATTTTGCTCAATCTATTGCTAACTATTGTGGCAGTGAATGCCACAATGCTTGTCTGGCGGTTAAACTATCAGCCGAAGTGAGTGATTTATCCGAACCTATGCGCCACGCGCTAGATATCGGCACCGCTCGCGTCATTGGTCGATTGCAAGATGCCATCGAAGCCGGTATTGAAGAAGGCTCTTTGCGCATCATGCTTTCCCCTGCTGCGACCGCAGAAACGCTCTATGCCTTATGGCTGGGCGCGTCGCTGCGAGCCAAGGTGAAACGCTCCGTCACGCCGCTGACTTGTGCGCTAGAAAGTATCGAACTGATTTTACAACCAGCCCAATAATCCAATGATCCTGAGTTTGCTCTTTTTTTACTTTCAGGATTTACCCAGTCACTAGTCGACTGGTCTATTAATATAGGATGCACCATGAAGACTGCTAAACTGTTCTCCCCTTTGAAGGTTGGCGCGCTCACTTTGCCGAACCGTGTATTTATGGCCCCACTGACGCGCTTGCGCAGTATTGAGCCAGGTGATATTCCAACACCATTGATGGCTGAGTATTATCGCCAACGCGCCAGTGCGGGGTTGATTATCACTGAAGCAACACAGATTTCTTTCCAGGCGAAAGGCTATGCCGGGGCTCCGGGGTTACACACACAAGAACAGTTAAACGCATGGAAAAAAATCACCCAAGCCGTTCATGATGACGGCGGACATATTGCCGTACAGTTATGGCATGTCGGCCGTATTTCGCACAACAGTTTACAGCCGGGACAACAAGCCCCTGTCGCGCCTTCAGCTATTGCCGCAGATACTCGCACGACAATCCGTGATGAATCCGGAGCTTGGGTTCGTGTTCCCTGCTCTACCCCGCGGGCGTTGGAAACGGAAGAAATCCCAGGCATCATTAATGATTTCCGCCAGGCGACAGCCAATGCTCGTGAAGCGGGGTTTGACTATATCGAATTACATGCGGCCCACGGCTATTTATTGCATCAATTTATGTCTCCGGCATCAAATCAGCGTACCGACCAATACGGTGGTAGCATTGAAAACCGTACTCGCCTGACGTTGGAAGTGGTTGATGCCACTGCGGCTGAATGGGGCGCTGAACATATTGGTATCCGTATTTCACCGTTGGGGCCGTTCAATGGTCTGGATAATGGTGAAGATCAGGAAGAAGCGGCGCTGTATCTGGTGGAAGAATTAAACAAACGCAATATCGCGTTTCTGCATATTTCTGAGCCAGACTGGGCCGGTGGTAAACCTTATTCGGATGCATTCCGAGATGCTGTGCGCGCTCGTTTCAAAGGTGTGATTGTCGGTGCCGGTGCTTATACGGCAGAAAAAGCTGAAAACCTGATTGAGAAAGGATTTATTGATGCCGTCGCCTTTGGCCGCAGCTATATTGCCAACCCGGATCTGGTTGAACGCTTGCAACAAAATGCGCCACTGAATGAACCCGACGGCGAAACTTTCTACGGCGGCGCGGCTAAGGGCTATACCGACTATCCGACCTTATAATTCTTCCTTAATTTAAATCATTAAATAACAGCCAGTTAGAATGAATCTCTAACTGGCTTTTTTGTTTTTAGCCGCTATGCGATAAATCAAAAAAAACGGCGCAAATAGCACTAATGCGAGCTTTGTATACGATTTATTGACATATATAGTGGTAGTTAGTTAAGAAGACCCGCCTCAATATGAAAAAGTTTTTATGTCTTATATTGATGATAAAAACTATCGGGCGATAAACGGATTTAATGGTTGGATTTGCTACTGGACTCTGCATTATACAATACAGCCCGTGACATCAGGGTCTTGGCGCTAACCCTACCCACGTTCAGCGTTTGTTAGGAGCAGCGTTTGTTAGGAGCAGCGTTTGTTAGGAGCAGCGTTTGTTAGGAGCAGCGTTGACCAGTAGAGCCATTTTATATAATGACAGTCAATCATGGAGGAGCTGATGAGTCGTTCATTTATTATTAAATTATTAATGCTCGCGAGCGTAACATCTCGAGCAACTGCATCAATAATACCTGCCACTATTCCTGACATCCCTATTCCAGATCATCACTCACAAAAAAAAACTCATTTCGCTGCAAAACCTAAAATTTATCTCATAGCAAGCTCATCTCAATACGATGAAAGTATTATCGCTCAGATTAGAAAAACGTTTGGCCAAGAAGGATATGCTATTGATACAACTTATCTTGATCAGAACCCCACCCCATTAGGTTATGTCAACACCGATAAAATTCGGGCAGAAACACTGATTAAGGCACTAACAGATAATAATGTGAAATATTTATGGTTTGTCAAAGGAGGTTCTGGCGCACTAAATCTCTACCCGTATCTATATGCCAATAGAAAGAAAATCTCAGCGTCTTTACCCAAAATACTTATTGGATTCAGCGATGTTACAGTCATCCACCACTATATCAATAATGATATAAATTGGCCCAGTATTCACGGTATTTTGGCCTCCTATAACCAAGAAATGTATGAACTGAATAAAGCGGAAGAAATCAGTAAATACAGCAGTATAAATGAGATATTTCAAACAATTAACGGCGGCGTGACATACTCCGGAATAGAACCCATGAACCTCAGGGCCTTTGAGGGAAGTCGTGGTATCTTGAATGGTGGCAATTTAACCCTGGTTCAATCTCTGTTTTCCACCCGATATGAAAAAAAATTTTCTAATAAGATAATGCTCTTGGAAGACACTAATGTGACTTATAAGCAGCTCGATAGAACGCTACATCAACTTGAATACAGTAAGAATTTTCGCCCGAAAGCCGTCATTTTTGGCCAGTTCTATGAAATAAATGCTGATCAGAAAGAACAGGAACTGTACCGATACGTCATTCAGGCGTTCGCCAAGCGGGTTGATTATCCCGTTTACTATTATCCCAACTTCGGTCATGGCACAACCAACCAGCCTTTCATCCTTTCTCAGCGAGCCAGTATTTCATGTCATAATAATTCTCGATATTGTAGCCTGACTCAACCCCCTCTAGCTCTCTGATGAAACGAGGTACGTATCCTTTGATTGAGCCTCCATAAGGGCTTTATTTCATAAACTGCATATGACCAACATTAGGTCACCGGAGATGTCACCGAATCCGGTTAGTCAAGGTAGTGAGTGGGATAATATTCCTATATGATGAGAACTTAGTTTTGATTTATAATGATTTTTAAATATTAAACCGTTGATTATAAAGAGGTATTATGAAGCGCTTACTCCATACCATGATCCGCGTTGGTGACTTACAACGTTCCATCGATTTCTACACCAAGGTATTAGGAATGCGTTTGCTGCGTACTAGCGAAAATACCGAGTATAAATACTCGCTGGCATTCGTCGGCTATAGTGATGAGAGCGAAGGCTCAGTCATTGAGCTGACTTATAACTGGGGGGTAGATAGCTACGAAATGGGGACTGCATTTGGTCACCTGGCGCTAGGGGTGGATGATGTTGCCGCCACCTGCGATCAAATTCGTCAGGCTGAGGGCAAAGTGACCCGCGAAGCTGGCCCGGTAAAAGGCGGTAATACAATTATTGCTTTTGTCGAAGATCCCGACGGTTACAAAATCGAGTTAATCGAGAATAAGAGCGCTGGACACGGCCTCGGAAACTGATTAACCAGAGGGCACCGGCAAGGTGCCTTTTTTCTCATCGCGATATCCCCCTGCATCCCACGCCAAAATTTGACATAATGCGTGCTGAATTCGTTGAAGATAAGAAACTGATGGCAGATAAAATTGACCTTAACGCCCTGAATGGCCGTTTTCGTGGGTATTACCCCGTAGTAATTGATGTGGAAACCGCCGGTTTTAATGCTCAAACCGACGCATTACTCGAAATTGCCGCCGTCACCTTGCAAATGAACAAGGATGGCTGGCTGCTGCCTGATGAAACGCTCCATTTTCATGTAGAGCCGTTCGAGGGTGCCAATCTGCAACCTGAAGCACTGGCATTTAATGGGATAGACCCCACCAATCCATTGCGGGGTGCGGTCAGTGAGCATGATGCTTTACACTCCATTTTCAAAGCCGTTCGTAAGGGATTGAAAGACAAAGGCTGCAACCGTGCCATTATCGTCGCGCATAATGCCCATTTTGATCACAGCTTTGTGATGGCGGCGGCTGAACGCGCTAGCTTGAAGCGCAACCCGTTCCACCCCTTTGCCACCTTCGATACCGCTGCGCTCAGTGGGTTGGTTCTGGGGCAAACCGTATTGGCAAAAGCTTGCCTGACGGCAGGTATTCCGTTTGATAGCAGCCAGGCACACTCGGCCTTGTACGATACAATGCAAACGGCAAAATTATTCTGTGAGTTAGTCAATCGTTGGAAGAAACTCGGTGGCTGGCCGGTACCTGCGGGCGAATCCGAGTCATAGGGTTCCAGCAAAAATAGAAATTGACCCATTAAAAAAGGTGGCCTGCAAGCCACCTTTTGTTTTTTATACTGACCTACCAGCATATTACTCTGCTGTAGGTTTCTCTTCTTCAGTACGGTATTTATCTGCCGTTTCTTTCAGCAGTTGTTGCAGTTCGCCACGCTGATACATTTCCATCAGAATGTCACAACCGCCGACCAATTCGCCATCAACCCAAAGCTGGGGGAATGTTGGCCAGTTAGCATATTTGGGCAACTCAGCACGGATGTCAGGATTTTGCAAAATATCAACATAAGCAAAACGTTCGCCACACGCGGATAGCGCCTGTACCGCCTGAGCCGAGAAACCGCAGTTTGGCAGTTTAGGCGAGCCTTTCATGTAAAGCAGGATGGGGTTTTCTGCTATCTGGCGCTGAATTTTATCAATCGTCGTCATTTCTTGCTTCCTCAAGCCATTTCGTGGCTACAATACTTAGAACCTAACCATTAGGGCTATTTTATTATTGCGTCCTGTCTATTGTAGCGACTGTCACTACTGGAATAAAACGCCATCTTTTGCAGGGGCTTTACTCTGTCAGCAAATGGTTATATTGTCAGCTACAAATATGTGCATTCAGAATAACATTTTTGATCCCATGACTTCATTATTATCTTCATCGTGGGATACCAGAAGTACCGGGCAGCTAACCCGTTGACATATGGTTGATTTAAGGCCGTTTGCCGGGTAAAAAAGCGACGATTGCGACGCCATTAATGTTTTCTCACAATATCGACTCAAATCCTGTCGCTCTCTGCTTTTTTATATCCTGAGTTTCAGCAATACTGTGACTCTTCGTATTCATTTCAGGGCCAAGGTTGGTAGCGTTATTATGCGTTTAATTCTTACGCTGTTTGTGCTGCTGTTTACCCAGCTATTTCTAAACCTTGCGCATGCTTCGCCGCAGGCTCACGTCTCGGCTGAGCAAAAGAAAGGCCAAATCAGTCAGGCCAGCCCTGATGACCGTAAAAAACGCAAAGCCGATAAAACAACTAAAAAAACCAAAGTGACCAGCGATAAAACCGCCAGTAAAAACGTCACAAATAAAACAATCGCCAATAACGATAAAAAGAAAACGCCGGCTACTGCCAGCAAAGTCATTAAGAAGAAAACACAGCAAGTCAGTAAAACTACCGAAAAAAAATCAAGCAGCAGTAAAAAAATCCCGAGTAAAACAATTGCAACTAAAAAACCTCAGATTAAAACTGCAGCCAATAAAAAAGCGGCGGTGAGTAAAACAGAGAAAGTCGCTTATGGCCGCCACCGAAATAAAGCCCAAGGTAAGGCGGATGCCGAATTAGCCGCGAATAATAAAACAAAGCTCAGCCCGGCACATAAAAAGCGCTATCAGCACGCCAAACAGACTGCGATGAGCAAGCTGATGAAACAAGTCGGTAAACCTTATCGCTGGGGCGGCACCTCCCCTAATACAGGTTTTGATTGCAGCGGGCTTATTTATTACGCCTATAAAGATGTCATCAGAATAAAAATGCCGCGTACGGCTAATGAAATGTATCATTTACGTGATGCTGCACCGGTTAAGCGCGCTGAATTAGAAAGTGGTGATTTAGTCTTCTTTAATATAGCCAATCGTGGTGTTGCTGATCATGTCGGTGTTTATTTAGGCAACGGCAAATTTATTCAGTCGCCGCGTACAGGTGAAGAAATTCGCATTAGCATGCTAGATAATGACTACTGGCAGGATCATTATGTTGGCGCGCGCCGCGTTGTAACACCCAAAACTATTCGCTAATTAAAATCTATTCACTAATATCGAGCCACACACCCGGTAGCGCTATCGGGTGTCAATAACCCAATCATCGGCCCCACAATCCCATAACATCAGTGCATAGTTTTTACGCAATAACCCATCAAACAATATGGTTATATCTGTCATTTTTGTTAAAAGTTGTTAAGATTAATACCCACAACAAAAATACAACAATTACGATTTTAACCGCCCCTCACCCTATCTTAGCCACTGCGAAAGATCGGATTTGAGGAGCAAACACCCTGAGTAACCCCGAAAGGAGAGAGCGATGTCTTTTGAATTACCGGCATTACCTTATGCACAAAATGCACTGGAACCGCACATTTCTGCTGAAACGCTGGAGTACCATTACGGCAAGCACCATAACACTTATGTGGTCAACCTCAATAATCTGATTAAGGATACTGAGTTTGCGGGTAAATCCTTGGAAGAGATTATTAAAACCTCCAGTGGCGGTGTCTTTAATAATGCGGCCCAAGTCTGGAACCACACCTTTTACTGGCACTGTTTGTCACCTAATGGTGGCGGCGAACCTACTGGCAAAGTCGCCGATGCCATTAATCAATCCTTTGGTTCTTTCGCTGAATTTAAAGCACAGTTTACTGATGTGGCAGTGAAAAACTTTGGCGCAGGTTGGACGTGGCTGGTTAAAAAAGCAGATGGAACACTGGCGATTGTCAGTACCTCAAATGCGGCAACACCGCTGACGACTGCGGATAAACCACTGCTGACGGTCGATGTGTGGGAGCACGCTTATTATATTGATTATCGTAATGCGCGACCAAAATATCTGGAGAACTTCTGGGCATTAGTGAATTGGTCTTTCGTTGAGAAAAATTTAGCCTGATACAGCGAAAATAGAAAGACTCCATACGTGGATATTATCAGTAGAAATAATTAAGGGCGGGTTAACCGCCCTACTAATGGCTTCACACCGGCAAGCGGTTTAATTAATTCATTACCGCCACGAAGCTAAAAGCAATAATCATCGCCAGCGCACCAACAGTCGTAATCAGCGACATTTTCAGATTGGTATCCATAAAAACTCCTCAGCCGGTTAATCTTTATACTTGTCATACTAAAGTATAGTAAGGTAAAGGCACACAATTAGTGCGTTAAATCATTTTCCCACAGTTAAGAAAAAAAATCTTGTACTCATTACGCACTTTATAACATTGATTAACTCTTTCACTTTTCCTCCAGATCAGCCAAAATTCGCAGTTCATAACTGTATGCCGACTAATAACGTCCAATAAAAACTCTCAGACAGCCTGCTGATTCAACTTACCAGCCTACTATCGTGTTTCTGTCTGAGCGGTGTTCGAGTCATACAGGCAAACGATTAACATAATACTTACCTGCTGTAACAGGTGAGCTTAGGAGTCATTCTTTTTATGGCAACGATTAAAGATGTGGCCAAACACGCGGGTGTGTCCACCACCACCGTTTCGCACGTTATCAATAAAACTCGTTTCGTCGCCGAAAATACCAAGGCCGCTGTGTGGGCGGCCATTAAAGAGCTGCATTATTCGCCCAGTGCTGTGGCCCGCAGCTTGAAAGTTAATCACACTAAATCAATTGGCTTGTTGGCAACATCCAGTGAGGCACCCTATTTTGCTGAGGTGATCGAAGCGGTTGAAAATAGCTGTTATAGCAAAGGTTACACTCTGATTTTATGTAACTCTCATAATAATCTGGATAAACAAAAAGCCTATCTATCCATGCTGGCGCAAAAGCGTGTCGATGGATTATTGGTGATGTGTTCTGAATACCCTGAACAATTGCTGGGGATGTTAGAAGATTATCGCAATATTCCCATGGTGGTGATGGACTGGGGTACCGCCCGTGGCGATTTTACTGACTCGATTATTGATAATGCATTCGAAGGGGGCTATTTAGCTGGCCGTTATCTTATTGAGCGCGGTCATCGTGATATCGGTGCTATTCCCGGTCAGTTATCACGGAATACCGGTGGTGGTCGCCATCAGGGTTTCCTGAAAGCGCTGGAAGAGGCCAATATCCCGCTACGTGACGAATGGGTGGTTCAGGGGGATTTTGAGCCAGAATCCGGTTATAAAGCCATGCACCAAATTCTGACGCAAAAACACCGCCCGACCGCCGTGTTCTGTGGCGGCGATATTATGGCGATGGGGGCAATATGCGCGGCGGATGAATTGGGCCTGCGGGTGCCACAAGATATTTCGGTGATCGGCTATGATAATGTGCGTAATGCGCGGTATTTCTCACCGGCGCTGACCACTATTCATCAGCCAAAAGAACGATTAGGTGAAACCGCTTTTGCCATGTTGCTCGACAGAATTGTCAGTAAACGCGAAGACCCGCAAACTATTGAAGTGCACCCTAAGCTGGTCGAGCGCCGCTCTGTTGCTGATGGCCCCTACCGCGATTACCGCCGTTAATCTTCTCCTGCCGGTAGCCCCCTGTTACCGGCAGCTAACACTGTGCATTCAGTCCTCAATCACGGTATTATCATCTTTTAGCCATTCATTATTAAGTGTGACACTGTCACCTAAATACGCCAGCATCCATGCTAAGGCTGGCGAATGATTATTCTGCTCCCACGTCAAGCAACACGGGCTATCCGGCAGTGGTTCGGCCAATGTTAATGCCACCAGCTTCCCCTGTTCAATCAAGGGCGACACCATATGCGCAGGCACCATTCCGACACATAATCCTGCACACAGGCAATCTATTCCCGTCGCCCAATCAGGTGCGACTAAGCGCTGTTGGTTATCCAAAGTCCAGGTGTCTCGTTTCGGCAGATTTCGCGCGGTATCCTCCAAACAAAGTGAAGGATAAGGCCGCAATTGATCATCAATAAGGGAACCGGTTAAGTGGGCTAAGGGGTGATTGACGCTCACCACACAATGCCAGGTCAAAAAGCCCATATCGCGGAAGATAAACCGCCCGCCAACCGGAATGGCGCGAGTCGCCCCAATGGCCATTTCAGCTTGCCCATCCGCCAGTGCATCCCAGACACCATTAAATACCTCATAGCGCACCCGCAGTTCGATATCGGGAAAATGGCGATAAAAATCCAATACTAAGCGGCGACTCCGCTGAGGTTTGACGATTTTATCGATCACGATATTGAGTTGCCCTCGCCACCCATTCGCCACTTGCTGACACTGTCGCCGCGTGCCATTCATTTTTTTGATAACATCCCGAGCTTCTTTGATAAAAACCCTGCCCGCTTCCGTCAATTCTACATCCCGGTGACGCCGTACAAATAATGGCACAGCCAGCCACTCCTCTAACTGGCGCACGGTATAACTTACTGCGGACGGGACGCGGTGCAATTCTTGAGCAGCAGCACTGAAACTCCCAGTGCGGGCAACTGCATCGACCACATCCAATGAATATTCTGACCACATAATTCTGCACTTCCCTTAGACTGAATATTTACTATCAATTTTTTTGATAGCATGGCGCAAATATTACCGTTTCACAACCGAATACCTCGCCGCTAGAATGCCCCCGCAATGGAATTTCAATGCTAAGCGTTTTGCCTGCAAAATTATAATGAGACACAAAAAATGAAAACCACATCGAGTTTCATGTTCTATCTGGCCGGTTTGAGCATGTTGGGGTACCTGGCCACCGACATGTACTTGCCCGCCTTTGGCGCGATGCAACAAGAACTGAACACCTCTGCCGGCTCCATCAGTGCCAGCCTCAGTATCTTTCTCGCCGGTTTCGCTATCGCTCAGCTTATCTGGGGGCCGGTTTCCGATAAGTTAGGCCGTAAACCCGTGCTATTAGTCGGGTTGGGCTTATTTGCTATCGGCTGTCTGGGTATTTTATGGGTTGAAACCGCGACACAGTTATTGGTTCTGCGTTTTATTCAGGCCGTCGGGGTCTGTTCTGCTGCCGTAAGCTGGCAAGCATTAGTGGTAGATAGGTACCACAGCAGCAAAGTCAATCGAGTGTTTGCGACCATAATGCCTTTAGTGGCGTTATCCCCCGCGCTGGCCCCTTTATTAGGTGCGTGGTTATTAAACCATTTCAGTTGGCGGTCAATTTTTGTCGTTTTATTGGCAATTACATTGTTACTGCTGATCCCGACCGCACTGCTTAAGGAACGGAAAAAAGTGGCTTCGGATAGCGGGCTTAAAAGCAAAAGTGCCATTAGTTTCTGGCAGTTGCTGAAATCTCCGGTATTTAGTGGCAACGTGATGATGTTTGCTGCATGCAGCGCGGGTTTTTTCGCCTGGTTAACCGGTTCACCTTTTATTTTAGGTGATATGGGATATAGCCCGAATGCCATTGGTTTGAGCTATGTTCCACAAACATTAGCCTTTCTGCTCGGGGGTTTTGCTTGTCGCAGTGCATTGAGCCGGATTAAAGGCAACACTCTACTGCCGTGGCTGTTGGCCGGTTATGCCCTCAGTATGATTGCGCTCTATCTGATCGCCACATTGACGACACCAACACTGGTAACCTTACTTATTCCGTTTTGCATAATGGCGCTGGTGAATGGTGCCTGCTACCCTATTATCGTAGCGAATGCATTAATGCCTTTTCCGGCGAATACTGGCAAAGCGGCGGCGCTACAAAACACGCTTCAGTTGGGTTTGTGTTTTATTGCCAGCATGATAGTTTCGCTCTTTATCAGCCAACCTTTACTGGCAACCGTCACGGTGATGCTATCGACGGTTGCTTTAGCCATATTGGGTTATGGCATTCATTGCTACGCGATGAAAAATGAAAAAGGCCATACTGATCCAATGCCCAAAGTCATTGGCGTTACAGCAAGGCAGCAAGCGAATGAGTCCCGATGAGCTTACTCAAGTAAGTAATTCGGGTGAATGAGTGCTGATAACGTAGCTGTAGCGTCAAGGGCGAGGGGGATTAATCCCCAATATAAATAGTCACTAAAGAACATGCAGGCCGGACGCGATTTATTATTGAGAAAGCGCTCCGGCAGGCCTATACTCAATCGAACTAATCAGAATACCATTTAAAAAAAGCATTATCTTAAGCATTTTCTGTGCGCGTGGATTGCGTCACATTTCCTCTTATGGATGAGTGGCCCTAAACCAAAGTGTCATTAGGGTTTCTTCTTAATCTTCCTCTTTCCTTTATGGATACCAGACACCAACTTTATTGGTATGTACCCGCGTATATAGATTTTATCGCGAGTCATAAGTCAGAAGAAAGTGATGGAGAAGCTATGAGTTCATCCTGTATTGAAGACCAAAGTATTCAAGAAAATCCGTGGTTTCGCATTGTACAAGAAATGCTGAATCGGGCTGATATTGAAATCAATGGCTCACGCCCCTTCGACATTAAAGTTAATAACCCGAACTTCTTCAAGCGGGTATTACAAGAAGGATCTTTGGCATTAGGTGAGAGTTATATGGATGGCTGGTGGGAATGTGATCGCCTGGATATTTTCTTCCAACGCGTTCTCCGAGCTGGCTTGGAAAAACAACTTCCACACCATTTCAAAGATACTTTACGTATTGCTGCCGCGCGTATTATCAACTTGCAATCAAAGAAAAGAGCCTGGATTGTCGGTAAAGAACATTACGATTTAGGCAATGACCTGTTTAGCCTCATGCTCGACCCCAATATGCAATATTCTTGCGCCTATTGGAAAAACGCCACAACACTTGAGCAAGCGCAGGAAAACAAATTGCAGATGATCTGTGAGAAGCTGCAATTAGCGCCCGGCATGACGTTGCTCGATATTGGTTGTGGTTGGGGCGGGCTTGCTGCTTATGCTGCACGTCATTTCGGGGTGTCCGTCTCCGGCGTGACTATCTCGGCTGAGCAGCAAAAATTGGCCCAAAAACGCTGTGAAGGTTTGGATGTCACTATTTTGCTGCAAGATTATCGCGATCTGGATGAACAATTTGACCGCATCGTTTCTGTAGGAATGTTCGAACATGTCGGCCCCAAAAATTATCGCACCTACTTTGAGGTGGTTAACCGAAATCTGAAGCCTGATGGATTATTTTTGCTGCACACCATTGGCGCTAATCGTACTGACCTGAGTGTTGACCCGTGGATTGATAAGTATATTTTCCCCAATGGTTGTCTACCTTCAGTACAACATATTGCCCAAGCCAGCGAACCTTATTTTATCATGGAAGATTGGCATAATTTCGGGGCAGATTACGACCGAACACTGATGGCATGGTATGAGCGTTTCCAAGCCGCATGGCCGAGTTTAGCTGAGAATTACTCCCCGCGGTTTGAACGGATGTTTAGCTATTATCTGAATGCCTGTGCGGGTGCATTCCGCGCCAGAGACATTCAATTATGGCAGGTATTATTCAGTCCAAATGGCGTAGAAGGCGGTATTCGAGTGGCGCGTTAGTCTCTAGAGAGCGTTTTCAAGGCGGGGGCTCGTCAGCCCCCTACTTTTAGTACCCTATCCCCGAACAGCTTTTTCAACTGCCGCAGCAGACAGCTGTGCAATATCGCGTTGCGCTAATACCCGCTCAACGGTATCCACCACCGCCTGCGTCTGCGGATCTATCTCGATATTGACGCGATGCCCCAAACGCTTTTTACCTAATGTAGTGCGCGCCAATGTCTCTGGGATCAAATGCACGCAAAAACGATTACCTACGACTTCACCAATGGTCAGGCTAATGCCGTCAATACCGATAAATCCTTTATGTAATATATATTTCATTAAATCGTCGCTGGGCAGTCGAAACCAGATCTGACGGTTATTTTCTGATGTATATATTTTAGTTATTTCAGCGGTACACATAATATGTCCGGACATAAGATGGCCACCAATTTCATCGCTGAATTTAGCCGCACGCTCCAGATTAACCACATCACCGACCTTAATATCACCCAAATTGGTGATACGCAGGGTTTCCTTCATTAAATCAAAACTGACCCGATTTCCGTTAACTTCGGTCACGGTTAAACAGCAGCCATTATGGGCCACAGAAGCCCCCAAGGTTAACTCAGGCAACATTTCAGTTGGCATTTCAACCACATGAGTGCGGAAGTTGGATTTTTCGTCGATGGCTACCACGGGCGCGGTGCCTTGAACAATACCGGTAAACATACGCCATGCCTCTTATCTAGAGAGAGAATTTCTTTGCCGTGATTTTGCCTCAGAAGATAAGGAAAACCAAACCACTTAGACTAAAAATTTATATTGACGTTATTTCGTTGATATTGAGTTGATATTGACTGACAAGGATTGCTTAAGCTCCGTGAGAAGGTACAATCTTTTATACTTTTTATGCTCCAACGTTTTTCCGCTATTTTATTTATCGCTCAGTGCGCGATAAATAGCTGTTATTGAAATCAGATAGCCAAAGTAGTTGGAGTTGCAGGTAGGCAGCAAGCAAACGAGTCCCGATGAGCTTACACAGCTAAGTGATTCGGGTGAGCGCGCGCAGCTAACACCCCTGCGGCTTCAAATACGAAGGATATAATTAAAAGGGTGTATGCGTGCAGAAGTATATCGTCGAGGCGCGTAGCTTATTGGCTCTCGCTATTCCTGTTGTTATCGCGCAATTGTCCCAAACAGCCATGGGCGTGGTTGATACTATTATGGCCGGTTCTGTCAGTGCGACCGATATGGCGGCCGTTGCTGTTGGGACTTCCATCTGGTTACCGGCTATTTTATTCGGGCACGGGTTATTATTGGCGCTGACCCCGACGGTCGCCCAACTTAACGGCTCTGGGCGGCGCAATCAGATTGCTCATCAGGTCAGACAAGGGTTTTGGTTAGCATCCTGTGTCTCACTGTTAATTATGGTGGTCATCTATAACAGCGACCAGATTATTAAACAGATGCACAATATTGATCCGGTGCTGGCCGACAAAGCGGTTGGTTTCCTACATGCCATTATGTGGGGCGCGCCCGGTTATCTATTTTTCCAGGTGCTGCGAAATCAGTGTGAGGGATTATCCAAAACCAAACCTGGGATGGTGATTGGCTTTATTGGCTTATTGGTCAACATCCCCATTAACTATATTTTTATCTACGGTAAATTTGGTGCCCCAGCGCTCGGTGGGGTGGGTTGCGGGGTCGCAACCGGGACAGTTTACTGGGTGATGTTCTTGATGATGCGCTGGTATGTGACTCGCGCCCGCTCGCAGCAAGATATCAAGCTAGAGAAAGGTTTTGCCGCCCCTGACTGGAAGGTGATGAAACGCCTCGGTGGCCTTGGGCTGCCCGTTGCACTGGCGCTGTTTTTCGAAGTCACATTGTTCGCGGTAGTGGCATTGCTGGTTTCTCCGCTAGGTATCGTCGCCGTCGCGGGGCACCAGATCGCCCTTAACTTTAGCTCGCTGATGTTTATGTTACCGATGTCACTGAGTGTGGCCGCGACCATTCGTGTTGGTTTTCGTCTCGGTCAGGGATCGGTTGAGAACGCCAAAGTGGCCGCCTATACCAGTATTGCGGTGGGGTTAATGCTGGCTTGTGTCACCGCGGTGTTTACCGTGGTGTTCCGTGAGCATATTGCGCTGCTGTATAACAAGACCCCGGAAGTCGTGGCGATGGCCTCCCACTTAATGTTGCTGGCGGCGCTTTACCAATTATCTGATGCTATTCAAGTCATTGGCAGCGGTGTATTGCGGGGTTACAAAGATACTCGCTCGATCTTCTTTATTACCTTTACCGCGTATTGGTTAGTGGGGTTACCGAGTGGTTATCTGTTGGGGCTGACTGATTATATTGTTCCGGCCATGGGGCCGAGTGGCTTCTGGATTGGATTCGTTATTGGCCTGACCTTAGCGGCAATATTAATGGCGCTGCGCATCCGTTGGTTGCAAAAGCAACCGCCCGCTTTTATTCTGCAAAAAGCGGCACACTAAGCGCTATTATTTTGGAAGCTAATCGTATTATGGGCGTTAATCGCGGCGGTTTATGCCGGTGATTGACGCCCCTATAAATCAGAAAAGATGAAGAAAAAAACAGCGTAATGGGTAAAAGCTCAGCAATTACGTGAGTTTGCAGTGAATATTATGTTTTTCCCCTTGCCAGCAGACGGGCGGCTCGTTAATATTCGTCCCCGCTGTCAGCATTGATGGCAGGTAATTAAGTAAAGGGATTGCGTCCGTAGCTCAGTTGGTTAGAGCACCACCTTGACATGGTGGGGGTCGATGGTTCGAGTCCATTCGGACGCACCACTTTAATTAAATTACCTGAAGTGACCAGAGTATCATGTGCGTCCGTAGCTCAGTTGGTTAGAGCACCACCTTGACATGGTGGGGGTCGATGGTTCGAGTCCATTAGAACGCACCACTCTGCTATTTCTGCTAAATTTCTTGTCCTACTCAAAACCCCCTACTCGAGTTTTTTAAATCTGGTTATATTGCTTTCATCAATTTTTCGACCACCCATTTGTTAAAATTGTTAAAAACTTTTTTTGTTGCGCAACAAACTAAGCATTATTCTCTATGTTTGCGCGACTAATGGCCCATTTTTATAAAAAACGACAATGAGTTTCTGTTTTCTATTTCATTTCCCGCGACTTACCGCTTATAATACGAACCGTCGTTTCAGTTGAATGGTTTCAGCATCTTGATCTGCCGATACGCTAAAAAAATACAACTCACATTTACGCCATCGTATACCGATCATGCGTTTAGCCTCATGCTAAAGTTTTCCATTCAATTTCCGCCACTGTCATCTATTCTTAGTAATGTTTTGCTTCTTGGTAACGTTTCGCTACACCAGACACTAATCAGATCCCACTCCGTTGCTGTATTTAACGGAACATTCGCTTTTTATCCATCACAACTTGTAGAAAAAATCCGTCATGAAAAAGACTAAAATTGTTTGTACTATCGGTCCAAAAACCGAATCCGAAGAAATGCTGACCAACCTGCTGAATGCAGGTATGAACGTTATGCGCTTAAACTTCTCCCACGGTGACTATGAAGAACATGGTCAACGTATCAAGAATATCCGTGCTGTTATGGCAAAAACTGGCTTGAAAGCCGGTATTCTGCTGGACACCAAAGGCCCTGAAATCCGCACCATGAAACTGGAAGGCGGCAAAGATGCAGCGCTGGTTGCAGGCCAGACTTTCACTTTCACCACAGACCAAAGCGTTATTGGCAACAATAACATCGTTGCAGTGACCTACCCGGGCTTTGCCGCTGACCTAAAAATTGGCAACACTGTACTGGTTGATGATGGTTTGATCGGTATGGAAGTGACTGAAGTTACTGAAAATACTGTAGTTTGTAAAGTGCTGAACAACGGTGACTTGGGCGAAAACAAAGGCGTTAACCTGCCAGGTGTTTCTATCCAACTGCCTGCATTGGCTGAAAAAGATAAAGCTGACCTGATCTTTGGTTGTGAGCAAGGGGTGGACTTCGTTGCCGCTTCCTTTATCCGTAAGCGTTCAGACGTACTGGAAATCCGCGAACACCTGAAAGCACACGGCGGCGAGCATATCCAGATCATCTCCAAAATTGAAAACCAGGAAGGTCTGAATAACTTCGACGAAATCCTGGAAGCCTCTGACGGTATCATGGTTGCCCGTGGTGACTTGGGTGTTGAGATCCCGGTAGAAGAAGTTATCTTCGCGCAGAAGATGATGATTGAGAAATGTAACCGTGCACGTAAAGTTGTTATCACTGCAACTCAGATGCTCGATTCCATGATCAAAAACCCGCGCCCTACTCGTGCAGAGGCCGGCGACGTCGCTAACGCCATTTTGGACGGTACCGACGCCGTGATGCTGTCTGGTGAAAGTGCCAAGGGTAAGTACCCATTAGAGTCTGTCACCATCATGGCGACCATCTGTGAGCGTACAGACCGTATCATGCCTAGCCGCATCGAAACGTTGAACGACAATCGCAAAATGCGTATCACTGAAGCGGTTTGTCGTGGCGCAGTAGAAACGGCAGAAAAACTGGAAGCAAAAGTGATCGTGGTAGCAACTGGCGGCGGTAAATCAGCTAAGTCAGTGCGTAAATACTTCCCAACCGCGACCATTTTGGCCCTGACGACCAATGAAACCACCGCCCGTCAGTTAATTCTGACTAAAGGCGTGATAACTCAATTGGTCGCCGAAATTGCTTCAACAGATGACTTCTACCGCATCGGTAAAGAAGCGGCTCTGGCCAGCGGTTTGGCGCAGAAAGGCGACGTGGTCATTATGGTTTCTGGTGCTTTAGTACCAAGCGGCACCACCAATACCTCTTCCGTACACGTTTTATAATCTCAACGTAAGAGTTAACGCTAATTAAAAACGCCGCTTTTCATAGCGGCGTTTTCTTTTTAAACATCGCCAAATAAACTTTCCGAAAAATCCATTTTATCCTAAGCGCCCAAAAGTTTTTTCTGAGTCGGACTTTTCCGAAAGAATCCGGCTGTTTTACCTCGTTTTTTTAACTTTTTTTTAAAACAAGATGCTTCTTTGAGCGAACGATCAAAATAAACCCCCCTAATACTAAAAATTTATTCTCTTTCGAAAAAACTTTGTGTAATACTTGTAACGCTACATGGAGATTAACTTAATCTAGAGGGTGTTAATAATGAATCGTACTAAACTTGTACTGGGCGCGGTAATTCTGGCTTCTACTATGCTGGCTGGTTGTTCAAGCAATGCTAAAATCGATCAACTGTCTTCTGACGTTCAGACTCTGAACGCTAAAGTTGACCAACTGAGCAACGACGTGAACGCAATCCGTTCTGACGTTCAAGCAGCTAAAGACGATGCAGCACGTGCTAACCAACGTCTTGACAACCAAGCTCACGCTTACAAGAAGTAATATTACTTCCTGAATGAAAAATGGCGCACATTGTGCGCCATTTTTTTATCTTGCTGAAACCCGTTTCTGATTGTGACCTTCCCTGCTTACCTCTTTCCTAACGCCCTGGTTATCATCAACTCATTTCACAATACGGGTGCACGATAAACTTTGCCACAGCAAACCGACGGCTGCCATGGCAAAGGGGCGTGTAAGACTGAGAACTTAGTTCGCAGCTGAATAAACCGGACCTGGCTGAACCAACTTAGGAATCACTTGCTCCGTAGGTTGCTGCTCTTCGTTCTGTGGTTGTGCCTGTTGCTCGCCCTGAGGCGCTACAGCAACCGGAGCCTGCTCAGTGGCAGTCTCACCTACAGTGACAATAACGGGCATGCCAGCACGGCGTACAATCGCTTCCTGAACCACTTGTGCATCAGTCTGGCTGTCGTTGATAAACTTTTGCAGGCTGCTACTAATAGCGATTGGCATGGTTTGCGGATCATCACTGTCTACACGAGACAACGGCTGATGAACTTCCACATAACGCTTACCATCTGGTTCGACGGAATATTTAACCGGCTCATTGATGATTTGCACGCGAGTACCTTTAGGTACGGATTTGAACAGCGCTTCAATGTCATCCGGGCGTAAACGGATACAGCCGGAGCTGACACGCATACCAATACCAAAGTTCGCGTTGGTGCCGTGGATCAGGTATTCACCTTTCCCCGCAGACAAACGCATGGCAAACAGACCCATAGGGTTTTCCGGGCCAGCCGGAACCACTGATGGCAAAGTAATGCCTTCCGCCAAATAGTTCTTACGGATATTTGCCGTAGGTGTCCAGGTTGGGTTCGGGATCTTCTGGCTGACTGAGGTTGTCATCATTGGGGTATTACGCCCTAACTGGCCGATACCGATGGGGTACACCACAACTTTGTTTTGACCTTTAGGGTAATAATAAAGGCGCAGTTCAGCCAGGTTGATGACGATACCTTCACGTGGGGTATCCGGCAGCAACATCTGGGTCGGGATAGTGAGCACTGAACCCGGTAATGGCAAATACGGGTCAGCACCTGGGTTTGCTTCCAGCATCCCCAACAAACCGATTTTATAATCGGCAGCAATAGCCTCCAGCGGACGGCCATCATTTGGAACAGTATAAGTAGTATTTTCACCAATCAGACGACTATTGGCTGGCGGCAGAGGATACTCGGTCGCATTGGCAGCGGTGATACTTCCCGCGAGACAAGTTGCGAATAACATACCAATCAAAGTTAATGCACGTTTCATGCTTAGTTCCTACATCACTTCTTAAAATTCGATTTACACGGCTATACCCAATAAATTTCAAATTGCAGGAAAGCGGCAAGCGAGTGACAACTTGGTTGTAAACCATGTTGAACAGCGCCACAGGGTGAGGCTCATAATCCCGATGAACTTAAACAAGTAAGTGATTCGGGGGAACGAAAGCAGCCAACGCACCAGCAGTTTGAAAGATGATGGATATATCTACGTTAATTTTAGCAGCCAATTATAAGGCCACCATATAGTAACAGCCCATATTATAAAGGCAATTTATATCTCTAAAAATCAAGGTGTTACAATGTAATTTATTATGCTTTTTCTAGCATGGGGGCCGATTTAAGCTGCTGAAATATCACCATTTTAATACTGTGACGCGCGGCGCAAAATGCACACAGCGCGAAGAATAAAGCACAAAATGTTGGCGTAGATCAGCAAAGGTTGAGGGCAACAGCCTGAGTTCGAATGGCGCGGATCATGGCTTCAAGACCTTGGGAACGCGAAGGTGTTAAGTGCTGACTGAGGGCTAAATCGGCAAAAAAGGGCCGAACATCTAACTCAATTATCTGCTGTGGCGTCAAACCTTGATACAGGATGAACACCACCGCGACCAAACCTTTGACGATAGCGGCATCACTATCACCGGCAAAAACCACATGTCCCGCCTCAGAGCGAGTCATGGCAATCCACACCTGACTTTGGCAGCCAGAAATAAGATTCTCTGGTTGGCGCTGCTGCTCAGTTAAGGGCGGCAACTGCGCACCTAATTCGATCACATACAGGTATTTTTCTTCCCAATTTAAACAGCGGGAAAAATTACGAATCAATTTATCTCTATCTGGCAAACCAGCCATAACATGCTTCCTACTGTAAAAATAAAAGCCGACTACTTGTTATGATAATCGGCTTTCGGGGGCACTGTCGCGAGCTGTCTGCTCTCAGCCCAGCAATTTTTCGATGCGCTGCAACCCAACCACCAGCCGATCGACTTCCTCGCGGGTATTATACAGCGCCAGCGACGCCCGGCACATACTTGGCACCTGGTAGAATGCCATCAGCGGCATGGCGCAATGATGCCCGGTACGAATCGCAATACCGTATTGATCCAGGAAACTGCCGACATCATAAGCATGATGCTGACCCAGATTGAACGCGATAACCCCAGCCCGGTTTACCGGGCCATACAGTGTCAGGCTCTTAATCTGGCTCAGTTGTTCCAATGCATACTGCATCAGTGTTTGCTCATATTGCTGGATCTCGGCAAGCCCCAACTGATTCACATAACTGATTGCAGCCCCCAGCCCCATAATACCGGCAGTATTTGGCGATCCCGCTTCAAAACGCCATGGCGCATCAGCAAAGGAGGTGCCCTGCGTCAGGCTGACAGTTTTGATCATCGAACCGCCCCCTTCCCATGGCGGCATTTTTTGTAGCCATTCACTTTTGCCGTACAAAATACCGATGCCCGATGGGCCGTACAGTTTATGTCCAGAGAAAACATAAAAATCGCAGCCCAAATCCTGAACATCGACCGGCTGATGCATCACCGCCTGCGCGCCATCCACCAGCACCACCAAGCCCGCGGCTTTAGCTTGCACCACGATGTCTTTGATGGGATTCACTGTCCCCAGCACATTGGAAACCTGGGTGATTGCCAGCAGTTTGGTGGTGCCGTCAATCAAACCCGCCAACGCGGTTAATTCAAGTTCACCGGTCGCCGTCAGCGGCCAAACACGGATGTCAAGGCCAATATCTTTTGCCAGCATCTGCCACGGCACAATATTGGCGTGATGCTCCATTTCGGTAATGATAATGCTGTCACCGGCTTGCAGAAAATGGCGGCCATAACTGTTCGCCACCAAATTGATGGCTTCAGTGGTGCCTTTGACAAAAACAATCTCTTCAACAGACGCGGCATGAATAAAGTCCGCGACCTGTTGACGTACCGCTTCCATTTGTCCGGTAGCTTCGGCACTCAGGGTGTGAATTCCCCGATGAACCGCCGCATAATCCGCACGATAGAAGTTAAGTTCCCGGTCAATAACCACTTGTGGTTTCTGCGCGCTGGCGGCGCTGTCCAGATAGGCCAACGGCTGGCCGTTAACCTCACGGCCAAGCAGGGGGAAATCAGCTCTTATCCGCTCAATAGGAAAACTCATAGCGACTCCCCAGCCAAGCGTTCCGCAATTCGCGCCAAAACCACTTTGCGAATGGCTTCGTGATGAATGGCTTCGGTCAATTCGGCGGCAAAAGCAAAAATAATCATTTGCTGCGCATCGGCTTGATTGATACCGCGTGATTGCAGATAAAACAGCTGTTCTGCATCAATGCGCCCGACGGTAGCCCCGTGGCTGCATTTCACATCATCGGCATAAATTTCCAACTGTGGTTTGGTATCCACCTCAGCTAACTTACTGAGCAGCAAGTTATTATTGGTCATCTGGCCGTCAGTTTTTATTGCATGCTGAGCGACTTTTATCATGCCATTAAAGACAGCTTTGCCCCGCTCGCGCACTATGATTTTGTGAAGCTGGCGGCTGTCACAGTAGCCTTTGTTATGTTCCAGATAAGTGCGGGTGTCACAAATTTCGCGCCCTATAGGAAGCAGTAAGCTATTCATCGACAAACTGGCACCCTCGCCATTTAACTGGGCGCTGGTGTTATGGCGGGTCAGCCCCGCGCCGAGCAAGAAGCTATAACTTTTTGCTCGCGCATCACGGCTTAACACTAAGTCGTTATGGGCAAAATGGGTGCTTTGAGGCGCTTCGAACGCCAGTTTGCAATGGTTCAACTCGGCATTTTCACCCACCGAGACAGTCAGCCGAGCACCGGTAAAATGCGGCTGTTCATTAAGACTGACAAAATGCTCAATGACCTCGGCCTGTGCGCCCGCTTCAATCGCCAGATGGTGACGGTAATGGCTGGTATTCACCACCTCAGCGCTATTGCCGGAACTGATATGCAGCAGATACAGCGGTTTATCACTGTGTTGCCCAGCAGGCAAGCGGATGTGCAAGTTTTCCTGTGCCAGGCTTTCGGTCAGATGCAAAAAGACTTCTGACTGAATAGCCGCTGGAAACTGAGTATTTTCAGTTAGATACGCCAGTTGATACGGGCCACATTCACTGTCACTCAATTCTGGGGCATATCGTCCATCAATGAAAACCAAACGATGGGCATCTTGCAACAATGACAAATTATCGCGCTGAGCCGCCGTCACTTTCACCACCTTAGCAAAGCCGAAGCTATGGGCGAATAAATGCTCCAGCGGTGTGTATTTCCAATCTTCATGCTTGATGCTGGGGAAGCCCAATGCCAGCACCTGTTGCCAATGTGCCGTCGCTTCAGCGCCCTGACCATTTTGGTGCTGCTTAACCTTTTGACTCTGTTCAAATAGCTGGCCAAAATTCGCTAAGGCATTGCTACGCTGCTCTGCAAGAATGCGTTGTTGTTTTGGTATATTACTGTTTGGAATATTACTGTTGGTCGGTAAGCCAGCCATAGCCTTGCTCCTCCAACTGTTTCACCAGCGTGAAATCACCAGATTTAATGATTCGCCCCTGATACAACACATGGACAAAGTCAGGTTTGACGTAATCGAGGATGCGCTGATAGTGAGTCACAATAATAAAGGCGCGATTTTCATTGCGCAGCGAGTTCACCCCGTTGGCGACAATTTTCAGCGCATCAATATCCAGACCGGAGTCAGTTTCATCCAGAATGCATAAAGAGGGTTCCAGCGCCGCCATCTGCAAGATATCGTTGCGTTTTTTCTCACCGCCCGAGAAGCCCACATTCACTGAACGGGTCAGCAAATCTGCCGGCATTTTGAGCAACTCAATTTTCTCTTCAATGAAATCAGCAAAATCAAAACGATCCAGCGGTTCCTGTTGACGGTATTTACGCACCGCATTGACGGCGGTTTGCAGGAAGAAATGGTTACTGACCCCCGGAATTTCTACCGGATACTGGAAGGCCAGAAAGACGCCCTCACCCGCACGATCTTCCGGGGCCAGCTCCAGCAAATCCTTACCCTTGAAAGTCACACTGCCTTCAGTGACCTCATATTCTTCTCGCCCGGCCAGCGCCGCTGACAAAGTACTTTTCCCTGAGCCGTTTGGCCCCATAATGGCATGCACTTCACCGGGTTTGATCTCCAGATCCAAACCTTTAAGGATCTCGTTACCTTCGACACTGACTTTTAAGTTCTTGATACTTAACATAGGTTTCCTTGGTGCGCAGGCGCGCAAAACTCTGCAAATACTTATTCAGCTCAGACTTAACCCACACTGTGTTCCAAGCTGATAGCCAACAATTTCTGTGCTTCGACGGCAAACTCCAGCGGCAATTCGGAGAACACGTCCTTACAGAAGCCGTTAACAATCATTGAGATGGCATCATCTTCACTGATGCCGCGCTGCAAACAATAAAACAGTTGGTCATCGCCAATTTTGGAGGTTGTCGCTTCGTGCTCCAATTGCGCCGTGTTATTGCGCACTTCCACATAAGGGAAAGTATGCGCGCCGGAATCAGGGCCAATCAGCATCGAGTCACATTGAGTGAAATTACGCGCGTTATCCGCACCCGGCAGGATTTTCACCAACCCACGATAGGTATTTTGGCTGTGTCCGGCGGAGATCCCTTTGGCAATAATGGTTGATTTGGTGTTTTTGCCAATGTGGATCATCTTAGTGCCGGTATCCGCCTGCTGATGGCCATTGGTCAGTGCGACGGAGAAAAACTCACCAATGGAGTTATCGCCCTGCAAAATCACACTGGGGTATTTCCAGGTAATCGCCGAGCCGGTCTCAGATTGGGTCCACGACATTTTGGAGCCTTCACCTTCACACAACGCCCGTTTGGTCACAAAGTTGAGAATACCGCCGGTGCTGTCAGCCCCGGCAAACCAGTTCTGCACGGTCGAGTATTTCACTTCGGCATTTTTATGCAAAATGACTTCAACCACCGCCGCATGCAACTGATAACTATCACGAACTGGCGCAGAGCACCCCTCGATATAACTGACATAACTGTCTTCGTCAGCAATCAGAATGGTGCGCTCAAATTGACCGGTTTTGGCGGCATTAATGCGGAAATAGGTCGATAACTCCATCGGGCAGCGCACCCCTTTTGGCACATAAACAAAAGTGCCATCAGAAGCCACTGCGGCATTAAGCGCGGCAAAAAAGTTATCTTTCGCTGGCACCACTGAGCCAAGATACTTACGCACTAGATCCGGGTATTCCTGAATAGCTTCACCAAATGAGCAGAAAATAATGCCTTGTTCGGCCAGTTTCCCTCGATAAGTGGTTGCCACCGAAACCGAGTCAAAAATGGCGTCAACCGCCACTTCAGCCCCTTCCCGCACCGGCACCCCTAGTTGGGCAAAGGCAGATTCGACCTCGGCGGTGAGATACTCATTCATCGTGTGCGCGGCTGAATCATCGGCTGATGACTGCTGCAGGGCACCGGGCTGCGAATCACAGTTATCATCACAGCTGCCGCAGGATGGCGCGGAATAATAGCTATAATCCTGATAATCCAGGCTTTTATACTGTGCTTTCAGCCAGTGCGGCTCTTCCATTTCCAGCCAACTTCGATAAGCCCCGAGGCGAAACTCCAGCATCCAGTCCGGCTCGTTACGCTTTGCAGAAATGGCGCGAATAACATCCTCATTGAGGCCTTTCGCCAGCTCATCGGTTGCGAGCTGTGTAAAAAAACCTTCTTTGTAGCGACCATCGCTGACCCAAGCCTGCACTTCATCTGGAACTTCTACATTGCTTCGTGTCATTTCGTTTACATCGCTCAAACGCCAAAACTCTCGCCACACCCGCAGGCATGCTGAGCTTTAGGATTATTAAATTTAAAAATCTGATTCAGCCCTTCGCGGACGTAATCCACCACCGTGCCATCAATAAAAGGCATCGCTTTCAGTGGCACGTAAAGTCTGGCACCGCTCTGTTCGAACACCAGCGCGTCATTGGCCGGCTCCTTGGTCATATCCATCACATACGCAAATCCGGCACAACCGGATTGCTTAACCCCAAGCTGTAACCCTTTGATTTCAGGGTCCTGCTGCATGAGCCGGATAATTTGCGCCGCTGCGCTATCGGTTATCGTCACACCTTGCCAAACATTATCATCGAGTGAGAATGTCCCGACGGATTCCTGTTGCATATGCCCTACCTCATCTCTCTTAATAATTAGCTGGCTGATTATGGGGAAATCAACACAGATTATTGACAATGGTAGTGATAATAATTATCACTTCAACCGTTTGTTTTGCAGGGATATTAAGAAAAGTGCCGTTTAGACCTCAAATGAGGCGGCAACGAACAAGCATGCTGCGATGGCCGAAGAAGTCTGGATAAATAAGTGCACTTTTATCGCCATGAAATAAAACAATAATTATCACAGCAATGTTCAAATCCCTTGTTATTTCAGAGGCTAATCGTGGTTAACCCCTGTGTTTTTAAACATTCATAAAAAATACCTATTTCTCCATTAACTTTAGCTGAAAACTCTCTCAGGGGGAACCTATCAGAGAGATTCGCCGCATTTATCGAGTAAACAAAATTGTCAGGAGATGAATACCAGGCTGAGGCGATAGGAATTGATGTCGCTCTGGCCCAGAGCGACATATAGACTTGTATTTATAAGGGTTATTTCGTGGGGGATAGCACCGCGGTGGTTAAACGGGAGGTACAGCACAGATTGTTTTGTTCATCAAAAACTTCAATCTGCCAAACCTGATGGCTGCGGCCAACATGAATAGCACGACAACAGCCGCGTACTTTCCCAGACCGGGCCGCTTTGAGATGATTGGCATTGATTTCCAACCCCACGACTTGTTGCCCTTCAGTGGTACATAAATACCCCGCCATCGACCCCAATGACTCCGCCAACACCACTGACGCCCCGCCGTGCAGCAGCCCAAAAGGTTGAGTTGTCCGATGATCTACCGGCATAGTGGCTTCCAATTCGTCATCGCCCAGCCGGGTTATTTCAATACCCAAGTGGGCGACCATACAATCAGCGCCAATTTTGTTCAGTTCAGCTAGCGTCGTTTTGCGTTTCCACAACATTAAATTATCTCCAATTAAACCAACTCTAGCAGCGCCTGCAATGGGTGCCGCAAGCCATTGCCTTCAATGCGTTTAACCTGGCTGCGGCAAGAATAACCGGTGGCTAAACAACGTTTACCCGGCAGTTTTTGCAAAGCCTGCTGCCAGGATAATGCATAAATGCCTAATGAATTATCGATATTTTTTGCTTCATGACCATAGGTTCCCGCCATGCCGCAACAACCGACACTGACGTTTTCCAGTTTGGCACCATAGCGGGAGAATATCGAGGCCCAATGCTGACTGCTGGCTGGCAGCGCCGTGGTTTCGGTGCAATGACCGAACAGATACCAAGATTCGCCGCTTATTGGCTGTTCGGGTTGCTCCTTCAACGCCACCTGTAGCCACTCATGCACCAACTGCACGCTAAATTCACCACGGGAATCACCCAAAATCTCTTTATATTCATCGCGATAACAAAGCACCAAAGCCGGGTCAACCCCCACCATTGGCATACCCAATAGCGCAATGCGATTAAGAAAATCAGCTGTTTTCCGAGCTGTTTTGGCAAAGCGTTGCAGGAACCCTTTGATATGCTGCGCTTTACCATTCGGCGAGAATGGCAGTAACACTGGATTAAAACCGAGTTTCTCCACCAGCCGAACAAAATCGGCGACAACCTGCGCATCGTAATAACTGGTAAACGGGTCTTGCACGATCAAAACATGCTGGCGGCGCTCAGCCGCGGGTAGCTTCTCAAGCTGTTCCAGTGTCATGGTGCTGGCGTAATGACCGGACAATGACTGCTTCAAGGTTGGGCTGGACAACAGCGGCAAATCCACCATGCCGATGCTTTTGCGGCTTAACGCGCCCACCCAAGGTTGCTTGAGAAAGAAGTTAAACACTTTCGGCGCTTTCGCCATCAGCGGGGCATAGTCTTCCACTCCCGCCACCACATAATCACGCAGGGGCCGGTGGTAGCGGGTGTGATACAACTGGAGGAAGCGGGAGCGGAAGCCCGGCACATCAATTTTTATCGGGCATTGTGTCGAGCAAGCTTTACACGCCAAACACCCCGACATCGCCTCTTTAACTTCATGAGAGAAATCATAGTCACCCTTGCTGGCATGCCAGGTATTACGCGTCTTTTCAATCAGCCCGCGCAAGCTGGGCCGCTGGCTTGCCAGCCCTTGCTCCAGTGCCACTGGGTCAACCCCTTGCTCGGATAACAGCCGTAGCCATTCCCGCACCAGAGTTGCCCGCCCTTTCGGCGAATGAATCCGGTCACCGGTGATTTTCATTGACGGACACATAGGGCTGCGGACATCAAAGTTAAAGCAAAGCCCGTTACCATTGCACTCCATCGCGCCACGGAATGAAGTTCTGACCGCCAGTGGAATGCGCCGGTCCAGAGTGCCGCGTTTGTCGGGCGTGTCCACTTTCATCATCGGCGCATCGCTGGCCAATGGTGAACAAATTTTCCCCGGATTCAGGCGGTTATCGGGATCAAATACGGATTTTATCTGCCGCAATTCATGATAAAGCACCTCACCGAAGAACGCTGGGCTGTACTCTGCGCGGAAGCCCTTACCATGCTCCCCCCACAACAAGCCGCCATAGCGCGCCGTCAGCTGCACCACTTGATCAGATATCTGCTTCATCAGCATTTCTTGTTGCGGGTCGCACATATCCAGTGCCGGACGAACATGCAACACGCCAGCATCCACATGACCAAACATGCCGTAAGTCAGATTGTGGCTATCCAACAATTGGCGGAATTCAACAATATAATCAGCTAAATGTTGGGGTGGTACACAGGTATCTTCGGCGAACGGGATCGGCTTGGCCTGCCCTTTACTGTTGCCGAGCAGCCCCACCGCCTTTTTGCGCATACCATAAATGCGCTCAATCCCGGCTAATTCACTGCAAATCTGATAGCCAATCACCCCGCCTTCATGGGCCGCCATCAAATCATCCAAACGTTGGCAAAGTGCCTCCATTTGCATGTCAATCAGTGGCTTATCATCACCGGCGAACTCAACAATATTCAGCCCCAGCATCTCTTGATCAGGGACATCCGTAATCAATTCTTTAACCGAGTGCCAGACAATATCCTCTTTCGCCAGATTGAGGACTTTGGAGTCCAGGGTTTCCACTGACAGCGCTTTGGCTTCCACCATAAAAGGGGCATTGCGCAGCGCGGAATCAAAAGAGTCATATTTCACATTCACCAAACGGCGAACTTTCGGCAAAGGTGTAATGTCCAGCGTTGCTTCGGCAATAAAGGCCAGCGTGCCTTCAGAGCCGGTTAGAATCCGCGTTAAATCAAACGTTTGCAGGTCGTCACTGAACACATGGCGTAAATCATAGCCGGTCAGGAAGCGGTTTAATTTAGGGAATTTTTCCAGAATCAGCGCACGTTGGTCACGGCAGCGATTCAGCACGGTATGGTAAATACGGCCGGTGACCGAATCTTCCTGGGCAATTGTTTCTGCCAGCGACGTCGCCATCGCGCGGGTGTCCAGCATCTCACCACCCAGCAAAATGGCGCGCAAACCCAGCACATGGTCAGACGTTTTGCCATAGACCAATGAACCCTGACCAGAGGCGTCGGTGTTAATCATTCCGCCCAAAGTGGCGCGATTACTGGTAGATAATTCCGGTGAAAAGAAATAGCCGAACGGCCGCAGGTATTGATTAAGCTGGTCTTTAATCACGCCCGCTTCAACCCGTACCCAGCCTTGCTCGACATTGATCTCCAGAATGCGGTTCATATGGCGCGACATATCCACCACAATACCGGTGTTCAATGCCTGGCCATTGGTTCCCGTTCCGCCACCGCGTGGGGTGAAGACCAACGATTTGAAATTATCCTGCCCCGCCAGGCGGCCAATCAGTGCCACATCCGCAGTCGAGCGCGGGAATATAACGGCATCAGGCAGTAATTGATAAATACTGTTGTCCGTCGCCATGGTCAGGCGATCGGCATAATTAGTGACAGTATCGCCGGTGAATCCGTGTTGCTTCAAAGCGTCCAAAAAATCCAGCACCAACTGAATAACACCCGGTGCTTGAGAAATCTGTGGGATCATTAGTGCGACCCTATCTATATGTGTCATTGTTTTAAGGATTATTCCACAGGAAGATTATCTGTTCGCAATCACCTTTGTCGAACGATTTATATCAATTCAGAATGATGCGAAAGTGATGACTATCAACCAGGGTCAAATACCGTCATAAACTATTAAGTATCAAAATTTTATATTGCACAAATAATAGTCAAGAGACGGTAAAAACGCGCTCCTTCGATACTTTTTCTGTCATCGGATTTACATTATGCCGAGGACATTGCTTTTTTTTTTGATAAAAATACAGCAGTAAAACTCAAGCGGTCTGTTAAAAACGGGGGAAATACACCATGATTACAGCTGAGACTTAATGAGATTGGTACAAACCCCTCATTAGAACAAAATTTAATGAGTATATAGAAAACAGTGCAATGGCCACCTTGCCATGAATGATGAAGTGAGAACCCACTGATGAATGACCCGCAACTACGTCGTTTCGATTTACCTAAACTGATGTTTGGGGTGATATTCATTATGATAATGATTATCGCCAGTTTTTGGGTGGTGCAGCCTTTTATTATGGGCTTTGCCTGGGCTGGCATGGTGGTTATTGCCACCTGGCCGCTGCTGATCCGGCTGCAAAATCTGCTTTGGGGCAAACGCTGGTTGGCCGCGATTATTATGACCATCCTGTTGGTTTTACTGTTTGTTATCCCGATTGCATTACTGGTCAGTAGCCTGGTGGAAAACAGTGGCCCGCTGATCCAGTGGGCATCTAGCCCATCCAATTTAAAAATGCCCGATGTCACCTGGTTAAAATCAGTCCCTATGGTGGGTAACAAGCTGTATAGCGGCTGGCATACATTGATTGCCGGTGGCGGGAATGTCCTTATCGCCAAAGTTCAGCCTTATGTTGGTGCCGCCGCAACCTGGTTGGTGGCACAAGCCGCTCATATCGGCTACTTCTTGATTCATCTGGCGCTGATGGTGCTGTTCAGTATTTTGCTCTATTTCCATGGGGAACAAGTGGGCTTGGGCATTCGCCATTTCGCCGTGCGGGCGGCAGATAAACGCGGTGATGCCGTGGTGGTACTGGCGGCGAAAGCCATTCGCGCTGTTGCATTAGGTGTTGTGGTCACTGCGCTGGTGCAAGCGGTGTTGGGCGGAATTGGTCTCGCCATTGCCGGGATTCAATACGCGACGCTGTTTACCGTCTTAATGTTTATTTGTTGTGTCGCGCAACTTGGACCACTGCTAATCCTGATCCCCGCCGTCATCTGGCTGTACTGGACGGGTGATTCGACCTGGGGCACCATATTACTGGTGTGGAGCTGTATTGTCGGGACCATGGATAACGTCTTACGGCCTTATCTGATCCGCATGGAAGCTGATATGCCGATGATATTAATTCTGTCCGGCGTTATTGGTGGCTTGCTGTCATTCGGCATGATTGGGTTGTTTATCGGCCCGGTGGTATTGGCTATTTCTTACCGATTGACGTCGGCTTGGGTCAGTGAAGCACCGGAACCCGAAGAGAGCCTCACCGAAGTCGCCAAACATTTAGAAGAGCTTTAAAATTTATACCCTAAATAATTCGAGTTGCAGGAAGGCGGCCAGCGAGTACACCCCGATGAGCTTACCCAAGTAAGTGATTCGGGTGAGAGAGAGCAGCGAACGCACATGCGGCTTGAAGTATGACGGGTAATAGGGTTTGGCGGTTATGCTGCCTAACCCCTATTACCCAGCAATTTAGACTATTATTAATAAACAATGGGGCCTTTAATATTCATATTTATATTCCTCACAACGAATTCTATTTTTGATTAAAAAAGATGGTTAAATAAAGTCATTAAATAAGGTCATCATTAATAACAAGACGAAATCACTTTTATAGTAAATATATGTTTAATTAATTTTATTCAGATGATTCTTAATGACTAACTCTCGGAATTTATTTATTATTCTCAATGTTTCCCCTGAGATATTTAAATAAATCATTTCATAATGACTTATTTAAATATCTGTAATCGAATACACTTATTGCTGTGTGTAGTCTTTGCCTGTCACCTAAGACAGGCTTTTTTTTTGCTATTTATTTCTAATGTAAAACTACAAATAACATTCAAATCCGCAGCCATCGCTGCGGATAATGAAAATACTCTTTACGGGTATTGATCAATGCGCCGGTTTATCAATGATGAGTGGCTTGCGCCAGACTTAACCAGGTTTGCACCACGGTATCTGGGTTAAGAGACAAACTGTCGATTCCTTGCTCCATCAACCATAACGCAAAGTCTTCATGGTCTGACGGCCCCTGTCCGCAAATCCCGACATATTTACCCTGCCGCTTAGCCGCCTGAATCGCCATGGATAACAGGGCTTTTACCGCCTCATTGCGCTCATCAAACAATTCAGACACCACACCAGAGTCCCTGTCCAGCCCCAAAGTTAACTGAGTCATATCGTTGGAACCTATAGAGAAACCATCGAAATGTTCAAGGAACTGATCAGCTAATAAAGCATTAGATGGAATTTCACACATCATAATGATCTTCAAGCCATTTTCGCCACGTTTAAGCCCTTGTCGGGCCAGTTCTTCCACCACCGCTTTTGCTTGATCTACCGTGCGTACAAAAGGCACCATTATCTCAACGTTGGTCAATTTCATCTCATTGCGCACGCGCTTAACCGCCTCACATTCGAGTGCGAAACAATCACGGAAACTGTCTGCGATATAACGCCCGGCACCCCGGAAGCCCAACATCGGGTTTTCCTCATGGGGTTCATATTTTTCGCCCCCGACCAAATTGGCATACTCGTTAGATTTAAAATCTGACAAGCGCACAATCACTCGTTTGGGTGAAAATGCTGCCCCCAATGTAGCAATCCCTTGAGTCAGACGATCAACATAAAACTCAACCGGACTGTCATAACCGTTCATCAGCGCCTTAATTTCAGCCTGAATTTCCGCTGACTGTAGATCAAACTCCAGCAGCGCTTTCGGATGCACGCCAATCATGCGGTTAATGATAAATTCTAACCGCGCCAGCCCGACCCCCTCATTTGGCAAGCGGGCAAAATCGAAAGCCCGGTCCGGGTTGCCCACATTCATCATAATTTTCAATGGTAAATCAGGTAATTCAGTGACTTGTGAGCTTTGAATAGAGAAGTCGAGCAACTCATGATAAACATAGCCGGTATCCCCCTCAGCGCAGGAAACCGTCACATTCTGCCCTTCTTTCAACAAATCCGTGGCATTACCGCAACCCACTACCGCAGGGATCCCCAACTCACGGGCAATAATGGCCGCATGGCAGGTTCGCCCGCCACGGTTAGTGACAATGGCTGATGCCTTTTTCATGATGGGTTCCCAATCAGGGTCAGTCATGTCTGTTACCAGAACATCACCAGCCTGAATTCTATCCATCTCGCTGATATCATGAATGACCTTAACCGGCCCCGCGCCAATCCGATGCCCGATAGCGCGGCCCTCCACCAGTACATTGCTTTGCGTATTTAACTGGTAGCGCTCCATGACCTGCTGATTGGAACGCACCGTTTCCGGACGCGCTTGCACGATAAACAGCTGGCCGGTATGGCCATCTTTCGCCCACTCGATATCCATCGGGCGGCCATAATGCTCTTCAATCAGTAATGCCTGATGGGCCAGTGCTTCCACCTCGTCATCACTGAGAGCGAAACGATTGCGTTGCGCTTCTGGCACATCTTCAATTTGGACTTGTTTGCCGTGGTTTTGGTTTTCGGTATAGACCATGCGAATCTTTTTCGACCCCATATTACGGCGCAAAATCGCGGGATTGCCGTCACGTAATGTGGGTTTATGGACATAAAACTCATCAGGGTTGACCGCGCCCTGCACCACCATTTCCCCCAAACCATGGGCGGCGGTGATAAAGACCACTTGATCAAAACCTGATTCAGTATCAATGGTAAACATCACGCCAGAGGAGGCGAGATCTGAGCGCACCATCCGCTGCACCCCCGCCGACAGTGCCACGCCGCGATGGTCATAGCCCTGATGCACGCGATAAGAAATGGCCCGGTCATTGAACAGTGAGGCAAAGACATGCTTGATAGCAATCATCACGGCATCGATACCCTGCACATTCAGGAAAGTTTCCTGCTGCCCGGCAAAAGAGGCATCCGGCATATCTTCCGCAGTGGCTGACGAGCGCACGGCAAAGGAAGCATTCGGGTCATCCGCTAACTGCTTATACGCATCGTGAATAGATTGTTCGAATTCAGGATGGAACGGCGTATCAATCACCCATTGACGGATCTGCGCGCCGGCTTTAGCTAACGCCGCGATATCATCAACATTGGTTTTATCCAACAATTGATAAATACGGTTGTTAACGCCGCTTTGCTCCAGAAAGTCGTTAAAAGCCTGAGCTGTGGTAGCAAAACCATTGGGCACCGAGACACCCAGTTCTGAAAGATGGGTTATCATTTCACCCAGAGAAGCATTTTTGCCCCCCACTCTTTCAACATCATGCATGCCAAGCTGGTTGTACCAAAGCACATTACACGGGGTTAGGCCATTGTTGGACATCGAAACAATCCTTTTACAGGTCATTAATTATGGGACGATCAGTAGGGTACGTTTCAGACTAGCACAATCATCCATACCTCATGGACAGGTGAATCGATCAACCCAACAAGAAAAACTATTTTCAGGCTATTCTGACAGCGAACACTTTACCAATAGGTCGAATAAGGCACACTGATGGAGTTCAACAGCGGCAAAGATCGACCAGAAAATTATTCAGGAGTCAGTGTGGAAAGAAGTGTATTTTATATTTCGGATGGTACGGCAATCACGGCAGAAGTTCTCGGCCACGCTGTTTTATCTCAGTTTCCGGTCAAAGCGACCACCTTTACGCTGCCATTTGTTGAAAGTGCTACCCGAGCTCAAGAGGTGTGCGAGAAGATTAATGCAATATATCGCGAGACTGGCGTCCGCCCCTTGGTTTTCTATTCAATAATCAGTGCAGAGGTTCGGGAACTCATTCAGCATAGTGAAGGGTTCTGCCAAGATATTGTGCAAGCGCTGGTGGCCCCGCTTCAGGGCGAACTGGGGGTATCACCGCAACCCGTCCTCAACCGCACCCATGGTTTAACTGCCAGTAATCTGGGCAAATATGATGCGCGCATCGCCGCCATTGACTATGCACTGGCTCATGATGACGGCATTTCGCTGCGTAATCTCGACCAGGCTCAGGTGATTTTATTGGGTGTTTCCCGCTGCGGCAAAACCCCCACCAGCCTGTATTTGGCCATGCAATTTGGTATTCGGGCCGCTAATTACCCTTTTATTGCCGATGATATGGACAATTTGCAGCTTCCGGCGGCGCTGAAACCTTTCCAGCAGAAGTTGTTTGGCTTAACCATTAACCCTGAGCGGCTGGCGGCCATTCGCGAAGAACGGCGTGAAAATAGCCGCTATGCCTCCCTGCGCCAATGCCGGATGGAAGTTGGAGAGGTCGAGGCGCTGTTTCGTAAAAATCAGATTCGCTATCTGAATTCCACCAACTATTCCGTCGAAGAGAT
Organism: Yersinia thracica; assembly: GCF_902170565.1. Taxonomy (GTDB): domain Bacteria; phylum Pseudomonadota; class Gammaproteobacteria; order Enterobacterales; family Enterobacteriaceae; genus Yersinia; species Yersinia thracica. The sequence continues at coordinate 210,598 of NZ_CABHXX010000030.1, forward strand.
CTCAACCAAAATTCTGGATATTTTGGGGATGAGCCGCCGAATGTTCTAATTATCCCCCTTAGCGTCTGGGGGCATATCATTCCCGCAAAAAATAATTTACATCATATTTAATCAAAATTTGTATAAATCATGATGCTGGCGGTTGAATTCATTTAGTTTTGGTTTATTGTGATCGCCATCACTTCCCGGTATTCCTGCCGCAGAGAAGAACAGATTTAGAGAATTTTCATGTACAAAACTGATGAACTGCGGACCGCGCGCATCGATAGCTTGGTGACGCCACAACAATTGGCGGAGAAGTTACCGATTTCCGAGGCGGTTGCTGATAACGTGACAGTGTCACGTAAGCGGATTGAAAAAATACTCACCGGTGAAGACCCACGTCTATTGGTGGTCGTCGGGCCTTGCTCGATTCACGATCTGGATGCTGCAATCGATTATGCAACGCGGCTGAATGTATTACGAACTCGCTATCAAGACCGTCTTGAAATCGTCATGCGCACCTATTTCGAAAAGCCACGGACGGTGGTCGGCTGGAAAGGGTTGATTTCAGACCCCGCATTGGATGGCTCATGTCAGGTGAATTTGGGCATTGAAATGGCACGGCGCTTGCTGTTGGCCGTCAATGAGTTAGGTCTGCCGACCGCCACCGAATTCCTTGATATGGTGACCGGTCAATATATTGCCGACTTGATTAGCTGGGGCGCAATTGGGGCCAGGACCACGGAAAGCCAGATCCACCGCGAAATGGCATCTGCCCTCTCCTGCCCTGTGGGCTTCAAAAATGGCACTGACGGTAACACCCGCATCGCCATTGATGCTATCCGTGCAGCACAAGCGAGCCATATGTTTTTGTCACCAGATAAAACCGGGCAAATGACCATTTATCAAACCCGTGGCAACCCCTACGGGCACATTATTATGCGCGGTGGCAAAACACCAAATTATGGTGCATCTGACCTCGCGGCAGCTTGTGATAGCTTGCGTGAATTTGATTTACCTGAACATTTAGTGGTGGATTTCAGCCACGGCAATTGCCAGAAAATGCATCGCCGCCAGTTAGAAGTGGCAGCAGATATCGGCCAGCAGATCCGTGCTGGTTCTACCGCTATCGTCGGAGTTATGGCGGAAAGCTTCCTGGTTGAAGGCACACAGAAAATTGTGGCTGGCCAACCGCTGACTTACGGGCAATCCATCACTGATCCTTGCCTGAGTTGGGCCGATACTGAACAGCTGCTAAGTTTACTGGCGGATGCCGTGAGCAGCCGTTTTAATGAGCAATGACCGTTTTAATCAACAATGAATAGCAAGGTTAATTAGCATTAACTCCTGTTATAACAGTGATGGAATCGCTTTCTCTTCGCGGCATTCCATCACTGAACTAAATATACAAAACTCCTCCATTCGTATACCCCCCTTTTTCCCGACCCGAATCAGTCAAAGTGCCAATAACTAATGAAAAAAAATGCAGCGGAATGACGACTAATAAACATTAGGATTGAAACAAACCACAAATGGAGATGATAATCATTATCAATTTGATAATAATATGAACTCTGAAGAATTGCCTTATGCACAAAGCCACTTATCGCACTCAAAACGCCACTGACCAGACGCCTCCCTCAGTGCCATTTTCATGTATTAACAGCCAACAGTTGCTTGGGCTACAGGATGTTGTCGCCATCAATCACCAAGGCCAGCTTTATTATTTGCGCCAAACTAAAGCAGGGAAACTCATATTGACTAAGTAATTCTGAGTCACTTTCTGGTGAAAAACCCAATCTACCCCGCCAGCCACCGAATAGTTAATACTCAGGCAGCCAGCAATCCATTGATTATATTCAATAATATAAGGAAAGCTGTTTATGCCTCAGGTCTTTCGTTTATCTTCATGCAGTTTGATTATTACCCTGGCGTTGTCGTCAGCGGCAAATGCCAGCCCCTCTTCAAAAAATCATAATGACACTCTGAAGGTGACCGGTACGCGTACCATAATCGACAGTTTTAAACATCCTGGTGTCGTGACTGACATTGATGCCTCGCGGCCGCAGCAGCAAACCGCTACCACCGCCGCCGACATGCTAAAAAATGTGCCGGGGGTGAGTATCACCGGGGTTGGCCGCACCAACGGGCAAAACGTGAATATCAGGGGCTATGATCAATACGGCGTGCTGGTGTTAATCGACGGCATTCGTCAGGGAATCAAAGGGACACATTTTAATGGCATATTTCTTGACCCGGCGTTAATCAAGAAAGTCACGGTGATTCGTAGCCCATCAACCTCGCTATTTGGTAGCGGTGCCATGGGGGGCGTTATTGCTTACCAGACAGTTGATGCTGCGGATTTACTCGCAGATAGTGAAAAGTTGGGCATGCGAATTAGCCATTATAGCGCCAGTGCCTCCCATGGCCGGGGCCTCACGATGTCTGCTTTTGGTCGCACTGAACATCTCGACGGCCTGATGTCCCTGAGTAAACGAGTGACAGGAAAGATTCGCCAAAGCAATGGTTATGATGCGCCCAACGATGAAGCCATTGATAGCCTGATGCTTAAGGGCACGGTTTCCCTTTCTGATAGCCAATCATTAAGCACGGCTCTGCGTTATTACAATAACCGCGCGCTGGAACCCCGCATGGCCAACCAGAGTGCGCCAGATCTAAAGTGGAATAAAAGCCCGATGATGGCGCGCTCGACGATTCAACGCGACGCCGAGTTAACCTACCGCCTACAGCCACAGCACCTTAATTGGCTGGATGCCACCACGCAAGTTTACACTTCCGAGATTAATGTCAACGATGATGTACGCGGTGAGGGTTACGGCAGCCGCAAGCAGATAACCCGTGGTATAAAACTGGAGAATCGCAGCTCGTTATTGACCTACAGCCCGGCGGCTCATCTGCTGACTTATGGCGTTGAAACCTACCACCAGCAGCAAATTCCGCAGGGAGTGACCCGCAGTTTCCCCCCGGCTGAAATCAAATTTGCTTCCGGTTGGCTGCAAAATGAAGTGACCTTACGCGATCTGCCAGTGACCTTGCTGGTGGGTACCCGTTTCGACAGCTATAAAAACAGCCGCGAGGGTTTTGCGGATCGAGAAGCTAAAAACCAGTCCACACGCGGAGCTGTGACCGTCAACCCGACCGATTGGTTAATGCTATTTGGTGCTTACAGCCAGGCGTTTCGCAGCCCAACACTGGCTGAGCTTTATAATAATTCACATCATTTTGTGTTCAATTATTGGCGGCCTAATCCTAATTTAACCCCCGAAAGTAACGCCACTCGTGAAGCGGGTTTGGGTGTGCATTTTGACAATCTGCTGGCCGATAACGATGCCGTCAAATTGAAAGCCAGCTATTTTCATATTGATGCCAAAGATCGTATCACCAATAAAGTTTATGGCGGCCCCATCGGATCCTCAACTTATATCAATATCCCGCGCAGCAAAAGCTGGGGTTGGGATGCCTCGCTGGATTATCAAAACACCTGGTTTGACTGGAATCTGGCCTATAACCGCACCCGTGGCATCAACCTCGATACTCGCCAATTTATTCACAGCATCAATCCTGACACCGTCACCAGCCGCCTGAATATCCCGCTGGCGAACAGCGGTTTTAGCACCGGCTGGATAATCACTATGGCGGAAAACACCAAATTTATGAAAGACAATGATGCCCAAACTTCGTCACGCAAACCCTATAAACCGCAAGCGGGTTACGCCGTGCATGACTTTTATCTGAGCTACCGTGGGCAAGAGACATTCAACGGGATCACCACGACGGCGCTACTGGGCAATGCCTTTAATAAAGAATATTACTCTCCACAAGAAATTCCTCAGGATGGGCGTAATGCTAAGTTGTTGATCAGCTATCAATGGTGATATTTCATCTCACCGGCCATAATAAATGGTCAATAAACAACCATAATTAACTGGCTCTATGGAACCCTGTCGCAGTCTCACCAGCTGCGGCACTAAATTATCAAGGAACAAATCAATGGAAATAACACTGTCTCAACGCTACCTCAACACTAAGCAAACTCACGCCGAACTGTCCTGCCGTGATTTAGCCCATAAACTGAATGTCAGCGAGGCCGAACTGGCCTATGTCCGGGTAGGCGAGGATGCAGAACGATTGGATATCAGCGCCAGCGTGCTGCTTACCGAGTTAAAAAAAGTTGGCGTCACCCGCTCAATTACCCGTAACCAACATGCAGCTCATGAACTGACCGGCGAGTATCAGAACTTGCGGCTTCATGGTCATCTGGGTTTACTCCTTAATCCGCGCGCCCTGGATTTAAGACTATTTTTTCGCCACTGGAGCACTATTTTCAGCTTGCGCGAAACCACCGCGTCCGGTGAGCAACTGAGTATCCAATGTTTTGATTTTCAAGGTAATGCCATTCATCAAATCTATTGTACCGAGGCAACAAACCAAGACGCCTGGCAAGCATTGGTCGCTAAGTATCGTACGGCGAATAATTCTCCGCTGACAATAGAGCCAGCCGATGAGACCACCACCACTAAATCGCCTATCGACAACGCCATGATTGATGCTGAATGGCGAAAGCTGACTGATATTCATCAATTTTTCATGTTGCTAAAGCGCCATAACATCACGCGCAAACAGGCCTTTAACGCGGTGAAAGATGACTTAGCTTGTCGGGTTAACAATCAAGCATTAATACAAATACTTAACGCCGCTCACACTGACCAAAATGAAATAATGCTGTTCGTCGGCAACAGTGGATGCATGCAGATATTCACCGGGGTCATTGAACAACTTGAGATTTCGCAAGAGGAAAACCCCGCTGACGGCTGGTGGGTCACCGTGAGTGACCCTCAGTTTAATTTGCAGATAAATCAGTTGGCTATCGCCGAAAGTTGGGTGACTCGCAAGCCGACTAAAGAGGGATTTGTTTCGAGTCTGGAATTGCTTGATAAGCAAGGTAAGCATATTTTGCAAATCTTTGGTCAGCGCAGCGAAGGCCAATCCGAGCAAAATAAATGGTATGACCAATTAGCTGAATTGATTGCAATAGGGACACTGGATGAATAAATGGGCGGCGGCACTTAAATGGGTCGTTTCATTCAGATTTGTCATTTCACTTATGTATGTTATTTCAATAAATTGCTTTGCCACACAACGTATCGTAACCATTGGCGGCGATGTTTCTGAAATCACCTACGCATTAGGTGTCGGTGACCGCATTGTGGCCCGTGACAGCACCAGCCTGAATCCCGCGCCACTAAAAGCGCTGCCCGATGTGGGTTATATGCGCCTGCTCAATGTAGAGGGCATTCTTGCTTTAAAACCCACCTTGGTGTTGAGCACCGCACGCGCCGAGACTTCACGGGCATTAAGACAAGTGAAAGAGCACGGGGTCAAGCTTATCTTTGTTCCGGCAGATAAATCGCCGGAGAGAGTGATAGATAAGATACGGATGATTGCCGCCACGGTGAATCAAGAAGAAAAAGGCCAACAACTGATTCAGCATTACCAACAGCAGTTAGCCACGGTGATTTCAACCCCGCTGCCAGTGAAAGCCTTATTTGTCATGATTCATGCAGGAATCCCGCCCTTAGCGGCGGGTGTAGACACCGCAGCTGATGGCATGTTCAGGGCTTCGGGGCTGAAAAATGCCATTGAGGAATTTAGCGGATATCGCCCTTTGTCACAAGAGGGGATCATCGCCAGCGCCCCTGATTTACTCATTGTCACCACTCATGGCGTAGCGGCGCTCAAGGGCGTAGATAATGTCTGGCGGTTACCGGGCTTGATTCTCACCCCGGCGGGTAAACAAAAACGGCTGCTGGTGCTTGATGACATGGCTTTACTGGGGTTCGGCTTACAAACCCCGGATGTTCTCAAACAACTTCGTACCGCGGCCGAATCTCACTAAGATAAAAACAGGAAAAAACTTGGGTGGCGGGAAAATTCTCCTGCCACCTATTCTGACTAACTGGAGCAGGAAATTTCCAAATGCTTGCCCCACTCCGGTGGCAATGCCGCTAAATCATTGAATTCAGGTCGGTCAGCAAAAGGCTGCTGCAAAGCCTGATGTAAACGCTGCAAGAGCTGAATATCATCCTTTTCAGCATGATCAATAGCCAACTGCGCCAAATAGTTGCGCAATATATAGTGAGGATTCGCCGCTTTCATGATTTGCTGGCGCTGTGCATCATTAATCGACTCTTGTTGCAAACGCACGCGATAACGGCTGTACCAACTATCAAAAGCGGCCCTGTCGATAAAATCATCCCGCAATGGCGATTGGGCGGAATGTATTTCCACCTCACTCAGCAAACGGAAGGTTCGGGTATAATCCCGCCCTTCTTTAATCATTAAACTCAATAACCCCGTCAATAAGTCATTATCCTGACCATCGCGCTCAGAGAAACCTAATTTGGTGCGCATTTGCTGACCGTAAGCCGCCATTAATTCTGGCTCATAGGCCTCCAGCCCCCGCTGCAACTGCTCCGGAGTCAGTAGACCAGACAGCGCCTGCCCCAGCCGATGCAGGTTCCATAATGCCACCGCAGGCTGATTATCAAAAGCATAGCGCCCTTGGTGATCAGAATGATTACATCTATAGCCGGGCACATAATCATCAAGAAAGCCGAATGGGCCATAATCCATGGTGATGCCAAGTATCGACATATTGTCGGTATTCATCACACCATGGGCAAAACCCACCGTCTGCCAATGAGCCATTAGCCGTGCAGTGCGCTTAACCACATCAGTAAACCACAGCAAATAGCATTCCTCTTGCCCAACGAACTGCGGCCAGTGGCGCGCAATAACATAATCGGCGAGTTGTTTAACTTGAGCGGGCTGCTGGCGGTAGTAGAAATGCTCGAAATGACCGAAACGCACATGGCTTTCAGCCACCCGCAATAGCATCGCCCCCCGCTCTGTTTGCTCGCGATAAACCGGGTGGTCGCTGGTCACAATAGTCAACGCGCGGCTGGTAGGGATCCCTAAGTGGTGCAAAGCTTCAGAGGCCAAAAACTCGCGCACCACGGAGCGCAATACTGCCCGCCCATCCCCCATGCGGGAATAGGGGGTTAGACCGGCACCTTTCAAATGCCAGTCCATATGGCGACCATCACTAAGCTGTTGTTCTCCCAGTAAAATACCGCGCCCATCCCCCAACTGACCCGCCCACATACCAAATTGGTGGCCGCTATACACTTGTGCCAATGGCTCCATACCGGGTAATAGCGTTTCCCCCGCCCATACCGCCGCTTTTGGGGCGCTGAACCAACTGGCATCAAGCTCCAGTTCTCTGGCGAGCGGCTCACTGTGATAAAGCAGCCGCGCCCCTTTTAAAGGTGTGGGTAGCAAATGAGTATAAAAACCGCTCAATTGCTGCCCATAGCTACTTTTAAATTGAGGTGAGTTCATCAGCGCATAACCTCCGCCAGCCAATGGCGAACCTGTAACAGCTCAGCTTGTGAGTCAGGAAAGTCATCACTTAATTGCAAGCAAATCGCATTAATGGCGTCGGGGCGATAAGCTGCGCCCTGTAATTGTTGGGCGAGGGCTTCCAACGGCGCTGGATTCAAACTATCAGTGAATATTTGACAGCGGTCAATTGCTCCGTGCAATACATCAAAATGCAGTTCAATTCCGCCCCAGACAAAGCGGGTATCGACCAGATGGCTAAATGCCGGAGCCTGACCAAAGTTCCACTCCCAGCTACTCTGTTTGGCAAATTGTTCGGTGAAACCGGGCAGATCGGGCAATGCTTGTGGAGAGATGATTTCTGCTGAGACTTTTTCATCGTAATAATTGAAAAAAGCTTGTTGGATGGCGATACAGACCTTTTCGTGGTCAATTCCCGGCAGTAACTCCACCAGATTCGTCACCCGTGACCGCACCGAGGTGATGCCTTTGGCCTGCAATTTTTTCGGGTCAGGATTGAGGTAATCAGCCAGACGATTGAGATCAGCATTGAGTAATAAAGTCCCATGATGAAAACCACGATCTTTAGTTTCTTTATAAGCGGAACCGGAGACTTTGCGCTCACCATCATTCTTGATCACGACCAAATCATTACGGCCCGATGCCGTGGCCTGAATACCCAGAGAGGCCAATGCATTCAGAATAATTTGAGTTGATATCGTTTTATCGTATTCCGGTTTACCGGCCATAAAAGTAAAACAGGTATTACCCAAATCATGAAATACCGCCCCACCACCGCTGCTACGTCGGGCCAATTTCACCCCATCTTGTTCCATGCGCCGGGTATTACACTCTTTCCATGGGTTTTGCGCGCGGCCTATGACCACGGTATTGGCATTACGCCATAAAAACAGAACCCGCTGATCCGGCGACATTTGGCGGAAAATACACTCTTCTACCGCCAGATTGAACCAGGGATCATAGGAATCAGAAATGAGTAACCGAAGGGATGACATAAGCGCGGCTCCGAACCAAAATAATCAACCATTAAGATAACATAACCGGCATAGATATCTTTAGGTTCGGGTGAATGAGTGTGAGCGCAGCTAACACCCCTGCGGCTTCAAGGGTGAAGGGGATACCCCAAAAACACTGGAGTTGCAGGTAGGCAGCAAGTGAACAAATCCCGATGAGCTTACATCAAGTAAGTGATTCGGGTGCGCGAGCGCAGCTAACACCCCTGCGGCTTCAAGGGTGAAGGGGATGTTTTACATACGGCGCGCTTGCCAATACACCCGTTTCCAGTAAACATTCTCTAGCGATGAACGAATGACACCTTTGCTCGTTGAAGCATGGATGAATTCATCATTTGTATCGTAAATGCCAACGTGTAATCCATTTTGCCCGCTACCGGTTTTAAAGAACACTAAATCACCCGGCATCAGTTCATCACGGGAGACTTTCGTGCCTAGCGTGGTTTGCGCAATGGTGGTGCGAGGCAATTGCATGTCAAAACGATCGCGGAATGTGCGATAAACAAAACCAGAACAATCAACGCCGCGTTGGTCTAACCCGCCATTACGATAAGGCGTGCCCTCCCACTGGCGCAGTTGTTCATTCAGTTTTGCAACCACCACAATAGAATCAGACAAGTGACCACTTGGTGTCGGGGTATGGCTGCTACAGCCAGCAAGGATAATACTGATCAGAAAGATCCAGAAACGTATCCGCATCGATAATTCACCAAGGTAAAGCTTAGCCAATTCACTATACAATCAGCTAGTTGCTAATGAAGGATATCAGTAGACTAATTTAACTATTGAGTTTGGAAAAAACAAGTTATACCCGTCATACTTCAAGCTGCATGTGCGTTGGCTGCTTTCGTTACTCGGCCCATCCCTGGGTCTCGCTGCTATGAGGCAACTGACATTGATGTTTTTGGTCAAATATCAATTAGATAGTAATTTCAGTCTCTTTTTATTGGTTTTGTATTAATCAACCATATGCCCAGCAAAATAAAGCCCGCGCCCAATGTCTTCAGTAAAGTTGCAGATTCACTAAACCATGGGAGTGATACAGCACCTAAATAAACCAATGCATAACTGAGGCTTAATAGTGGATATGCACGATTGAGTGGTAAATATCTTAGTGCGAAGAACCAACATAACATTGATAATGCATATCCCGCCAGCCCGCAAATAACGGCAAGTAATTGTGTCAGGTGATTGAATAAGAATTGCCCATTAATATCGGCTAACGACATTAATGGCGTATTCATCATGCCCCATTTCAATATTAATTGGGCAGCCGTCACCAGCAGCACACTTCCGATTCCCCAGCCATACCCTTTCATAAATGCCAACTAATTAAAAGAATACCAAACATAATGGAAGCAACCCCCAACCAATGGCGAGAAGTCGCTTTCTCACCATAAAACAGTTGAGCGGCCAAGGTGACTAACACGAAATTAAAACTGAGGATCGGATACGCCACACTGAGAGGTAAATGTTGCAGTAAACGTAACCACAGCAACATCCCCAAACCGAGTAACAACACGGCACTAACCAGCCAGCACAATACCGGGGCCAGTCGCTCTTCTTGCGGCAAGGCCCAGCATTGCGCAGCTTGTTTCTGACACAACTGCCCCGCACAGGTCAATAAACTGACCATTATCAATAACAGGTAGTTGGTCATGGTGTTTTCTTGTACCACAAAAGTACTAAGCGATTCATCAGGTTAACTTTATCCGCTGCGGGTAAACTATCCGGTATTTTCTCATCGCGAGATAATTGAACCACCAGTGAAACATCACCTAGCTTACGAGCCTCAGCGAGCCAATCGTTGAAATTTCGGCCACTGATATAGTGACTTTCACTGTCAGCATAATTCAGCCCATAAGCCAATTCGCCCTTTTCGCTAAACATCAAAATATCACTACGTTTTAGCTCCCAAGCAAGCCCAGCCGCGACACCCACACTGTCAGTTGCCACATAACGGCTGCTATTGAGTTCGTCAAAATTATTCCGAATGAAGTTCTGCGGCTGTTTGGAATCAATGACCTGCTGCGGAATCAGATAACCTACCAGCAATATAAACAGCAATGGGCAAGCCGCAGCCCAGCGCCAATGGCGCGCATTATTACGCAGAGTAACAAAACCGACTATCCCCCATCCGGCAAAGGCAATTGTCGCCAGTATGACTTTTTGATGTTCATGGGGTTCATATGCCACCAGATGAGCCACCAGCCCCATACCAATAATCAAGATAGCCAATGCACAGATAAACCCAAAGCCGAGGTTTATCGCAGCATTAATCTTTAATGCCCGCACGCGCATCTTTTCAGCACAATCAGTGGCATAAGCGGCCATCAATAAAGATAATGGTGCCATGCAGGGTAAAATATAAGTCGGAAGTTTCCCTTTAGCTACACTGAAAAATAGCAGCGGCATTAATACCCAACTGAGCAAAAAGAATAACTCAGGCCGAGCAACCCGTTCACGCCACCCTTTCAATAAGGCTCCAGGTAATAACCCCAACCAGGGCAAAACCCCCAGACACAAAATAGGCAGATAATACCAAATAGGGGCTTTATGCTGAGCGTCTTTCTCTGCAAAGCGCTGAATATGTTCGACCCAGAAAAAATAGCGCCAAAAATCAGGCTCGCGTTGAGCAATAGCTAATGCCCACGGCAAACTCAATATTATCGCACCCACGATGGCTACCGGGCCAAAAACAATCAGCTCTTTTACTCTTTTTTGCTGTATGACAATTGGCAATACCGAGATAACCGGCACTGCCAATGCCAGAAACCCCTTGGTCATAAAGCCCATACCGCAAGCCAAACCAAGGAGGAGGTAAGCCCCTGCTTTTTGTTTTGCTGTTTCTGCTCGCAGCGTGAGATAAAAACAGACCATCGATGCAGTGAGCCATAATGAAATCATCGGATCCAGTACGGCATAAGAACCAATACTAAATACCAACAACATGGAAAGGTAAATTAATGCTGCTAAAAACGATGTGGAACGGTTACGCCATAATAACGTTGCCAACCAATAAACTAAAACGGCACTCAGGGCGGTACTAAATATTGAACCGAATCTTACGGCAAAATTAGTATCACCAAAGATCCACTGGCTAATATTATTGAACCAATATCCCGCGATAGGTTTTTCAAAATAACGAATTCCCAGTAAATGCGGCACAACCCAGTCGCCACGCTGTAACATTTCGCGGCTTATTTCAGCATAACGTGTTTCATCAGGCTGCCATAATAAACGGCTATTAATCGGCAATAGATAAACCAGAGCAAAAAACAATGCCAGCAGTACTGCGCCACTTCCTTTTAACAGCCTCATTGCACATCCTTTATATCTGACTGACACCCTAGCCACCCCTCTCGCCCTGGAAAAGCAGCGCGTACAACTTTCCCTACGGGGAGTGAATCCAGATTTTCGGGTAATAGTGAGCTCAGAGCACAAAATTGAATACCGCGCTCCTGCGCCATAATCAATAATTGTTCGAACATCAATGCCTGTGACATCCCTTCGACTTCAGCATGAATAGTGTAAACCGGCACACCGCTATCATGTGAAATGGCATTCATAATGAAATCATTAAAATCTTCGGCCCGAACCTCACTGCCCACGACTTCATCGTAAGTGGGTAAAGTGACGGGAATTTGTACAGTGCCCAAGCTACCATCAGGCAACAATGGGCGGAAAGGATGAGTACCACGGCAATCACTGTTATAGCTGAATGAGAATAACTGTTTTACTGTCAAAACGCGTTCATCGGCACGCCAGCCCGCCGCCGCAGAACAAGTAACTGGCTGCTGAATGCTTTTTTGTAATGCATCAACGCCCCATTGCACCTGCGCGGTTAATTGCTGTTCTGACCAAGAGGCGACTTTAGCTTGCCAACCTTGATGGTCCCAAGCATGTAAGCCAACTTCGTGGCCCGCCTGCAAAGTCTCTTTCATCAACCGGCCGAAATCTTTAGCAATTTGTTTACCCGGCCAGGCCGTCCCTGCCAGCAAGATATCCCAGCCATAAAGCGACGCAGCATTAGAACGCAGCATTTTCCACAGGAAACGGGGGCGGAAAAGGCGCCATAAATGGCGCCCCATGTTATCCGGCCCAACACTGAAGAAAAAGCTGGCGCTAATCTCATATTTTTCCAGTACAGCAAGCAGTGATGGCACACCTTCCTTCGTTCCACGGTAGGTATCTACATCAATCCTCAGGCCAACTTGCTTCATACCTGATGTTCATCCTTTGAGGTTTTGTTTTGCTCAATAACACTCTGCCCAATAACACTCTGCTCAATAACAACACCACGCAGGAAGAAGTCTAAAGTTTCCGTGACGGTTTGTTGCAAAGTAATCTCTGGTTGCCATTGTAAAAGACGACGCGCATTACGAATACTTGGCGTGCGATGTTCTACATCCTGATAGCCTTTCCCATAATATGCGCTACTTTCAATATCTTTAAAGCCAGCAAACGGCGGGAATTTATCGCGTAATTCGTGTTGTTCGAAACTGCTTAATAACATTTCCGCCAATTCACGAATACTGGCTTCATTGGTTGGATTACCGATATTAATTATCTGTCCATCACAAGCACCATCACGATTCTCAATAATACGGAATAATGCTTCGATGCCATCATGAATATCTGTAAAACAACGTTTTTGTTCCCCACCATCGACAAGTTTAATTGGAGAACCTTCGACCAGATTTAAAATAAGCTGCGTAATAGCACGGGAACTGCCAATACGGGCGGCATCAAGATTATCCAAACGCGGCCCCATCCAGTTGAATGGACGGAACAGAGTAAACTTCAGGTTTTCTTTCGCGCCATAAGCCCAAATAACACGGTCTAACAGTTGTTTGGAGACCGAGTAAATCCAACGTTGTTTATTAATCGGCCCAACAATCAGTCGTGAAGTGTCTTCGTCGAATTCTTTATCATCACACATGCCATACACTTCGGAGGTGGATGGGAAGACAATACGTTTATTGTATTTAACACAATCACGAACGATTTTTAGGTTTTCTTCAAAATCTAATTCGAAAACACGCAGCGGATTACGGGTATATTCAATAGGGGTCGCAATCGCCACCAAAGGCAGAATAACGTCACATTTTTTAATGTGATATTCAATCCATTCGGAATGAATACTAATATCACCCTCAACAAAATGGAAATTCGGGTTGTCCAGGAAACGGCTGATGGCATCAGAACCAATATCTAAGCCATAAACTTCATAGCGGTCATCACGTAACAAACGCTCAGTCAGATGGTTACCAATGAAGCCATTGACGCCCAATATCAATACGCGGGTACGTCTTTTCAGGGTTTTACTTGGCTTGTTACCGAGTCGGACGTCAGTGACAATCCCCATCTCTTGTGCCAAACGCTGCCCCTGAACATATAACCCATCCTCCCCCTGACCCGTCATAATCTCCAGCGCACCTTCACCACAAGCGACCACCAGTGGAGAGGTTGACAGCACGGTACCAGCTTGTTTGCCATGAACAATATTGAGCGGACGTGCGCGCCAGACGATCAATTTGCGTTGTCCAAGATAACTGAATGCACCGGGGTAAGGTTCGGTCACTGCGCGCACCAGGTTATTGATTTCTGATGCTGATTTTTGCCAATAAATCTCGCCATCATCTGCCGTCCGGCGGCCAAAATAGCTGGCTCCGGCTTCTTTTTGGGGTACCAGAGACAATGACGTATTTTTCATTTTAGGCAACAAGTCATGCAGCAATTCTTGGGCGGCATCACGCATTTTTGCATGTAGCGTTAAGGCGGTATCTGTCTCACTAATGATGACTTTATGCTGACCGACAATCGGGCCTGCATCGGCTTTCTTCACCATCTGGTGTAAGGTCACACCGGTTTCTGTCTCACCATTGGCCAGAGCCCAGTTAATCGGCGCTCGCCCACGGTATTTCGGTAATAAAGAGCCATGTAAATTAAAACCACCACGTGGTGCCGATGACAAAATGTTATCACAGAGCATATTGCGGTAGTAGAAAGAGAAAATGATATCAGGCTGTAATTGCTTAATACGTTCAACCCACAGCGGGTGGTTAACATCTTCTGGTGCAAATACCGGTAGCTCTAAATCTGCGGCCACTTTGGCTACAGAAGAGAAAAAACGATTCTCGCCAGGAGAGTCAGTATGGGTAAAGACCGCCTGAATATCGTAACCTGCTTCAACAAGGGCTTTCAGGCCGACACAGCCAATATCATGATAGGCAAAGACAATCGCTTTCATTTTTCTACTTCCTGATTATTTTCGGTCTGCTCAGCGCTGACCACTTTCTGTATGAAATAACGCGGGCGGGCGCGCACATCGTTATAAATACGACCGATATATTCACCGAGTAACCCCATACCAACAAATTGGGCACCAATGAACATAAACAACACGGCAAACAGCGTAAAGACGCCGCCGCCTGCCCATTCTGGGCCAAATACCAAACGTAAAACCACTAACAACACGGCGAGAGTGAAACCAGAAAGTGCAATGACACTGCCGACCAGACTTAATAAACGTAATGGCGTTGTTGTTAGGCAAGTAATCAAGTCATACATCAGATTAATGAGTTTCATCAGGCTATATTTAGAATCGCCAAACTCACGTTCCGCATGATGGACAGTAATCTCAGTCGTGCGACGGGCAAATGTGTTTGCCAAAATAGGAATGAAGGTACTGCGTTCGTGACAGTGTAACATTGCTTCAACGATATGACGGCGATAAGCACGTAACATGCAGCCATAATCACCCATGGATTTCCCAGTGGCGCGTTGAATCATCATATTGATCATGCGTGATGCGGTTTTGCGGAACAAAGAATCCTGACGGTTCGCACGTACCGTGCCCACAACGTCATAGCCCTCTTCTGCGACACTCACCAGCCGGGGGATCTCCTCCGGGGGATTTTGCAGATCAGCATCAAGTGTAATGACCAAATCGCCGCTGACCTGATTGAACCCCGCCATAATGGCGGAATGTTGCCCATAATTACGATTAAGTAAAACGGCAATGATGTGGCTCTCTGGCTCATTCGCCGCTGCCGTCAAAAGCTCGGCGGAATTGTCACTACTGCCATCATCAACCAGAATAATTTCATAGGGTTGCGTTAGTAACTTACAGGAAACCAACGTCCTCTCGATTAATGCTGGCAGACTCTCTTGCTCGTTATAAACAGGAATAACGATTGAGACTTTCTTGATTTTTTCACTTTCAGACACGGTGCGACCCTATAATTGTTGCCAATGCATCAACCACCCGATCAACATCGCTGTCTAGCATGTCGGGGAAAAGGGGCAATGTGCATAATCTGGCGGAATTCCACTCAGTATTCGGTAAGTTAAGGCGCGGATAACGCTCGCGATAATATTTCTGGGTATGCGCCGCACGAAAATGCAACCCAGTGCCAATCCCTGCATCTTTTAAACGCGCCATCAGTGAATCCCGGTCAATACCACAACGCGCTTCATCAACTCGCACCATAAAAAGATGCCAGGCATGTTGATGGGCATAATGGGGAACAGCTAAAGGTTGCAAGGGAGAATTAGCTAATGCCGCATGATAACGAGCGACGAGTTCTTGTCGGCGGGCGTTGATTTCAGGTAAACGCCCAAGTTGAACCACCGCAATAGCGGCGTGAATATCCGATAAGTTGTATTTATATCCCGGCTCAACAACTTCAGCCTGCGGACTGCGGCCTTGGATTTGGCGGTCAAAAGCATCAACCCCTAAGCCATGAAACTTGAGTCGGCGCACTCTGGCTGCCAGTTCATCATCGTCAGTGGCAATTAAACCACCCTCAGCACAAGTGATGTTTTTGATAGCGTGGAAAGAAAAGATCGCGGTACCTTTCTCGCCAACCCATTGATCTTTATAACGCGTACCAACAGCATGAGCTGCATCTTCAATTAATGGGATTCCGTATTGCTGGGCTATCCGACGCAGAGCATCAAGATCACAAGGTGCTCCTGCATAATGAACGGGAATAATGGCTTTGGTTTTCGGTGTGATCGCGGCTTCAATATCCGCCGCATTCACCATTAAGGTGTCACGGTCGATATCAACCATTACCGGTTCAGCGCCCAACAGCACAATCATATTAAGGGTTGATACCCACGTCTGAGATGGCGTAATGACCTCATCACCAGGGCCAATCCCTAGCGCCATTAGCGTAATATGCATACCTGCAGTAGCAGAACAGACGGCAACCGCATGTTTGCAACCAAATGCAGCGCAAAAATCAGTTTCCAACTTTTGGTTCTGAGGGCCTGTGGTGATCCAACCGGAGCCTAGCACTTTTACTACCGCATTAATTTCGTCCGTACCGATCGCCGGACGAGAAAAAGGCAAAAAATTCTGCATTGAGAAATCCCTAGGATACTTGGCACTTTGAGGAACTATATGCCCCTATAAGTTAACGAAAACTAAACACTACTCAGATAGATACATGCCTGGCTGAATATGAAGTCTAGTTTATTAACCTTAAATAAACCTTAAGATAGGATTTTTTTTGCAGTAGTATTTAGCGTAATTACTTTAAGTTGAATAATTAATTTTTTCATAAAAATCAATATGATGAAAAAACATCCTGACGCAGTTGAGACCACGATTAATTGTCTTTGTCAGAGAGGAAATATCAAAATAGAAATGACAAATAAAGGCCGGTTGTTGGCGGAGATTATCTAAGACTAATCAACAAATTTTACGATTAAAAACTTTTGGTAATGATCCAACTCTGTTGATTAAAACTGTGTATTTGGAAATCTACCTCAAATACCTCAGAGAGAATATGGGTTTCCATTACCTGCTGAGTCCCGCCCTGGGCCAGCACATGACCACGCGCCATTAACCAAACCTGGTCAGCCTGTTGTAAGGTGTGATTAAGATCATGGGCGCTGATTATTGCGCTGCGTCCAGCAGAACAGAACTCGCGCAGCAAGCTGTCCAATGCCACTTTTTGCGCGACATCAAGACCGGTGTACGGCTCATCAAGTAACAGCAATTTACTATCAGGATTAATAGTTGGCCAAGCTTGCAAAAAAACCGCCGCCAAACGAACCCGCTGCCACTCTCCGCCAGAAAGTTGTGACAACATGCGAGATAACTTGTCGGTTAATCGTAATTTCTCACAGAGATAGCCAATGGTAGCCGCGATAGCATCCTGAGGAACACCCGCCGGTTGATAAAGAGAAAGGTATTGAAAAACCGGCATCATTGTCAGAGCCGATTGTTGTTGAGATAAATAAGCCCGAACGCGAGCCAAATCATGCCCTAAATAACGGGATAATGATTTCCCCGCGAGGGTAATGTCCCCTGCCGAGGGCAATAAGCCCGCTAAAGAAGCGAGTAACGTACTTTTCCCTGCCCCATTCGGGCCTATCACATGAATTTGCAACCCAGCAGCGACTTGCGTAGAAAAAGGAGCAAGACGGGTATCTACACTGACATTACTGAGTTGCAATAACATAAAAATAACTCTTTCATCCGTAAATTAGTGAGCAGCTAAGGCCTGAGTAATGGCATTGATTAAAATTGGGTCTTCTGGCGTCATATCAGGAGCAAAACGCTCAAGAACCACACCCTCTCGGCTAATCAGGAATTTTTCGAAATTCCATAAAATATCGCCAGCCTGCTTTGGCTCACGTCCTTTACTCGCTAAGCGTTGATAGAATTCACTGCCTTCAGGTTTTACAGCAACAGGTTTAGCTGCGATCAATTGTTGATATAAAGGATGGCGTTGTGGGCCATTGACTTCAATTTTGCTAAACATCGGGAAATCAACACCAAAAGTACCGCGGCAGAATGCCTGAATTTCCTCGTTGCTGCCCGGCTCTTGCCCCGCAAATTCATTACTAGGAAATCCTAATACCTCAAAGCCCTGTTGCTGATAAGTTTTGTACAGATTTTCCAAACCTTCATATTGTTTGGTTAAACCACATTGGGAAGCCACATTGACCACCAGCAAAACTGAACCTTTATACTTTTCCAGTTTAACTGATTGGCTTTCAATTGTTTTTACTGGGATGGAATAAATTGAATCATTCATCAGGAGGAATCCTTATTCAGCGATGATAAGCCTACAGGAACATAAGCCCATGTAAGGCTAATCACTTTACACTGTTCACCCGTGTCAGCAACCAGATAAATAATGGCGCGCCTAAGGTTGCCGTTACCACACCAATCGGCAATTCTGCCGAGAATAAGGCGATTCGCGCCACGACATCGGCTAATAACAATACTCCTCCCCCCGCCAAGGCACATCCCGCCAATAACCGGCGCTGATCAGTTAATCCCGTCAACCGTAAAATATGCGGAATGACCAGACCAATAAAGCTAATCACTCCCGCCAGGGCAACACTAATACCCACCAGTAGGCCGATCGCGATAACCAATAAATTCCGCCATAAATGGAGAGAAACTCCCAATTGCCGGGCTTGTTGTTCACCGAGAGACATAAAATTAAGCACATGACCTTGGCAACAGAGCCAAATGACAACAGGTAACAATGCGAGCACTAGCCCTTGTTGCCGCCAGTCAATGCCGCTAAATCCGCCCATCATCCAATACATTAATTGGCGTAAATCCAGGCTGGTGCTGAAATAAACAGCCCACGTCATAATGGCGCTACAGACAATCCCCAAAGCAACCCCAACCAGCAACAATCGGGCATTGGTTAATAAGCGGCGGCGGGCAAAAACCAGCAAAAGCGCCGTCATAAATAAGGCGCCCGCAATGGCACAGGCACTTAAGAACCAGATTGGTAGCAACCCGTGCCCTAATAAAACGGCCATCACCAGCGCAACACCGGCACCGTTTGCCACCCCTAATAAGCCCGGTTCTGCTAATGGATTTTCAAACAATGCCTGCATGACGGCGCCAGATACGGCAAGACTTGCCCCTACCATCATCACTGCCAGTGCTCGAGGCAAACGTAACTGCCAAACGAATAGTTGCCCGGTTTCGCTGAACCACTGAGTGGGCCACATCCACAGATCACCGACACATAAGCTAATGAAAAACGCCAAAAACAATATGACGACCAGCCCCTTGAGATAACGGTGATCACGTTGTTGTTGTTGTTGTTGAAGTGCGGTAAATAACTGACTGGTCTGCATGACATCCTCGGCCATTGCCTCAGGATCTACCTGAAGATATCTGGGTCTATTATTGATTGCTAAGCAATGATAGTAAGAGGTTAAGGGGATAAGGGAAAGTTTTGCATGAAGAAGTTGATTTTTTATTGAGAGAAAACGCCAGTGTTGCCCCTAATATCAGAGGCAACGTGAACGCTATTTGTTATTTATTATCCGCGATAACCATTATTTTGCGGTGGGTAGACCTGCTGACCGCCATGACGACCATTATTATTCTGACTCCCTGGGCTATTTGGCCCTCCCGGTTTGCCGGGGTTGCCCACACCATGATTATTGCCCGGTTGACCATGTCCATTATTGTCATTGTGCTGTGATTGATTACCATGAGAATCACGCCCACTGTACCCTTCACTATGTTCCTGCCCGCGGAATGGATTACCGCCATCATGTTCAGAGGGGCGCTGCCAACGTCCACCATCCCAATAATAACCGCGCTCACTACGGTCACCGATATGCCCACCACGGTGATCGTGCCACCATTGTGGTGGACGCCAATCATAACCATCCCAGTAATAGCCTCGGTTATCTTGGTCACCTAAATGTAAGCTGACTCCGGGTATATTGATATCCAGTGACACATCAGCCTGCGCGATCAGCGGCATTAATGATAAAATGCCTAATAACAGCAGATATTTTTTCATATAAATCCGAATGTATTATTTAACATTAAGAATTTTATATCAGTGAAAATAATGTCTATCTATCGGATAATTTCCCATTTTCAATTTCATTGCATATTGCTAACAGAATCCATACACTCATTTCAGATTGCCTGTTTTATCCCCTCAGAATAAACCTACGTGCCCCATGAATTGACCGAACATAAAATATTAATGAAAAGCCCTGAAAGACTTTTCATTAATAAGCATCTGCAAAATGTTAATTACCACATCAAATCATCTGGCACTTTAAAATCGGCATACGGATCTTCACCATCTTGCTCTTCCTGGCTCAGCGCACTATTTAATACAATACTGCTTGCATCTCTCTGCGCAATTTTATCGGCTACGCTGGCGGGGATAATAGCGTATTCACTCTCGCCACTGTTATCAACAGCCAAACGAGCAATGGCGAGACGGCCACTAATCAGCTGAGCTTGAGTAAGCTTATCCACCACTATTTTTTTAATTAAATTATTATCTGTGAAATTAAAACCAATATTGCCTTTTGAAAGGCTGATTTTGTTCATTTCAATCAACTGCTTCACCTGAGCTTTATATTCTTTAGATAAAGCAGCTTGTTTTTGTTGTTCACTTAGCTGTTTATCACGCTCAAGTTGCGCTTTCTTATTTTCTTCCACAATCTCTCTTGCCTCCCGAGCTTGAACTCGTGATTTTTTAGCCGTCCTTTGGACTTTAGCCATTTTTTTGCTGGTCACTAATCCAGCTTTTAACATCTGTTCTTGCAAGGTGAGTTTTGTCATCTTTGTTTCTAAACCCGTTGAATAATTTGTGGGATTATACCTGTAATTTTTGAGTCTGTACCAGGTTGCTAGACCTGATCACTGTGTAGCTTGAGTTTGAGGGTCTAAGGGAGGATAGCCCTAACCTGCGGTTAGGATGTGGATACTGATAAAATAAAAGAGTTATATTTCAATACATTAAGAACAAGAAAAAGGCCGCTTGCGCGGCCTTTTGTTTCGGGAAAAGATTCACTCTTTCGGAGTGGCACTCTCTACCCGGCTTTTTAGCTTTTGCCCTGGACGGAAAGTCACCACACGGCGCGCCGTAATAGGGATGTCCTCACCCGTCTTCGGATTACGGCCCGGACGTTGGTTCTTGTCTCGCAGATCAAAATTGCCAAAGCCAGACAGTTTGACCTGTTCGCCATTCTCAAGAGCACGACGTACTTCTTCAAAGAATAACTCAACTAGATCTTTTGCATCACGTTTGCTAAGCCCTAGCTTCTCAAACAGATGTTCTGACATTTCAGCTTTAGTAAGCGCCATAGGTTCAATCCCTCAAGGATGCTTGGAATCGCTGTTTTAACGCCTCTACACATCTTGCGACAGTAGCGGCGATCTCCTCTTCTTCCAGTGTACGGGCGGTATCCTGCAACACCAGACTAATAGCCAGACTCTTATAACCTTCTGCTACGCCCTTGCCACGGTACACATCAAACAAGTTTACGCCAACTACCTGATTTGCGCCAACTTTCTTACACTCTGCCAAAATATCTTCTGCGGGAACGTTTTCAGCCACTACAACAGCGATATCACGACGGTTTGCTGGGAAGCGCGAAATCTCGCTGGCATGAGGCACAGCGCGGTCTGCAAGCTTGTTCCACTGCACTTCAAACACCACAGTGCGGCCATTTAAATCCAGCTTACGTTCCAGTTCTGGATGAACTACACCAATGAAACCAATGTGTTCCCCTGATAAATAAATTGCAGCACTCTGTCCTGGATGCAGTGCAGAATGCGTTTCGGCACGGAACTGAACATCCGATAATTTGCCAGTAAGTTCCAGAATTGCTTCCAAATCGCCCTTCAAATCATAGAAGTCGATTGGCTGACGAGCCAGATCCCAGTGTTCATCATAACGGTGACCTGTAATGACAGCAGCCAGCATTACCTCCTGTCGAACTCCAAGATCTGCTTTACTATCAGGTACAAAGCGCAAACCACTTTCAAATAAACGCAAGCGAGATTGCTGGCGATTCTGGTTATACACCACCGCTGACAGTAAACCTGTCAACAATGACAACCGCATTGCAGACATCTCAATGGATATTGGGCTGGGTAAGATGAGTGCATCTTGCTGTGGGTGCAGCAACGCCTGTACTTTTGGGTCAACAAAACTGTAAGTAATTGCTTCCTGATAGCCGCGATCGACTAAAGCGGTCTTAACTCGCTTCAGTGACAAGTTGGCTTCGCGGTGTTTCGTCATCACCAAATCAGCTTTAATAGGCACATCTGGAATATTGTTATACCCGTAGATGCGCGCAACTTCTTCCACCAAATCTTCTTCGATTTCCATATCGAAACGCCAGCTTGGTGCTACGGCCTGCCAATCAGAACCCATTTCAGTCACCTGACAGCCGAGGCGGCGCAGAATATCGCTGACCTGTTCAGAAGGCACATGGTGACCCATTAGGCGATCCAGTTTCTCGCGGCGCAAGGTGATAGTGGCGCGTTTTGGCAATTCTGCCGGTGCAGTCACATCAATCACCGGGCCTGCTTCACCACCGCAGATATCAATCAGCAGCTTGGTAGCGCGTTCAATCGCTTTATGTTGCAGCGCCGGATCAACACCACGCTCATAACGATGAGAAGCATCTGTATGTAAACCATGACGGCGCGCGCGACCCGTAATTGAAAGTGGGCTAAAGAAAGCGGATTCCAACAGTACGTTGCGCGTTTCTTCATTAACACCTGAATGTTCACCACCGAAAATACCCGCCATCGCCAGTGGTTTCTGCTGATCGGCAATAACCAGAGTGTCAGCATTCAGTTTGACTGTTGTGCCATCCAATAAAGTTAACTCTTCACCTTCAGCGGCCAGGCGAACAATAATCTCCGCGTCGATACGGTCTAAGTCAAACGCATGCATCGGTTGGCCTAACTCTAACAAGACGAAGTTAGTAATATCGACAACAGGATCAATTGAACGAATGCCGCAGCGGCGCAATTTCTCGCGCATCCACAATGGGGTAGCGGCTTTAACATTTATGCCTTTCACCACGCGGCCCAAATAGCGTGGACAAGCTTGTGGAGCCTCAACGCGGATCGGGAAGCTGTCATTAATAGACGGCGCAACCGGGCTGATATCTGGCTCAGTGAGTGACAGTTGATTCAACACCGCCACATCACGTGCTACACCGATAATCCCCAGACAATCTGCACGGTTAGGTGTGACACTGATTTCGATAGTTTTATCATCAAGTTTTAGATATTCACGCAGGTCAACGCCAATCGGCGCATCAGCAGGCAGCTCAATAATACCGTCATGATCTTCTGAAATAGCCAGTTCAGAGAAAGAGCACAACATACCTTCAGATGGCTCGCCGCGTAACTTAGCCGCTTTAATCTTAAAATCACCCGGCAGTACAGCACCGACCGTAGCAACCGCAACTTTCAGACCCTGGCGGCAGTTAGGTGCACCACAAACGATGTCCAACAAGCGCTCACCGCCAACATCAATTTTGGTTACACGTAATTTATCTGCATTTGGATGCTGACCGCATTCCACAACGTGGCCGATAACAACACCATTAAATTCGCCTGCTACCGCATCTACGCCATCAACTTCCAAACCGGCCATGGTAATTTGATGGGCTAAATCATCACTGCTAATGGCTGGGTTTACCCATTCGCGTAACCAAAGTTCACTGAATTTCATGAGATATTCCCGCCTTACTTAAACTGTTTGAGGAAACGGAGATCATTTTCGAAGAATGCCCGCAAATCGGTGACACCGTAACGCAGCATCGTTAAGCGCTCCATTCCCATGCCAAATGCAAAGCCCGAATAAATCTCAGGATCAATACCTACGTTTCGTAATACATTGGGATGCACCATGCCGCAGCCCAATACTTCGAGCCATTTACCATTTTTCCCCATAACATCGACTTCAGCAGAGGGTTCAGTAAACGGGAAATAAGAGGGACGGAAGCGAATTTGCAGATCTTCTTCGAAGAAATTACGCAGGAAATCGTGCAGAGTGCCTTTCAGATTGGTGAAGCTGATATCACGGTCAACAATCAGCCCTTCCATTTGATGAAACATCGGTGTGTGTGTTTGGTCGTAATCATTACGATAAACACGGCCAGGCACGATAATCCGAATCGGAGGTTGCTGGCCTTGCATGGTCCGAATCTGCACACCTGACGTCTGCGTACGCAGCAATCGAGTGGCATCAAACCAAAACGTATCATGATCAGCACGAGCTGGGTGATGAGCCGGGATATTCAATGCATCGAAGTTATGATAGTCATCTTCTATTTCTGGGCCAGACTCTACAGAAAAGCCCAATTCGCCGAAGAAAGTTTCAATACGATCAATGGTACGCGTCACCGGATGCAAGCCACCATTTTCCATACGACGCCCCGGTAAGGAGACATCAATGGTTTCGGCCGCCAGTCGGGCATTCAGAACCGCTGATTCCAGCTTTTCTTTGCGAGCATTAAGTGCTTCTTGAACTTCTTGTTTAGCCTGATTAATGACGGCACCAGCTGCTGGACGTTCTTCAGCTGGCAGCTCACGCAGCGATGTCATTTGAAGGGTCAAATGGCCTTTCTTGCCTAAATATTCGACGCGCACCAAATCCAACGCGGCAACATCCTGGGCATCTTCTACGGCTGCTTTAGCTTTGGCAACCAGCTCTGCGAGATGTGGCATTGTTTTCTCTTCCTCTGGCCGTATGGCCCGCTTGTAGTTATATCCGTTATATTTGGAATTGCAGAGGTGTTAGCGGCGCTCAGTTACCCAAATCACTTACTCGTCTTAACCTTAAAAAATAAGTAAGTTCATCGGGATTATGAGCCTCATCAGAGGCTCACCCTGCGGGCCAGCGCAAGCGCCGTTCAAAATGGTTTACAACCAATTTGTCATTCACTGACCACCTTCCTGCCATTCGAATTATTTAGGATATATGTTATTAGTTAAAATCCGATAACCGAAATGAATCTTTTACATAAAATCAGTAAGGTATCCCATCAGTGACACCTTTACTCACATCACCATAAGTGCGGTAGAGTAAAAACAAAAAAGCCTCCACTATGGGAGGCTTCGGCGCTATTTTTCGTTTCTATTCTTACGCGCAAGCCTCCTGAAATCAGGCGCTAAAGTAAAAAAAGAAGCGAAAAGTAACAGCATGCATCATAACGATGACCTTCTTACTAATAAGCTAAAGATTAAAAGAGGGAGACCAGCTCCCTCTTCAATTCTGACTTACGCCAGAGCTACTTTCGCTTTTTCGACCAGTGCAGAGAATGCCACTTTATCGAATACTGCGATGTCAGCCAGGATCTTACGGTCGATTTCAACAGAAGCCTTTTTCAGACCATTGATGAAACGGCTGTAAGACAGACCATTCTGACGTGCAGCTGCGTTAATACGTGCAATCCACAATTGGCGGAATTGACGTTTCCGTTGACGGCGGTCACGGTAGGCGTATTGGCCTGCCTTGATTACTGCCTGGAAAGCAACACGATAAACGCGCGAACGGGCACCGTAGTAACCTTTCGCTTGCTTTAATATTTTTTTGTGACGTGCACGAGCTACCACACCACGTTTTACGCGAGCCATTTACTTCTCCTATCGTCTTAATTCAAACCAAAATTACTTATGCGTATGGCAGACATGCTACGACCAAACCTAGATCGTTCTTAGATACCATGCCTTTTGGACGTAAATGACGTTTACGCTTAGTAGCTTTTTTGGTCAAAATATGACGCAGGTTGGCATGCTTACGCTTAAAACCACCGGCACCGGTTTTTTTGAAGCGCTTAGCGGCGCCGCGTACTGTCTTAATCTTTGGCATTGAATATATCCACTTCGCATTGTTAATTACAACGAGCTAGCCAGGCGAACAGACCTCTTGCTATGCAAGCATAGAGAAGCCTGTTACTTGAGTGCCTTACTGTCTCTTCTTAGGTGCGAGCACCATGATCATCTGACGACCTTCGATACGAGTCGGGAAAGACTCCACGACGGCCAAATCAGAATCTTCAGTCAGATCTTTTTTGACACGGTTAAGGACTTCCATGCCGATCTGTTGGTGCGCCATCTCACGTCCACGGAATCGCAGAGTGATTTTGGCTTTATCGCCATCTTCCAGAAAGCGAATCAGGTTGCGTAGTTTGACCTGATAGTCGCCATCATCGGTACCAGGACGGAATTTGATTTCCTTGACCTGAATGACTTTTTGCTTCTTCTTCTGTTCTTTTGTCGACTTGCTCTTCTCATAGAGGAATTTGCCGTAATCCATAATACGACAAACCGGCGGCTCGGCATTCGGACTGATTTCTACTAAATCAACACCAGCTTCCTCGGCTTTTTCAAGAGCTTCATTCAGACTGACAATGCCAATCTGCTCACCATCGACGCCTGTTAAGCGAACTTCTGTGGCGCGAATCTCTTTGTTGATGCGATTAGGACGCGCCGGTTGAACTCGTTTTCCGCCTTTAATACTTTATTCCTCCAGTTGATGAAGACTACGGCTGCGAATTTCTGCTAGCAGCTGGTCTACGACCACGTTGACGTCTAAGCTTCCTAAATCTTTACCACGGCGGGTACGAACGGCAATTTTGCCTGATTCGACCTCTTTATCGCCACAGACCAGCATATATGGAACCCGACGCAACGTATGTTCACGAATTTTAAAGCCAATCTTCTCATTTCTCAAGTCCGCTTTTGCCCGAATCCCTGCATCTTGCAGTTTTTTGGTCACTTGTTGGACATAATCAGACTGACTATCAGTGATATTCATCACCACGACTTGTACCGGTGCTAACCAAGTTGGGAAGAAGCCTGCATATTCTTCGGTAAGAATACCGATAAAACGCTCCATTGACCCCAAAATAGCCCGGTGAATCATTACTGGCACCTGGCGATCATTATTTTCGCCGATGTAAGACGCACTTAAGCGGCCCGGTAATGAGAAATCGAGCTGTACGGTACCACACTGCCACGCACGATCCAAACAATCATGCAAGGTAAATTCAATTTTCGGACCGTAGAAGGCACCTTCACCCGGCTGATAATCAAACGGAATGCCATTTTCAGTCAGCGCAGCAGCTAAATCGTCTTCAGCGCGAGTCCATAAGTCATCGCTACCAATACGTTTTTCAGGACGCGTAGACAGCTTGACCACAATTTTTTCGAAGCCAAAGGTGCTGTACATGTCGTACACCATCTTGATACAGCTGTTCACTTCATCGCGAACCTGCTCTTCAGTACAGAAGATGTGTGCATCGTCCTGAGTAAAGCCACGCACACGCATTAAGCCGTGTAGCGCGCCTGATGGCTCATTACGATGGCAGCTACCGAACTCGGCCATACGCAGTGGCAGGTCACGGTACGACTTCAACCCTTGGTTGAAGATCTGTACATGCCCAGGGCAGTTCATTGGCTTGATACAGTACTCGCGGTTTTCCGACGACGTGGTGAACATATGCTCGGCATAGTTCTCCCAATGCCCGGTTTTTTCCCACAGAACACGGTCCATCATAAATGGCCCTTTCACTTCCTGGTACTGGTACTCTTTGAGCTTCATACGCACAAAAGTTTCCAGTTCACGGAAGATAGTCCAGCCGTCATTGTGCCAGAACACCATACCGGGTGCTTCTTCCTGCATGTGGTAAAGGTCCAACTGCTTACCAATCTTACGATGGTCGCGTTTGGCTGCTTCTTCCAGACGTTGCAGATAAGCATTCAGTTGCTTCTTATCACCCCAAGCCGTGCCGTAGATACGTTGCAGCATTTTATTTTTGCTGTCGCCACGCCAATAGGCTCCAGAGGTTTTCTGCAATTTAAAATGATGGCAGAAACGCATATTAGGAACGTGCGGGCCACGGCACATATCAACGTATTCTTCATGGTGATATAAACCAGGACGATCATCGCGGCTGATATTCTCATCAAGAATAGCCACTTTATAATCTTCACCACGAGCAGCAAAAGTATCACGGGCTTCTTGCCAACTGACCTTTTTCTTGATCACGTCGTAATCTTTATCGGCAAGTTCATGCATCCGCTTTTCCAGCAGCTCAAGATCTTCCTGCGTCAGAGTACGGTCAATATCAACATCGTAATAGAAACCGTTGTCGATAACTGGGCCGATTGCCATCTTGGTATCTGGCCAAAGTTGCTTGATAGCGTGCCCCAATAAGTGCGCACATGAATGGCGAAGAATTTCCAAGCCTTCAGCATCTTTGGTAGTGATAATGGCCAGTTGTGCATCAGATTCGATCAGGTCACCGGCATCCACTAATTCGCCATTGACGCGGCCAGCAATACAGGCTTTTGCCAGACCGGGGCCGATATCTAAGGCAACATCAAGGACAGAAACGGCGTGATCATATTGACGCTGGCTGCCGTCAGGAAGGGTAATAACAGGCATTCTAATTCCTTATCTACAGTGGTGACCCACACGACAGATCACATGCAAGACGTAATTATTGTTTAATTTCAAAAAGTTGCGACATCAATTTAACCCACGTTTGTTATATTGGTACGCAACTGTGTACACAGTTTACTTTGTGACACAGATCATGTCATAAAGTGAAGTCATATTATCACCACTTAATGCAATGGCAATAAAACCTAGCGAATAATCTATTAATACTGCAACCAAACAGTGATAATGATCACCGACAAAGTTATCATGCTTAAACTGCTCTACGATCAGCATAATATCAACACCGTATAACTGAGGGTCTACTATTGCAGCGACAACCTGTTACATCCTCCAGAATTTTGTCGATTGGTTATGATCCTGAAAATCGCATGCTGGAGATACAGTTCAGAGAACAAGGGATTTATCAGTATCTTGGCGTTCCTGAGCGTGTTCACCAGAATTTTATGTCGGCCGTTTCGAAAGGTCGTTTTTTTGATGGCGTAATAAAAGGCAAGTTTTTATGCCGGAAAATTGGCTAGTCAGAAAATAATCAAATAAAAACATATCATTACACCACACTGAAACGGTTACTTCTATGATAAGTATTGGCAAAGAAGTCTGCCGTTTCAGGAATCTATCAACTCCTGTACTGCTCCTCAAATTCTCATAGTCAGAACACCACTAACAGTCAAAAACATAAAATACACCTTTACCTCCATCACGATAATAATGGGTTGCAGGACTATGTCTTGGAATGCCCCTTTGAAGCCGATTAAAGGCGTTTATCCTTACCAACAATGATTTACATTATGATCTATTGCTTTTGAGTAGCACTGGGTGTATTGCTATTTCTACAGGATGTGCCCATAATCAATTTCCGTTTCCGTGTAGCAATGGTTACTGGAACGCCGCCCCGATTGTTTACGCAATCGGGGCGTTTTATTTGGCTCAGGCCAAGAATTCCGTGCTTTTTTTTCCTTTCCCCATAAATACTTCCTTATTGCTCAAAATGGCAGCGCCCTCATAAATACTGAACAATAAAATATATTCCATCCGTTTTTCTTCCGCATTTTATTGCCTATGATTTGCATACTGGTCAATAAGAGGGAGAAATACGATGAAACAGACTAACGACGTTCTGTCGGGCCTCGAACTTTACTTTCGCCGGACACATCAACAGAACACTGAGAAAACACCTTGGTTTACTCGCTGGTTGTATATTCCGATAGAAGAAAGGATGCAGATACTGGATGATTTACTGAAACCATACCCTGCTGCTACAGAGTACCAAAAGAAATAAGCTACACGAGCCGGAGAGATATTGAGTAAAAGGAAGATAACGGTTGAGATGCACTCACTCTGATGAGTGCATTTTGGCCAGATCAATAGCGGCTTGAATTGCTGAGCGCGCTTGAGGGCTATTTTTCCAACACGTCGATCCCACCATGGCAGCCGCGCTGCTAACAATCTCATTCATATCAGCCTGACCAAGTTGAGTCAGCGAAGTAAAACCGAGCTGTTCCAGACGTGTAATAACAGTCGGCCCAACTCCCTTGACGGCTAACAAAGCGCTACGTTCATTATCAGTAAATGCCATACCAGCCTCCGGTGAGATAAGTAGGAAGTGAATAAAAAGGCGCATTATTTAAAGTAAAACCATGCCGTCACAATCAAGCCATCTTTTACTTCAAAAAAACCGACCATCGGCTCAGTTAAAAGTGATTAGAGCCGCTTCCTGGACGCATTTTCCGCACTGAAAAACCAGAGTTCTGGCAAACGGTTAGGATAAAAGCGGATTTCGTAAGTATCTTTAAGTGGTGCTAAGCGCCAACGGGGACGGGCTTCACGTTTAGGTTTTAAAAAACGCAAACGGCCACGATCACGTGCAGCTTGGGTATCTAACACCCACGCAGCGGAAGCCGATAATGGCTGACGAATATATTCATCTTCAACACTGATATCACAAATGCACAAAACCTTATTCCTTGCAAAAAATTGATGCTGACATGATTATTCTGGATCTGCGGTATTGAGCCAACTGTTGCCAGCCAATGGTTTGATCTACATCACATATCCTCGGGTACTTGTTATCACCGTTACGCTAATTGCTGGGCGTCAATGCCAATGACGTTGGGCAATAGCATTGGTATCGCGTAAAGTGGCAAGGTAAGTAATAATTGCGTATGCGGGCATATTTGCCTGATGTACGGCTAATTGCCTAATATGTTTTACTTTCATTGGGTTGGTTTGAAGTTATGTCCGGAGCAAGATGAATGCACAGTATTCTTGAGTTATTTAAAGCCATTGGCCTGGGGTTAGTTCTCCTGCTGCCATTGGCAAACCCATTGACGACAGTGGCACTATTACTCGGTTTATCCGGCAATATGACCAGCGAAGAGCGTAATCAACAGTCGAAGATGGCATCAATTTATGTCTTCTTTATTATGACTGTCGCTTACTACGCGGGTCAGGTTGTCATGAGTACCTTTGGTATTTCGATTCCTGGATTGCGCATAGCGGGCGGGCTGATTGTGGCATTCATTGGTTTTCGTATGCTTTTCCCACAGCAATCAGCGGAAGATACTCAGTTAGAAGCAAAATCACAGGATTTAAAGAAACGAAAATCGATCAATATTGCCTTTGTGCCATTGGCAATGCCCAGTACCGCCGGGCCCGGAACTATCGCCATGATCATCAGCTCAGCGGCCTCGGTAAAAGGTCATGACATGTTCAGCCCATGGGTTGTAGCAGTCGCACCAGTGCTGATTTTTCTCAGTGTTTCACTGATTTTATGGGGTTCGCTGCTCAGTTCTGGCGCTATTATGCGTTGGGTCGGCAAAAGTGGTATTGAAGCCATTTCACGGCTGATGGGATTTTTGCTGGTGTGTATGGGCGTACAGTTTATTATCAACGGTGTGCTGGATATTATTGCGAACTATACCCCTGCGGTTGCATGACCCGTTATTTAAGATATAAGCCCTAAGTCATTTGAATGGTGGAAAGGCGGCAAGCGAGAAACAAATCAGTCGGGACGATTTGAACAGCATTGATGCTAGCCCGCAGGGTAAGCCTCAAGGATGAGGTTCATTAATCCCGATGAACTTACATCAATAAGTCATTCGGGTTATTAAACGCAGCTAACGCGCATATAGTTTAAAGTATGACGGGTTTTGAAGTATGACGAGTATAGAAAGAAACGCTAACCGATGTTTATACTGATACACATATTACAGCATCCATAAACGACATCGGTTAGTGCTTTAATATTATTCTGACATCGCCCGGTAAGCGGTATCGACTTTCCACAAATAACGTGGCGCTTGTGCGGCCGGATGTTTCTTTTGTATATGCTGATAAAATTCGTTCGGGCTAAGACTATTAATTTTATTCACTGCCAGACGTTTATCAGATGAGAACGTCCGCAGCATGGCACCCGCGCCATTGGCGTAAGAAACGATAGTCGCATAACGCAATGTTTGCGGATCACTTATCCCCGCTAACTGCTGGTTTTGCAAAATATTGATATAAGCCGTCCCAATATCAATATTCTTCACAGGATCTTTTAATTCGCCAGAGCTTGGTTGACCATTGCGCCCTTTCATCCGGTACGCATCACGACCCGCTGTAGAGGCTTTAATTTGCATCAAACCCACAGCATTTGAAGTGCTGACCACATCAGGATTATAACCAGACTCCACTTGGATAATGGCTTTAATCAAAGTTTCATCAACACCATAATGGCTGGCGGCTTGTTTAATTACATCGCTATACGCAACTGTACTTGAACCTGCGCTGCTTTTCTGTGCATTAAGGAAACCACCTTGGGGCGCGTTCTTCAGCCACCCATTATTTGCTTGCGGTGGCGGGGTTTGTTTAGCACACCCTGCCAGCAATAAAATTGCCATTAGGCAACCGACTTTTGAATTCACAGTATTCCCCGAGCTAATAAGCCGTTTGGTAGCATATACAAATTGTCACCTCGTCCAAATAGATTTTTTGCGCTAGTTTGACCATTATTAACATAATGATCAGGCTATATTCGGTAACTATCGGTAAGTTTTAGTTTATTGTATGGCGGGGCTTGACTTCATCCCTAATGATATTGATAATCATTTTCATTTAAAGAAAGGGAACATCGCCATGTTTACTAAGCAAAAAATACCCTACCTGCACTCTATTAGCGGCTTTAGACCTGGTTTTTTACGTGCCATTGCCTTGTTAACCGCTGTAGCAATTTCATCACTGATCAGCACCTCAGCGTTGGCGGAAAATAAGCCCAACGACCCGGATAAAAAATTCAAAATCGTGACGACATTCACGATTATTCAGGATATCGCGCAAAATGTCGCCGGTGATGCGGCCGTGGTCGAGTCGATAACCAAGCCCGGTGCTGAAATCCATGACTATCAACCAACCCCGCGCGACATCGTCAAAGCACAGTCAGCGGACCTGATTTTATGGAACGGCATGAATCTGGAACGTTGGTTTGAGCGCTTCTTTGAAAATATTAAAGATGTCCCTTCCGCTGTAGTGACTGACGGCATTACTCCACTCCCAATCCGTGAAGGGCCGTATAAAGGTATTCCTAACCCACATGCCTGGATGTCCCCTTCAAACGCATTGATTTATATTGAAAATATTCGTAAGGCGCTGGTTGAACATGATCCCGCTCATGCTGATACTTATAATCGCAATGCTAAAGCCTATGCTGAAAAAATTGCCGCACTGGATGCCCCGCTACGTGAGCGTTTATCCCGAATTCCAGAACAGCAGCGCTGGCTGGTGACCAGTGAGGGTGCTTTCAGTTATCTGGCAAAAGATTATGGTTTTAAAGAAGTTTATTTATGGCCAATCAATGCTGAAGAGCAAGGATCTCCACAACAAGTACGCCATGTTATTGATACCATGCGCGCCAATAAAATCCCGGTCATATTTAGCGAAAGCACTATTTCTGATAAACCGGCTAAGCAGGTCAGCAAAGAAACCGGCGCACAATATGGTGGTGTGTTATATGTTGATTCTCTCTCGAATGAGAAAGGCCCGGTTCCTACTTATATCGATTTGATTAACACCACGGTGCAAACTATCGCGAAAGGATTTGGTCAATGAGCTCTGCTGTTTTTGTCCGCCCAGAGTTGGTAGTGGATAATGTCACTGTCACCTATAACAATGGGCATACGGCTATTTATGATGCCAGTTTTTCCCTCACTGGCGGGACTATCTGCGCATTAGTCGGCGTCAATGGTAGCGGTAAATCAACGCTGTTTAAAAGCATCATGGGCCAAGTCAAACCCAGTGTGGGCAAAGTAGAACTGAGTGATAAACCGGTTAGCCACGCTTTAAAGCAAAATACCATCGCCTACGTGCCACAGACCGAAGATGTGGATTGGAACTTTCCAGTCTTAGTTGAAGATGTGGTGATGATGGGGCGCTACGGGAAAATGAATTTTTTGCGTATCCCGAGCCGGGAAGATAAAGCTCTGGT
This sequence comes from Yersinia thracica, assembly GCF_902170565.1. Lineage (GTDB taxonomy): Bacteria > Pseudomonadota > Gammaproteobacteria > Enterobacterales > Enterobacteriaceae > Yersinia > Yersinia thracica. The sequence continues at coordinate 244,746 of NZ_CABHXX010000030.1, forward strand.
TGATAAGGCTATTGAGCGGGTCGGATTAACCGCATTGCGTTCACGGCAAATCGGCGAACTGTCTGGCGGGCAGAAAAAACGGGTGTTTCTGGCGCGCGCACTGGCCCAGCAAGGCACGGTATTACTGCTGGATGAGCCTTTCACCGGGGTTGATGTCAAAACGGAAAATGCCATCATTGATTTGCTGCGCGCGCTGCGCGATGAAGGCCACCTGATTTTGGTTTCAACTCATAACCTCGGCAGTGTACCGGAGTTTTGTGACCACGTGATTCTGATTAATCAGACCGTGCTCGCGGCGGGTCCAACAGAAACCACCTTTACTCAAAAGAACCTTGAAATGACCTTTGGTGGCGTCTTGCGCCATATCAATCTCTCGGGGAATACGCTACACGACGATAATGACCCGCGCACCGTGACGGTTATCACCGATGACGAGCGCCCCGCGGTATTTTATGGTCATACCAAAGATGATCCACCGGCGCAAAGCCAGTCGAAGGAGAACACTCCCTGATGCTGGAAATTTTACTGCAACCCTTTAACTACAATTACATGGTGAAGGCCATTTGGGTGAGCGCGATTGTCGGTGCGGTCTGTGCTTTCTTATCCGCTTATTTGATGCTGAAAGGCTGGTCGCTGATGGGAGATGCGCTCTCGCACTCCGTGGTGCCCGGTGTGGCGGGTGCTTATGCCCTCGGCCTACCTTATGCCGCTGGCGCATTCTTTACCGGCATGCTTGCTGCATTGGCCATGACATTAGTCCGCCACATTACCCGCCTGCGGGAAGATGCCATCATCGGTTTTATTTTCTCCACTTTCTTTGCCGTCGGGCTGTTAATTGTTTCGCTCAATCCCACCTCCGTTAATGTGCAGTCAATTATTTTCGGTAATATTTTGGGCATAGCCGATGAAGATGTTTTGCAAGTCGAAATCATTATTTTGGTCTCTTTTGTGATTTTATGTCTGATTTGGAAAGACTTGCTGGCGGTGTTTTTTGATGAAGGCCATGCTCTGTCGATTGGCCTGTCACCACTGCGGTTAAAAATTTTATTCTTCACTTTGCTGAGCGCTTGTACTGTGGCTGCGCTGCAAACTGTCGGGGCGATTCTGGTGATTGCTATGGTGGTCACGCCGGGCGCGACCGCCTATTTATTAACTGACCGTTTCAGCCGTTTGCTGGTAATAGCTATCGCCATTGGGGCTTTTACCAGTGCTTTTGGCGCTTATCTCAGCTTTTATCTCAATGGGGCAACCGGCGGGGTCATTGTGACCTTACAAACAGTGGTATTCCTGCTGGCCTTTGTCTTCGCCCCTAAACACGGTTTGCTGGCAACGCGTTATCAAACGCGCCAGAAGCGCCGTCACCCTGCGGCCCCACGTCCGGAGGATAATGTATGAATACTTTATTCAGTCTGGTCAGCGAACCTTTCGCCTACCCTTTTATGCAACGGGCGATAGTTGCCGCCATCATTACCGGTGTGGTGTGCGCGGTTTTATCTTGTTATCTGGTGCTAAAAGGTTGGTCATTGATGGGAGATGCTATCTCTCACGCCGTGTTGCCGGGCATTGTATTGGCCTTTTGGTTGGGTATCCCATTGGTTATCGGGGCTTTTATTTCGGGGATATTCTGTGCTGTCGCCACTGGCTATTTAAAAGAAAACAGTCGGGTTAAAGAGGATACGGTCATGGGGATTGTATTCTCGGGCATGTTCGCTTTTGGTCTGGTGCTATTTTCCCGTCTGGATACTGACCAGCATCTTAGCCATATTTTGTTCGGTAATATGCTGGGCATTTCACTGGCTGAGCTGAAACAAACCTTATGGATTGCCGGGTTCACTCTGTTAGTGGTGCTGTTAAAGCGCAAAGATTTCATGCTGTACTGCTTTGACCCAAACCACGCCCGTGTCATTGGGCTGCCGGTTAAATTATTGCACTATGGTTTACTGTGTTTGCTGGCATTAACTATCGTGGCTTCATTGCAGGCGGTGGGGGTTATCTTAGTTATCGCCATGTTGATATCTCCGGGTATTATCGCCTTTATGGTGTGCCGCAGTTTTGATCAGATGCTGGTTGTTGCCACTCTGGCTTCGGTGCTCTCGTGTGTATTAGGGACATTGATAAGCTTCCATATTGACGGCGCAACAGGCCCCTGCATTGTCATTATTCAAGCATTATTCTTTGTCATCGCACTCATATACAGCCATATAAAGCCGATGAAAGGCCGCACAATCGCTTTGAAAGCCAAAGATGGCGGTGCTAAAAATGCACCAAAAGGTAACCTGCTATAATAAATTGAGCTTTAATATACTTGCCGTATTGTCCTCACGCACTACGGCTTATTATTAATGACTATTCACCAAGTATATTTCTGTCGTCATGGCGGTCAGTCATAGGCCAGAGCATGAATTGCGGCCCAATAAGCAGTGGAATCTTCCTTTTGTTTGATACTGCATGTATTCCCTGTGCACAGGGTCTTGTTCTTCGCACCATAAAGAAGTTAACCTAATATTCTGCATTCAAGATAATGGGGATTGCAGGTAGGCAGCAAACGAACAACGCTTCAATCATCATTAATGAAGGATATAACTGGTAGCTTGATAGGGGGTGAATCATGTGGCAAGCAGTGAATCGTCTGTTAGGTGAATATTTCGGGCCTGCTGAAATCCGAGAAAGAACCGAACTGCCCGGCGGAGATATTCATGATGCCTGGCGTCTCAGCTATGGTGACACTGAAGTTTTCGTCAAATGTGATGCCCGTGAAATGCTGCCCATATTTACCGCCGAAGCAGACCAACTCTCTCTATTGGCCCGCAGCAAAACCGTCCAAACACCTGAAGTCTATGGTGTGGGCAGTGATCGTGAATACAGCTTCCTGCTACTTGAATATATCCCGCTTAAACCCTTAGATGCCCATAATGCTTATTGTCTGGGTCAACAATTAGCGCATTTACATCAATGGAGTGAACAACTGCAATTTGGGCTGGATTTTGATAATGATTTGTCCACCACACCACAACCCAATAGCTGGCAACGGCGCTGGGCGCAGTTTTTCGCTGAACAGCGCATTGGTTGGCAATTACAATTGGCAGCCGAGAAAGGCATGTCGTTTGGTGACATCGAGCATATCACTCATCTGATTCAAGAGCGCTTACAGGGCCACCAGCCGCAACCTTCACTGCTACATGGCGATTTATGGCCGGCAAACTGTGCTTCCAGTGCCAATGGGCCGGTTATTTTTGATCCCGCCTGTTATTGGGGTGACCGCGAGTGTGACCTTGCCATGTTGCCGCTCTACCCAGAACTTCCGGCGCAGATTTATGATGGTTATCAGAGTATCTGGCCACTCCCGTCCGGCTTTATTGAACGCCAACCTATTTATCAGCTTTATTACTTATTGAACCGCAGTAATCTGTTTGGTGGGCAACACTGGATTAATGCCCAGATTGCGGTTGAAAAGCTGCTGCATCCAGAAAGATTTTAATGCAGCCGCTAACCCCCTAAAGTAAAGGATTCGGCTGTTTTTGTGAGGGGATAGAAAAAAGGCGAGGTTATTGACAACGTGCTCGCAGCGGTGAAAACAGGTAGATCGTAAAGACGCCGTACTTCCTTTGTAAAAACAAGCATCCCTGATGGCTCGAGCCGCGCCCTCCCTGGCACGGACGCTTTACTCTTCTGCCCGTCCTCACCACCCGAGATCGAGTCGTCGAGGTTTGTCAGCAGTCTGAAGGCCCATATTATGGACCTTTTCATTATGGTTTGATGAGTCAGACTCAACAGTGTTGTCAGGTATTATTGCTACCCTTGAGCCATTGCCTCTAATAGCTTGATAACAAAATAGAACGCCACACCTATCACTAATGGCAGAATATATAAGGTAAAAAACTGCAAAAAGATGGTGTGATGCGGTAAGACAATTTTCTCTTCCAGCTGTTCGCGGCTACGCCCTTCACTGCCTTTGGCCTGCTCTAAAATCATTTGGTCTTCAATACCCTCACGAATGTGACGGACTTGTCGTGACATCCGCGCACCTGAGGCTTGTAATGACAAACCAACGAAAATCAGCATGTAAATGATAAAAAATATTATGTTCGATGCTGAGAAACCCTGTTCGAAATTCGGCACCGGTGAGTTGTACCAGAAGATATCCAGAAAAGTCGTGTTAAAGCGGATCATATCCGTTATGACGTGGATAAAATCCAGCATAACCGCATTAACCCCAGTGCTTTTTTGACTATATTGATAGGCAAAATTGATAATTGAAATCAATGTTGACAGCAGTGCTGGAATAAAAACGAGCCACCCGGCTATCCGTTTGATAACAGCGACACGCCCAGCCTGTTGATAGGTCATGACTTCTCCTTGTAAATACCACAACTTATGTAGCCTTAGTTTACCCGCTACATCCCGGTCTTGTGCAGAATTTTGCTGAAGTTCTTACGATTAACACAAACTCAAGCCTAGCTCATCCAGCGCAATATCATTAAGTTAATAAATTATATCGTAAGAAAGACAAAGAATTGCGTTCCACCGGTTCAATCATTATGAAGCAATGTTACAGTGTTAAATCCGTAGCTAGAGACCAAACAGGAGTAATAATAAATGGCGACCCCTCACACTATTAAGGCCGCAATTTTCGATATGGACGGCTTGCTGATTGATTCGGAGCCTTTATGGCTACAGGCTGAACTCGATATTTTCACTGAACTGGGACTGGATACCACCTCAAGAGATTCATTGCCCGACACCCTCGGATTACGCATCGATTTAGTCGTGAAACTTTGGTTCCAGTCCATGCCATGGCAAGGGCCAAGTCAGGCGGAAGTTTGCAACCGTATTATTGCCAGAGCAATAGATTTGGTAGAAGAAACCAAGCCGGTATTACCCGGTGTGGGATATGCATTGGACCTTTGCCGCGAGCAAGGGCTGAAAATTGGCCTGGCATCCGCTTCTCCACTGCATATGCAAAAGCGCGTTCTGGCGATGTTAAATATTGAAAAATACTTCGACCGCCTGGTTTCCGCAGAATATCTTCCCCACAGCAAACCACATCCGGAAGTGTATTTGAATGCTGCGGCTGAACTGGGTGTTGACCCTCTGGAATGTGTCACGCTGGAAGATTCTGTCAATGGGATGATTGCCACTAAAGCAGCACGTATGCGCTCTATTGTCATCCCTTCGGAAGAATACCGCGCCGACCCCCGCTGGGCTTTGTCAGATATTCAGTTGAACTCATTGGAACAATTGCGTAAGGAACATATTTCATAGCGGAAAGTTAATTATTATCTTGGCGATAAAGGGCGGTCAGAGTTGATAACTCAACCGCCCGAATCCGTTTTACAGGAAATCATCCCGTTTAGGCGTAAAGGTGTCGATCAAAATACTATTATCTTCCAGTGATACCGCACCATGCATTTCGTTCTTAATCGCCCGATACGCATCTCCAGCTTTTAAAATGCGTTTCTGACCGTCTATTTCCACTTCGAAACTACCTGCCGCCACATAAGCAATCTGGTCATGAATATCATGCTTGTGCGCTACACCAATGGCACCTTTATCAAAGTGAACACAGACCATCATTAGCTCATCGCTCCAGGTCATCACTTTACGTTTAATACCATTACCTAGCTCTTCCCAAGGCGTTTCATCATTAATAAAGAACATCTTCATTATTTCTCCTCACTATTATGCAGAATAGTCTGTAGCCCAGTCACAGTTTTACGCTGAATTCGGCTCATTCTACGGCCAAAACCCGCAGTTCAATCATAATTAATCCAAAAATCATGACGTCACTCAAAAAATAATAAAACATCATTTCATTTTAATTGAATTAACTTCCCGCAAATACTATCATCACCGCATCAAAAGAAACACCGGTCCGAACCGAAAGAGAGGCACCGACATGCAAATTCGTCAAAGCATTCATAGCGACCACGCCAAACAGCTCGATACCGCTGGCTTGCGTCGTGAATTTCTGATTGAAAATATTTTTGTCGCCGATGAATACACCATGACCTATAGCCATATCGACCGCATCATTGTGGGCGGTATTTTGCCGGTCGAACAAACAGTCAGCATTGGTGATGAAGTGGGTAAGCAACTGGGTGTCAGCTACTTTTTGGAGCGCCGTGAGCTGGGCGTGATCAATATTGGTGGGCCTGGCCTTATCTCAGTTGATGGGCAGGTTTATGAAATGGGTAATGAAGAAGCTTTGTATGTGGGTAAAGGTGCCAGGGATGTGATCTTCAGTAGCCTTGAGAGTCAAAAACCAGCCAAGTTCTATTACAACAGCGCACCAGCACATACCTCTTATCCCAATAGGAAAATCACGCTGGCAGAGGCCACGCCACAAACATTGGGCGATGACGCGACCAGTAATCGCCGCACTATCAATAAATACATCGTGCCCGATGTGTTGCCAACCTGCCAACTGACGATGGGATTGACCAAATTGGCCCCCGGCAATCTCTGGAACACCATGCCCTGCCATACCCATGACCGCCGCATGGAAGTGTATTTCTACTTTGATATGGACGAAGAAACGGCCGTCTTCCATATGATGGGCCAGGCACAAGAAACCCGCCATTTGCTCGTCCACAACGAACAAGCGGTGATTTCACCCAGCTGGTCTATTCATTCTGGCGTGGGTACCAAGCGTTATACATTCATCTGGGGCATGGTCGGTGAAAACCAAGTCTTCGGTGATATGGACCACATCGCTGTTAGCGAATTGCGTTAAGCGTCACCAACTGAATCCGTCCTTTGGGCGTTTTCTTCCCCAATATAAAAATCGCGGCAATCGTTGACCGCCTTGAGAGAGATGTTAGCTATGATCTTAGATTCCTTTGAGTTAAAGGGTAAAGTTGCTCTGGTTACCGGCTGTGACACAGGTTTGGGCCAAGGTATGGCGATTGGTTTAGCCGAAGCGGGTTGCGATATCGTTGGTGTGAATATTGTTGAGCCAAAAGATACCATTGAGAAAGTGACCGCATTAGGCCGCCGCTTCTTAAGTTTGACTGCTGACCTGAGCAAGATTGATGGCATCCCTGCCCTGTTAGAACGCGCCATCGCTGAATTTGGCCAAATCGATATTCTGGTCAATAACGCTGGGATAATCCGTCGTGAAGATGCGATCAACTTCAGCGAGAAGGACTGGGACGATGTGATGAATGTGAACATCAAAACGGTGTTCTTTATGTCTCAAGCGGTTGCCAAGCAATTTATCAAACAAGGTACTGGCGGCAAAATCATCAACGTTGCTTCCATGCTGTCTTACCAAGGCGGTATCCGCGTTCCGTCTTATACTGCATCGAAAAGCGCAGTGATGGGTGTGACCCGTCTGTTAGCCAACGAATGGGCTAAACACGGCATCAATGTGAATGCGGTAGCACCGGGTTACATGGCAACCAACAACACCCAACAGTTGCGTAAAGATGAAGAACGCAGCAAAGAGATCCTTGACCGTATCCCAGCGGGTCGTTGGGGCTTGCCTGATGACCTGAAAGGCCCTGTGGTGTTCCTGGCTTCTAAAGCATCGGACTATATCAGTGGTTACACTATCGCTGTAGATGGCGGTTGGTTAGCTCGCTAAACCCAGAAATATCACCAATTTGAGTTAAGGATTATTTCCTACGGTTATTCACCATATTCCAGCTCAAAACTCCATTCAGGCACAACTTCAGTTGTGCCTTTTTTATTAGTTATTTATCAATTAGTTAACAAAGTAAACCAGCTAAAAAAACCTTTAAAAAATGCAAAAATAAAAAATTCAAAACAACGTTCCGACTCTGATCACACTTTTGTCATTCACCCAATGACTCGCCAGTAAATACAAATATAATAGATTGAAACGGTGTTTCTATTTATAAGGAACCTAAAACCGGTTCCGACCAGATATTTCTATGATGGGGTTATGGTGATGAATTTTGTCGGTAACATTAAAGGCAGTGACGCAGTGATGATTAACTGGCTCAGCGCTATCCGTAGCTATGTTGATTTAGTCCAGTCTGTTAGCCATAGCCATCAAAACCCGACCCCACTAATGGCCGATGGCTTTGATGTTTTGACTCACCAACCTGTGACCTGGAAATTCCCAGATGGTCGTAATATTCCGATATCTAACTTCGCCAGTCAACAAAACTGGCTACGGACGTTAGATGCTCTTAGCCTGGTCACACAAGATCCGCAATATCATCAACAAGCGCGGGTACAAAGCCGCTATTTCATGCAAAAAGGTGTTCATGAGCAGAGCGGGCTGTTTTATTGGGGGGGGCACCGCTTCCTGAATTTGGACACTTTACAAACTGAAGGCCCAGAATCAAAGGCGCAAGTGCATGAACTTAAACATCATCTGCCCTATTACGACTTACTGCTCAGTGTTGATCGTGAGAAAACGCTTAATTTTCTGCAAGGTTTTTGGCACGCCCATGTTGAAGATTGGCAAACACTGGATCTGGGCCGTCATGGTAGCTATGACAAGCAACGCGACCCCCATGTTTTCACTCATGCTCGCAATGACGTGGTTAAACCAGAAGCATTGCCACAATTACCTGAGACTAAAGGCCTGACCTTTGTGAATGCCGGCACCGATCTCATTTATGCAGCTTATAAATATGCTGAGTATACGGGTGACATCGCAGCTGCTGCTTGGGGAAAACATTTATACCGTCAATACGTTTTGGCCCGTAATCCTGAAACAGGGTTACCGGTTTATCAGTTCAGCTCGCCACAACAACGTCGGCCAATACCGGCAGATGATAATCAGACCCAATCCTGGTATGGCGATCGAGCTAAGCGCCAATTTGGCCCTGAGTTTGGTGAAATTGCCCGTGAAGCCAATGTTTTGTTCCGTGATATGCGGCCATTGCTGATTGATAACCCATTGGCAATGTTGGATATCTTGTGCCAGCAACCTGATGCGGAAGTTCTACAATGGGTTATTGATGGGTTAAAAAATTATTATCGTTTCGCTTATGACGTTGAGAGCAATACATTGCGCCCGTTATGGAACGATGGGCAGGATATGAGCGGTTATGTCTTACAACGCGATGGTTATTATGGCGCAAAAGGCCAGGTTATTTCGCCATTCCCATTAGAGGTCGATTATCTGCTCCCGCTGGTTCGGGCCTGGCGAGTCAGTGAAGACGAAGAATTATTCGATCTGATTGGGGTTTTGCTGCACCGCTGGCAGTTGGCTGAATTAAACAAACAAAAACGCCGCGCAGTGATAATCAATGACAAAAAAACAGCGATTTCCCCTTCTTTACTACTGGCCTTAGTTGAACTGGCCGAACATTGCCAATGCAAACAATTATTTGAATTGTCCTGGCAGATTGGGAATGACCTATTTAACCAACATTATCATCGCGGCTTGTTTGTCGAATCAGCGCAACACCGTTATTTTCGTATCGACAATCCGATTGCATTAGCAATATTGACCTTGATTGCTGCCAAACAAAATAAATTAGCAGCCGTTCCTCAATTTATTACCAATGGTGGTTACATCCATGGAGATTATCAGGTGAACGGAGAAAGCCGCACTCTGTATGACATCGATTTTATTTATCCGACACTTTTGAATCAGTAGTTTTATTTATCTTTCATGTTATTAAAAATAGGTAAGCATTATGAATGAAAACAGAATGCTGGGGTTAGCCTATATATCACCTTATATAATAGGGTTGATAATATTCACGGCTTTCCCCTTTGTATCATCTTTCTTTCTCAGTTTTACTGAGTATGACTTAATGAACCCTCCCGTTTACAACGGGATCGAGAATTACCGTCATATGTTCCTTGAAGATGATTTATTCTGGAAATCCATGGGCGTGACTTTCGCTTATGTATTTCTGACTATTCCATTAAAACTGGCATTTGCTCTGGGGATCGCTTTTGTACTGAACTTTAAATTACGCGGTATTGGGTTCTTCCGTACTGCCTTCTATATTCCGTCAATTCTCGGCAGTAGCGTCGCTATTGCGGTGTTATGGCGTGCTTTATTTGCCATTGATGGTTTGTTAAATGGTTTTATTGGGGTATTTGGACTTGACCCTGTCAACTGGTTGGGAGAGCCAGCGCTGGCACTGACATCGGTAACATTACTGCGTGTTTGGCAGTTTGGTTCTGCCATGGTTATTTTCCTCGCCGCATTGCAGAACGTACCGCAGTCACAATATGAAGCGGCCATGATTGATGGTGCCTCAAAATGGCAAATGTTCATGAAAGTTACCGTGCCACTGATTACGCCGGTTATTTTCTTCAACTTTATTATGCAAACCACACAGGCATTCCAAGAATTTACGGCGCCTTATGTCATCACCGGTGGTGGGCCAACCCATTACACTTATTTATTCTCGCTCTATATATATGATACCGCGTTTAAATACTTTGATATGGGATACGGTGCTGCGCTGGCCTGGGTATTATTCCTAGTCGTCGCCCTCTTTGCCTCAATTGCATTTAAATCTTCCAAATATTGGGTCTTCTACTCCGCCGATAAAGGAGGAAAAAATGACTGACGTACAAAACTCCCACCAAAAGAAATTAGATCTGGCGCAAGATATTGCTGATGCAGAAATTAGCCGGACATTACGTAAAGCTAAAGTCAGCGCGGCTATCCGCTATATCGTTTTGATTATTGTCGGGCTGATGATGCTTTACCCATTGCTGTGGATGTTTTCCGCCGCCTTTAAACCTAATAATGAAATCTTCACCACATTAGGATTATGGCCAGAACACCCAACCAGTGATGGTTTTGTCAACGGTTGGAAAACCGGTACGGAATATAATTTCGGTCATTACATGCTTAACACTTTTAAGTTTGTTATCCCGAAAGTTATTCTGACGATTATTTCCTCCACTATCGTGGCGTATGGTTTCGCACGCTTTGAGATCCCATGGAAGAAATTCTGGTTCGCAACATTAATCACCACCATGTTGCTGCCAAGTACTGTGTTATTGATTCCTCAATACATCATGTTCCGTGAAATGGGCATGCTGAATAGCTATATGCCGCTGTATCTGCCATTAGCGTTCGCGACACAAGGGTTCTTCGTCTTTATGTTGATCCAATTCCTGCGCGGTGTTCCTCGCGACATGGAAGAAGCGGCACAAATTGACGGATGTAACTCCTTCCAAGTGTTGTGGTACGTGGTGGTGCCAATCTTGAAGCCAGCCATTATTTCCGTGGCATTGTTCCAGTTCATGTGGTCAATGAACGACTTTATCGGCCCATTGATTTACGTCTACAGCGTAGATAAGTACCCGATAGCGCTGGCTCTTAAGATGTCAATTGACGTGACCGAAGGCGCACCTTGGAACGAAATTCTGGCAATGGCGAGCATCTCCATTCTGCCATCCATCATTGTTTTCTTCCTGGCTCAACGCTACTTCGTGCAAGGCGTAACCAGCAGCGGAATTAAAGGTTAATAGAGGATTTATCATGGCTGAAGTCATTTTTAATAAATTAGGCAAAGTTTACTCCAACGGTTTCCGCGCGGTTCATGGCATTGATCTGAAAATCCATGATGGCGAATTTATGGTGATTGTTGGCCCATCTGGCTGTGCTAAATCCACGACCCTGCGTATGTTGGCCGGGCTGGAAACCATCAGTGATGGCGAAGTTCGAATTGGTGATCGAGTGGTCAATAATCTGGCCCCAAAATCACGTGGTATTGCCATGGTGTTCCAGAACTATGCGCTGTATCCGCACATGACTGTAAAAGAGAACCTGGCTTTTGGCCTTAAATTAAGCAAACTGCCAAAAGACCAGATTGAAACACAAGTTGCTGAAGCTGCAAAGATTTTGGAGTTAGAGGACCTGCTTGACCGCTTGCCGCGTCAGCTGTCTGGTGGTCAGGCACAGCGTGTGGCTGTTGGCCGTGCCATTGTTAAAAAACCCGACGTATTCTTGTTCGATGAGCCGTTATCAAACTTGGATGCAAAACTGCGCGCCTCGATGCGTATTCGTATCTCTGACTTACATAAGCAATTGAAAAAAAGCGGTAAAGCAGCAACCACAGTTTATGTAACCCACGATCAGACCGAAGCAATGACCATGGGTGACCGAATCTGTGTGATGAAACTGGGCCACATTATGCAAGTGGATACGCCAGATAATCTCTATCACTACCCTACCAATATGTTTGTTGCTGGTTTTATTGGCGCGCCGGAAATGAATATCAAACCGAGCACGCTGGTAGAAAAAGACGGGGAAATTGGCCTGACTGTGGGTCAATACACCTTGGTATTAAATGCAAGACAACAAGCCAAAGTTGCCGCCCACGCCGGGGAAAAAGTGTTCTTTGGCGTTCGTCCTGAATTCGTCAGCATGTCTATGAATCCATTTACTGAAAATCACTCTCAAGGTGAATTGGTGCGCGTGGAAAACATGGGTCACGAATTCTTTATGTATATCAAAGTTGATGATTTTGAGCTGACTTGCCGTCTGCCATCTGACGAAGCGCGCCCTATTATCGAAAATGGTCTACATCGCACCGTGTACTTCCAGTTTGATATGGATAAATGCCATATCTTTGATGCAAAAACAGAAAAAAATATCTCTCTTTAACAGGAGCAGTACCCAATGAAAAAAGCGATCCTACACACGCTGATAGCATCCACTCTGGCACTATTATCACATCAAGCCTTTGCGGCTCAGGATGAAGTTAATTTACGCATGTCATGGTGGGGGGGTAATGGCCGTCACCAAGTAACATTAAAAGCATTAGAAGAATTCCACAAACAACATCCGAATATTAATGTTAAAGCAGAATATACCGGCTGGGATGGTCATTTATCTCGTCTGACGACACAAATTGCCGGTGGTACTGAACCTGACGTTATGCAAACTAACTGGAACTGGTTGCCTATTTTCTCTAAAGACGGCACCGGATTCTATAATTTGTTTAGCGTAAAAGAACAATTGGATTTATCACAATTCGATCCTAAAGAACTGCAACAAACCACTGTTAATGGCAAGTTGAATGGTATTCCAATTTCAGTCACTGCACGTATCTTCTATTTCAATGATGCGACCTGGGCTAAAGCTGGCGTAGAATATCCTAAAACTTGGGATGAATTGCTTGCTGCGGGTAAAGTATTTAAAGAAAAACTGGGTGACCAATATTATCCAGTAGTATTAGAGCATCAGGATACTTTAGCGTTAATCCGCTCTTATATGACACAAAAATACAATATTCCGACCATTGATGAAGCTAATAAGAAATTTGCCTACACGCCAGAACAGTGGGTCGAATTCTTTACTATGTATAAAACCATGGTCGATAATCATGTTATGCCATCCACTAAATACTATGCTTCATTCGGTAAGAGTAATATGTATGAAATGAAGCCATGGATTAATGGTGAATGGGGGGGTACTTATATGTGGAACTCCACTATAACTAAGTATTCTGATAACCTGACCAAACCCGCTAAACTGGTCCTTGGCCCATATCCGATGTTGCCAGGGGCAAAAGACGCTGGCTTATTCTTTAAACCAGCACAAATGCTTTCTATTGGTAAATCAACTAAGTATCCACAAGAAAGTGCGATGTTAATCAACTTCTTATTGAATAGCAAAGAAGGGATTGAAGCGTTAGGTCTGGAGCGTGGCGTACCATTAAGTGCAGCAGCGGTGACTCAACTACGCGAGACCGGCGTAATTAAAGATGAAGATCCTTCTGTTGCCGGTTTAAATATGGCATTAGAGTTGCCACACAAAATGACAACTTCACCATATTTTGATGACCCGCAGATTGTTTCACTATTCGGTGATGCCATCCAATATATCGATTATGGTCAGAAAACCGTACAAGAAACAGCAGAATACTTTAATAAACAAGGTGACCGCATTCTGAAACGTGCTATGCGTTAATAAATCAAATTCAATTTAACTTAAGTAACTATTAAACCCTGCCATTAATTTGGCGGGGTTCTTTTGTTTTGAAAAAAACAAATAGCCAATTAGATCGACATCACAATTTAATATCTGTTTAAAAAATTAATTGCCAACACAGACCTGGATCACAAAAATAATTATTAATATAAATAGAATATGTATTCACAATAAATGAAACATTGTTTCTTTGTTGATGAAATTGTTTTTTAGTCGTGTGTTGATTTTTTATAAAATTGTTAATTGATTTTGATTTAAATAACCATAACCCCTGGGATTATATAAAAATGAAATTTAAATTACTGACTCTGGCAGTGGCATCTGTAATCAGCTTTAGTTCTGTTGCAACAACAATTGACTACCGACACGAAATGAAGGACACCAGTAAATCTGATCATAAAGATCGTTTGCTGCTTTCCAACCGCTTTGCTAATGGCTTTGGTTTGTCTTTAGAAGGGAAATGGGGCCAGCACAGCTCTGACACCACTCCAAATAAACCATTCAATGAACAAGTGAGTAATGGCACCGAAGTCGTTGCTAGCTATGTTTACAAAATCAACAAAACTTTCCAAGTTGAACCTGGTTTCTCATTAGATTCAACCTCAGACTCCAATAATTACCGTCCATATTTGCGCGGTAAAGTGTCCTTCACTGATGATTTTTCAACATCACTACGTTACCGCCCATATTACAAACGTAACCAACCTGCTCAGACTAAAAAAACTGAGAAAGGCCATGAGTTCACCATGTTGTTTGCTTATAATTTCTTGAAAGATTATTCAGCTGAATATGAGCTGAACTACAAAAAATCTGAAGACGAAATTCTGGCAAATAAAGAAAAATACGAATGGGCTCACGATGTGAAAATCGCCTACAAATGGGATAAAAGCTGGAAACCTTACGTGGCTATCGGTAACGTCCCTGGCAGCAAATCAACTGATGAGCGCCAAACTCGTTACCGTGTAGGTGTGCAGTACACTTTCTAATCTTGACCGGCTAAAAAGACCTGTAGTTGTTAATAAACCTGTAGTTGTTAATAAACCTGTAGTTGTTAATAAACCTGTAGTTGTTAATAAACCTGTAGTTGTTAATAAAC
>NZ_CABHXX010000031.1 GCF_902170565.1 Yersinia thracica
GAATACCAGTCATGTGTATACAGAGAAATAAAATATTAACCCTGATATTTGTTGTAATAAAAATAAGGCTATAAAACTTGATTGAAATAAAACCACTAAAATAAAAAGGTTATTAGTGTTATTTGCTCTCATTATACTCACCCCCTTCCCATCTTTCGCTGTTTATTTAAGCTATCCAAACTAAAAGACATAAGGCAATCCAAAAATTCATAACAAAGTTAATTCCTTATCTAAATAGTTATGGTTATGATGCTCTACAGAGACAGATAGACGTCTAGACACAAAGATAGCCATAATAATGATAGCAACCTACACATTGCATAACATATCAACACCATGACGGAGTTCCAGATGAAAAAAATTGCTTCCCCATTACTGGCCCTGAGCCTACTGACGGCACTGCCAGTATTCGCTGCGGACACCGCCATAGTAGCCCCCATTCCAGATGCAATAGCCAACCATAAAGGGCAGATTAAAATTGCAGTAATTCGTAATTTAGGTTCTGACGATAACACCACACAGTTCTTGTCAGGTGTATTAAAAGAGGGCAAAAAGCTCGGTTTCAAAGTCGATACTTTCTTAAGTAATGGTGATGATGCGCGTTTTCAGGACTTTGTTAACCAAGCTATCAGCCAAAAATATGATGGAATTATCCTTTCCCAAGGCCGCGACCCTTACTCAACTGAACTGGTTAAGCGTATTGCCGCCAGCGGCATTGCGGTGTCTGTATTTGATACTGCCATTCAGGGCGATATCCCCGGTTTAACCGTGACTCAGCAGGATGACGCCTCCCTGACCAATGAATCTTTCGGTCAATTAGTCAAAGATTTCAACGGGAAAGCAAATATTATTAAACTCTGGGTAGCCGGTTTTCCACCAATGGAACGTCGCCAGGCCGCTTATCAGACATTACTGAAACAGAATCCGGGCATTATTGAACTGGAATCTATTGGTGCTGTTTCATCTGATGTTCAAGGTGATACCGCGAATAAAGTGGGTGCCGTCTTGACAAAATACCCAAAAGGTAAAATCGACGCTATCTGGGGAACTTGGGATGCCTTTACTCAGGGCGCCTATAAAGCCTTACAGGAAAATGGTCGTACTGAAATCAAGCTGTACAGCATTGATATCTCGAACCAAGATTTGCAACTGATGCGTGAAGCTAATAGTCCATGGAAAGTCAGTGTTGCTGTCGATCCTAAGCTCATTGGTGCGGTTAACTTGCGCCTGATTGCCAAGAAAATTGCTGGTGAAGAAACCCCCGCTAGCTATGAATTCCGTGCAGCCTCGATTCCACAAGCCCTGCTGGCAAGCCAACCCGGCCCGGTTAACGTTGCTGGTTTGAGTAAAATCATCCCTGGCTGGGGCCAATCTGATGATTTCAACTCACCTTGGTTTGCTACCCTCGCGGCCAAAAATGGTCAGTAATGAGCCAGTAAAATCAATGTGGTTAATCGATTTGGAGTGAAATAAATGGCAGCGCAAGGAATCTTGCCGACACCAGAATACAGCCGCAATATGCGGCTGATTGGTCATAGCGATCAGGGCGGCAAACCAGATGGTGTGCAGGTGATGGTGCATCGCGGTTACGCCTATGTCGGCCATATGGTGTCGCAGGGCGTCTCAATTATTGATGTTCGTGATGCAAAAAACCCCCGCCCCGCGGGTTTTATCGCCGCACCGCCCAACACCTGGAATGTGCACTTACAGGCCCATGATGACCTATTACTGGTGATTAATGCTCGTGACCTCTTCGCTGACGCCAGTTTTGCCGAAGAGAAAGTGTATTATACTCAGTCAGTTGCTCAAACGGTCAGTACCCGGCAAGAAGGCCGCGGTTGGAGTGCCGGTTTACGCATTTTTGATATTTCGACGCCGGATAAGCCGCGCGAGATAGGTTTCCTGCCGCTTGACGGCATTGGTATCCACCGAATCTGGTATGTCGGCGGGCGCTGGGCTTATGTTTCTGCGCTATTAGATGGTTACAGTGATTATATCTTTCTCACCATTGACTTGGCTGACCCACAAAAACCGCAGGTTGCTGGTCGTTATGCTTTACCCGGCATGCATACTGCGGCGGGTGAGCAAGCCACTTGGCCAGACGGCAAACGCTATGCATTGCATCATGCCATTATCAGCGGCGACACTGCATATGGCAGTTGGCGCGATGGCGGTCTGACGTTGTTAGATGTCAGCGACCGCTCGGAGCCAACGCTTATCAGTCATCGTAACTGGAGCCCACCTTTTGGCGGTGGCACACATACTGCATTGCCCCTACCCGACCGCGATTTATTAGTGGTGCTGGATGAAGCGGTGCTGGATAACCAAGAGGATGGCGAGAAACATATTTGGTTATTTAACATTCGTGAGCCGAGCAATCCGGTGAGTATCTCAACTTTCCCGGTGCCTGATGAGCAGGATTATGTGAAAAAAGGCGCACATTTTGGCCCGCATAATCTGCATGAGAACCGGCCAGGCAGTTTTATCAGCTCATCACTGATTTTTGCAACTTACCAGAATGCCGGGGTTCGTGCTTATGACATCAGCAACCCCTATCAGCCTAAGGAGACGGGGGCTTTAGTGCCCGCGGCACCGGAAAAAATGATGGATAAACGGCCCGGTCGCCCACAAGTTATTCAGTCGTGTGATGTGTTTGTTGATGTTCAGGGGATTATCTACAGCACCGATTATAATGGCGGGCTATCTATCATCGAATATTTAGGTTAAAAACCTATAAATGGCTGGTCGATTCAGGTCGATCGGCCATTTGCAAAAATTTTTCTTCCTCCCCCTCTCTTTCGTTCCTGCAATAGTCTACTGTAATTGGCTGAGCCGCTCTGTCGTCATGCTGTTCGAGTCATTCTTTTGATTGAAAAAACCGCATAGAAACAGTTCATTACCCAAAATAATTATAAGTAAGAAAATGCCATGAAAGGATTTCCATCGCGTGTCACTAATCTGCTGATTGCCTCATTGGTCTTGACCATTGGGCGAGCCGTCACACTCCCCTTTATCACCATCTATTTGGCCGAGCATTTTCAGTTGGCTCCCGATAAGGTTGGGCTGGTGCTTGGGGCGAGTTTAACCTTAGGTATTTTTACCAGTTTATACGGCGGCTATCTGGTCGATAAATTCAATAAAAAACGGTTGATTCTGCTCGCTGTCACCCTATTTTCGGTGACCTTTTTTAGCTTGCCGTGGGTTGAACATCCGGCGTGGATTATCCTGATCCTGGCATTGTTGCATTCGGCGTACTCGGTCTACGCTATCGCCATTAAAGCCTGTTTTGCTGACTGGCTGCCGGTTAATGAACGAATTAAAGCTTTCTCCGCTAACTACACGCTAGTGAATGTGGGCTGGGCGATCGGCCCAGGATTAGGGGTGTTGGTGGTCAACATGGGCCCGCAAGTCCCTTTTATCATTTCGGGAATACTGGCGTTACTGGTAGCCATCACCTTGAAATTCAGAATAAACAGCGCTGATATGTCAATCGCCGAACAGACACAGACCGAATCCGTGCCAGATTTCCGCCAGACATTCCGTATTTTGCGTCATGATAAGCGGCTGATTTATTTCACTATTGGGAGCATGCTCAGTGCCGTCGTTTTTGGTCAGTTCTCCGGCTACTTATCTCAATACCTGATTACTGTGTCTGATGCCAAATTTGCTTATCAAGTGATTGGTGCCGTGATGACGGTCAATGCGGCCATTGTCATTACTTTGCAATACCTATTAAGCCGCCGTATGAATCAACAGAATTTAATGCGCTGGTTAATGCTCGGCACCCTGTTCTTTATTATTGGTTTGTTCGGATTTATGGTGGCTCAGCAGTCAATCCCCGTGTGGATGCTGGCGATGGCGATTTTCTCATTGGGTGAGATTATTGTTATCCCGGTCGAATACCTGTTTATCGATTTTATTGCTCCAGCAAATCTTAAAGGTAGTTACTATGGGGTACAGAATCTCGGTCAGTTAGGCGGGGCGGCTAATCCGGTACTTTGCGGCTTTTTGTTAGCTTATGCGGCCCCACAAATGATGTTCTATATGCTGATTATTGCGGCTATTTTGGGGTTGGTATTCTTCTATCGCGGCTACCAACTGGCTAAAAGGCAACAAGAGCCGACAGCCAGTCCCCCTGCAATTTGAAAAATGATGAGTATTTTCAGACTGCTGACAAACCTCGACGACTCGATCTCAGGTGGTGAGGACGGGCAGAGGAGTAAAGCGTCCGCGCCAGGGATGGCGCGGCTCGAGCCTACATGGATGTATTGACGGCGTCTTTACGATCTGCCTGTTTTCACCGCTGCGGGCACTTTGTCAATAACCTCTATTTTATTCATACTGTGATGACTGGCACAGTGCTAAACTTAATTGTATGATGAATGCATTCTGTCACTCAGGACTCTTTCTATGCGCAATGTGACTTCACTTTGCTGGCAGTATCTGCGGGCTTTCGCCATTATCTATCTGTGCTTATGGGCAGGTAAGGCGCTGGCCTTGCTGCTGCCCATCACTATCCCCGGTAGCATCATCGGCATGCTGATTCTGTTTGCCTTGCTTGCCTCACAGATTTTGCCTTCAACTTGGGTGAAACCCGGCTGCCACCTGCTGATCCGCTATATGGCGCTACTGTTTGTGCCGATCGGTGTCGGCGTAATGCAATATTATGATCAACTGACCCAGCAATTTGGCCCGATCGTGGTTTCCTGCTTTGTCAGCACCCTGATTGTGATGTTGGTGGTGGCCTACAGTTCGCAGTATGTCCACCGTGAGCGCAAGGTAATTGGTTCTCCGACTCACACGGAGGAAGACAAATGATCAGCAACTTATGGTGGTCACTACCACTGACTCTCATTGTGTTCTTCAGCGCCCGTCGTTTGGCCCGCTGGCTGAAAATGCCGCTGCTCAACCCATTATTGATATCAATGGTTGTCATCATTCCATTGTTGTTAGTGACACATATGCCCTATGCCAACTATTTCGCGGGCAGCAAAATCCTGAATGACCTGTTGCAGCCCGCCGTGGTGGCACTGGCTTTCCCACTGTATGAACAGTTGCATCAGATCCGCGCCCGCTGGAAATCCATCATTAGCATCTGTTTTATCGGCAGTATTACCGCCATGGTCAGTGGCACTGCCGTTGCCCTATGGATGGGGGCAACCCCTGAAATTGCGGCCTCAGTATTGCCAAAATCCGTCACTACGCCGATCGCCATGGCCGTGGCCGAATCCATTCATGGTTTACCGGCCATCAGTGCGGTATGCGTTATTTTTGTCGGCATTCTGGGAGCCGTTTTTGGTCACAGCTTGTTGAACCTGTTAAAAATCACCACCAAAGCCTCGCGCGGCTTGGCAATGGGGACAGCTTCGCACGCCCTCGGCACTGCCCGTTGTGCGGAGTTAGATTTCCAGGAAGGCGCGTTTAGCTCACTCGCATTGGTTATCTGCGGGATTATAACCTCACTGCTGGCGCCCTTTTTGTTTCCGGTACTGCTACATTTATTTGGCTGATAGTTATGGTATAAATTTGAGATACATCTCTCATTTGGGATTTTACTTGCATAGATTTCATATATAACGAGATCCAAATCACACCAAGAAAGCCCTAAGCTGCCTAAAATAGTTTCCCGTAACTATTGGAGAGAACACTATGCAAGCACGTTTTCATGACGCTTGGGCTACGTTGCCCGCCTCACTGCAATCCGCCCTTGAACCTATCTTGAGCGCAAACGATTTCCCTGCAATGCTGACAGCTAAGCAAGTTGAAACAGTGAAGAGCATCAGTGGGTTAGATGACGATGCGCTGGCATTTGCCTTGTTACCATTGGCCGCCGCTTGTGCGCTAACGCCTATCTCCCATTTTAAGGTTGGGGCCATTGCCAGGGGGATGAGCGGTAATCTCTATTTCGGTGCCAATATGGAGTTCAGTGGTGCTCCATTGCAACAAACCATTCATGCCGAACAGTGCGCTGTCACCCATGCATGGCTGCGCAATGAGGCCAGTTTGGTTTCTATTACCGTCAATTACACGCCATGTGGTCATTGCCGCCAGTTTATGAATGAACTGAACAGCGGAACTGGCCTGCACATTCATCTACCAGGCCGTCCGGCTTCAACACTGGGGCAATATTTACCCGACTCTTTCGGCCCGAAAGATCTGGATATCACCACCCTGCTGATGGACCCAGTCAATCACGAATATAAAGTGACTGACACTGACGCCTTAATTCAGGTGGCACTTGATGGTGCAAACCACAGCCATGCCCCTTACAGCCTTTCTCACAGCGGTGTGGC
This sequence comes from Yersinia thracica, assembly GCF_902170565.1. Taxonomy (GTDB): domain Bacteria; phylum Pseudomonadota; class Gammaproteobacteria; order Enterobacterales; family Enterobacteriaceae; genus Yersinia; species Yersinia thracica. The sequence continues at coordinate 6,294 of NZ_CABHXX010000031.1, forward strand.
ATTAGAAACGGTAGATGGCAACATTTATGCGGGCCGTTATGCTGAAAATGCGGCCTTCAACCCGAGTTTGCCACCGCTGCAAGCCGCATTGATTCTGACCAATCTTTCGGGCAAAAATTGTGGTGCTATTCGCCGCGCAGTGTTGGTCGAAGGCAGCCAGCCGATGCTGACTCAGTGGGCTGCAACTCAAGCCACACTGGCCGCCCTTGGTTGCACTGACGTAAAACGCGTGACATTTTAAACAAATAGCACTCAATCCGGGGTTACCTGACTAACCCCGGTTATCACTTTGTTTCACACTTTTGCTAACTTGCTCGCGTAACCAACAAGGCCGACGACGATCAGCTCCGGTAGATTCCGGCGAACCTGTGGGTTATTGGGCCTATTTTGCTGATCCGGATGGTAATGTTTCGTTTGGTCAGCGGATTGAACTGACAGTGAATTAATCCGCCGCGATGTAATGACACAAACAGCTAATGAGTAAATGCGGGGTGTTGCGCAATAAAACACCGCATGTTGCTGATTAGCTATTGAATCTGCAAGTTGGCTCGCACTTTTACCCGCAGTTGTTTTATTTAACTAACAAAAGCTGTACATATTTTTCTTATCTTTTAGGATCGGGGCAACAATTACTGTCTCTACCCAAAGTCAAAGAGTAAAACTCATGGAACTGGAATACGAAAGTAAGCGCCCCTTGTACATCCCTTACGCTGGCCCCATCCTATTGGAATTTCCTTTATTGAATAAAGGTAGCGCCTTCACTAATGATGAGCGCAACCACTTCAATTTACACGGCTTATTACCGGAAGCGGTTGAAACCATTGAGGAACAAGCCGAACGTGCTTATCGCCAGTATCAAGATTTCAAAAACGACGATGATAAACATATTTATCTGCGTAATATTCAAGATACCAATGAGACTCTGTTTTACCGCCTGCTGGAAGCCCATCTCAGTGAGATGATGCCCATTATTTATACCCCGACGGTAGGTGAAGCTTGCGAACACTTTTCGGATATCTATCGCCGCGCGCGCGGGTTATTTATCTCCTATCCGAACCGTGAACACATTGATGACATGCTGCAAAATGCCACCAAGCAGAATGTTAAGGTTATCGTGGTCACCGACGGCGAACGTATTCTTGGCCTTGGCGATCAGGGTATCGGCGGTATGGGTATTCCCATTGGGAAACTCTCACTGTATACCGCGTGTGGTGGTATCAGCCCGGCTTATACTTTGCCAGTGGTATTGGATGTGGGTACCAACAATCCACAACGTCTGAATGACCCGCTGTATATGGGGTGGCGTCACCCGCGTATTTCCGGCGATGAATATTATGCATTTGTTGATGAGTTCATTCAGGCAGTAAAACGTCGCTGGCCGAATGTATTGTTGCAGTTTGAGGATTTTGCTCAGAATAACGCGACTCCGCTACTCAACCGCTATCGTGATGAACTGTGCTGTTTCAATGATGATATTCAAGGCACTGCGGCGGTCACCTTGGGTAGCCTGATTGCCGCCAGTCATGCCGCAGGTAGCCAGTTGCGCGACCAGACAGTCACCTTCCTCGGTGCCGGTTCTGCCGGTTGCGGGATTGCTGAGCAAATCATCGCACAGATGATCTCAGAAGGATTGAGCGAAGAACAAGCCCGAGCGCGCGTCTTTATGGTCGACCGTTTCGGCCTGTTGACTGATAAACTCCCTAACTTATTGGATTTTCAAAGTAAACTGGTGCAGAAGAGTGATTCATTGCTGGGCTGGAATCTGGCCAGTGACTCAATCTCATTGCAGGATGTAGTGCGTAATGCCAAGCCTACAGTGCTGATTGGCGTTTCTGGTCAGCCGGGGTTGTTTACCGAAGAATTGATTCGCGAGATGCACAAACACTGTGCGCGCCCAATCGTGATGCCACTGTCGAACCCAACATCGCGGGTAGAAGCTCGGCCAGAAGACATTATTAACTGGACCGATGGCGCAGCACTGGTGGCGACGGGCAGTCCCTTCTCACCCGTGAGTTATAAAGATAAACTGTATCCAATTGCTCAATGCAATAATTCCTATATCTTCCCCGGTATTGGCTTGGGAGTATTGGCATCCGGTGCCAAACGCGTTACCGACGGCATGCTAATGGCTGCCAGCCGCGCATTAGCCGGGTGTTCACCGCTAGCGCTTAATGGTGAAGGGGCATTGTTGCCGAATATCGACGATATTCAAGCGGTGTCAAAGACCATTGCAATGCAGGTCGGTAAAGCCGCACAGTTGCAAGGCGTCGCCATTGTGACCTCAGAAGAAGCACTGGCAAAAGCCATTGAGCACAACTATTGGCAACCACAGTATCGTACCTACAAACGAACTTCGTTTTAAATCGTACCCGGCCTGCGTAACTGCGTAGGCCGGGTATCTACTAATACGCTCCTTTTATACAATTTAACCCAAAGTAGATAAGAAACTATTGGCATGATATCGGCGGGTACAGTAGCCTTGCACTATCACCAGTGAGTTGAATGCACGAAAGGCCTCAGAATGTGGAAACGCCTGATTATTAGCTTAATTATCATCGCAGGGTTGCTGATGGTGACAGCTATTGCGCTCGATCGCTGGATCAGCTGGAAAACAGCCCCTTTTATTTATGATGAGCTACAAGACTTACCCCATCGGCAGGTCGGTGTGGTGTTGGGTACCGCCAAATATTACCGTACCGGTGGTATTAATCAGTTTTATCAATACCGAATTCAAGGGGCATTAAACGCTTATAACAGTGGCAAAGTCAGTTACTTACTGCTTAGCGGTGATAATGCTCTACACAGTTATAACGAACCGATGACTATGCGCCGTGACCTGATAGCCGCAGGGGTCCCCTCCTCTGATATCGTGTTGGATTATGCAGGTTTTCGCACGTTAGATTCTATTGTGCGCACTCGTAAGGTGTTTGATACTAATGATTTTATTATCATTACTCAGCGTTTCCATTGCGAGCGGGCATTATTTATTGCTCTGCATATGGGGATTCAAGCACAGTGTTTTGCCGTGCCATCCCCCAAAAATATGCTCAATGTCCGGGTACGCGAGGTCTTTGCCCGCCTCGGCGCATTGTCTGATCTCTATGTTCTGAAACGTGAGCCGCGCTTCCTTGGGCCATTAATTCCTATCCCTGAAGTACACGTCATACCCGATGATGCACAAGGCTATCCGGCAGTGTCGCCAGAACAGTTAGTTGAACTGGAACAACGGCTGGCAGAAGATAAAGCGAAAAATCAATAAAAAACCAACCGAGATAATCTTGGCTGGTTTTCATTTTATTGCCACTAAAAGATTATTTCTTCTTAGCGTATTTCAGTGAGTCCAGTGCTACTGCAAAGATAATGATCGCGCCCTTAATAATGTACTGCCAATACGGGTTCACACCGATATAAGTCAGCCCGTAGTTAATCACAGTAAAGATGATTACCCCGGTCACAACACCGATAACCGTACCGACACCGCCGCTGAATGACACCCCGCCGACCACGCAAGCGGCGATCGCATCTAACTCATACATGAAGCCCAGGTTATTCGTCGCACTACCGATACGGCCCGCTTCCAACATCCCGCCGAATGCATAGAACACACCAGACAGCGCATAAATCATGATTAAGTTTAGTGGCACATTCACACCAGAAACTTTTGCTGCTTCTGGGTTACCGCCGATGGCGAAGATATTTTTACCAAAGCGCGTTTTATTCCACAGTACCCAAACAAAACCGATAGCAATCAAAGCATAGAAAGTAATGTAAGAGAGTTTGAAATCACCAAATCGCAAGAACCCTTGTGCAAAGGTTGAGAATGCAGGGTCAAAACCGGCAATCGGTGATGCGCCCACGAAGTCGTAATACAGGGAGTTAATCCCGTAAACAATAATCATGGTGCCCAATGTGGTAATAAATGGTGTCACATTCAGGTAAGCAATGATAATACCGTTGACCAATCCGATAATCGCGCCAATCAAACACACGGTTAAAATAACGATCGGAATAGGTACAGTCTGTAAATCTGGGAAAACTTTATTAACGTTATCCATGGCTTGTAGCATTGTTGCCGCAACCACCGCCGCTAACCCCACCTGGCGACCGGCTGATAAGTCGGTCCCTTGGGTCACAATCAGCCCCGCAACACCGAGCGCGATAATAATACGCACAGAAGATTGGGTCAGAATATTACTTAAGTTCATCAGGCTTAAAAATGTCGGGTCCTTGACAATAATTATTGCCAGCAATACGAATAATACGACGTAAATCCCGCTCTCTTTAAGGTAAGTGAGCATACTTTTCTTATTTAACGCATTCATAATAAGAACCTTCGACTAGATTAGAGATGCAAGGATGCAAGACGTAATATTTCATTTTGCGTGGTTTGTTTTGTTTCAACAATTCCCGCAACCTGACCATTACTCATTACCAAAATTCTGTCAGTAATCCCTAATAGCTCAGGCATTTCAGAGGAAATAATAATAATTCCTTTGTTTTTCTTCGCTAGTTCAGTCATTAACTGATAGATTTCAAACTTAGCACCGACATCAATCCCCCGAGTCGGTTCATCCAACATTAATATTTCTGGCTGAGTCAGTAACCAACGGCCAATAATGACTTTCTGCTGATTCCCACCCGATAAAGAACCAATACTGGTGCGATGACCAGGCGTTTTTACTCGCATAGCGTCAATAACCCATTGGGTGTCGCTTTTCATGCGAGCATTATCCAGCAGCCCAAATTTATTTTTATAATTACGAATATTAGAAATTAGGGAATTAAAACCAACATCGAGATAAGCATAAATCCCGGTTGAACGACGCTCTTCTGTTACTAAGGCAAATCCGTGATTAATGGCTTCATTAGCGCTGTGGTTATTAATACTCTTGCCATGCAACTTAATAGTGCCAGCAACTTTTTCGCGGATACCAAATAAAGTTTCAACAATATCAGTGCGCTTTGCCCCCACCAACCCGGCAATGCCCAGAATCTCACCTTTATGTAAATCAAAGGACACATCACGGATTGAAGGTTGGCGCAGTGAGGTCAGATTTTTCACTTCCAGAATGACTTCACCGGGCTTATTAAGGCGATCGGGGAAACGTTGACTCAGTGAGCGCCCGACCATCATTGAGATTATCTGGTCCATGGTCAGCCCTTCCAGTGGCTGGGTCGCAATCCACTGACCATCGCGCAAAATAGTGATTTCGTCACACAGCTGGAATATTTCCTCCATCTTATGGGAGATATAAACAATTCCGCAGCCGCGATCTTTTAATTTGCGGATAATCGTAAATAGATGATTAACTTCTTTCTCAGTTAATGAAGAAGTGGGTTCATCCATAATGACGATTTTGGCATTGTAAGAGAAAGCTTTAGCAATTTCGATCATTTGCATTTGGGATACCGATAAAGTGGCAACTTTATCGCGTGGATCAATATCAATATCCAATTCATCGAAGATTGCTTTGGTATCTTTGTACATTTTATCTTGATCGACAAAGAAACCCTTAGTTGGGTAACGGCCCAACCACATGTTATCCATTACGGTGCGTTGTAATACCAGGTTTAACTCCTGATGCACCATAGAGACACCCTGTTCTAATGCTTCTTTAGAACTTTTAAATTCTATTTCTTGCCCCTGAAAGATAATGCTTCCGGAGTCTTTTTTATAGATACCAAACAGACATTTTAATAGCGTTGACTTACCTGCACCATTCTCTCCCATTAAGGCATGGATCGAATTTGGCCGCACTTTAAGATTTACGTTATCTAACGCCTTTACGCCCGGAAATGATTTATTAATATGACTCATTTCCAGCAACCACTCGCGAGGTTGTGCTGTATTAATATCGGCCATAATTGTACCTGGCTAAGAATTGCCACTGACGTCCTGGATATATACAGCACCAGTCGTTTAGCGCATATTCAAAATAAGGATCAATGCAAAAAACCTTCCGCCCCGGTGCTGGTCACCCAATAACGGGGCCAGAAGGTTAATAATAACGTCTTTACCCATAGCGGTTAGAGCTGCTGTAGGTACATCCCATCACTGCTACTGGCTATTATTTAGTAAATTCAGCCAGGTTATCTTTATCAACACCTACATATGGAATTCGTACTATTTTGTTTTCGATTTTCCATTTAGTGCCTTCAGCAGCAGGTTTGCCATCGGCCAGGTTTTTAGCCAGATCGAAGGTCGCTTTAGCTTGATTGTTGGCATCATTCAGAACAGTACCGGCCATTTGACCTGATTTCACCAGAGCTAATGCTTCTGGTAAGGCATCAACACCAAAGACTGGAATGCTGGTTTTGTTATGTGCTTTCAATGCTTCCACTGCGCCCATTGCCATGGCATCGTTATTAGCGATAACCACTTCAATTTTGTTGGCGTTCGGGCCAGATAACCACGCATCCATCTTATCTTTAGCCTGTGCGGTATCCCACATTGCGGTATCTAACTGCAATTGTTGTGTCGGGATGCCTTTCTCGTTAAGGGTCTTGATAACATAGGTGGTACGAGCTTCTGCATCTGGGTGACCTGGCTCGCCTTTCAACAGCACAAATTGAATTTTGCCGTCTTTGTTCAGATCCCAATTTGGATTGGCTTTCCAATGTTTGGCGATTAACTCACCCTGGATAACGCCAGATTCTTTGGAATCAGTCCCTACATAATAAGCTTTATCATAGCTATCAAGCGCTTTGCGTGAAGGTTCTTTGTTATAGAATACGATTGGAACATCGTTTGCGCGGGCTTTATCAATAACCACTGGCGCTGCTGCTGGGTCAACCAGGTTGATTGCCAACGCTTTTACGCCTTTCGCCAGCAACACGTCGATTTGATCGTTTTGCTTGGATTGGTCATTCTGAGAGTCATTCATCAGTAAGGTAACGTCAGGAGATGCTTTAGCATCTTTCTCGATAGCTTTACGGACCACGGACATAAAGTTGTCATCATATTTATAAATAGTGACACCAATACGGGTATCAGCTTGAGCCGCCGCGCCGAACATCATGCTGGCAACCAGAGTCGCTAATGTGAAAACCTTCTTATTCATTTGTATCTCCGGGTTTATGTAGGGTAGTACAGGGTGATAACACCATCGCCTTAACGTGAGAAAGACCCATCGTTCAAAGCAGCTGACACTCATATCTTTCGTCCTTGAACACACTCCACTCCGAAAAGCTGCCTGAGTCGTCAAAAACCATGTCATTTACAAACTCGTCGTTTGCGGAACTCGCGTTTGTAAATCGCTATTCTAAAACCCGCTACCGTGTGTTTTTTTATCCGGTAACTGATGACATATTGATACATTCAGGTAGAAAACAACTAGAGCATAGACGGGCCGTTGTTAAGAATCTGTGAATTTTCTCACAGATTGAAAACGGTTACACAAGAATAAATACCGAACTAGTGAGCGACACCACAAATTGCGACTGAATGCCGGGGCACCAGTGTAGGATTAAAACAATAGGCCGCATGCGGGTCTGGCGCACGGCTGGCACCTTCAAGCGCCAGCTCTGTAGCTAAAGTTGCCATAGAAACAATAGGATAGCGGACTGTAGTTAATTTAGGGCTAGTATAGCGAGCAATCGGGATATCATCAAAGCCCACCAGCGAAAACTGCTCAGGCACACTGATACCATTTTCTTTTAGCACCGCCAGTGCTCCAGCAGCCATTGAGTCGTTATAGGCAAACACTGCACTGAGTTGTAAATTGCGCCCCAGCAGGTCAATCATCGCTCGCTCCCCTCCGGCCAAGTCTGGGGTACCATAGGCGCGCCAAGTATCAGACACAGTGATACCGGCCCCCTCAAGTGCATTGAGGTAACCCGTCTGACGCTGCATTGCATCATCTATAGGGTGATTGGAACCGAGGAAACCAATGCGCTGATGGCCTTGTTTAAGCAGCAGGCGGCATGCCATTTGCGCACCGCTAACATTGTCTAATCCGACGCAACGATGCTCAAATCCGGGAATTATTCGATTAATCAGAACCATGCCGGGAACTTGGTTCAAAAAGGTAATTAATTCACCGTCACTCAATGCCTTAGCATGGACAACTAATGCATTACAGCGCTGGCGGAGTAACACTTCAATAGCGTGCCGCTCCTTATCCGCTTGATGATAACTATTGCCAATTAATAGATATTTTTGATGTCGCTGTGCAACAGTGTCTACCGCTTTCACCAATGCACCAAAGAAGGGATCTGATACATCCATCACCACCACACCGACCGTATCACTGCTTTGAGTTGCCAGCGCCTGCGCATTGGCATTAGGGCGGTAGCCCAGCTCTGACACCGCTTTCAGCACGGCAGCCCGAGTTTCTGGCCGAATAGAGGCGCTGTTATTAAGCACTCTTGAAACTGTGGCCAGCGAAACGCCCGCCCGTGAGGCCACATCGCGAATAGTAATACTGTTTCCAGCTGAATGCAGAGCGGCCATGACCTTATCCTGTGAGTCTTATTTTATCAATAAGTCGCCATGCATAGGTTAAGCACAACCTGTCATGGCAGGTGGCCTATCCTACCCAGTTTATTGAGACTGCCACGTGAAATACGTCACAAGAAAGAAAACGTTTACATACAAATTTGCAACTGCTCAATCATTATCCTGTTTTAGACGCATTCAAGACTTGGTGTTGCGCGGCTGTAACGATTGACCACAAGCATAGGCGGTCAATTTACGCCAAAGCCATTCGACTGGCCCTTGGGCAAAATAATGCAGCCATAACAAGGAGAAGAGGATATTACATAGCCAAACCAATGGAACGACAGCTAACAATTGTAGGCGATCTAGCTGCTGATAGAAGCCGAGGTGATAGAAGATAAAAGTGCATATCAATGTCTGCAATAAATAATTACTCAGTGCCATACGGCCAACCTGTGCCAACCAATGGCTAACCCGCCAGCCCGCCAATGTCGGCCAGAAACCATAAAGCAAGGCCAAATAACCTACCGCCTGCAGGGGCGCGCCCAGCTCACGCGGCACTTGTAGTAAAAAACCGGCCCAACGGAAATCCCATCCGACCAACCATTGCAGTGCCACACCTGGTATTTGGATAACTAATGAAAGCGGTATCAAACAAGCAGCCAGCTGCCGGTAATGGCGCAAACTGAATTCCCCACGTAGCCAACCGCAACGCATCAGCCCGGCCCCCAATAGCATTGATCCCGCCAGTTCCCAGCCATATTGCGCGCCGATAGCAATCAAATTGGATGACAACAGATCCAGCCGGTTTTTCCAAGCCTCCGCCCCACCCTGTAATTTCCAGAATTGCTCATATTGCAAATCTGCTGGCCCCGGTTGCCAAAAGCGGCCCGGCTCGCCGCTGGTGACAAAACCCAGCAGCAATAACACCGCCACCCCCAGCAAATAAAGCACCGCCCCGGTGCGCAATAAACTGGCTGCATCTTTAGCATCACGAATCATTCGCCAGCACACCAGGCCGATCAAACCATAAGCTAAGAGAATATCGCCATCCCAGAAGAAAATGCCGTGAATCAACCCTAATAACAATAAGAGGGAAAGCCGCGCCCGTATCCAACCTTTGCCGCGTTTAAGCAGCAGTTCAAGGCCAGCACCAAATAAAATAGCAAAAATAGAGAGGAACTTTGCTTGCGCGACAATATCAAGAATGGCCCATGTCCAGCTATCAGACACAGAGGGAAGACCAAGATAAGCAGGATTAAGATAAGCAGCCTTGGGAAGGCCAAAAGCACTAATATTGAGCAGAAGAATGCCAAGAATGGCCAGACCTCGCGCGCTGTCTAACGTTGCGATGCGTTGACGCATACCCGACATCCTGTATAGGGGCACCCAATGGTGCCCTTTTTGGCAAAAAGCTAATTAACCGTGATGATATTAGCTATTATGACGAACAGCACGCAGGAATTCCTGACGAGTATTCTGACTGGATTTGAACAACCCGCCCAATGACGTGGTGGTGGTCGCACTGGTCGCATCGCGAATACCACGCGCTTTCACACAATAATGCACAGCATCGATAGAAACAGCGACATTATTTGTCCCTAACAAGGTCTGCAAGGCCAGCAGGATTTGCTGTGTCAACCGCTCTTGCACTTGTGGGCGCTGGGCGAAAAACTGCACGATACGATTGATTTTGGACAAACCAATCACACTGTCTTTCGGGATATAGGCGACTATTGCTTTACCATCGATAGTGACAAAATGATGTTCACAAGTACTGGTCAGGGTGATATCACGCACCGTAACCATCTCATCGACTTTCATTTTATTTTCGATCAGTGTGATTTTAGGGAAATTCTCATAATCCAGTCCGGAGAAAATCTCATCAACATACATCTTGGCGATACGTCTTGGTGTATCGGCCAAGCTATCGTCAGATAAATCAAGATTCAGCAATTGCATAACTTGCGTCATATGTTCCTGAATCCGGGTCTTGCGCGTTTCGGCATCTAATTCTTGTTTGCGCAATGGGGTTTCAAGGCCACGGGCCAGCAGTGCTTCATGAACCAGCTCAGCTTCTTTACTCAGCGATGACATTCTTTTCTCCAACAGGCATACGTGTCTGAGCGAGATAAACATGATGTAGATCACGTTCAGATTTTGCTCCCCACTTTAGTTGAGAGCAAAATGATTATCCAGTGATTGTTATTGATATCCAATGATTGTTCTTGATACCCAATGATGGTTATTCATCTGCTGCGGTTCTTTTTATCATGATGAAAGAGTTGCATCTGGTTCGACAACAGCTTCCCGCGCACGGGCAGGCGTTTTAATCACCAAAGCCCCGGCAATCATCAGTGCCACTATTGCTACATATAACGCAGGCTCCAACCGGTGGGTCAATGCGGTCGAAATCGCGGATAATATCGGCCCAACCAACTGCCCGATAGCATAGCCGGTGGTCAATAAACCGGCCATATACCGGGTGTGTTCCGGTGCCAATTCGCGACCATGTTGCAAAGAAAGTTGGACGACACTCAAAAACCCGCCACCGGTTAATAATGCACCTAATGCCAACCCGCTCACACCCGGCACCCATTCTGCACACAGCACCCCTAAGGCCTGTACCCACAGGGTTAATGCCAGCCGTGTTTGTGATGTCAAACAATGGCGCGTCAGAATACCGAGGGTAATACCTATCACGGCGGCACCACCGAAAACAGGCCAGACAAACTGGGCAAATAGGCTATCAGGGAAACGGGCGGTGGCCATCTGCGATAAAAACGTGGCGGGTAAAATATAGCCAAAACCCGCCAGACTGTAGCTCCATACCAACCGCTTCAGTGCTGGAGTTAAAGTCAGTGGCACAGCGGCAATATGAGGGCGATGCAATTCCCCACTGCGCGGTAAATTAATACTAATGGCAGCAACAATAATCAACGCCAATACGGCATACACTAGCCAAGCTTCTCCCGCCGATAAGCCATAGCTATGGATCAGCACAGCCAACATGCCGCTGATGAATATGCCAGCCCCCGGCCCAGCAAAGACAGCCGCACTCAGCGCAGGGCGGCCAAAATGCGCCAATCGCTCATTGGTCCAGGCGGCAATCAGCACCATCGACCAGCCACTGGCCCAGCCAATAGCAAAACGTACCACACCATGCCACCACGGCCCGTCAACAAACGCCGATAGCAATGTCAACGCCGCCGCTCCCCATATCCCTAGCCATAAGCGGCGTTCAACATGGCGGCTGGCCCGCATGGCATCAAAAGCGCCAAATAAATATCCCAGATAATTAAATGCCGCAACCAACCCCGCCCCAGTCAGGGTGAATTGATGCTCCGCTATCATCAGTGGCAGTTGGGGAGTGAAAGCAAAACGCCCTATCCCCATCGCCACCACTAATGCCAGAAAGCCACTCAATGCAATTCTTAATGCCATCCGCCCCGCCTATCTATTGCTGTCAATTCATTACGCAGACAGTCTGCTAAAAGAAAGTTGCGAATATCATACCTGAGCATTAGAATCACAAAAAATGAATAATACTCACTAAGTTCATCACAAAAAGAGAATAATTATGGACCTGACCCAGCTGCGCATGTTTTGTTGTGTCGCGGAAACGGGGTCCGTTGCCCGAGCAGCGGAGCAGATGCACCGCGTCCCCTCAAATTTGACGACACGCCTGCGCCAGCTTGAAATAGAGTTGGGTGCAGACCTGTTCATCCGTGAAAAACAGCGCCTGCGCCTTTCACCCATGGGGCACAATTTTCTTTGCTATGCCAACCGTATTCTGGCGCTGAGCGAAGAGGCCATGAGCATTACTCATGCGGGTGAACCTGCCGGTAACTTCCCACTCGGCTCGATGGAAAGTACCGCGGCCACTCGCCTGCCCAATCTGCTCGCGACTTATCACCAGCGCTATCCCAAGGTCTCTTTATCACTGACCACCGGGACTTCCGGCGAAATTATTGAACAAGTCCGGGCAGGAACACTGGCGACCGCATTGGTCGATGGCCCGGTGCAGCATAATGAATTGCACGGTTGCCGCTCTTTCGAGGAGCAATTGGTGATCATTTCCTGTCTGGATCACCGACCTATTCTGCAAGCCCGTGATGCCGTGGATGAAACTTTGTTTGCTTTTCGTCCCAATTGTTCATATCGGTTGCGGCTGGAAAGCTGGTTCCGTCAGGCGGGCTGTTTACCCGGACATATCATGGAAATTCAGTCCTACCACGCCATGCTAGCTTGTGTGGCTAGCGGAGCGGGGTTAGCGCTGATACCGCATTCAGTATTGGCGCTGCTACCCGGCCACGAACGAGTGCAAGTGCATCACCTGCCACCCGATATTGCCGAGACTGCAACCTGGCTTATTTGGCGCAAAGATGCCTTTAGCCCTAATGTTCGCGCCCTCAAAGAGTTAATCATTGAACAGATTGAAACTCCGTAATTGAGCGGGCAGAGCCACTTTTTCCGACCATAATTTATACAATAATCGTTTGCTGTCATCGGGAACGATCACATGAAACATATATGATACATAAAGAATATATTACACCCTAAATAATTCGAATTTCAGGTAGGCGGCAACGAAATGAACCCAAGGAGTTGAGATAACTCAATGAATTGGGTGACAAATCTGTCAGGAGCAGATTTGAACGCTGCTTGCAGCGGCCTCGCAGAGGCGAGTCCCATGGATGGGCCGAGTAGTGATGACAGCCAACACACCTGCAACTTGAAGTATGACGGATATAACACTCATTACGCAGAAGCTATAGGAGCAACACCATGAAGATGATTAAAACCCGCGCTGCAGTCGCATGGGGGCCAAACCAGCCGCTATCCGTTGAAGAAGTTGATTTAATGCCGCCACAAAAAGGCGAAGTCCTGGTGCGAATTGTCGCCAGTGGAGTTTGCCACACTGACGCCTATACCTTATCGGGCAAAGATCCTGAAGGCGTATTCCCGGCCATTCTGGGTCATGAAGGTGGCGGTATTGTAGAAGCCATTGGCGAAGGCGTGACCAGTGTTGCGGTGGGTGACCATGTGATCCCACTGTACACACCTGAATGTGGTGAATGTAAATTCTGTCGCTCCGGCAAGACCAACTTGTGTCAGGCAATCCGCAGCACACAAGGTAAAGGGCTGATGCCCGATGGCACCACTCGCTTCTCTAAAAATGGCCAGCCAATTTTCCATTATATGGGCACCTCAACGTTCTCTGAACTGACCGTCGTGCCAGAAATATCACTGGCAAAAATCAATAAAGAAGCGCCATTAGAAGAAGTTTGTTTGCTCGGCTGTGGCGTCACCACCGGCATGGGGGCGGTTATCAATACTGCCAAAGTAAAACCGGGCGACACTGTGGCTATCTTCGGTTTAGGTGGCATTGGTTTATCAGCGGTTATTGGTGCACAAATGGCCGGTGCTAGCCGAATTATCGGGATCGATTTGAATACCAGCAAATTCGAGCTGGCCCGCAAACTGGGTGCGACGGACCTGATTAACCCGAAAGATTATGATAAACCTATTCAAGATGTGATTGTTGAGCTGACTGATGGTGGCGTAGATTTCTCATTTGAATGTATTGGCAACGTCAATGTCATGCGTTCAGCTTTAGAGTGCTGCCATAAAGGTTGGGGCGAATCAGTGATTATTGGTGTCGCCGGTGCCGGTGAAGAGATCTCAACCCGCCCATTCCAACTGGTGACTGGCCGCGTCTGGCGTGGCTCTGCATTTGGTGGTGTAAAAGGCCGTTCAGAATTACCGGGCATTGTGCAGCAATACCTGGATGGAAAATTCGCCCTGAATGATTTCATTACCCATACCATGGGGTTGGACCAAATCAATGAAGCCTTTGATTTGATGCATGAGGGTAAATCCATTCGTACAGTAATTCATTTCGATCAATCTTCACAAAACCCTATTTTAGAAAACCATACTTTAGAAAACAAATAGATCAGGGAGGCAGACAACGCATGAATACGTCACTTGAACTTCTCGAAGAGCACCGGATGTTTGGCGGATGGCAACAGCGCTACCGCCACGCCGCCAGCAGCCTGAATTGCAATATGACTTTCAGCATCTATCTGCCGCCACCACGGGATGATAATCCGCCGCCAGTACTTTACTGGCTATCGGGGCTCACCTGTAATGATGAAAACTTCGCTCTAAAAGCGGGCGCACAACGGGTCGCGGCCGAATTAGGGTTAGTGCTGGTCATGCCGGATACCAGCCCACGTGGTGATGATGTTCCTAATGATGATGGCTATGATTTGGGTCAAGGGGCTGGGTTCTACCTCAATGCAACACAAGCCCCTTGGTCTCAGCATTATCATATGTACGATTATGTCAGTCAGGAATTGCCCGCATTGATTCGTCAGCACTTTAGTGTCAGTGCGCGTCAATCTATCTGTGGTCACTCCATGGGCGGCCATGGTGCGCTGATGTTGGCACTGCGTAATCCACAGCAATATCAATCCGCTTCGGCTTTCGCGCCAATCGTCAATCCGTGTCAGGTTCCCTGGGGTCGCAAAGCCTTTAGTGCCTATCTGGGTGCAGATGAAAGCCAATGGTTACAATATGATAGCTGCCATTTACTGACACATGCAGAAACCCAGTTGCCAATGTTGGTGGATCAGGGAGATGGCGATCAATTCCTTGCCGATCAGTTACAACCGGCAAAATTAGCCGAGTTAGCACGTCAGCGTAGCTGGCCTCTGACTCTGCGTATTCAGCCGGGTTATGATCACAGCTATTTCACCATAGCGACATTTATTGAAGATCATCTGCGTTTCCATGCGGAACATTTACACTCATAACGGATATAACTAAGTAGATTATCAATAATAAGTAGCTTAAGCCCCTTCGGGGGCTTTTTATTTGATAGCATATATA
>NZ_CABHXX010000032.1 GCF_902170565.1 Yersinia thracica
TTTAGGTTCAAAAACCGGTCTTAAAGTGGCGCACTTTTAAAGCATAACTGTGGCTCATTTTTAGACCATAATTGACACACTCATGCCCCACAAGAAAATTGGATAGTGGTTTTTACTATATAATTCAATAACATTACCCACTCACACCCCCATATTCATCACGTCTTGATAAGCAGCTACCAGCTTATTACGCACTTGGATGCCGAGCTGTAAAGAGACAGATGATTTTTGCATATTCACCATCACATCATTAAGGCCAACACCGGGCACACCTAATTCAAAATTCTGCCCCAGAGTACGGGCTGTCTGCTGGTTTTCACTGATTTTACCAATAGCCGCTTTTAATTCGCTGGCAAAACCGGCTTCAGCTGGCAGTGTTCTTACTGAACCCGATGCTTGCAATGCAGTCACCTGCAATTGCTGTAAAACCCCTTCAATACCTTGAACAGACATGCTCATCCCCAAAAATGCGTCAGTAGGCCAATAACTGCGTGGCAAATAGGCGCGTTAATGCGGATATTTGCCATCCAGCAGGTATTACTTTTTTCAGGATGACACCCTAACACATCATTTTTGCGCTAAAGCGGCTAAATAGGCCCAAAAATACCGGCTTATTGAGCCATCAAATTTCCACTTACAGCAAATAATGGCATGCCGATATAGTCTAAATAATTCGAGTTGCAGGAAGGCGGCAAGGGAGAGACAAATCGGTCGGGAACCGATTTGAACAGCATTTATGCTAGCCCGCAGGGTGAGCCTCAAGGATGAAGCTCATTAATCCCGATAAGCTTACTGTAGTAAGTGATTCGGGTGACAAATCTGCCAGGAGCAGATTTGAACGCTGTTTGCAGCGGCCTCGCAGAGGCGAGGCCCATGGACGGGCCGAGTAACGAGCGCGGCCAACGCGCATGCGGCTTGAAGTATGACGAGTATAAAAGGGATATCAGCTATTGATGCGTTATCGCTCACAGCACTTGGGAGTCTGTTTTGTTCCAACACATTAGTTACATAAAAAATACTAACTCAAACGTTGTTCAGCTTGGCCAAGGACGTGTATGAATGCCTCGATAACTGGCGGTGAAAATCGTGAGAATAACTTTACGACGACACTGGCACGCCTACGCGCGAATCCGAAAATCCCACTGTTGATTGCAGCGGCTGCGGCCATCGCTATTATTGTCGCGCTGATGTTATGGGCTAAAAGTCCAGATTATCGCGTCCTTTATAGCAACCTGAGTGATCGTGATGGCGGTGATATCGTCACGCAATTGACGCAACTGAATATTCCCTATCGTTTCGCGGATAATGGCGGAGCGCTGTTGATCCCGGCAGATAAAGTGCATGAAACTCGTCTGCGTCTGGCACAACAAGGTTTACCTAAAGGTGGTGCCGTCGGTTTTGAGCTGCTGGATCAGGAAAAATTTGGCATCAGCCAATTCAGCGAGCAAGTCAACTATCAGCGGGCACTGGAAGGTGAACTCGCCCGAACTATCGGCACACTTGGCCCGGTACTGAATGTCCGGGTACATTTAGCGATGCCGAAACCCTCGCTATTTGTTCGTGAGCAAAAATCGCCAACCGCCTCTGTCACACTCGCCTTGCAACCTGGCCGTGTACTTGATGATGGTCAAATCAATGCCATCGTCTACATGGTTTCCAGCAGTGTGGCGGGTTTACCCCCTGCAAGTGTCACTGTGGTCGATCAAACTGGCCGTTTGCTAACGCAATCTGATAGCGCGGGCCGCGACTTAAATGCGGCACAACTTAAATTTACTAATGAAGTGGAAAACCGCTTCCAGCGCCGCATTGAAACTATCCTGGCACCGATGGTGGGTAGCGGTAATATTCATGCGCAAGTCACTGCGCAAGTTGATTTTGCCAGCCGTGAACAGACTGATGAAGAGTACAAACCGAATCAGGCCGCCAACCAAGGGGCGGTACGCTCTCAGCAAGTCAGTACCAGCGAACAACTGGGCGGCACCAATGTCGGCGGTGTTCCGGGGGCGTTGTCCAATCAACCGCCAATAACCCCAGTAGCACCCATTGAAGTGCCTCCAGCGACTCCTGCAGCGGGTGCCGGTGCGGCTGCGAATACCGCCAATGCAGCGAACCGCCCGGCGGCGACCACTACTGCAGCTAAACAGACTGCGACTTCAAGTAATAGCCGCCACGACCAAACCACTAACTTCGAAGTTGACCGCACTATCCGCCACACCCAGCAACAAGCAGGTATGGTGAAGCGCCTCTCCGTCGCCGTGGTCGTCAATTACGGCATGGATAAAGCGGGCAAACCTATTGCGCTGAGCAAAGAGCAATTAGCGCAGGTGGAATCACTGACGCGCGAGGCCATGGGCTTCTCCACTGACCGTGGCGACACTCTCAATGTGGTCAATACGCCATTTAGTGCCACTGGCGAAGATACCGGCAGCAACCTGCCATTCTGGCAGCAACAGTCGTTCTTTGATCAATTGCTTAATATTGGTCGCTATTTGCTCATCTTACTGGTCGCGTGGATCTTATGGCGCAAACTGGTACGCCCATTGATGGAGAAAAAACAAGTAGCGGATAAAGCAACGGCGTCGGTCAATAGCATTGTACAGACCGCGCAAGCGTCTGAAACAGCGAAACAAACTAAAGAAGAGCTGGCCCTGCGTAAGAAAAATCAGCAACGAGTGAGTGCTGAAGTTCAGGCCCAGCGTATACGCGAACTTGCGGATAAAGACCCACGTGTTGTCGCGCTGGTTATCCGTCAATGGATGAGTAACGACCAATGAGCCTGACCGGAACTGAAAAAAGCGCCATCATGCTGATGACACTGGGCGAAGACCATGCCGCAGAGGTATTCAAACACCTTTCCTCGCGCGAAGTGCAGCAACTCAGCACCACCATGGCCAGTATGCGGCAGGTTTCTCACCAACAGTTGGTTGATGTATTGGCTGAGTTTGAAGACGATGCCGAGCAATATGCTGCTCTGAGTGTCAATGCCAGCGATTATCTGCGCTCGGTGCTGATAAAAGCATTGGGTGAAGAACGTGCATCCAGCTTGTTAGAAGACATTCTGGAATCACGCGAAACCACCAGCGGCATGGAAACTCTCAACTTTATGGAGCCGCAGATGGCGGCCGACCTGATCCGCGACGAACATCCGCAGATTATCGCCACTATTCTGGTTCACCTGAAGCGCGCTCAAGCGGCCGATATTCTGGCACTGTTCGACGAGCGTCTGCGCAACGATGTCATGCTGCGTATTGCCACCTTCGGTGGGGTTCAACCCGCTGCGTTGGCTGAATTGACCGAAGTGTTGAACAACTTGCTCGATGGCCAAAATCTCAAACGCAGCAAAATGGGCGGTATCCGCACTGCGGCCGAGATTATCAACCTGATGAAAAGCCAGCAGGAAGAAACCGTTATGGACGCAGTACGCGAATACGACGGCGAGCTGGCACAGAAAATTATCGACGAAATGTTCCTGTTCGAGAATCTGGTCAGTGTCGACGACCGCAGCATCCAGCGTTTACTGCAAGAAATCGACAACGAATCGCTGTTGATTGCCTTGAAAGGTGCCGATCAGGCGCTGCGCGAGCGCTTCCTCAGCAATATGTCACTGCGTGCGGCAGAAATTCTGCGCGACGATCTGGCCACCCGTGGGCCGGTGCGGATGTCACTGGTCGAGAACGAACAGAAAGCCATCTTGCTGATTGTCCGTCGTTTGGCGGAAAGCGGCGAGATAGTCATCGGTGGCGGCGAGGATATCTATGTCTGATAGGATTAATGCCCTGCCCTGGCAGCCCTGGTCACTGAATGACTTTGCCAGCCAACCAGAACCTACCGCTGCCACTGCGCCGCCAGATATCAGTATGTTGTTTACTGATGAGCCAAGAGCGGATACCGCGCCAACGGAAAGTGATGAACAACAAACACTGATAAACTTGCAACTCGAAGCCGAGAAACAGGGCCGTCAGCAAGGGTTTGCCAAAGGGTTGCAAGAGGGCTTGGATAAAGGTTACCAAACCGGTCTGGAAGAGGGGCATCAGCAAGCGCTGGCAGATGCCGAGAAACAGTTGGCGCCGATCACCGCGCACTGGCAAACCCTAGTCGATGATTTTCAAAACACCCTGGATGCGCTGGACAGTGTGATTGCCTCGCGATTAATGCAAATGGCCTTGGCGGCAGCAAAACAGATTCTGGGGCAACCGGCAATTTGCGATGGCACCGCGTTGCTGGCTCAAATCCAGCAAATGATTCAACAAGAGCCGATGTTTGCCGGTAAACCACAATTACGGGTGAATCCGAATGATTTGGCCGTGGTGGAACAGCGCTTAGGCTCGACGTTGAGTCTGCATGGCTGGCGCTTATTGGGTGATAGTCAAATTCACCCCGGCGGATGCAAAGTCAGCGCCGAAGAAGGTGATTTAGATGCCAGCCTGGCGACGCGCTGGCATGAGCTATGCCGTCTGGCAGCACCAGGAGAATTATGATGACCGCCCGCCTTGGCCGCTGGCTTACCTCTTTAGACAAGTTCGAAGAGCGTATCAGCCAATCAACCACCATTCGCCGTTACGGGCGGTTGACGCGCGCCACCGGCCTGGTGCTGGAAGCCACCGGTTTGCAACTTCCCCTCGGTGCAACCTGCCTGATTGAACGCCATGATAACGGTGAAGTTCAAGAAGTTGAGAGCGAAGTGGTGGGTTTTAACGGCCAGCGTCTGTTTTTGATGCCGTTGGAAGAGGTCGAGGGGATTGTGCCCGGCGCCCGAGTTTATGCCCGCATCACCACCGGCGGGGCTTCTGCCAGTAAACAGTTGCCACTCGGCCCAGAATTACTGGGGCGAGTATTAGATGGCAGCGCCAAACCACTTGACGGCTTACCTGCACCGGAAACCGGTTATCGGGCCCCGCTGATGACACCTCCCATCAACCCATTACAACGAACCGCGATTGAACAGGTTTTGGATGTTGGCGTGCGCACTATTAATGCCCTGCTGACGGTCGGCCGAGGGCAGCGTATGGGGTTGTTCGCCGGTTCCGGGGTGGGGAAAAGTGTCTTGTTGGGCATGATGGCCCGCTACACCCAAGCGGATGTCATTGTGGTTGGGCTTATCGGTGAACGTGGCCGTGAAGTTAAAGATTTTATCGAGAATATTTTAGGTACCGAGGGGCGCGCCCGCTCGGTGGTTATCGCCGCCCCCGCTGACGTATCGCCGTTGCTGCGTATGCAAGGCGCAGCCTATGCCACCCGTATTGCAGAAGATTTCCGCGACCGTGGCCAGCATGTGTTACTCATCATGGATTCCCTGACGCGCTACGCCATGGCACAACGCGAGATAGCACTGGCAATCGGCGAACCTCCGGCAACCAAAGGTTATCCACCCTCCGTATTCGCCAAATTACCGGCACTGGTTGAACGCGCGGGTAACGGCGTGTCTGGCGGCGGCTCGATTACCGCATTTTATACGGTACTGACCGAGGGCGATGATCAGCAAGACCCGATTGCCGACTCCGCACGCGCCATTCTCGATGGTCATGTGGTGTTATCTCGCCGTTTGGCAGAATCCGGTCATTATCCCGCCATTGATATCGAAGCCTCTATCAGCCGAGCGATGACCTCACTGATTGATGAGAATCACTACAGTAAAGTTCGCCAATTTAAACAGTTACTTGCCAGTTTCCAGCGCAACCGCGATTTGGTCAGCGTCGGGGCCTATGCCGCCGGTAGCGACCCCTTGTTGGATAAGGCCATCGCCCTCTACCCGCAAATGGAAATCTTCTTGCAGCAAGGTATGTATGAACGCAGCAGTTACGAAGATGCCTGCCAGCATCTGAAGAGCCTGTTCCCGGGTTAATCGCTAACAACCCTGCGGCGTCAAGCACCCAATGTATGCCCAAGTGATTAGCGTTGCAGGTAGGCAGCAAGAGAAAGCACCCCGATGAGCTGACTCTCGTCAGTGATTCGGGTAAGTGAACGTAGCTAACAACCCTGCGGCGTTAAGCACCCAATGTATGCCCAAGTGATTAGCGTTGCAGGTAGGCAGCAAGAGAAAGCACCCCGATGAGCTGACTCTCGTCAGTGATTCGGGTAAGTGAACGTAGCTAACAACCCTGCGGCGTTAAGCACCCAATGTATGCCCAAGTGATTAGCGTTGCAGGTAGGCAGCAAGAGAAAGCACCCCGATGAGCTGACTCTCGTCAGTGATTCGGGTAAGTGAACGTAGCTAACAACCCTGCGGCGTTAAGCACGAAGGGCATTGAGGAATACGATGAAAAGTCAGTCACCTCTCATCACCCTGCGCGACCTGGCTCAAAAGGCGGTCGAACAGGCAACGACCCAATTGGGGCAGGTTCGCTTGTCTTATCAGAATGCTGAGCAGCAACTGAGTATGTTGCTGTCTTATCAGGATGAATATCGGGTGCGGCTGAATGACACGCTGAGTCATGGCATGGCCTCCTCCAGTTGGCAAAATTATCAGCAATTTATTCAAACATTGGAGCAAGCTATTGAGCAACATCGTCATCAGTTGGCCCAGTGGAATGTAAAAGTTGAACAAGCAGTGAAGCATTGGCAAGAAAAGCAACAGCGGTTAAATGCATTTGAAACGCTGAACGAGCGAGCTGAAACCACCGCACGTTTGCACGAGAACCGTTTGGATCAAAAACTGATGGATGAGTTCGCCCAGCGCGCCTCACAAAGGAGTCTACATTCATGAATCTATCTCTCTTGCCTACTGCTATCACTGCAAGTGAAGCCGAGGGCGCAGCATCCTCGACATCTATTGCCGCGCTGTTTACCGACGCGGGATTACCGGCCGATTTTGCCAAACTTTTGGGTGACCAGCTGGGGAAAGAACTCACCGCCCTGGATGCTTCAACCCTGAAATCATCTTTAGCCGCGGCGACTGACATCACCCCTGAAGTTGACAGTAGTCAATCAACCGCCGGTAACAGCAAGTTGAATCAGTTGTTGGCCGCATTGGGAGATATCAGTGCTACGCTACCAGCGGGTTTAACCCATGCAGGACAAACTGGCGATGCCGCGGGCATTAAGAAAACCACCATCAATGACAGCGGTAAGCCGGATAGTGCCAGTGATAAAACTCACGATAAAGTCGACCCCGCCGCATTACAAACCTTGTTGGCAATGTTGCCGCATCAAGTGGCTAACACATTGAGCGGGCAAAAAGCCCCCCTGACTGATACCAACGGCCTGACGAACAATAAAACAGCAGCCAGGCAAGATATTTCCACTCTCACCAGTCTGACCTCACAAGATAAAGGTTTAGCCGCACTGATGGGTGGCACCCTGGGCAGTATGAAAAATGATAAAACCATAAACAGTGACGATGTATTAGCGGGGGTAGCCACGAAAACAAAAATAACGGCTTCATCGGATAAGTTGGCCCCGTTGAGCGGGAAAGATGCTGACACCAGCACGCTCAATGCGAAAACCGCGCCACTGGCAGCACAAGCTGAAACCATCGCCGCTGCGGTGGATAAAACCTTGGTCAATTCAGCTACCCTGACCCATTCTCTTCCCCCGGTATCCAGCCCTGTTCTGCCGACGACCGCCAGCGCCCATATCAGTGCGCCCGTCAGTGGTTATTTAAGTGCGCAACTGGGCAGTCAAGAATGGCAACAATCACTTGGGCAACAAGTGATTATGTTCAGCCGCAATGGGCAACAAAACGCCGAGTTGCGGCTGAACCCGCAAGAATTGGGTGCATTGCAAATCAGTCTAAAAATAGAAGATAAGCAAGCACAATTACACTTCGTTTCAGCTCATAGCCAGGTTCGGGCCGCGATTGAAGCCGCCATGCCAAGCTTACGCACCGCTTTGGCCGAAAGTGGTATTCAGTTAGGCCAAAGTAGTGTCGGCAGTGAAGGTCAATGGCAACAAGCACAGCAACAGAGCCAGCAAAATCAGCAAGATTTCGCCTCGCGCGGTCAGCCAGCTTATGGTGAAGTCGCCTCTGGCGAAGCACAGGTGAGCACACCGCTGGTCACACCAGCCGCATTGCAAGCTCTGGCCAATGGCAATGGTGGCGTTGATATTTTCGCCTAAAAGGCGCTGTTAATTTCGCCAAACGGGAACAAACGGGCAAGCTAGGCCGTTTTTCTCCACCTATTCTGCCTATTGGGATTAAGGATAAGCGGGATAATCATCAGTAATAATTCGGATAGCTTGGTGTCAGTGGCCCCAGGCTGTTATACCCAAAATAATTCGAGTTGCAGGAAAGCGGCCAACGCACATGCAGCTTGAAGTCTGACGGGTATATTGTGATCCACCGGTTTGATACCAAAACAGGAATTTGCCTTCTCCATGTCTCAAAATACCTTCCCGGCCAAGCGTAAGAGTTCAATCTGGGTGATCCTGCTGGTGCTGATTGCGGTGGCAGCAACTGCGGGTGGCGGTTATAGCTGGTGGGCACTCAATAAGAGTCAACCAACCACAGCGAAAGTCGCTCCTGTCATCCCGGTGTTCATGCCCTTGGAGACCTTTACGGTCAATCTAATCACGCCGGATAATAATCTGGATCGTGTGCTGTATATCGGATTAACGTTAAGGCTCCCCGACGACAGCACGCGTGCAAAACTCAATGACTATCTGCCGGAAGTGCGCAGCCGGTTACTGTTACTGCTCTCCCGTCAATCCGCTGATAGTCTGGCGAACGAAGAGGGCAAGCAGCGCTTAGTCGGTGAAATTAAAAACGTTCTTAGCCCGCCAATGGTTAAAGGTCAACCTAATCAGGTAGTCAGCGATGTGCTGTTTACCGCATTTATATTGCGATAATCATTATGGGCGATAGCATTCTTTCACAAGCAGAGATTGACGCACTGTTAAACGGTGACAGCGGGGGTGATGAACCCGAAGCGGTCACTGGCAACGAGACAGACGTTAAGCCTTATGACCCGACGACCCAGCGACGTGTGGTGCGTGAGCGCCTACATGCGCTGGAGATAATCAATGAGCGGTTTGCCCGTCAGTTCCGGATGGGGCTGTTTAACCTGTTGCGCCGCAGCCCGGACATTACGGTTGGCCCGATAAAAATCCAGCCATATCATGATTTTGCCCGCAACTTGCCGGTGCCAACCAACCTCAACTTGATACATTTGAAACCATTACGTGGGACAGCGCTGTTTGTTTTCGCCCCGAGTCTGGTGTTTATTGCCGTTGATAACTTGTTTGGTGGTGATGGCCGCTTCCCGACAAAAGTAGAAGGGCGCGAGTTTACCCACACAGAACAACGCGTGATTAACCGGATGCTACGGCTAGCGCTGGATGCATATCGTGATGCCTGGGCTCCCATCTATAAAATTGATGTGGAATATGTCCGCTCTGAAATACAGGTGAAATTCACCAATATCACCACCTCCCCCAACGACATCGTGGTCACGACCCCTTTCCAGGTGGAAATCGGCGCGTTGAGTGGAGAGTTTAATATCTGTATTCCGTTTGCCATGATTGAGCCATTGCGCGAACTGCTAACCAACCCACCACTGGAAAACTCCCGTCAGGAAGACAGCCATTGGCGTGAAACGCTGGTCAAGCAAGTTCAGCACTCTGAGCTGGAGCTGGTGGCTAATTTTGTTGATATCCCGCTGAGATTGTCGCAGATACTCAAGCTACAGCCGGGGGATGTGTTACCCATAGATAAACCTGAGCGACTGATTGCGCATGTCGACGGCGTGCCGGTGCTGACCAGTCAGTACGGGACATTAAACGGGCAATATGCCCTACGTGTTGAACATTTGATTAACCCTATTTTGAATGCTCTGAATGAGGAACAGCCCAATGAGTGACCCTAAGTTTCCGTCTGATGATGGAAAGGAATCCGTGGATGACCTGTGGGCTGATGCGTTTAATGAGCAACAGGCAGCGGAGAAGCCAGCGGCCACTACCGAAGGCGTATTTAAATCACTGGAAGCACCCGACGCACTGGGTAACCTGCAAGATATCGATTTGATTCTCGATATTCCGGTGAAACTGACCGTCGAACTGGGCCGCACCAAAATGACCATCAAAGAATTGCTGCGCCTGTCTCAAGGTTCAGTGGTTTCTCTCGATGGCCTGGCGGGCGAACCTTTGGATATTCTGATTAACGGTTACCTGATTGCACAGGGTGAAGTCGTGGTGGTCGCGGATAAATACGGCGTGCGTATCACTGACATTATTACCCCATCAGAACGTATGCGTCGTCTGAGTCGCTAATGACCGCAGCACAAAGGGTGGCAATAACAGCAACTGAAGCAACATCGGCAGCTATTGCGCCGGTGGTGGCGAAGACTTCAGTAGCAACGGATACGCCGGTGACCTCGCCGCAAACCCCCGTCACCGGGTTTGCCGCCAGCCACCCCGGCACCGCCACGCAACAAACAGCCCCGGCAATGCCCGCAGGCTCAGTGTTGACCCAAGTCGGCACGGTGCTGGGGGGGATTTTGCTGTTGATTTTATTTGCCGCCTGGCTGGTGCGCCGATGTGGTTTTGCGCCACAAGCTCGCAACAATAAGCTATTGAATGTGCGGGCCAGTTGTCAGGTCGGCCAGCGCGAGCGGGTGGTGATTGTCGAAGTGGACAACACCTGGTTGGTATTAGGTGTCACCGCCCAACAAGTGACGCCGCTCCATACACTGGAACGCCCTCCGGTTGACGAAACCAGCACCGCGCTGTCATCTGACACAGGAAAACCGGCTGATTTTCGCCAGCTATTGAACAAGATCCTGAAACACCCGGAAAAATCGGCATGATGTCTCTGCGTCCGCTCATGAATAAAGTCCCTTTGCTGCTGCTCGCCCTGCTCTGCTCTCCGGCGGCATTGGCTCAATTACCGGGCATTATCAGCCAGCCGTTGGCGAACGGTGGGCAAAGCTGGTCTTTACCAGTACAAACGCTGGTTTTTATCACCACGCTGAGTTTTCTGCCCGCCGCATTGCTGATGATGACCAGCTTTACCCGCATCATTATTGTGCTGGGTTTGCTGCGCAACGCATTAGGCACCCCTTCTGCCCCCCCCAATCAAGTGATGCTAGGTTTAGCGCTGTTTCTGACGTTTTTCATCATGTCGCCGGTGTTTGACAAGGTTTATCAAGATGCTTATCTGCCCTTCAGTCAGGACAAGATAAGTATGGAAGTGGCGATGGATAAAGGCTCACAACCATTACGTGAATTTATGTTACGCCAGACCCGCGAAACTGACCTTGCCCTGTATGCCCGGCTAGCTAATCTGCCGCCATTGGAAGGGCCGGAAGTGGTGCCGATGCGCATTCTGTTGCCCGCCTATGTCACCAGTGAGCTGAAAACCGCTTTCCAAATTGGTTTTACTGTATTTATTCCGTTTTTGATTATCGACCTGGTAGTGGCCAGTGTGCTGATGGCCCTGGGGATGATGATGGTGCCGCCCGCCAGTATTTCGCTGCCTTTCAAGTTGATGCTGTTTGTATTGGTTGATGGCTGGCAGTTGCTACTGGGTTCTCTGGCACAAAGCTTTTATAGCTGAGGTAGATACATCATGACACCAGAATCGGTAATGGCCCTCGGCGTTGAGGCAATGAAAATCGCCCTTGCATTGGCCGCGCCATTATTACTGGCGGCATTGATTAGCGGCTTAATTGTCAGTCTGTTGCAGGCCGCGACACAAATTAATGAAATGACACTGTCATTTATCCCTAAAATACTGGCTGTTTTCGCTACTTTGGTTATCGCAGGCCCGTGGATGCTAAGTTTGATCCTCGACTATATGCGTAATTTGTTTACCAGCCTGCCAACGTTGATTGGCTGAGCATGGTCTCTCTTGATACTACTCAACTCAGCGTCTGGGTCAGCCAGTATTTCTGGCCATTGATCCGCATATTGGCCTTAATCACTACTGCGCCAGTATTAAGTGAAAAGCAGATAAATCGCAAAGTCAAAGTCGGTTTGGCGGTATTAATCACCTTTCTGGTTGCCCCCTCCCTGCCCCCGGTCAATATTCCACTCGTCTCCAGCGGTGCGGTGTGGGTCGCGGGTCAGCAGATATTGATTGGCGTTGCTATCGGCTTGACCATGCAGTTTGCTTTCGCGGCTATCCGGCTGGCTGGTGAAGTGATTGGTTTACAAATGGGATTGTCTTTCGCCACCTTCTTTGACCCTTCCGGTGGGCCAAACATGCCGGTTCTCGCCCGGTTGTTAAACTTATTGGCGATGCTGTTATTTCTCAGCTTTGATGGCCATTTGTGGCTGATTTCTTTATTAGCGGACAGTTTTCATACTTTACCGATTCAGTTCGAGCCACTGAATGGCAATGGTTTTCTGGCATTAGCACAGGCCGGTTCATTGATCTTTATGAATGGGCTGATGCTAGCCTTGCCACTGATTACCCTGCTACTCACCCTGAATATGGCATTAGGTATGCTTAACCGCATGACGCCACAACTTTCTGTTTTCGTTATAGGTTTCCCGCTGACATTGACGGTCGGTATTATTTCGTTGGGCTTAACCATGCCTCTGTTAGCCCCTTTTACCGAGCATCTGTTTGGCGAGTTTTTCGACCGGCTGGCGAGTGTTATCAGTGGGTTGGCGTATTGACTTACACCCAAGTCATTGGCGTTGCCGGTAGGCTGCCAGCAAGTATGAAGGGGATCCTGTGGGGCTAGCCCACAGGTTGAAAGCAGATTATTTATTCAGTTGGAACAGAGATAAGCCCTGCATATTGGTGAATGTGGTGTAAGAGGCCTGTAAGGCGGCCTGCTGCATAACATAGGAAGAGATAGCAGAGTTCCAATCGACATCCACTAAATCACTCAGCCGCTGCTTGTTGATCAAGGTGCGGTCTGCACCCAAACCATCAAGATTGTCCAATTCTTGCAGTTGAGTACCAATTTCCGCTTGGACAGATAACACATTATTCAATGAGTTAGCCATGCCGCGGATACCTTTATCCATCGCCGCATTCACTTGTTCTTTAACCTCATCGGTCGCACCTTGCATGGGTGTTTTGAGGGCATTGAGAACAGTATCTATGGTATTAAAGATATTGTTTTCAGAAGCCACCGGAGCACCATTAGCATCATCAGGTTCTGGTTTGGCATTGCTGGTCAGCGCCATAAAGACACTGTCACCGGTGTGACCGACCGTCATTGACCGATTAGCATCGACTTTTTGCTCAATCGCGACATTACCGCCCATATAAGTCACTTCACCGGTTTTGCTAACAGCAAAAGGCGGCTTATCACTTTGAAAACCACCAAAAATATAGCGGCCATTACCATCAGTGATGTTCGCCTGATTAACCAATTGGTCTTTCAAACCCTGCAATTGAGTGGCATAAGAGGCGCGGTCATCATCACTCAAAATATCGCTCTTGGCACTGATGATGACACTTTGAATTGACTGAATGGTGCTGGTGGCCTGCGCCAAAACCGTGGTTTCCAGTGATGAACTCTGGCGGGCGAAGCTACGTGCCAACGCGTACTGGTTATTCTCCGACTCGGCTTGTGACACCATCACCGCCTGAGATGCCGACATCGGGTCATCCGAGGGATTAACCACGCGCTTGCCAGTGGAAAGTTGTTGGCCTGACTGCATCCAAAGGGATTGAGCATTGGTAATGCCCTGCATATTTTGCTGATACAGCATGCTGGTACTTAAGCGCACGATGTCAGTTCCTTTTAGTAACAGCTTAGTCAGTCGGCCCGCATTAACCGCCATTCTGACTAAACCTAAAATGAGATAAGCAGCGGCAATGCTGCAATGCCGCTAACCAAAACTTAACCGCGCAGACTCAGTAACGCGTTAAACAACGTCGAAGCGGTTTGGATAACTTGGGCATTCGCCAGATAATATTGCTGGAAACGCTGTAAGTCGCCGTACTCTTCATCCAGGTTCACCCCGGAAATAGACTGCTGCTCCGCTGACAACTGTTTGACGATGTTGGCCTGTGCCGTGCTGTTGGTTTTTGCCGTCGCCGTTTGGTTACCGACATTACTGACCAACCCGGCATAAGCACCCGAAAATGTCGCTTTACCGTCGACCAGTTTTTTGGTTTGCAGATCTAATAACGCCTGCGCGTTGACGTTGTCACTCGCGCCGCCATCCTTGGTACCACCCGCAGCAATCATGCTGGAGTCCGTAATGGCGACCTGCAAATTAGCGGCAACATTGGAAACCGTTTTAATGGTGAATTTATCTTTGCCTTCTGGCCCCGACGTGCCGTTAGTGACGCTGACCGCGATA
The DNA here is from genome assembly GCF_902170565.1 of Yersinia thracica. GTDB lineage: Bacteria > Pseudomonadota > Gammaproteobacteria > Enterobacterales > Enterobacteriaceae > Yersinia > Yersinia thracica. Next base: position 14,203 of record NZ_CABHXX010000032.1, read on the forward strand.
CCGTCGAAGTTCAGTGTGGGTTTGCCATCTTTATCCGTTCCGGCCGTGGTCGGAACTTTAGTATTGTCCGACAAGCGCGTAACCTGCCAATCTGTACCATCAAACTCCACCGTGTAATCACTGGATTTGACTTTCGAGGTGTCGGTGTAATTGACGGTTAGGCTGGCATCACCCTGATTTTTCGCATTTTTTAATACAGAAGGCTTCACAAAACTAAAGAAATCTGTGCCCTCATCACCATTGGCATCAAAGCCCGCTTTATGCTGGGTATTAAAGCTATCGGCCATCACCAAAGCTAATTGGCCCAATTGGTTACGTGCGCTATCCAGTGCTTCACTGCGGAATTTCAGTGTTCCGCCGAGCGAACCGCTAGCCAGGCGACTTTCATCAATTTCAATGGTGTCGCTAGTGCCGTGTTTATAGCCTAACGTGAGGCGGGTTGCATCGGCGCTGGAGGGAATGGCTTCCACTTTATAAGCATTCGGCCCTTGCACCAGAGATAAACCTCCGGCAAATGACACATTGTAAGCATCGCCATCTTGCTGAGTGACCGTCACCGCCACAATCTGGTTTAACTCGGTAACCAGTTGATCGCGTTGGTCAAGCAAGGCGTTTGGCTCGCTACCGCTGCTACCGCGCAGGCGGGTAATCTGGTCATTTAACTTGGCGATTTGCTCAGCATAGTTATTAATTTGCGTTGCACTGTCACTTATCTTTTGGTTGACGCCATTATCCATATCACGCAGATATTTATCCGCATTCTGGAATTGGTTAACCAGCCCTTCGGCCTTGCCCAATACCGTTTTACGCGCCGCATCATCGCCCGCGTTACTCACCAGATTTTGCAGGTTGTTGAAGAAATCCTGCATGGTGGTTGAGATGTTATTGGAGGTATTAGCCAGTAAATTATCGATCTGAGAGATTTGCTGATAATAGGTCGTCAGTCCACTGCTTTGGGTTTGTGATGCACGCAACTGGTTGGTAATAAAGGCATTATATTCACGGTTAACACCGGTCACTGCCACGCCATTACCAATAAAACCCGCCGGACTTAATGTCCCGCCATTTTGGGCAAAAATAGTGTTCTGGCGGTTATAGCCAGCCACCTGAAAATTGCTGATGTTGTTACTGACGGTGCTCAAGGCATATTGGGCTGCGCTCAGACCACTCATCGCAGTATTCATTAAACTATTGGACATAAAGAGATCCTTTTACCGCAGGCGATTTACATCGCGCACCTGCATTTATTAATATTGGGATACTGCCTGAGGAGATCTACGCCCCCGCACAGCCTATTCAGAGTATCGGCCCGAGTTTGGAAAACTTGAGTGAAAATATGGGTGTAAAGATCAATCCTCACCAATCCGATAGGCGTTATTGTCGCAGGCAGTTTGGGGGAGGCCAGCGCACAGGCAACGGAGCGTACACGTAGTACGTGACGGCGCCGAGCACTGCCCAATCCCAAAATGACCAGTAAAATAGCCTATTAGAAAAGAGAATCCAGATTGCTGCTATAGGCTTTCACTGCTTGCTCTCCGGTATTCTTCATTTGCTGAATCACATTGACTAATTTTTGGGCATATTGGGGGTCTGTAGCATAACCGGCGCGCTGCAAAGCATGGGCACCTTGTTCAGGGCTTTGAGCGGCAGCCACATTGGCATAGCGCGGGTTTTGGGTCAGTAATTTGACATAATCACTGACCGCCTCGACATAAGAGCCATAGACCCGGAAGCGCGCTGTGGTTTTCTTCGCCACACCTTGCTCATATTCCGTGGTGGTAATTTCACTGACCGGGCCATCCCAGTTACTGCCCGCTTTAATACCAAATACGTTATAGCTGCTTTTGCCATCAGCGGTTGGGATCTCGCGCTGACCCCAACCGGATTCCAGCGCGGCCTGCGCCATAATAAGTTGATGCGGGATGCCACTTTGCTGGCTGGCAATTTGCGCTGGAATAGACAGACGCGCGACGAAATTACCGGTACTTTGCGGCAATGAAACTGGGCTGTTGACTGGCGGTGTCGGCATGGCCCGGCGCACCATTTGCTCCAATGCTTGCGCCGGAAGAGTTTGCAAGACTTCATTATCCAGCATCATTGGCACCGTGCCGGCTGTTTCACTCGGTGAAGAGGTTCCTGAAAGCTGCTCCACCATCATGTCCGCCAGCCCAAGCCCCTTGAGCGACATTTGCTGCGCGATTTGCTGGTCATACATTGAGGTATAGAGCCGGGTCTGGTCACTGTTCATGATGCCCTCTTGCGGCAAGGCGGAGCGCATGCTTTTCAGCATCATCTGCACAAACATCCCCTCCACCTGCTGGGCAACCTTCTTTAGGTTGCCATCAGGATCTCTCGCCGCGTCACGTTTCAAGCTATTCAGTGATTGGGCATCATAGGCGGCTCCGAACATTTCATTGGCGCTGCCGGACATGGCCATCAAATCGCTCATTAGATAATTTCCAATTTAGCCCGTAAGCAGCCGGCACTCTGCATCGCCTGCAAGATAGACATCAAATCAATCGGTGTTGCCCCCAGAGAGTTCAAGGCGCGCACCACATTATTCAGATTCGGGCTAGCATTGACGCGTTGCAATGCGCCACCTTGCTGCTGAACGGAAATCTGGGTATTCGGTGTCACGACGGTTTGCCCACCACCAAAGGGAGTATCTGGCTGACTGACGGTATTCTGTTTATCAATAACCACCGACAAGTTCCCTTGCGCCACAGCACAAGAGTCAAGCATGACATTGCGGTTCATCACCACCGAACCGGTGCGCGAGTTAATTATGACCTTGGCATCACCTGCATCAATATTCACTGGGATGTTTTGAATATCCGCCAGGAAGCGCACTTGCGAACTGTTACCGCGTGGCACCAACACCTGGATAGTGCGAGCATCAATGGCGGTCGCGGAACCAAAACCGCGTTGGCGGTTAATGGCATCACTGACCTGCTGTGCGGTGGTGAAATCTTCAGTATTCAATTGCAGATTAATCACCCCATCAGTGCCAAAGGTGGTGGGCAGCTCGCGTTCAATAGTCGCGCCATTGCTAATGCGCCCGCCGGTCAATTGGTTGACCTGAACACTGCTGCCACCGGAGGAAGCACCGGCCCCGCCCACTAACACGTTACCCTGCGCCAAAGCATAAACTTGATTATCAACCCCTTTTAGTGGGGTCATCAGCAAGGTGCCGCCACGGATACTTTTGGCGTTCCCCATTGAGGACACCACCACATCAATGGTTTGCCCGGTGCGGGAAAATGCCGGTAGCTTGGCAGTGACCATCACCGCCGCCACGTTTTTGAGCTGCATATTGGTGCCCGGTGGCACGGTAATACCCAATTGTGACAGCATGTTGCTGAGACTTTGCGTGGTAAACGGCGTCTGCATGGTCTGGTCACCGGAACCATCCAACCCCACCACCAGACCATAGCCAATCAATGCGTTATCGCGCACTCCCTGAACGGTCACCAAATCGCGAATACGCTCGGCTGACGCTGGCAATGACACCAGCGTGAACAGCACAATAAGCTGCATGATAAATAGGGTGATAAGTGACTGTTTACGCATCAATGGGCCTCTTAGTATGGCGAAACATTAAGGAAGAACCGCTGCAACCAGCCCATGGTTTGCGCTTCATTGATATAACCATTACCCACATACTCGATGCGCGCATCAGCCACCTGGGTTGAGGTCACTGTATTGCTGCCGCTGATGGTGCGTGGGTTGACGACCCCAGAGAAACGAATGAATTCCGTTCCCTGATTAATGGCGATTTGTTTCTCGCCCACCACATGCAAGTTGCCGTTAGCCAGCACTTGATCCACCGTCACCGTGATGGTGCCACTGAAGGTATTGTTAGCATTTGCCCCGCCCTTGCCACCAAAGGTGTTATCACCCGAAATATCCATATCAGCACGTGCATTACCCAGTAATCCTTCCAGATAGCGTGGCGCGGTAGCGACACCAAATTTGCTGGAACCGTTACGGCTGGCATTGGCAGAAGAACTTTTGCTGGCACTGACATTTTCCTGCAAGGTAATGGTCAGTGTGTCGCCGATGTTACGTGGGCGACGGTCTTCAAATAGCGGCTGATAACCATAGTTCATCGGCTGGGCAGCCTGGAAAATAGAGCCATTTGGCAGGGGCGCACTGGCAGGGGCTGGCTGTGCTGACGTCGAGCCATCCACCAGGGGTTTATGCGGAATATACGCACAGCCATTGAGCAATAGCGTCGCCATCAACGGCGCACTCATCCATCTCAACTCACCTAATTTTCGCAGCGGCGATGTATCCATCTCTGATTATCAATCCTGTAACCTGTTAGAGGCTGGCAAGGTCAGCCCCGAATACTCATTATTCTGCGGCTCTCAGGGGGCGCTCTTGCCCCCCGAGAGCGGATTTATAGCTGTGTCAGTTTTTGCAACATCTGATCTGAAGTTGAAACCGCTTTACTGTTGATTTCATAGGCGCGTTGCGTCTGGATCATATTGACCAACTCTTCCGCCACATTGACGTTAGAAGTCTCCACATACCCTTGATACAACAAGCCACCGCCGTTCAGGCCCGGCGTCGTTTCATTCGGCGCACCGGAACTGGCGGTTTCCTGGTACAGGTTTTCACCGACACTTTCCAAACCGCTGTTGTTAATGAAGGTGGCCAGAGTCAGTTGTCCAACTTGCTGAGTGGCAGTTTGCCCTGGCAAGGTGACACTGACGATACCGTCACGACCCACTGTCATTTTCATCGCGTTGGCTGGAATGGTAATCGCCGGTTGAATCTGAAAACCACCAGAGGTCACCAGTTGGCCATTTTGGTCAACCTGGAAAGAACCGTCGCGGGTATAGGCATTGGTGCCATCAGGCATCTGCACCTGAAAGAACCCTTCGCCTTTGATAGCCACATCTTTGGTGTTATCGGTTTTGGACAGGTTACCCTGACTGTGCAAACGCTCAGTGGCCACCGGGCGAACACCGGTACCAATCTGCAAACCCGATGGCAAGGTGGTCTGCTCGGAAGATTGTGCTCCCGGTTGACGCATGGTTTGGTACAACAAATCTTCAAACACCGCCCGCTGACGTTTAAAGCCATTGGTGCTGACGTTCGCCAGGTTGTTGGCGATAACGTCCATATTGGTCTGCTGTGCATCCAAGCCAGTTTTGGCAATCCAGAGTGATCGGATCATCAGTTTATTCCTCTGCGCCTATGCGCTTAGCTGATTGCTAACAGCTGGTTAGCGCGCTGTTCGTTTTCATCCACGCTGTGGATGACTTTCATCTGCATTTCGAAGCTGCGGGCATTGGCAATCATGTCGGTCATAGCTTCAACCGCTTTCACGTTGCTGCCCTCCAGCACCCCCGGCATCACTTTGATGAGTGGATCATTAGCCAGCTGAGCACCACGCGCCTGTTGGGTCGCGGCGGTCAGATGGAACAAACCGTCATCGCCGTGCATCACTTCACCGGCAGTGGCTCTCACCCGTTTGATTTGCCCCAACTGAGCAATGGTATTCGGTGAATCACCGGCGTTCAGTGCCGAGATAGTGCCGTCCGCAGCAATGGTAATCGCCGCCTGAGGGGGGACATCAATCGGGCCGTTGTCACCCATCAATGGATAGCCCTGCACGGTCATCTGCCCGTCAGCTGAAATCTGAATATTCCCGTTACGGGTATAGGCTTCAGTGCCATCGGGCAGTTGAACCGCTAAATAGCCATCCTGCTGCAAGGCCACATCCAACGGACGGCCGCTGTAGTTCATCGTCCCCTGGCTGATATCTACCCCGGGGGTCGACGCCGTGACCATAGTGCGCGTGGGCATACTTGGCCCATCAATAGGTACGGCCCGCATCGCCGCTAGCTGCGCGCGGAAACCCGGCGTTGAGGCGTTAGCCAGATTATTAGCGGTAACCGCTTGCAGTTCGAGGGACTGCCGGGCAGCCCCCATTGCGGTATATATTGCGTGATCCATGAGCGAGTCCCGTCAGTGCGATTAACGCAGGTTAACCAGAGTTTGTAAGATCTGATCCTGGGTTTTGATGGTCTGCGCGTTCGACTGATAGTTACGCTGCGCCACAATCATGTTCACCAGTTCTTTACTCAAATCCACGTTAGAGGATTCCAGTGCGCCGCTGGTCAATGTGCCAAAGCCGCCGCTACCCGCCGTCCCGAGAATCGCGTTACCGGAGGACAGGGTTTCTTTCCAGACGTTATTGCCCTCAGATGACAAACCTTCTGGGTTAGCAAAGTTAACCATCACGATTTGGCCTAGCAATTGGCTCTGCTGGTTTGAATAAGTCCCGACCACCGAGCCGTCGTTGTTGATCTGGAAGCCAGTGAATTCGCCCGCGGCATAACCCGTTTGGTTTTGGGCAACAATGCTGTCCGTACCGGTATTTTGCTGCTTGCTGCCCGCCACATTCAGCGCGAAATCCTGTGCCGGGGCGCCATTAACTATCCCCATTGGGATGGTCAAGGTGAAAGGCACAGTTGTTGGGGTTTCTACCGGTGTGGTGGCCGGTGGGGTTATCACCGGATGGGTGGTTTCAACCAATGCACCGTTAGTGTCAAAACGCATGGAACCGCGTCTCTCGGCCACTTGTGCAGGGGCGGCGCTGCTATCACGGGTGTAAACATCCCAAGAGTTACCATTGATAGAATCTTCGGAGCGCTTAACATAGAACACGTTGATTTCATGGCGGTTACCCAAGCTATCAAAGGTGGTCATGTTATTCACAAAGCTATAGGTATCGGGCTTTTCGGGATCAAACGTCGGGGTAGTGACCCCCGCACTGCTGGTTGTCTCGGCGGGAATAATTTTGTGCGTCGACGTCAAGTTAGCCACCATATTGCCGGAAGTGGTGGCTTTGGCTGGGATCATGCCCTGGGGGATAGACAGCGGAACCGGGTTGGCCCCTTGCTGTACCGTCGGAGGTGTTCCTGTTGCCGGGTAACCGGTCAGGTTGAGGCCCTGCATATTGACGATATTGCGGTTTTCATCCAGCTTAAACTGACCGTTGCGGGCATAGAAGATACCGCCGGTGCTGTCTTGCATGCGGAAGAAACCATTTTGGCTGATAGCCAAGTCCAGACGGCGGTTGGTGGTAGTGGTGGTGCCGTCGTTAAAATCCTGAGTAATCCCTGCAACCTTGACGCCCATCCCGGTCTGAGAGCCGGCGAACATATCGGCAAAAGAAACTGAGCCGGCTTTAAAACCTGAGGTCGCCGAGTTGGCGATATTGTTACCGATCACATCCAGGTTACTGGACGCTGCGTTCAAACCGCTGACTGCTTGAGAAAAGCCCATTTTCTTCTCCGTTAAATTCGGGGTCCGTTACAGACCTAAAGCGTTGATGACATATCAAACGCTGTTTTTAATCATCAAGACCTGAGTAACTCACCGTCTTGTCTGTTGTGTTGTGCTGTTACGATTTACAAAATCTGACGGATTTTATCCATCGTAATGGTACCCGCCATGCCGAGATCCAATTTAGGGCCGTCACTACCCCGAGTGACACCATTAACAATGGCGTAGCTCAAAGGTGTCGCTACCACCGATGCACCGCCGTTAGTCGCGGTGATCGTCACGGTATAAGCGCCGTCCGGTGCATTACCACCGGCCTCCAGTGAGCCATCCCAGGTAAAGGCATGCACACCCGCCGTCAATCCGCCAATCTCTATCGTGCGAACTGCCACGCCGTTACTGTCGCTGATAGTCGCCGTCACTTTGTCAGCGGCTTGCTCCAGCTCAACACCAAATGGTGTAGTGGTCACAACGCCATCTTTGCTACCGGCCAACACATTGGTTCCCGGAATCATCACGCCGCGACCAATCAGGCTGCTAGCTTGCAATGATTGGCTGTTATCAATTTGGCCGGAGATAGAACCCAGAGTGGTATTCAATTTTTCAATGCCGCTCACGGTGTTGATCTGCGCTAATTGCGTGGTCAATTCGTTGTTTTGCATTGGGTTGGTCGGGTCCTGGTTTTTCAACTGTGCCACCAACAACGTCAGGAAACTGTTCTGCAGATCCTGGCTGGTGCTGCCGCTGGTTGAACCGGTGCCGCTAGTGCTGTTAATCCCGTAATCACTATCAGTCAGGGAATTCGTAATAGCCATGTGTACAGGCTCCTGTTATTGACCCAATGTCAGTGTTTTGAGCATCAACGATTTCGTCGTATTCAGCACTTCAACATTGGCCTGATAACTACGCGAAGCTGAAATGGTGTTCACCATCTCGCCAGTGATATCAACGTTAGGCATCCGGACATACCCCTTGGCATCCGCCAGTGGGTTACCGGGTTGAAAGACCAAACGATCTGGCGCTGGGTCATCAACAACTTGTGCAACTCGCACACCGCCGGTTTCTTGCCCCGGCTGAGCCGCAACCTGAAACACCACTTGCTTAGCGCGGTAGGGTTGACCATCCGGGCCGGTCACACTGTCGGCGTTCGCCATGTTACTGGCGCTGACGTTCATCCGCTGCGACTGAGCTGATAATGCAGAACCGGCAATATCAAAAATATTCAGTAAAGACATCCGTCTTATCCTTGTTGTAACACTGACATCATCCCTTTGATCTGACCGCCGAGAATGGTCAAATCGGTCTGATATTTCAGGCTGTTATCGGCAAAATTGGTACGTTCGCGGTCCATATCCACCGTGTTGCCATCCATTGATGGCTGGTCTGGCACCCGGAATAATAGGTCCAGATCAGGCGGCTGAACTGTACTTGCAGGGATATGACGGGCTGACGTTAAACTGAGTGACACCCCGGTTCCATTGACACGTCCTTGCTCCATCACTTTTTTCAGTTGGCTGGAGAAATCAATATCACGTGCCTGAAAGCCGGGCGTATCCGCATTAGCAATATTGGACGACAGGATCTCCTGTCGTTGCGCGCGCAAGTTAAGCGCCTCTTGTTGAAAACGCAGAGCGCCGTCCAGTTTGTCGAGCATAGTCCCCCCCGCAAGGTTAGAATTTGGAGTCGACAGCATAAACGCCGTACCGGGAAGCCTATCGTCAGAATAAGAGCAAAATGCGTCGCTATTTGTCCCCTTAGCCTTGTCGAGCTACGGGTACACTAGTGTGCGAGAGGGGATACCCCGGCATTACCCGGTTGTGTGGACGGAGATAATGTTGTGAGGACGGAGAGAATATTGATGGCAATGAAAAGAAATGACGCCCTAACCTTAGCTTTAGGGCTAGTGTTTATGAGTCAAGCATTGGCACATCAGGCGATGGCAGCAGATTTATCAGCACAGGTAAATCAATTCTTTCGCCAGCAATATCCCGATAAAAGCCGTCAGGTTAATGTCATTATCAAAACCCCGCAGAGCCAATGGCCACAATGCGAGACGCCCGAAATTTCGCTGCCACCCAATGCCCGCCCTTGGGGAAATATCAGCTTGTCGGTGCGGTGCGAGGGTTTACGGCGTTTTATTCAGACCCAAGTACAGGTCAGCGGCCAGTATGCGGTGGCCGCCCGTCAACTGACGGCAGGGGCGAAAATCACGCCGCAAGATATTGCAATGAAACAAGGCCGGCTCGATACCCTGCCCCCTGGCGCGTTATTGGAACCCAGTTTTGCTCAAGGCGCGGTCAGTTTACGGCAAATCAATGCTGGCCAGCCGCTGACTCGCAATATGTTGCGCCGCCTGTGGAGAGTCAAAGCAGGGCAAGATGTGCAGGTCTTAGCGCAGGGCGACGGATTTAATGTTAACGGCAGTGGCAAAGCCATGAACAACGCCGCAGTGCAAGATAATGTCCGGGTGCGCATGGCGTCGGGCCAAATCGTCAGTGGCACCGTGGCTGACGATGGTACAATTAAGATAATGTTATAGTGATTAAAGTTTTTGTAACCTTTGCCGATAACCTTGGTATGCAGTTATTTGCGGGTTAAACAGTGACAATCCCGCTATTCTTTTGCTGAAAGATAAAAATCTTGCGGGTCGATAAACGTCAATCCCGCTATATAAGGGAGCAACACCATATGAGTATTGATCGCACCCAGCCATTATTACCGGTAACACAAGTGCAACCACGGGAAACCAGTGATATTGCGCAGCAAACGCGGAAACAGTCTACCCAGACAAAAACGCCGGTGAGTGGTACTGAGGTTAAATTGAGTGACGCGCAGGCGAAATTGATGCAACCGGGTAGTCAGGACATCAATGTAGAACGTGTCGAAACCTTAAAACAGGCGATTCGTTCAGGTCAACTGACCATGGACACCGGTAAAATTGCCGATGCTTTGCTCAGAAATGTCGCAGATGATCTGAAGAACAGCTAAACATAAAATAATCGTTAACCGTAAAATCGTTAACCGTAAAAGGATAGGTGGTGGTGGAAAGATTACAAACCAATCTGGACCAGCAGCTGGAACTGCTTGAATCCCTGAAAACTGTCGTAGCGCAAGAACAGCAATTACTGTGCTCCGGTCGGATTCAAGGCAGGGTGCTGCAAGGTGTCACTGAACAAAAAAGTTCAATTTTGGCGACCTTGGCTTATCTGGATCAGACCCGGCTCACCACCGAAAAAACGAGCAATATTCAAGCGCCGTACAGCAGCGTGCATGAGTTAGCCGTCCGCTGGCAACGTATATTGGCGCTGGCCGAAGCGCTGCGCTACAGCAACCTGCATAATGGGCTATTACTGCAACAGCATATTGAGCATAACACTCAGGCGCTGGCTGTTTTGAACACACGCCACGGCCAGACACTGTATGGGCCTGATGGTCACTCTAAAGGCGCCAGTTTGCTGGGCCGCAAGATTGGTATTTAGCCCTATTGCGGTGCCGCGCAAAGTGGATACGCCGATGACACCGATATTGCCTGCAATGCGCCGCTAGTCATATCCATGGCGACAAAATCTGTACTGGTCTTTTTAGTCCAATAGTTGCCCGATGGCCATTCAGAGCTATCATAGGTTGTCAAACTCCCCCACTCTCCCCATAGCGTCCCGTCAGCTGCGCGCGAGCCATTAGTGGTGCGCGAGGATTCAATCAGTGCCGTCATATCTGTAGCTTGGCAGATTCTGCTGGCTTGAATATCTGTTTTCAGCGACTGACCGCCAGAATATACCCACAGATTAGGTTTGAACCGATAGGTTGCGGTATAGCTCGGGAACTTTTTACTCTTTGCTGTCACCTTAACGGTGCTGCCATAGGTTTGATAGACAATATTGACCTTACCCTGATTATCCACCGCCACGTTGGGCATATATGATGACGTCCAGTCATACTGAGTATTATTCGCCACATTACCATTCATCACCAATTGGAAGGTGGCTTTATTAAAGATTGTTTTCGGGAAATCTTTATCCGTCGCGAAATTTTCCCCATTGACCGAAATAGCGGTTATTTCAGGCACTGGATCGAGTGTTATTTTTCTCTGTAACCCACTCTGTTCCGTGGTGCCAATTTTAGGTGTGATAGTGACATCCCCAGCTGTATTTCCGGTCACAGTCGCGGTATAGCTGTCTGGCTGCTCGCTAATGGCACTGATATTTACCGCAATTCCACTTTGGATGAAACTAAGATCCTTGATACCACTGATAAAATCATTATTTTTATTATGCGGTACAAATGTAAGAGTAGAGCTCATGGTGCCATCAGCCACAATTTCGGATGCGGAAACAGTAAAGCTTGAGTGAGCAGTATCTAGGGTCGAATCTACTGCAAACTGAACATCAACACTCTGCTGTTGCCCCTCGATATCCAAGGTGACCACAGACACACCCGCAGTCATGTTGGTTAATGCAATACTCGCAGTACCCTTCCCATCAGTTTTTTCCGTGACTTCGCTAGGGAGTGCGCCATTACTGGTTGTAATGACAACTTCTTGCCCTACCACTGGCGCATTATCAAGATTGGCAACAGTAAATTCAACGGTGATCGCGGTGCTACCATCAGCCGGTGCACCATCACCTGTCACCGTCGATGTGACAATAAACTGAGGTTGCTGAACAATAGCGGTCAATGTTGATGGGTTAGAGCTATTTCCATCACCATCGACCGCCGTCGCGCTGATGTTATAGGTGTTGGCCGCCAGTTCGGTCTCATTACTCACTCCAGTGGCCCGGCTTGCGGATGCCACGCGTCGATAAACAGGCAAAACCACACTATAATTCATTGTATCTATGAGGATTATTTTGCCGCCAGCGGCAACTAGCTCAGTATCATTCCAGATAATGCGTTTTGCTGCATATTGATTCTGTACGCGCGCACTAACTTGATAAACCTGGCCCGGCTGGCCAGAGAGCACCGCTGGAGATAATGCCAGTTTGAACATATTCTGTTTCTGGTACTCCAGCACAATATTAGCATTACGCTCGACAAGATTATAACGACTCTCAGCAAGCAAACGCGTCCCGGCGACCTGCGAGGGGCTAAACTGCGAGCGAAAGCTCTCTCCGAAACGATAATCTATTTGTAAGTTCCACTGGGTTTCATGCTGATGACTTTTCCCCATGCGCTGTTCAACCCCGAGAGTTAATAAAGGTATCGGCGTATAATTAAGCCCGGCAGTAAACGCATAAGGGTTGCTTTGCAGATTATCTTTTCCAAACAAAGCGACTCGTTCACCCGTATATTGTTCATAGATTAACTTCCCCCCCAATTGAGGAAGTGTTGGTAAATAAGCTTTGACGCGTAAGTCGCCACCTGCAGCAGGTCGCTCATTATAATGGGCGAAATCTCGGGACGGGTGCCACCCATTAAGACGAAAATAACCATTAGCTGATAGTTGCAAATAGTCAGCCCAAGCCTCAACACCAAAACCAAGACGGTGATTATGTCCCGTCAAATCATTATCATAGAAAGTATTCAGCCCATACAGCCATTTTTCCTGCAACGTACGAACTCCTGCACCGATATTAAGTGTATTTCGGCTGTCTTTATTTCTAATGCCTAACTGACTAAAAAAGAGATATGAATCGGAGTCATACCAAGGGAGAAGCCAGTCAAGAGAGCTTTCGTTAAGAGAGAATTTTTTGTCAAAGTTAACATTAACTTGAGCAGTACCAAACTTAGCTAGCCAATGTTTTATTTCTTGATTTGCCGCATCATTCGCCATTGAACGTGCGATATCAGATGCCCTGCCAGATGATGCCAGTTTTGCTCCAGTATTTAACATCTTATAGGCGACTTCATCATGGTGTGGCAAGGTCTCAAATTCTTCTGAATTAAAATAATAAGGCTCATTCATTGGTATTCCATTAATACTATTTTGCCGTGAAAGCCCAGGGGTAAATATGTCAAATATCAAACTAACTAATATTATTGTCTTAGTGATAACATTAGAAACAGTTAGCTTATTAATAAACACATACATTGACAACCCTCCCGGATTAATACCAACTCAATAATATTCATTAAAAAGACAATAGAGAACCAACAGTAAACACGGCAACCTCAAAATAAAATTCGAATATCACTTCCATTCCTTAAAAAGATAATTAATAGAGTAGCAGAAATTATAAAAGCTCAACTAAAAATCACGCAGCAATTAAAATATAAATTAAATAACATTCAATATATTATTTATCATCCTATTTAAATTAAATATTAATATATTCAGCGATGTTTTTATCAAAATAACTTACGCCATATTGATAAAATAATATCGTCTCATTTTTAGCAATACGATACTCTGGCGTGACTAGGTAAATACTGGCCTAGTTTAAAGGAGGAAATATGGAAAAACAGCGTGTAAGTTTATTATTTAGCTTGGTTTTTGTCGGCGTTATGGCGATGTCTGCACATTCAACAGCCCAAGCCAGGGAGATCAATAGCAGGCCACCCCATCCAATTCCGATATGCTACGGCTGCTTTTCCCCAATAGGATTTTAGCGATAATTCACCAGCACTTGGTTACTAATGACTTGCAGCGGCGGATTTACTCGCCCTTTACCTGCAATAAAGTAAACAAAAGTCAGTTGAGTCGCAGCCGCTTCCCCCGCCAACCCGCGGCTTTGCCCGCTGCCGCCTTCAAGAGGCATACAGCGGGTCGGCGTACACAACTGAACTTGTAAACCATCCGGTGCTGCCGACATTAATTGGTAGCGCCAACCTACTGACACAATCCGCGCATTTTCTTGAGCCAGTGCAACCGGTGATTGCAGCGGTTTGGCGGAAATAGCTACTCCGCGAAAACTCTGTGTAATGCCAATATCATCGGCCACCCACGTCCCTGAAGCAGCTGCATTCAATGGCACTATTGCGAACGAAAGCACACTGCCCAGAATCACGGGAAAAAGACGAGTTAGCATCAGGCTGCTCCTATGGTTGACGTCATACGGATCTGGCGATTATCGCCAATCTCCAAGTTAGACAGCACCACCATCTGCGGTAGGCTACGGCGCAAGAAGCGCGCTAATAATGCACGGAGCGCGTGGTTAACCAGTAATACTGGCGGTGCGCCCAGCATTTCCTGACGTTGCAGTGCTTGTTTGGATTGTTCCAACAGACGGTCAGCCAGACCCGGTTCTAAGCCACTGCCACCTTGAAGTGCCTGTAATAACAAGCGCTCTAATGCTGCATCCAGCCCAATAACCTGAATTTCGCCGGTTCCGGGGAACCATTGCTGGGCAATTGAGCGCCCCAGTGCAACTCGCACCACAGCGGTTAATTCATAAGGATCAGTTTGATTTGGCGCATGCTCGGCAAGTGTTTCAATAATGGTGCGCATATCGCGAATGGATACCCGCTCCATTAAGAGGTTTTGCAGCACTTTATGCAGCGTGGTTAAGGTCACCACTCCCGGGATAAAATCTTCTGTCAGTTTCGGCATTTCTTGTGAAACCCTGTCCAGCAATTGCTGTGTTTCCTGACGTCCGAATAAATCACTCGCATATTGGCTAATCAAATGATTCAAGTGCGTGGCAACAACGGTACTGGCCTCGACCACCGTAAAGCCCTGAATCTGCGCTTGTTCGCGCAATGCACTTTCAATCCATACCGCCGCCAAACCAAAGGCGGGATCATGGGTGGCTTCACCTGGCAGTGTCCCAACAGCATTACCGGGGTTGATCGCCAGCCAGCGGCCCGGATGGGCTTCACCGCTGCCAATCTCGACCCCTTTCATTAATATCCGATAACTGGCGGGCGGGAGTTCCAGATTATCTCTGATATGCACCACCGGCGGTAGATAACCCATTTCTTGAGCAAACTTTTTACGAATACTGCGAATTCGGCCAAGTAACTCACCATTTTGCTGGAAATCGACCATCGGAATCAGGCGGTAACCGACTTCCATACCCAATGGGTCTTCCAACTGAACATCGGACCAAGTGGCTTCAGCGGTGGGTTGATTATCCTGTACCACTGGCGCTTCTGCCGCAGCCGGTTGCTGAGATTGTTTACCGCGCAAACGCCAGGCCAATGCCAACAACGCAGCAGTAAACAGCAGGAATACAAAGTTGGGCATTCCGGGCACCATACCCAGTAACCCCAGTACCGCTGCACTCAACACCATCACCCGCGGGTTGTTGAATAACTGGGTGACCATTTGCTGGCCGACATCTTGATCAGTGCTCACGCGGGTCACAATAACCCCCGCCGCCGTGGAGATAACCAATGCCGGGATCTGCGCCACTAAGCCATCACCGATGGTCAATAATGTATAGGTTTCGGCGGCATGGCCCACCGCCATATCATGCTGGAGAACCCCCACCAACAAACCACCCACCACGTTAATCACCATGATCAGTAGCCCAGCAACCGCATCACCACGAACAAATTTACTGGCACCGTCCATTGAGCCGTAGAAATCCGCTTCCTGGGTAACATCAGAACGGCGCTTTTTCGCTTCGTCTTCACCAATCAAACCGGCATTTAAGTCGGCGTCGATGGCCATCTGTTTACCGGGCATACCATCAAGTACAAAACGCGCGCCAACCTCGGCAATACGCCCCGCCCCTTTGGTGATAACCATAAAGTTGATGATAACCAAAATGACAAAGACCACGATACCGATGGCAAAGTTGCCACCCACCAGGAAATGGCCAAAGGCTTCAACGACGCGCCCTGCCGCCGCTGCACCAGTGTGACCATCCATCAGAATGATACGCGTGGAAGCAACGTTTAGGGATAAACGCAATAACGTCGAGAACAGTAGAATGGTTGGGAAGGCGGCGAAATCCAAAGTGCGCTGGGTAAACATGGCCACCAGCAACACCATAATCGACAGCGCAATGTTGAAGGTAAACAACAAATCAAGGATGAAAGGCGGCAGCGGCAGCACCATCATCGACAAGATCATTAAGATTAAGATTGGCCCGGCAAGAATTTGCCACTGGGTATCTTTGAAGTTGCCCGGTAAACGAAGCAGGGCGGCCAAATTAGCCATTAGTCAGTCTCACTCTCTGTTGCAAAATCCAGACCTTCCGGTACTGGCAGATGTTCAGGTTTTTTCGGGATTAGCCCGCCTTCCCGCTTCCAGCGTTTCAGCTGATACACCCAGGCAAGAACTTCTGCCACCGCGGCATAAAGGGTGGCTGGAATATGTTGGCCCACATCACTGTGCCGGAACAAAGCCCGGGCCAGTGGCGGCGCTTCTAACAAAGGAATCCGATGTTCAGCGCCCAGTTCACGGATACGCAATGCAACCGCTCCCGCTCCTTTTGCCAAGACTTTAGGCGCACTCATTTTTGCTTCGTTGTACTGCAATGCGACGGCATAGTGAGTTGGGTTAGTCACTATGACATCGGCTTTATGCACATCAGCCATCATCCGTCGGCGGGCCATCGCCCGTTGTTGTTGACGAATGCGCCCTTTCACATGCGGGTCACCCTCTTGATCTTTGAATTCATCACGTATTTCCTGTTTGGTCATACGCAATTTTTTAATATGGTTGGTTATTTGGAAAAACACATCAAACGCGACCATCGGCGTGAGGCCTAAAACCACCACTAATCCACAAAAAATAATCAAGTGGAGCGCATCACCTAAAGCCGCCACCGGCGGTGCGGCCATTAACCGCATCATATCGGGCCAGTTATGCCAGAGGAATATTCCAGTCACCCAGCCGACCAAGGTGGCTTTCAAAATGGCTTTCAGTAACTCAGCCAATGCCTGAGAGGAAAACATCCGTTTTAAGCCCGCAATTGGGCTCATCCGCTTGAGGTCAAACTTGATTGATTCGCCGCTAAACAGCACGCCGCCCAACAGCATCGGAACGGCCAGCGCCACTATCACCAATCCGGCAAAAATAGGTATCATCGCTATTAGCGTTTGGCGCAGTAACATGCCAATTTGCCGTAGCATTTGCTTATCATCACTGATGATACCGTGATCAAAATGCAGCCCTTGGGCAATCATGGCGGCCAACTGGCGTGCCATCGATTCCCCCGAAACCCACAGAATAGATAAACCGGCCCCAAGCATCAGCATTGAAGTCAGTTCGCGCGAGCGCGGGATCTGGCCTTTTTCTCGAGCCTTCTCCAGCTTATGGGATGTGGGTTCCTCGCTTTTTTCTGCATCGCTATCTTCAGCCACCGCAATGACCTCTGTAAGCGTAAATATTCCTGTTCAGCCTAAGCGTTCCCATGTCAGAGAAATGGATAAGAGATGAAAATTGCTGCCTAGCATGACAAATATTCAGCCAGCCGATGGATGGAACAAAGCGATAATTGAGGGGTTATTTGCCGGTTCAAGGTGTTCGGTCGGTTTGGTCGGCGTTTATCGAATGACTCAGCAAAAGAGTGGGTAGATGAGAGCTGCCTCTCACCTACCTGGTAAGGTTTTCGGCAGCTTAGAAACCTAAGCTATCGAGCAGGTCATCAACTTGATCCTGGCTGGCAATAACACCCGCACCATTTTTATCCATTTGCGGCCCATTGAGTAAACTGTCAGCGGGTTTTTGCGGTTTTGACGGCATATCGGGAATGTTCTCCATCAATACCATTAGCAACTGTTTCTCAATCTCTTGCACCACATCCATCATGCGCTTGATAACCTGACCCGTCAGATCTTGGAAATCCTGCGCCATCATGATTTCCAATAATTGCGCATTGGTAAATGAAGTGTGTTGCGGCACGACATCCAGATATGCACGAGTATCTGTGACCAAGTCGCGGGCATCTGACAGCTCGATTGGGTTAGCAAACCATTCATCCCAGCGAACTTTGAGCGCCTTAGCCGACGACTCCAGCTCATTCTGGCGCGGCTGTGCTGCTTCAACACAGTTCAATGCTCTTTCAGCGGCCTGTGCCGTCATATGAACCACATAGTCCAGACGGTCACGAGCATCAGGAATAGCTTCTGCGGCTTGAGCAATGGCTTGATCAAGACCCAATTCGCGCAGACTGTCACGTAACATCCGCGTCAATTGGCCAATACGGCTTATTATATCACTGGCCGATGCCGCATCTGTTGCGGGCATTTGATGGTTACTCATCTCGCCTCCTTACATACCCAATTTTTCAAAGATCTTATTGAGTTTCTCTTCCAAGGTAGCGGCAGTGAAAGGTTTCACTACATAACCACTGGCACCGGCTTGCGCTGCTGCGATGATATTCTCTTTTTTAGCTTCGGCAGTTACCATCAGAACTGGCAGAGAACCAAGAGCACCATCACCACGGATAGTTTTTAACAGGTCTAAACCATCCATATTGGGCATGTTCCAGTCAGAAACCACAAAATCAAAACCACCCGTTCGTAATTTATTCAATGCGTCTACGCCATCTTCGGCTTCTTCCACATTGTTAAAACCCAGTTCTTTCAGCAGGTTTCTGACAATACGACGCATGGTCGAAAAATCGTCTACCACTAAAAATCTGAGATTTTTATCCGCCATACCCACTCCTAAAGTTTGTTGCTCACCGCTGAGCGATTAAATACCAAAACCGACTTACACCTGATCTCTCCCCAAAGACATTGGCGTTTCAGCCAGGCAGCAAACAAACGCATCCCGATGAGCTGACATAAGTCAGTGATTCGGGTGCGTGCGTGTGGCTAACACCGCTGCAACGTCAAGGACGAAGGGGATTAGATGCGCAGGGCTTGGCCGCTACTAATCTGTGCCAACATCCGCTGGCTTATCTGATTTAACTCCAGAATTTCATTAACACCGCCCATCCCAATAGCTTCTCGCGGCATGCCGAATACCACACAACTGGCTTCGTTTTGGGCGAGGGTATAAGCCCCTGCGCGATGCATTTCCAGTAACCCAGCCGCACCATCATTGCCCATTCCCGTCAGGATCACACCGACCGCATTGCGCCCGGCATACTGTGCCACTGAACGGAAAAGCACATCGACCGAGGGACGATGGCGATTAACCGCAGGCCCGTCATGGATACGCACCTGATAGTTTGCCCCACTTCGCGCCAGTTCCATGTGCCGATCACCGGGTGCAATATAGGCGTGTCCGGGCAATACCCGCTCACCGTCTTCTGCTTCTTTCACCGTAATTTGGCACAATTTATTGAGTCGCTCAGCAAATGAACGGGTAAAACCCGGTGGCATATGCTGTGTTATCAACAAGGCCGGGCTGGTCGGTGGCAACGGCTGCAATACCGTGCGGATAGCTTCGGTTCCCCCGGTCGAAGCGCCGATCGCAATGAGCTTTTCGCTACTGAGCAACGGCGTATGAGTCAGCATCACCGGCGCATTTTCTGGGCCACGCTGGGGTAACCGAGCTTTCGCCGCCGTGCGGATTTTCTCCGCAATTAATTCGCTGTAAGCCAGCATCCCTTCGCGAATACCCAACTGAGGTTTAGTGACGAAATCAATGGCCCCTAACTCCAGCGCCCGCATCGTTATCTCGGAGTTTTTCCCGGTTAATGACGACACCATCACCACCGGCATGGGCCGCAGACGCATCAGTTTTTCAAGGAAATCCAAGCCATCCATTCGCGGCATTTCAACATCGAGTGTTAACACCTGCGGATTAAATTTTTTAATTAAATCACGGGCAACCAACGGATCGGGTGCCGCAGCAACCATTTCCATGTCTGGGTGACTGTTAATAATCTCTGTCATTAACTGGCGCATCAACGCGGAATCATCAACGCACAATACTCTGATTTTACTCATCACCTCTCCTTGGTCAGTCCATAAACGGTCTGCCCGCGCAAATAGAATTCCCGACTAATCTGACTGAAATTCTCCGAGTGGCCTGCAAACATCAAACCGCCGGGTTTTAGCAAAGGGACAAAGCGACGCAGAATGCGCTCCTGCGTTTCTTTATCAAAATAAATCATTACGTTACGACAAAAAATAGCGTCAAATTGCCCCGGCAATGCCCATTCAGGTGCTAACAGATTCAACTGCTGAAACTGAATCATATTGGCAAGCTCCGGCCGCACTCTAACCATGCCCTGATGAGGGCCGGTGCCACGCAGAAAATAGCGCTGCATTTGTTGTGCCGACAATGAACGCAATTCATCTTGGCGATACACACCGCTGGTGGCTTTCTCCAGCACTTGTGTATCAATATCACTGGCCAATATTTGGCAAGAACCCGACCGATTCCCCAATACATCACAGAGTGTCATGGCGATGGAATAAGGTTCTTCGCCGGTCGAGGCCGCAGTACTCCAAACCGAATAATTCCCTGACCGCTGGCGAGCATGCTCTGCCAGAATCGGAAAATGGTGCGCTTCACGGAAAAATGCCGTGAGGTTAGTGGTCAGTGCATTAATAAATGCCTGCCACTCTGCACTGTTAGGATCGGTCTCCAGCAAAGCCAAATATTGCCCAAAATCATCAATTCCCAGCAATCTTAACCGCCTCACCAGGCGGTTATAGACCATTTCCCGTTTGTGGGAGGCTAGGACAATCCCAGCCCGTTGGTAAATAAGTTGGCAAATGCGTCGGAAGTGAACATCCGAGAGCGGGAGCCGTTGAATCATCTGGGTCAGGGGAGACCCAGACTCTTGGGGTGATGGTTTCATTCGGTCTCACCCCACCATGCCGTCTTTGTTACACCGTTTGACAATCTGGGGTTTCCTTTGCAGCCGCTGTTTTCACAACAACTTGTTTCACAACAAATGGCTTACCACTGTCTGCTGCCGCTTGCCCCTCCCCGCCGTCGCTATCTTGCTCCAAACGAAAAACAGACACTGCATCAGAGAGCATTCCTGCTTGCTCTTCCAGTGCATTAGCTGCAGCTGCAGCCTCTTCTACTAATGCGGCGTTTTGCTGAGTGACCTGATCCATCTGTGTTACCGCGAGTGAAACCTGCTCAATACCTCGGCTTTGTTCATCCGAAGCGGAAGCAATTTCACCCATAATGTCGGTTACCCGGGTCACTGAGCGAACAATCTCTTCCATGGTGGTACCCGCATTTTCGACCAGTGTGGAGCCCTGGCGAACTCGGCTAACCGATTCATCGATTAACCCTTTGATTTCTTTTGCTGCCTGCGCACTGCGCTGGGCTAAATTGCGTACTTCACCGGCCACGACAGCAAATCCACGCCCTTGTTCACCAGCCCGAGCCGCTTCAACCGCAGCATTCAGTGCCAGTATATTGGTTTGGAAGGCAATGCCATCGATAACGCTGGTAATTGCGCCAATCTTCTGCGAACTGGTGGCGATATCATGCATTGTTTTCACCACGCTGCCGGTTAATTCACCTCCTTTTGCTGCCGTCCCCGATGCTTCTTGCGCCAGTTGTGTCGCCTGACGGGCATTATCAGCATTCTGTTTCACTGTCGCCGTCAATTGCTCCATACTGGCCGCAGTTTGCTCCAATGAAGCAGCCTGCTGTTCGGTTCTTGCGGACAAATCATTGTTACCAGCAGATATTTCCTGAATCCCGGTTAACATGGATTCTGTCCCATCGCGAACATGGCTAACAGTGGTGATAAGCGACTGTTGCATGGTGCGCAAACTGGCAAACATCTGGCTGATTTCATTGCGGCCAGAGACAGTAATTTGACCGGATAAATCCCCCTGAGCAATCCTGTCAAAATGGGCGCGCATAATCTTCAATGGCTTGACGAACATGGTTCGTAGCCAGATAAGTGAAGAAATCGCCATCGCAATCACCATCAAAATGGCACCGGCAAATATCCACATGGAGAGGTGGTAAGCCTGTTGGTTCTGGCTGCCAGCATCCGCAACCACTTCATTGGCATACTGCAAATACTGTATAAAATCGGCCTCAAACAGATCTTGGGTTTTCTGAGTGGGCTGATCCATAAAACTCTGTAAATTGCTGGCTTCCAGAAAATCGATTAATTGCCGTAAGGAAACACGTAAATTCTGATAACTGTTTTTTGTCGCGTCTAGCAACTCACCACCGGTATCACTCTCATCAAGACGAGGAACTGCCAAAAACTGATTAAAATACAGATCCGCTTTTTGTAGTGAGCTACGCGCATTACCCATTAGCGCGTTGACTTGCTCCTGAGGGACTTTGAGAGCCGAGCGAGTCGCCGCCCGGTTTAAGGTATTACGCGCCTGAAGTAAGGATACCCAACTGAGGCTTAATGCATCCCGCTGCTGGCTACTGAGATCCACTCGATTTAAATTTTGATAGTCTGAGCGAAAAGCAGTAAATGACAGACCACTTGAAATTAACTGTATCGAGCAAATCAACATCAGTAGCAGGAAAAAGCTGGTAGAAATCCGGATTCGGCCAAACATCGTAACCTCTTCTCAGCCAGCTCGTTGGCCAGCTTCTATTTTTATCTACCCAAGATAATTGGAGTTGCAGGTAGGCAGCCAGCAAACGAATCCCGATGAGCTTACTCCAGTAAGTGATTCGGGTTCGTGAGCGCAGCTAACACCCCTGCAATTTCAAGTATGAAGGGTTGTAGGGGGTTAGAAAGTTTCCCAATTATCTTGCAGGTCACTTCCCAGTGTTTTTTTAGCAGTACCGCTCTTATCCTGTGTCGGCTGTTTGGTTTTTCTCACATCTTTTTTGGTACTACCGTTATCCATATGCAGGACAAATACGGACATGGATTGGGTTAACATACTGGCTTGCTCTTCCAGTGCGGCGGCGGCGGAAGCGGATTCCTCCACCAACGAGGCGTTTTGTTGTGTCACACGGTCCATTTCTGTCACCGCCTGACCCACTTGATCAATACCCCGGCTTTGTTCATCAGAGGCGGAAGCAATTTCGCCCATAATGTCAGTGACGCGGGTCACCGCATTCACGATATCTCCCATGGTTTCACCAGCACTTTCAACCAGCACAGAACCCATGTCGACACGGTTAACTGAATCTTCAATCAACCCTTTAATTTCTTTTGCTGCTTGCGCACTGCGCTGAGCCAAATTACGCACTTCACCTGCTACAACGGCAAAACCACGGCCTTGCTCACCGGCACGGGCAGCTTCAACCGCAGCATTTAATGCCAGGATATTGGTTTGGAAAGCAATGCCATCAATGACGCTGGTGATATCAGCAATTTTCTGCGAACTACCGGCAATCTCATGCATGGTTTGCACCACGTTAGCGACCACTTTTCCGCCTTTTTGCGCGGTTTCTGAAGCACTCAATGCCAGTTGGCTTGCCTGACGGGCATTTTCAGCATTCTGTTTCACCGTGGCAGTAAGCTGCTCCATGCTGGCAGCGGTTTCTTCCAGTGATGCGGCCTGTTGCTCGGTACGAGCTGACAAATCATTGTTACCGGCGGCAATTTCTGATGCACCGCTGTAAATAGCATCGGCACCTAAACGTACATCGCTGACGGTGGTAATCAATTCAGATTGCATATGTTTCAAACTCGCGGCCAAGGTGCCCATTTCATTGCGGCTATGCACCTCAATGTTCTGAGTTAAATCACCATTAGCAATATGTTTGATATGTTCAATCAAGTGTTTCAGCGGGTTAATCAAAATGTGCTGCATACCCAACCAAACAATGACAATTACAGCAAATACCGCAATCAACACGAAAATAATCACACTCATCGCGTAAGTGAAGGAGCGGTTGCTGTCTTCCACGGCAGCGGCGTACAGATGGTCGTTTTGGGTCAGATAAGTGTTGTAATCCTGCTCAAAAGCATTTTGGAAACTGGAGGTGGGCTGATCAAAAAATTCATTGATCTTGCCTGATTCCATCAATTGAATAAGTTCGGTCAATGCGGCAAAGTATTGGTCGTAAGTGAGTTTTAATTTTTTAGCTGATTCTGGGTCTTGTTTGCTATCCAAAGGAATTTGTTCATAGCTTTTAAAACGCTCCGCCGCTACACCCAATGTGCCTTTGGCTGAAGCCAAAAGGTCATTCACTGTCGGGCCACTGCCGGTGTGATTCACATCCATCATGTAGCGGATGCCAGCACGGTTCAGCGTATTACGCGTTTGCAGTAGATTTACCCAGCTTTCATTCAATACCGACTGTTGCTGACGGATAACTTGTAAAACCGCAAAGTTTTCTTTGTCATTTTTCAAGGAGTTGAAGAAAAGCCCGCCGGAAACCAGTTGTAAGGCACCAAATAGCACTAACACCAGCAGCAAGCTGGTGACCACTTTCATACGCTTGAACATGTTATCCCTTCATAAGTACGTCAAAATATAGGTATATCAAAATACGAGTACGTCAAAATATAAACGTTTAATTAACTGTGTTATCGGCACCAAGAGGGGGAACTTTACCGGAGAGAGGGATTATTTTACCGGGGAGATACTGGGTATTAACAATTTGATCTTTGTGTTTAGGCAAAACTCAGAACAGAAGGGCTGACTTGCCCTCCTGCTCGTTTGAAAAGGTGATGATAGTGTTGTGGTCAGTGACTCGGCATCAAATCAAAACCTGACCCCATTAGGCTTAATTAGCCTTTCACCACTGAGTCAAGCAATGACATCTCTTCACTGCTCAGCAACTTCTCAATATCAACCAAAATCAGCATCCGCTCACCCAGTGAGCCTAAACCGGTCAGATACTCAGTCGCCAGCGTCACAGCAAACTCAGGAGCTGGGCGGATTTGCTCAGCGGTCAATGACAACACATCAGATACGCCATCGACCACAATACCGACGACACGCTGACCAAAATTCAGCACGATCACCACGGTATTTTCGTTATAGCTGACACCCTGTTGGGCAAATTTAACCCGTAAATCAATAATAGGAACAATAACGCCGCGTAAGTTAGTGACACCTTTAATGAAAGCCGGGGTGTTAGCGATGCGGGTCACTTGATCATAACCGCGGATCTCTTGGACTTTCAGAATATCAATGCCGTACTCTTCAGCACCCAGCGTAAAAATCAGGAACTCTTGTCCTACCGTTTCGCCTGCCAGCTTCGTGACGGTTGCTAGTCCTGCCATGTTTTTACCCTTTAATCAATAGGTTGAATTTATGTTTTTTTCAAGGCTCTATACCCTAAATAATTCGAGTTGCAGGAAGGCGGCAAGTGAATGAACCCCGATGAGCTTACTGTGTTGTAAGTGATTCGGGTGATTGAACGTAGCCAACGCGCATGCAGCTTGAAGTATGACGGGCATATTACGCGACGACTACATCATCAGCAGTAACACGTTTTTCCCGGTTTAAGGCCTGCAATGCCGACACATCAACAATAAGGGCCACACTGCCATCACCCAATATGGTGGCGGCAGAAATACCGGGGACTTTCCGATAATTACTTTCCAGATTCTTCACCACCACCTGATGCTGGCCAATCAATTGGTCTACCAGCAGAGCATAACGGCGACCGGCACTTTGCAGAATCACAACAATGCCTTGGGTGGCTTCAGTTTTCGCATTTTCAACATCAAATACACGGAACAATTCCACCAGCGGTAAATATTCACCACGCACTTGTAATACGCGCTCACCACCCGCCAGTGGATGTAAATCCTCAGCCAATGGTTGCAGTGATTCCATTACGGCATTCAATGGCAAAATAAACACTTCATCACTGACTTTGACAGACATGCCATCAAGGATAGCCAGCGTCAATGGCAGCAAGATACGGATAGAAGTGCCTTTGCCCGCCTGGAAACTGACTTGCACATGGCCGCCCATTTCCTGAATATTTCGCTTAACCACGTCCATCCCGACACCACGGCCGGAAACATCGGTCACCTGCTCAGCAGTTGAAAATCCAGGCGCGAAAATCAACATCCCGACATCTTCATCACTCATATGCTCATTAACAGCCATACCTTGAGACTGAGCTTTCACCAGAATTTTCTGCCGATTAAGCCCGGCTCCATCATCAAGAACTTCAATACAAATATTGCCGCCTTGATGTTCTGCGGACAGTGTCAGATTGCCTACCGGGGCTTTACCCGCCGTAATGCGTGTTGCAGGGTCTTCAATACCGTGGTCCAAACTGTTCCGCACCAGATGGGTTAATGGATCGATAATGCGTTCAATCAGACTTTTATCCAGTTCAGTCGAACTGCCAAGCAGTGTGAGTTCAACTTGCTTATTCAGCTTACTGGCTAAATCGCGCACCAACCGAGGGAAGCGGCTGAAGACATATTCCATCGGCATCATACGAATCGACATCACTGACTCTTGCAAGTCGCGCGCATTACGTTCCAACTGCCCCATGCTATTGAGCAAATCGCCGTTAATCACCGGGTCTAAGGTACTGGAGCGCTGAGCCAGCATAGATTGCGTGATAACCAGCTCGCCCACCAGGTTAATCAGTTGGTCAACTTTCTCAACCGCCACGCGGATGCTGGTTGACTCACTGGCTTTCGCTTTAGGTTTCACATGCTCGGCACTGGTCGTTACGGCCTTAGCTATATTTTTGATTTCTGCAATCGGGGTGGGGGCGACTGGCGGCACTTGCGCGGCAATCGGGGCGGCGACAGCCACCTCAACCACAGGGTCTTGCGCTGATTCGACCTGCACAAAGCTAATCTGCTCGGGTTCCAGCACAAAACACAGCACGGCGCTGATATCATCTTCACTGACCGATGTAATCAGGGTCGCTTCAAGGCTATCGGCACCTTGGTGGGCATCTTTGACGTCGCCAAGATTGCCCAGTTCTTCCAGCATCAGCGGGATTTCTTGCTCTTTCAAACCAGACAGACGAATGCGCATTCCCCCCTGAACCAACGCCGGAGACTTACTGCTGCCCTTGGTTTCAGCGCTTGGGGCCGCTGCGTGATCCGCTGTCGCAACATGATGAGTGGTTTGCTGTTCTAAAGCTTCGAGTGCCAATTGGCGTAATGCATGACAAATATACTCAAAGCTTTCCGCATTAGGTTCTTGAGAGGTTTTGTAGGCGTCCAACTGTTCCTGCATAATATCTTTCGTTTCCAAAAACAGGTTGATGATATCAGTGCTCAAACGCATTTCGTCGCGACGGGCACCATCCAACAGGTTTTCCAACAAATGGGTTGTCTCTTGTAATACCGAAAAACCAAATGTTGCGGCACCGCCCTTGATCGAGTGAGCAGCACGGAAAATAGCATTAAGTTGTTCATTATCTGGTGCCAACGGGTCCAGCAATAACAGGTGCTGTTCCATGTCTGCCAGCAGTTCATCTGCTTCATCAAAAAAAGTCTGATAAAACGCGGTAATATCCATGCTCACGGTGTCACCTCTACTGTGCGTCGCGGCTTGTCGGAGAGACCGGTGCATTACTTGCAGGTGCCGCTGGCAACGATGTCGTTGGCCCGCGGGCAACTCGAGTAACATTCTCCGTGCTCGATTGTTGTGTTTGTGATGCTGTTGCTGCTTTTCCTGTGGTGCCAGATTGTTCAGTAGGTAGCGCCGCCCCCGTGGCCACAGGTGGTGTCGCAGCAGTATTAGGCGCAGTCACCGCAGGCGTCGTGCCAGTGGAGTCAACCTGTTTTAAGCTTTCCGCTTTTTCTATATCAAGCGCCCGGCTATCTAAATTCTCGTGCTCAATATCATGTTGAGTTTGTTTATTCAGCACCAAAATACTGATACGGCGGTTAACCGGGTCATCTGATGCTTGCTCTTTTAGGCGCATTGTCGACGCCATGCCCACCACGCGTAATACTTTGCCTTCATCCAATCCCCCGGCCAGTAATTCACGCCGTGAGGCATTGGCACGATCGGCCGACAGTTCCCAGTTACTGTACCCTCGTTCGCCCATGGCATAGGGCAAGTCATCGGTGTGACCAGACAAACTGATCTTGTTGGGGATGTCATTCAAGATTGGCGCTATAGCACGTAAAATATCGCGCATATACGGCTCAACCTGGGCGCTCCCCATTTTGAACATAGGTCGGTTTTGACTATCAATAATCTGAATTCTCAACCCTTCGTCCATCATGTTGATCAACAGATGTGGCCGCAAAGCTCTGAGCCTCGGGTCGGATTCAATTAATTGGTCCAGTTTTTCCCGTAATTTATTAAGCCGATACTCTTCTTTGCGGCTCTCTTCGGAATCAATGTGCTTACGCACTTCACCCACTTGCTGGGTCGGGTCATCACCGCCGCCGGGAATGGGGCTGGTGCTATCACTGCTTTTTTCACCATGGGTCAGTGCGACTTTCAATGGCGTACGAAAATACTCGGCAATTTGTGTCAGCTCTTGCGGGCTGGAAACCGACAGCAACCACATCACCAGAAAGAAGGCCATCATTGCTGTCATAAAGTCTGCATAAGCAATTTTCCATGATCCGCCATGATGGGCTTGGGCATGTTTGGCTTTGCGCTTTCTGACCAGAATAACGGGGTGGTTCTGATGCTTCATGCGTCCTCTTCTGTCGCTTGCTGTGCCGGCGCTTTCACTCTGCGCACATGCTCTTCCAGCTCAATGAACGATGGCCGTTCCGTGGTATAAAGTGTTTTACGACCAAATTCCACGGCAATTTGCGGGGCATATCCGTTCAGACTGGAAAGCAAAGTCACCTTGATGCACTGCATCATTTTGGTGGTTTCTGCGCTCTGTTGACGTAGCAATGTCGCCAATGGCGAAATAAATCCATACGCCAACAAAATACCCAGGAATGTCCCTACCATTGCATGGGCAATTAACGCCCCAAGCTCTGCGGCCGGTCGGTCTGCGGATGCCAAGGCATGCACCACCCCCATCACCGCGGCAACAATACCGAATGCAGGTAAAGAATCCCCGACCATCGCCAGACTACCCGCAGGGACTTCGCATTCTTGCTCATGAGTTTCTATCTCTTCATCCATCAAAGCTTCGATTTCAAAAGCGTTCATGTTCCCACTGACAATTAACCGTAAATAGTCGGTAATAAATTCCACCAATAACTTATCGGCCAAAATCCTTGGATAATTAGAGAAAATTTCACTTTCCAGGGGACTTTCTATATCCCGCTCGAGTGAGAGCATGCCCTGTTGGCGGGATTTGGCTAATAAGCGGTACAACAGCGCCATTAAATCCATATAGAGGACTTTGTTATATTTAGAGCGGCGCATCAGTTTTGGCATGGCCTTCAGCGTAGCTTTTATCGCTTTACCATTGTTGCCCACAATAAACGCGCCAATACCCGCTCCGCCGATAATTAAAAATTCAGCGGGTTGATATAATGCCCCCAGGTGACCACCGACAATGATGTAGCCGCCAAAAACCGCCCCTAAGACCACGATATAACCCAAAATAACTAACACGCGATATCCTTAGCAAAGTGTGTGGGTGGAAGGTGAGGCGTTAGCACCCTTTGAGTGCTATAAGTTGCCAATAACAGGCGACAGGGACGGTATCCATACCGCTGCTGTCACCCAAAATTCTAACAACTCAAAGAAACTCAAACTGCGCGTCTAACCTGCTCATCCAGCAGTTGTGAAGTTATATCGGCAGATTGCGGAGAAAGTTTACGTTTTTTTACTGCGCGGGAAGGTGGCTGGCAGAGACTGCAAACAAAGCTGTTTCGCGGTTGATGTGCATGGGTGATAAAAGTCCCACCACAGCAGTTACAACCAGAAAGCTGCAACATGCCACTATCGACGAACCGAACCAAGGTCCAGGCTCGCGTTAATGCCAATAATGGCGGTATTCCGGACTGTTCAGGACACTGTTCGAGATAAAGACGATAAGCCTTGATGACGGCCTCAACACCGGTGCATTGACCACTTTTTAGCAAAAAACTATAAGCGTTATAAAACATCGATGAATGGATATTCTGTTCCCAGGTCATAAACCAATCGGTCGAAAACGGTAACATACCTTTAGGCGGAGGACTGCCCCTCAGCTCTTTATAAAGCTTAATTAAACGCCCTCGGCTGAGTTGCGTTTCGCTTTCTAACATCTGCAAACGCGCGCCTAAAGTTATCAACTCCATGGCTAAATGGATGTCTTTAGCTTCCTGAACAATACTTTTCTCAACCATCGGTCATGCTCTTTTCTTAGGCGCACTACCGTCTTTTAACGATAGCTCGTGGAGTAAATGACTCGACAATAAAATTCCTGTGTGGATTTGCTGCAAATCATCCACACGAGATTCTTTCGTCAGATGATGAATTGTATTGTGATCACTGAAACGAAAATGACAAACCAATTGGTTAGTCTCAGCTAATTTAACCATCTGCGGTAATGTTAACTGGGCTAGCGCGTCGGCCATAGTATCCGTAATACCCAAGCGAAACATCGCTGAGGCTTTCTCATCGTTAATTAACCGCTGTGCTAAGAGCAAATATGACAAATTAATATCATAAATATGTTTGAGTAATTCAGACGTACTCATTTTATACATCCCGACTGATTATGTTTTAAAACATAAGTTGGATGATAGAATTCTTCACCCAAGACCTGGGATCCTTCCCGTTATACAGTTAATTAAAACCTATAGAACTAAAAGTAATAGAAACCTACTGGTGCTACATGACAAAAAATACCGTTTTGTATGAAATAACATGCCATCTGCCTGACAGTTTGATTTGTGTTGCTTACTGCTCTGATATTGCACCTTCGACATGAAACTTTTCTTACAAAATATTAGGAATATTCCTAAAGAGGCCCAACTCTACTCCCGAATCGTTAGCACATACAATGTGACTAGCGATTCATTTTAAATGTAATGTGACCGACATCACAAAAATAAAATATAAAATGGAGATGCCTCTCTTTTTTTGGTTGTTTTTTGACCTGCGCGGCGTTCAAAAAATAGCCGAAAGTAAAAAAATAGCTAAAAAACTAAGGATATAGGCCCTATTCTTAGTGTTTTTAGATCAGTTCGAACAAAAACACTTCCAAAACGAAATAACAGGATATAAATCTGTCATAACAGTAAATCATCAGAATTAAGATCTGACAAGTCACTTTATAGTTCGGTACCTCTATGGGTAACTACCCAGAACCATATTGGTTTAACGAATATTTATGCCGTGTTAAAAAGTGCCTTTCATCGTTTATTTATTAACCTATCTGTTTATTTAGGTTAAAAGTACCGAAAACGTGTATTAAAAAAGGCAACAGAGGTAACCATATGTTTCACCGTTATTCACCCTCACACATTTTCATCAAAAATATTTTCAACCCAGGTTAATATCAATTTTTTAATAAGGGAATTACTC
>NZ_CABHXX010000033.1 GCF_902170565.1 Yersinia thracica
GATTATATGGGTATAATTTGCTCAGTAGAATCATACATCTATAATTTGGCAATGCTGACAAATGCTGACAAATGCTGTAAATATGACCAAATAGCTATTGGTAGCTGTAAAGCCAAGGGCGGTAGCGTTGTTAAATCGATTGAATTTACTGATTATTATTTAAAGTGAAATGATTGCCGTTCTCATTTGTAGTGTAACACTTTTAGTACGCAACTTTATAATAATTAAGGATATATGATGTTACTTCCGGTGATTATGGCTGGTGGGACAGGTAGCCGTCTGTGGCCGATGTCAAGAGAGCTTTATCCCAAACAGTTCTTACGATTACATGGGGTAAATTCGATGCTGCAGGAGACTGTAAATCGTTTAGAGGGCATTTCTGTTAGAGAACCGGTTGTTATCTGTAATGAAGAACATCGCTTCTTGGTTGCTGAACAGTTGCGACAGATAAATAAGCTGTCACACAATATAATATTAGAACCTGTAGGTCGTAATACTGCGCCAGCCATTGCGTTGGCTGCTTTAAACGCCGTTTCTCAAGGCGACGATCCAATAATGCTGGTGTTAGCAGCCGACCATATCATCAATAATTGCGATGCTTTCCATCAAGCAGTCATTAGTGCTATTCCATTTGCGAAAACAGACAGTCTGGTCACCTTTGGGATTGTGCCGACTGGCCCTGAAACGGGCTATGGCTACATACAGCGTGGTGACGCGACCCTTAATGATGTTTCTGAAGCATTCAAAGTTAAACGCTTTGTTGAAAAACCTAGCTTAGAAACTGCAGAACAATATATCAGCTCGGGTGAGTACTACTGGAATAGTGGCATGTTTATGTTCCGTGCTAAGCGGTATATTCAAGAATTGGAAAAATTCAGGCCAGATATTCTTGACGCTTGCAAAGCGGCAATCAAAGATTCGGATTCAGATAACGATTTTATCACCATAGATAAAGATAAATTCAGTGCTTGTCCGGATGAATCGATTGATTATGCCGTAATGGAACAAACCAGTAGTGCAGTTGTTGTACCTCTTGATGCTGGCTGGAGTGATGTTGGTTCATGGTCTGCACTCTGGGATGTTAGCAATAAAGACAAATCAGGTAATGCAGTTACCGGTGATACATTCCTGCACGATACTCAGAATTGCTATATCAATACTGATGAAAAGTTAGTTGCTGCGGTAGGGGTAGATAATTTAGTTATTGTTAGTACGAAAGATGCTGTATTGGTGGTGGATAAATCTAAAGTGCAAGATGTTAAAAAAATTGTCGAGCATCTCAAGCAAACAAAACGAAGTGAATATCGCCGCCACAGAGAAACTTATCGTCCTTGGGGACGTTGCGATATTGTGGTTAATGAACAACGCTTTAACGTCAACCGGATTACGGTTAAGCCAGGCGGTTCGTTTTCTATGCAAATGCATCATCATCGAGCAGAGCACTGGATTGTGCTCTCCGGCACAGCAAAAGTGACGATTGGAGACAAAACGTTTTTAATTACCGAAAACCAATCTACTTTTATCCCTATTGGTTCTCTCCATATGTTGGAAAATCCCGGTAAAATTCCACTTGAATTGATTGAAGTTCAATCGGGTTCTTATTTGGGTGATGACGATATTATTAGAGTAAAAGACCACTATGGCCGCTGCTGATTTGAGGAAACAATGAATACTTTAACGTGTTTTAAAGCTTATGATATCCGTGGCCAATTGGGTTCAGAGCTGAATGAAGATATAGCTTATCGTATTGGTCGGGCATTTGGTGAATATTTGAAACCAAAAACAATTGTCGTCGGTGGCGATGTACGTTTAACCAGTGAACCATTAAAAATGGCCTTGGCAGAGGGCTTGATGGATGCTGGTAGTGATGTTTTAGATATTGGCTTAAGTGGCACAGAGGAAATTTATTTCGCGACTTTCCACTTAGGTGTTGATGGTGGGATTGAAGTGACAGCCAGCCATAATCCAATGGATTATAATGGTATGAAACTGGTACGTGAAGATGCTAAACCTATCAGTGGTGATACTGGTCTACGCGATATCCAAAGACTTGCTGAGAAAAATGATTTTAAAGTAGTTGATAAGAATAACCGAGGTCGCTACAAAAAGATTTCAGTGCTTAAAGAGTACGTTGATCACTTAATGGGCTATATCGATTTTAAAAACTTCACTCGGCCACTAAAGTTGGTTATTAATTCCGGCAATGGGGCTGCTGGACATGTTATTGATGAAATCGAAAAACGCTTTACTACTGCACATATCCCCGTTGAGTTCATAAAAGTTCATCATCAACCTGATGGTCATTTCCCAAATGGCATTCCTAATCCGTTACTACCTGAGTGCCGCGCGGATACGGCAAGATCTGTTACTGAGTCTGGTGCAGATATGGGAATTGCATTTGATGGAGATTTTGATCGTTGCTTCCTATTTGATGAGCATGCCCAGTTCATCGAAGGATATTATATTGTCGGCCTTTTGGGTGAAGCTTTCTTGCAAAAAGAGAAGGGCGCTAAAATAATTCATGATCCTCGGTTAACCTGGAACACAATTGACATTATTTCTAAAGCAGGTGGTATCCCTGTTATGTCTAAAACAGGACATGCTTTTATTAAAGAAAGAATGCGTAAAGAAGATGCGGTATATGGCGGTGAAATGAGTTCTCACCACTATTTCCGAGAGTTTGCCTATTGCGATAGTGGCATGATCCCATGGCTGCTAGTTGCTGAATTATTGTGTGTCAAGAATATGTCATTAAGTCAATTGGTTGGCGATCGCATGCAGGCATTTCCAGCCTCAGGCGAAATTAACCGTAAGCTGACAAATGCCAATAGCTGTATTGCCAAGATTAGAGCTATTTATGAACCTGATGCAGTTAATGTTGATTTAACTGATGGCATCAGTATCGAATACACTGATTGGCGCTTTAATCTTAGAACATCAAATACAGAGCCAGTTGTTCGCTTAAATGTTGAATCTATAGGAGATACTGTTTTGATGAATAATAAGACAAAAGAAATTTTAGAATTACTGATTGGGGAGTAATAGTGAAAGAGATGCTACTCGCGATCTATCGCTACAGAGGCTTTATTATTGGTTCTGCTAGGCGAGAGTTTCAATCAAGATATCAATCTAGTATTCTTGGGCCTCTGTGGCTTATTATACAGCCCTTATCATTAATACTTGTGTATACAATAGTTTTCTCTGTTCGGGAATAATACTTTGGAACTTATTTTCTGAAGTAATATCAAAAAGCGTAACGGTTTTTATACGACATGCTAACAT
>NZ_CABHXX010000034.1 GCF_902170565.1 Yersinia thracica
TCTTAAAAACAGCGCAATTATTAAAGTCCTATGGATTTTATACCAAAGCTTACTCATCACATATGCCACAAATAATAAATAAAAAACTAGTGAATGAAATCTACGGAAAGTATTTAAAAGATAAACGAAATCAAGGTGTAGATGAGTGGAGTATCTACTTTAATATTGCCAGTTTCTATTTTCCTAATAATTTTTCGTCTAAAGAATATAGATGTTTTTCTTGGCCAGGAAATCCATCAGACTGGCCATGTGATGTAATTCCGGCTGAGTTTGATTTTCAAAATTATTACGACGTGCCAGAGAATGGTATAACTGAGATCGTAAAAGATTCTGATAGAATGATCGCATATAAAAATGGTTTAGAAAAAGTAAAGGCAACTGAAATAAAAAACACAGATAGGATGGTTACGCCTCTTGTTTTACTTATAGATGCAGATACGTTTTCTTTTTCAATGCCATCGTTTGAACTAACCGCTGGGCCAGTGCATCTTCGTCGTATTATTGTACTAAATAATACAAGTGAACATTTTGAAATCGATATGACGGTATTTAACTCAAACTTAGCAGAGATTAGGCGAGAATATTATAAGAGTAGAGATAGTATTTGGCTTCCTCTATTTCCGCCAGAAGAGTCTGGTACATATTCCATGGAGTGTAAATTACTTCAATCTGGTAAAGTGATAAGTACAACTTCGGTTGTACTAAATGTTACATCTAATTAAAAATTAAAGGATAGACTCATGAAAGCGGTAGTAACGGGTATCACAGGCCAAGATGGCGCATATCTCGCTGAATTGTTACTTGAGAAGGGCTATGAAGTTTATGGTACCTACCGTCGTACAAGTTCTGTTAACTTTTGGCGTATTGAAGAGTTAGGCATTGATAAACATCCTAATTTGCATCTGGTTGAATATGATCTAACGGATCTCTCTGCCAGTATTCGCTTATTGCAAACTACTCAAGCCACGGAAGTCTATAACCTTGCTGCTCAAAGTTTCGTTGGTGTTTCTTTTGACCAACCTGCAACAACAGCAGAAATTACAGGTATCGGTCCACTAAATTTATTAGAAGCAATTCGTATTGTTAATACTAAAATTCGATTTTACCAAGCTTCAACTTCTGAAATGTTCGGTAAAGTTCAGGCTATCCCACAAGTTGAAGAGACTCCATTCTATCCTCGTAGTCCATATGGTGTAGCTAAGCTGTATGCGCACTGGATGACAATTAACTATCGTGAGAGCTACGGTATTTTTGGTTGTAGCGGTATTCTTTTTAATCACGAGTCACCACTGCGTGGTCGTGAGTTCGTTACCCGTAAAATTACTGATTCAGTCGCAAAAATTAAATTAGGCAAGCTAGACGTCCTGGAATTAGGGAATATGGATGCCAAACGTGATTGGGGCTTTGCCAAAGAATATGTAGAAGGCATGTGGCGTATGCTGCAAGCAGATGTTCCTGATACTTTTGTTCTGGCGACAAATCGTACAGAAACTGTGCGTGATTTTGTTTCTATGGCATTCAAGGCTGCTGGTTTTAATTTGCGCTTTGAAGGCAAAGATGAGCATGAAATTGGGATCGATACAGCAACAGGGAAAACTTTAGTTAAAGTTAATCCTAAGTTCTACCGCCCTGCAGAAGTTGAATTGTTGATTGGTAATCCACAAAAAGCCAAAGAAATATTGGGCTGGGAACCAAAAACGACATTGGAAGAACTCTGTCAGATGATGGTAGAAGAGGATCTTCGCCGCAATCAACAAGGTTTCTCATTCTGATGGAAATGAATGGCAAGCGTGCCCTGATCACCGGTATTCAGGGTTTTACGGGCCATTATATGGCGGCGGAGTTATCCGCTGCCGGTTACCGGGTATTTGGTTTAGGCTCACAATCTTCAAATGAGGCTGATTATTTTCAAGTTGATTTACTTGATGCTAAAGGGCTGACTTCTATCATCGAACAGGTCAAGCCTCACCTTGTTGTCCATCTTGCTGCAATCGCTTTTGTAGGACATGGCGATCCTGCCGCTTTTTATGATGTTAATGTAGTAGGAACCAGGAATTTATTGGTCGCTCTGAGTATCGTTGCTGATAATATCGAAGCTGTTTTGCTTGCAAGTAGTGCCAATGTTTATGGTAATACCCAGGCTGGTGTTCTGAGTGAATCAGCCGCAGTGAAACCCGCTAATGATTATGCGGTCAGCAAGTTAGCCATGGAATATATGGCTAAGCTATGGTCAGAAAAGCTGCCACTTATTATTGTTCGCCCATTTAATTATACTGGTGTCGGGCAATCCGATAATTTCTTATTACCTAAAATTGTTTCTCATTTTAAACGTAAAACAGATAAAATAGAGTTAGGTAATTTAGATGTATGGCGTGACTTTACTGATGTCAGAGCATTAGTTAAAGCTTATTTAGGATTATTAATAGCCAAGCCTATCGGTGAGACTGTTAACGTTTGTTCAGGCAGAACTTATTCACTACGTGAAGTCATCAGTTTATGTGAACAAATAACCTCACATAGTTTATCTATTCATGTTAATCCAGCATTTGTTCGTGCGAATGAAGTAAAAACCTTATGTGGCGATGCAAGCAAATTACAGAGTATTGTTCAAAATTGGAATACTCCGCCATTGGAGCAGACATTGCGCTGGATGCTGGAAAATAAATAATGAGAGTTGTTTTTTCTACTGACTCTATCAAATATCCATTAACGGGTATTGGTCGCTATACATATGAATTAGCTCGTGAATTGCAGATTAGTAATGAAATCTCTGATCTCTTATTTCTGCAAGGTCGAAAAATATCTCGTGACTTACCTACAATAAAGGTGAGTTCAGGGGCTACCTCAGGATTAAAAAACGTTGTAAAAAATAGTGTGATTGCTAGTGAGCTATATCGTCTTTCTGCCCCATGGTTAAAAAGTTTGGTGTTAAAGCCGTACGAAAGTTTTATTTACCACAGCACAAATTTTTATCTACCTCCCCGAATTAATAATGCTGTTGCTACTTTCCATGATCTTTCTATTTTCAAATGGCCCCAGTGTCATCCGCAAAACCGTGTTCGATACATGCA
The DNA here is from genome assembly GCF_902170565.1 of Yersinia thracica. Classification (GTDB taxonomy): domain Bacteria; phylum Pseudomonadota; class Gammaproteobacteria; order Enterobacterales; family Enterobacteriaceae; genus Yersinia; species Yersinia thracica. The sequence continues at coordinate 3,072 of NZ_CABHXX010000034.1, forward strand.
AAAAGAGTTATTGCTCACTATAAAAAGAGCGAAAGTCTTAATCACTGACTCTGAGTTTACTCGTAAAGAATTAGCCGAGTACTTTAACTACCCCATTGAAAAAATCATTTCAGCTCCTTTAGCCAGTAGCGGGGATTTTTACCCTAGGAATCATACTGAATTGCAAGGCTTGATGACAAAGCTTGGTCTTGTTGTTGGTCAATATACTTTATTCACTGGAACTATTGAGCCAAGAAAAAATATTACAACGTTGCTCAATGCCTATGAGCGACTCCCACTGGAAATACGTTCTCGGTATCCATTGGTTATTTGTGGTTTTCCTGGATGGAATAGTGAAGCTATACATCGCCGTTTTGAGCATGCAATGCAACAAGGTTGGTTATTGTATCTTGGTTATTTGAGTGAAAATGATCTTCCTCTACTTTTTGCAGGAGCAAAGACTTTTTTATTTCCATCATTATATGAGGGGTTTGGATTGCCAATTCTTGAAGCAATGGCATCCGGTGTGCCGGTTGTTTGTTCCAACGCTGCTTCATTACCCGAGGTTTTGGGTGATTCAGGTTTAATGTGTGATGCACTGGATGTTGAGGGGTTAACAGCTGCTATTATTAAAAGTGTAGAAGATGATAACTGGCGGAGTGAATCAATAATGGCAGGCCTAGCTAAAGCAAAAGATTTTTCATGGGCGCGATGTGCTCATGAAACAATCAAAGCTTATAGGCAGGTATAAAAATATCATGCTAAAAGTGCTACATTTTTATAAAACGTATTACCCAGATTCTTTTGGTGGTATAGAGCAAGTTATTTTTCAATTATGTGAGGGTGGTGCCCATAGAGGTGTTGACTCTACAGTATTATCTCTAAGTCCGCGCGGTAGTATTGTTAATCAAAAAATAGGGTCACATACCGTATATTGCTCACCAATAAACTTTGAAGCCGCTTCAACACCTTTTTCGTTCCAAGCATTGAAAGATTTTAAAAAGCTAGCTAGTCAGGCTGATATTATCCATTACCACTTTCCATTCCCTCTTATGGATATGGTACATTTCTTGTCGGGAATAAAAAAACCAACAGTTGTTAGTTATCATTCCGATATTGTAAAGCAGAAGAATATATTAAAGATATATACACCATTAATGACTCGATTTCTTAATGATGTTTCTCACATTGTTGCTGCCTCACCTAACTATGTGAAGACGAGTGTCATTCTGAAAAAATTTATTCACAAAGTTAGTGTTATTCCCTATGGGCTTGATGAGCAATCTTATCCCATTCCAACGGCTGAACGCCTCGAATGCTGGAAAAATAAGTTTGGAACGCGTTTCTTTCTGTTTGTTGGGGCTTTTCGCTATTATAAAGGTCTGCATATTCTTATTGAGGCAGCTAAAAAATCTACTTATCCTATCGTTATTGTTGGTGCAGGGCCTATTGAGTCAGAGTTAAAACGGCAAGCTAAAGAGCTAGACATTGATAATGTTCATTTTATGGGCGCTGTATCTGATGAAGATAAAACAGCACTTTTAAGACTTTGCTATGCTGTGGTTTTCCCCTCTCATCTACGTTCTGAAGCTTTTGGTATTACATTATTAGAGGGTGCGATGTATGGTAAACCTTTAATTTCAAGTGAAATAGGAACGGGTACAACCTTTATTAATATCGACCAGCAAACAGGATTGGTCGTACCGCCATCGGACCCTAAAGCATTAAGAACTGCGATGGATAACTTATGGAATAATATTGAGTTATCTGAACAATTTGGTCGTAATTCGAGAGCGCGTTATTTAGAGTGTTTTACTTCTGAGAAAATGGTTTCAAGTTATATAGATTTATATAATGAAATTATTCATAAATAATATTTGTTAATAACTTCTGTGTGATCTCGGCATGTTTCTATTTTGAATAGCGCAATCTTCATTCGATTGTTCTTGTAGCCGATAACTGAATGAAATGTTTACTGATATTTTTGAGAATGTAATCAGGAACATTCTGATGTAAGCTTTGATGCAGATAAATGAATAATGAGCCATCCCAGCTTATCTCTCTTAGTGTATAGAATTAATCCAACCAGATTTAACTGTTTAAAGTTGAAGAGGCCATAGCAATGAAGTGTTTGAAAGCCGTTATTCCTGTTGCCGGGCTTGGCACCCGTATGTTGCCAGCGACGAAGGCGATTCCGAAAGAAATGCTGCCAGTGGTCGATAAGCCCCTAATTCAATATATCGTAGATGAGTGCGTTGCCGCCGGAGTCAAAGAGATCGTGCTGGTAAGCCATTCGTCCAAAAATGCGATAGAAAACCATTTTGATACCTCATTTGAATTGGAAGCGGCATTGGAGTCACGGGTTAAGCGGCAGTTATTAAAAGAGATTAAAAATATTTGCCCGCCCGATGTCACCATTATGCAAGTGCGTCAGGGCCATGCCAAAGGACTGGGGCACGCAGTACTTTGTGCTCAACCGATGGTGGGCGATAACCCATTTATTGTGCTGCTGCCAGATGTGCTACTTGATGATTCAACAGCTGATTTGTCTAAAGAGAATCTTGCCAGCATGATTCAGCGCTTTGAGAAAACGGGGCATAGCCAAATCATGGTTGAGCCGGTGCCTCAAGCGGACGTTTCCAAGTACGGTATTGCTGATTGTGGTCATGTCGATTTAAAACCAGGTGAGAGTACCCGAATGACCGCTGTGGTTGAGAAGCCTTCTGTCGCTGATGCGCCTTCTAATCTTGCTGTGGTTGGGCGCTATGTGTTGTCTAAAGATATTTGGCCATTACTGAAAAAAACGCCTCGCGGTGCTGGCGATGAAATTCAGCTTACTGATGCCATTGCGATGTTAATGGAACAAGAACCGGTTGAAGCTTTCCATATGACCGGTAAATCTCACGATTGCGGCGACAAATTAGGCTATATGAAAGCCTTTGTCACTTATGGTGTTCGCCATAACACCGAAGGTGAAAATTTTACTGCTTGGCTGAAAAAACAAATCGATTAACATCGGTTTAGTGCCAGAATAGAGCATGATTTTAAATTTGTATTAAAAATCAGTGGGTTAATTATGACCAAATTGAAAGCAGTAATCCCTGTGGCCGGTTTAGGCATGAGAATGCTTCCCGCCACCAAAGCTATTCCCAAGGAAATGCTACCTATTGTCGATAAGCCATTAATCCAATATGTAGTTAACGAATGTGTTGCTGCCGGTATTAAAGAAATTATTTTAATAACTCATTCGTCAAAGAATGCGGTAGAGAACCATTTTGATACTTCTTATGAACTAGAGGCCATGCTAGAGGCGCGTGTTAAGCGCCAATTATTGGAAGAAGTGCAATCTATCTGCCCGCCGGGTGTGACGATTATGCACCTTCGCCAAGGGCATGCTGAAGGATTAGGCCATGCGGTATTATGTGCCAAACCACTTGTAGGAAATGAACCATTCGCGGTGTTGTTGCCGGATGTGCTGATTGATGACGCAAAATCGGATCTAACCCGAGATAATCTGGCTCAATTGGTTAAACGTTTCGAAGAAACCGGCAACAGCCAGGTATTAGTTCATTCAGTTGAACCGGAAGCTTTATCAAACTACTCGGTTATTTCTTGTGAGAAAGCTGATTTGGAACCTGGCGAAAGTAGTCGAATTAAGGCTATGGTAGAAAAGCCGCAAAGCCCAGTTGACTTACAATCAAATCTGTCTGCTGTTGGTCGCTATGTTCTGTCTGGGGATATTTGGCCACTGTTGGAACTAACCAAGCCCGGAGCCTGGGGGCGTATTCAACTGACAGATGCGATTGATGCTCTGGCTGAAGTTAAACCCGTGGACGCTGTTGGATTAACCGGTGAGTCTTATAACTGTGGTGAGAAACTCGGTTATATGCAGGCGTATGTTGCCTACGGATTACGCCATCCAAAGCAAGGCGCTGAGTTTAAGACCTGGTTGAAAGAATTTCTGGCGTAAGCTGGCGTAGAGATAAATGAAAAGCAATCTTGGTGATTGCTTTTTTTTTTCGATAAATCAGCATGATAAATTAAATCATATTTACTGTTCACTTTGATAAAGCAAACGTGTGCGAACAGCAACTCGTCAGTTGTGCTATCTATCGCACCAATCACTACCCAGCTGACATAATCCTGAGTTAACATGTTTCCCACATCAAAAACCTGTTGGCTTCAAGGCCGATAACAGGTGTCATCTCTTCAGACAGGAGTTTTTTAATGTCCAAACAACAGATCGGCATTGTCGGTATGGCAGTGATGGGCCGTAACTTGGCGCTCAATATCGAAAGCCGCGGCTATTCCGTCTCTATCTTTAACCGTTCATCAGACAAAACCGACGAAGTCGTTGCTGAGAATCCAGGTAAAAATCTGGTGCCGAGTTACACCGTTGAAGAGTTTGTTGATTCACTAGAAAAGCCGCGTCGTATCCTGCTGATGGTGAAAGCGGGTGAAGCCACTGACAAAACGATTGCTTCACTGACACCGCATTTGGATAAAGGCGATATTCTGATTGATGGTGGTAATACTTACTACAAAGACACCATCCGTCGTAATCGCGAACTTTCTGCGCAAGGTTTTAACTTTATCGGCACGGGTGTTTCCGGTGGCGAAGAGGGAGCATTGAAAGGCCCATCCATCATGCCTGGTGGTCAGAAAGAAGCCTACGAGTTGGTTGCTCCTATTCTTGAGAAAATTGCTGCTCGTGCTGATGATGGTGATGCTTGTGTTGCGTATATTGGTGCAGACGGTGCGGGCCATTACGTTAAAATGGTTCACAACGGCATTGAATACGGTGACATGCAGTTGATCGCCGAAGCGTATTCTCTGTTGAAACAGTCTTTGGGTTTGAGCAACGAAGAGTTGGCAAGTACCTTTGCTGAGTGGAATAAAGGTGAACTGAACAGCTATCTGATTGATATTACTAAAGACATCTTTACCAAGAAAGATGAAGACGGTAAATATCTGGTTGACGTTATTCTGGACGAAGCAGCAAACAAAGGTACCGGTAAATGGACCAGCCAAAGTTCTCTGGACTTAGGCGAGCCATTAACATTGATCACTGAGTCTGTGTTTGCTCGTTATTTGTCTTCCCTGAAAGATCAGCGTGTTGCAGCATCTAAAGTGCTCACCGGCCCGACAGTGAAGCCTTTCACTGGTGATAAAGCTGAGTTCATTGAGAAAATTCGTCGCGCATTATATCTGGGTAAAATCGTTTCTTACGCACAAGGTTTCTCTCAGTTGAAAGCCGCTTCCGAAGAAAATAACTGGAATCTGCATTACGGTGAGATTGCCAAGATTTTCCGTGCTGGCTGCATTATTCGTGCTCAGTTCCTGCAAAAAATCACTGACGCGTACGCAGAAAATGCGGATATCGCAAACCTGCTGTTGGCACCTTATTTCAAGCAAATTGCTGATGAATACCAGCAAGCGCTGCGTGATGTTGTGTCTTACGCGGTTCAAAACGGTATCCCAACACCAACATTCTCTGCGGCGATTAACTATTATGACAGCTACCGTTCAGCCGTACTGCCAGCCAACTTGATTCAGGCGCAGCGCGACTATTTTGGTGCGCATACTTACAAACGTACTGATAAAGAAGGTGTTTTCCACACCGAGTGGATGGAATAATCCATTTAACGGCTACTGCGCTTTGCCATTCTGGGATTGCGCAGTGCTCGGACAAAAGTACATGTACTTTTGAACGCTCCGGTGACTGTGCGCTGTCCGCAATCAAACTACTTTCGCTCGCGACGCCTCAGGTGGATAGGCCGTTAAATTAAGTGAGCCGCCGAGGTGACTTTAGGTAGGGAAGGCTGGAGTAACTCGCTCGCTGATTTTAAAAGTTTGCCTTAATAAAAACGCCCTCGATGCTGAGTCGAGGGCGTTTTTTTGCTGATAAGAAAGGCAATCAGGTAATTACTTCTCGTGACGTTCGCGCAGGCGACCTATCACTTTACTCAGATCCAAGTCCTGATCCTGCAATAACACCAGCAAGTGATACATCAGATCTGATGCTTCATTTGTTAGCTCTTCGCGGTCATTCACTGTCGCGGCGAGGGCAGTTTCTACCCCTTCTTCGCCCACTTTCTGCGCGATACGTTTAGTCCCGCTGGCATACAGTTTTGCGGTGTAGGAACTGGCTGGATCTGCTGATTTACGTGAGGCTAACAACTGTTCTAGTTGATACAAGAAGCCCCAGTCGCTGGCAGCCGGTGCAAAGCAACTATTATTGCCTAAATGACAGGTTGGGCCGATAGGATTGACCAGAATCAGCAGGGTATCATTATCGCAGTCAGGGTAGATATTCACTACATTCAGGAAATGGCCGGAGCTTTCGCCTTTGGTCCATAAGCGCTGTTTAGTGCGAGAGAAAAAAGTGACTTTGCCGGTTTCTTCTGTCACTGCCAGCGCTTCTTTGTCCATGTACCCCATCATCAGAACTTCGCCGGATACAGCATGCTGAACGATGGCTGGCATCAGATTGTCGACTTTGTCCCAATCCAGTTGGTTAATTTGTTGTTCGCTTAACACACTCTTATCTCCACACCTTGTTCAGACAAATACTTTTTCAATTCGCCGATATTAATGATTTGCTTATGGAATACCGAGGCTGCCAGCGCACCATCGACATCCGCATCACGGAATGCTTCCAGAAAGTGCTCTGGTGTTCCGGCACCGCCAGAGGCGATTAATGGGACATGGCAGAGGGTTCGCATCTGTTTCAATTGGCGCAAATCATAACCATTACGCACGCCATCTTGATTCATCATATTGAGTACAATCTCACCAGCACCGCGTAATTGGACTTCTTTTATCCAATCTTCGGTCTGCCAGGTGGTGGCTTTGGTCCGTTTTTCATCGCCGGTAAATTGATAAACTTGGTAACTGTCACTTTCTGCGTCATACCAAGTATCAATACCCACCACGATGCATTGTACGCCATAGCGGTCGGCCAGGCGGGTAATTAATGTTGGATCAGCCAGTGCAGGTGAGTTGATGGAGATTTTGTCCGCACCGAAAGTTAGGATTTGACCGGCATCTTCCACACTTTTAATTCCACCTGCGACGCAGAACGGAATATCAATCACTTCTGCAACCCGTGATACCCAGCTTTTGTCGACCACTCGGCCATCAGAGGAGGCGGTGATATCGTAAAATACCAACTCATCAGCGCCTTCTTGCGCATAGCGTTGTGCCAGCGGCACAATATCGCCAATGATTTCATGATTGCGGAACTGGACGCCTTTAACCACCTGGCCGTCTTTCACATCCAGACAAGGAATTAACCGTTTTGCCAGCATGCAATCGCCTCCTTCACGTTAAATTTGCCGTCCAATAGCGCGCGGCCCACGATCACGCCTTGTACACCACTGCCGCGCAAACGAGCAATATCATCCAGACAACCAATGCCACCGGAGGCCTGGAATGCCACTTGCGGGTAACGCTGGCACACTTCCTGATACAGCTCAACATTCGAGCCACTTAAGGTGCCATCGCGTGAAATATCTGTACAGAGCACATGTTTTAGGCCGAAAGGTAGGTATTGTTCGACAATATGCTCTAACGTGGCATCAGAATTTTCCTGCCAACCGCTGATTGCGACTTCTTTGCGGCCTGCATTAGTGATACGCACATCCAGCGCTAGCACAATGGCCTCTGCACCATAGCGTTCAAACCATTGCTGTACCATTTCCGGTTGTTTAACCGCGGTTGAACCCACAACAACGCGTGTTGCCCCAGCTTCCAGCAATGCGACGACATCTTGCTCATTACGGATACCGCCGCCAACTTGCACCGGCACATCAACACCAGCCAGCAACTCACGTAATAATGGGATTTGGCGGGCTGTGGGGTCTTTAGCGCCAGTCAGATCAACCAAATGCAATACTTGGGCACCTTGCTGCTGATAATCCTGTAGGCGCGGTAACGGGTGATTGCCATAATCACGCTGTTGACCGTAATCACCTTGATGCAAACGCACCACCTTACCTTCGATCAAATCCAAAGCGGGAATAATCATGGTGCTTACATCTCCAAAAAGTTTTTCAGCAGTTGGGCTCCAGCCGCTCCGGAGCGTTCCGGATGAAACTGCACGCCAAAGAAGTTGTCTTTTGCGACTGCGGCGGTAAACGGCTCGCCGTAATTGGCTTGGGCGATGGTATTTGGGCATATTGGCATTGCATATCCGTGCACAAAGTAGAAATAAGTTCCGTCTGGGATACCGCGGAACAGATGATTTCCCGCCTGTGGCGTTACCTGGTTCCAACCCATATGCGGTAACGGTAAACCAAAATCTGTCATCTGTTTTACCGGTGTATTGATAATGCCAAGCGTCTCAATCCCGCCGCTCTCTTCGCTGCTGGTTGCCAGCAACTGCATTCCGAGGCAAATACCCAGCACCGGCTGAGTGCAGCTTTTAATCAGCGCGATAAGCTCGCGTTGCTTCAATTGCTCCATTGCTGCATGAGCGGTACCCACGCCTGGCAGAAACAGCTTATCGGCCCGCAGCACAATTTCCGGGTCGCGGCTGATAACCGGCGCATAACCTAAACGCTGCACCGCGTAGGTGACAGAGGAGAGGTTGGCGCAACCGGTATCCAGAATCACCACATCCATTACAGCACTCCCTTGGAACTTGGCAGGGTGTTGCCCTCAACACGGATTGCTTGGCGCAAAGTACGGCCAAACACTTTAAACAGGCTTTCCACCCGGTGGTGATCATTACGGCCTTTGGTTTTCAGGTGCAGGGTGCAGGCCATGGCATAAGAGAGGGAGCGGAAGAAGTGCTCGACCATCTCAGTGCTGAGGTCGCCCACGCGCTGATAGTTAAATTCTGCTTTGTATTCCAAATGTGGGCGGCCGGAAATATCTAATGCACAACGTGCCAGACATTCATCCATTGGCAGCACAAAACCAAAACGCCCAATACCGCGTTTGTCACCCAGTGCGTTGTTAATAGCCTCACCCAGCGCCAGCGCAGTATCTTCCACGGTGTGGTGGTCATCAATATACAGATCGCCACTGACCTGAATATCCATCCGGAAACCGCCGTGCGTTGCTATTTGGTCCAGCATATGGTCGAAGAAACCCACGCCGGTTTTGATCTTACTGCCGCCTTCGCGATCCAGCCAAACATCGACATCAATGGCGGTTTCTTTGGTCACTCGGTTAACGTGAGCATGGCGATCACGCTGAGTCAGCTGCTTGGCGATTTGTGACCAATTCAGCCCATCGCGCTGATACCGCAAGCCGCTGATACCCATGTTTTGCGCCAATTGCAGGTCAGTCTCTCGGTCACCGATAACGTAGCTGTTGGCGCTGTTCATCACGCTTTCGGCCAGATAGTTTTCGACTAATGCTGTTTTTGGCTTACGACAATCACAGTTATCTGCGGGTTTGTGCGGGCAAATCAAAACCTGCTCGAAATTGATCCCCTGAGAGCTGAAAATCTGCATCATTAGGTTATGTGGCGGATCAAAGGTTTCTTGCGGGAAACTGGCGGTGCCCAGCCCATCCTGATTCGTTATCATCACCAAACGATAATCTGCTTTTTGCAGTGCCAGTAATGCCGGAATGACGTCTGGCTCCAGCGCCAGCTTGTCCAGCCGATCAACCTGAAAGTCCGTTGGTGGCTCAGCAATCAGGGTGCCGTCTCTGTCAATAAAAAGAAATTTCTGGCTCATATCGTTTCCTTACGGAGGCTGGAGGTATTGGTATTTTCGTTTTTATTAGTGCTATTCGGGCTATCAACACCGGGTAAAGGGGCAAGGGCGGCAATCACTCGCTCACATTCCTGGCGGGTACCTATCGTGATACGCAGGCAATTCGATAGGCTCGGTTGCTTGTTTTGATCTCGCAAAATAATGCCCTGATCCCACAGTGTCTTGAACACACTGCTGGAGGCGGTGAATCGCGCTAATAAATAGTTACTTTCACTGGTAAACACTCGCTCAACACAGGCGCAGTTTTGCAACGCATTTTGTAGCCATTCACGATTGGTTTTTACTTCGCTGACCCGTTGGCGCATGTGCTCAAGGCCTTGTGGGCTGAGCGCCTGTGCAGCAATATCCGCCACAGGCGTTGACAATGGGTACGGCGCAATCACTTTAAGCAGCAGTTGGATGATATCGCTGTTCGCTAACGTAAAGCCACAACGCAAACCGGCTAATGCAAAAGCTTTCGATAAGGTGCGCAAAATAACTAAATTCGGATAATCTTTTAGCCAACCGCTCACCGAGGCCTGTGGGCAGAACTCTATATAAGCTTCGTCGATAGCCACGATAGCGCGGCCTTGTGCGAGTTCCAGCACTGCGCGTAAGTCAGCCGGGTTGATCAAATTGCCGGTTGGGTTATTCGGGCTGCAAATATAAATCAGTTTCACCCGGTCTAAACTTTCTTTAATCGCGGGCACATCTAACTGCCAATCTGTTTTGGTCTGCACGGTGCGAAGTTCAACACCAAAGGTTTCGGCACTGACAGCATACATACCATAGGTTGGCGGGCAGAACAGAATAGCATCCTGACCCGGCTCGCAGAAGGCGCGAATTAACAGCTCAATCCCTTCATCGGCCCCACGGCTGACTAAGATTTGGTCGGTTTCTAAACCGGCGTAAGCCGCATAGCGCTCGATAACCAATTTGGGCTGGCACTCGGGGTAGCGGTTAAAGGTTTGCGCCGTCAACTGGTACTCAGTAGCCAGCGGATATTCATTGGCATTGAGCCACACATCGCCATTACCGCCCAAGCGGCGGGCTGACATATAAGGGGTCAGTGCGCGGACATTGGCACGGGCTAAATCAGTGATATAGGTAGATTGATTCATGCTTGCTCCTTATTGGCGGCGGTCAGGGCAGCAACGCGTAGGGTAACGGCGTTTTTGTGGGCGGTCAGTTGTTCAGCCTGAGCCAGTGTTTCAATGGTTGATGCCAGTCCCAGCAGACCTTGTGGAGTTAATTGCTGCACGGTCATGCGCTTAACAAAATCGGCTAGCCCTAAACTGGAATAGGTTGAGGTATAACCATAAGTCGGCAACACGTGGTTGGTGCCAGAGGCATAATCACCGGCCGATTCTGGCGACCAGTCGCCCATAAATACCGAACCGGCGTTATCAATCTGATCAATGATTTCTTCCGGCCGGCGGATTTGCAGAATCAAGTGTTCCGGCCCGTATTGATTGCTGATTTCAATACATTGCTGCAAGTCTTTAGTGATGATCAAGCGGCTGCTTTCCAATGCCTGACGAGCAATATCCGCGCGCGATAACTGCTGGAGTTGGCGCTCAACTTCGACCGCAACGGCTTGAGCAATAGCGGCATCTGGCGTCAGTAAGACCACTTGAGAATCCGGCCCGTGCTCGGCCTGAGACAGCAAATCAGCGGCAATAAACGCCGGTGTAGCGCCGCTGTCGGCGATAACCAACACTTCAGATGGGCCAGCCGGCATATCAATCGCCGCACCGTCCAAACGTTGGCTGACTTGCCGTTTTGCTTCTGTAACATAAGCATTGCCCGGCCCAAAGATCTTATTCACTTTCGGCACTGACTCACTGCCAAATGCCATCGCAGCAATAGCTTGCGCCCCACCAATTTGGAATACTTCTTGGATGCCACATAATTGCGCGGCATACAGAATTTCATCAGCAATCGGCGGTGGGGAGCATAAAATCACGCGCTGGCAACCGGCAATACGCGCTGGGGTGCCAAGCATCAGCACGGTAGAAAGCAGCGGAGCGGAGCCGCCAGGAATATATAAGCCGACGGAGGCAATCGGGCGGGTGATTTGCTGGCAGCGCACACCCGGTTGCGTTTCAACATCCACCACCGGCATTTTCTGCGCGTTATGGAAGATTTCAATATTACGCACCGCTTGCGCCATGGCCTGTTTGATGTCGTCACCCAAGCGCCCTGCGGCGGCGGCTATTTCATCGCGGCTGATGCGGATGTCAGCAACTTTAACCGTATCAAAACGTTGGCTAAAATCACGCAACGCGCTATCACCCTCGGCTTTCACCCGGTCAAGAATTTCACTGACTGTCGCGGTGATCCGCTCTGATGCATTAATAGCTGGGCGGCTCAACAGCGCTTTTTGTTGAGCTTCGCTGCATTGCTGCCAGTCAATTAAGGTATTGAAATTCGTCGGCTGCATTCCTTACTCCATCATCTTTTCAATCGGTAACACCAGAATGGAGCTGGCACCCAGCGCCTTCAGTTTTTCCATGGTTTCCCAGAACAGAGTCTCGCTACTGACCATGTGCATCGCTACGCGGCTTTTGTCCCCAGCCAGTGGCAGAATGGTTGGGCGCTCGGCACCCGGCAGGAGGGTGATGATTTCGTCCAGACGCTCACTTGGCGCGTGCATCATGATGTATTTGGATTCGCGCGCTTGAATCACACCCTGAATACGGGTCATCAGGCGGTCAATCAGCTGTTGCTTATCGGCTGGCATTTCGCCATCACGTTGAATCAGGCAGGCTTTAGAGCGGTAAATCACTTCAACTTCGCGCAGGCCGTTGGCTTCCAGAGTGGCGCCGGTGGAAACCAGGTCACAGATGACATCGGCCAAACCGGCACGTGGAGCGACTTCAACTGAGCCGTTGAGCAAGCAGGATTTGAAAGTTACCCCTTGTTTATCAAGATATTGTTTTAAAATGTGCGGGTAAGAGGTGGCGATGCGCTTATTTTGCAAACATTGCGGGCCGGTATATTCGGTATCCAGTGAGGCGGCCAGTGACAGGCGACAGCCACCGAAATCCAGACGGCGTAAGGTGAAATAACGTGGGTCTTCACCTTGAGCACGGCGGCTCAGCAACTCTTCTTCCAGCACGTTTTCGCCAATAATCCCCAGATCAACCACGCCATCCATCACTAACCCTGGGATATCGTCATCACGTACTCGCAGGATATCGATTGGCATGTTTTCCGCGAAAGCGATCAGGCGCTGTTGTTGTAAATTAATTTTAATCCCGCAGCGCGATAACAATTCGTGGCAATCGTCACTTAGGCGGCCTGATTTCTGCATCGCAATGCGTAAACGCGTTTTATCCAGCATGGTAATCCTCTTAATCTATTAATTTATAAATACATAAATCTAATTTATAAAATGGTGGGCAACAAAAAAGCCCTCGGAAGATAATCTTCCGAGGGCTTTCTCTATTGCGTTCTACCGCCACCTGGAAGATTCGTTAACCGTCTTCCAGCACACATCGGCCTGCAAGACTAGTCAGGATGATGGTGATGATGGTGATTAAATTGAACGCGATTCATAATAATTTCTCTATTTGGGCTTATTGACATAATTTCTGTCAATCAACGTAAACCATCTGGCTAGTACCGCGCAACCTTTTTTTCATCGAATGATTTTATTTTACGCCAGCACACCACGCGCCATCTGCTGGCACTGGTTTTATTTTTAGCGATTATCACTCTGTTTGATGTCAGTTTAAGCAGGAAGTTGTTACATATGGCGATTACGCCAACTAATAAAACATCCTTCATACTTGAAGCCGCAGGGTTGTTAGCGACATTCACTTACCCGAATCACTTACTTGAGTAAGCTCATCGGGGTGCGTTTACTTGCTGCCTACCTGCAACTCCAATTACTTTGGGTATCATAATATTGAGTAATTATTAAGTTACATTAATTGGCGTAGGTTATTAGTATGGGGTGTGGCGGTATGAACCGGTCGAGGGCAATTGAGATGAAAAAAGTAGCCATTATTGGATTGGGCTGGCTGGGTATGCCGTTGGCACAATCATTGGTCCGTCGTGGAGTTGAGGTTGTGGGGAGCAAAACCACACCGGATGGCGTCGAAGCCGCCAGAATGAGCGGGATTAACTGCTTTCAATTGCAACTCACCCCCGAGTTGATTTGTGACCCAGATGATTTGGCACAACTGATGACGGTGGATGCGCTGGTTATCACCTTACCCGCCAGCCGCACGGCTGACGGCGGGGCACAGTATTTTCAAGCGGTACAGATGGTGGTCGACAGTGCACTGGCGTTTGGTGTGCCGCGCATTATTTTTACCAGCTCGACCTCGGTGTATGGCGAAACGCGAGGCCGAATTAAAGAAAGTTCACCACTGCAACCGGTGACCCCAGCAGGTAAAACGCTGGCAGAACTTGAGCTCTGGCTGCATAAATTACCGAATATTTCGGTGGATATTTTGCGTCTGGCGGGGCTGGTGGGGACTGATCGCCATCCGGGCCGTTTCCTGGCGGGCAAAACCAATGTGAAAGGGGGCTCGCAGGGGGTAAATCTGGTACATCAGGAAGATGTGATATCCGCCATTGAACTGCTGCTTAATCTTCCCAGAGGCGGACATATCTATAATTTGTGTGCGCCGATTCACCCACGGAAACGGGATTTTTATCCTGAATGCGCGCGCGCGTTACAACTGACTCCGCCTGAGTTTACGCCTGAAGATATTGAAGAGCCCATTCGCGAGATTGATGGCAGTAAGATTTGCAGTGAGTTGGGGTTTGAGTATCAGTATCCAGACCCAAATCGAATGCCTTTGAATTAATGATACGGCGACTGCGCCTTGAATGTGTAAAAAGAGCAAAAAAATGCAGGTTATCAGCATTAGCTCGATCGGAAGCGGCGATGACTGGCAGAAGAGTAAAGCGTCCGCGCCAGGGATGGCGCGGCTCGAGCCTCCAGGGAAGGATTGACGGCGTCTTTATGATCTGCCCGTTATCCCCGCTGGATTATGAATGCCTTAACCGTATTTACCGCTTCTGATGAATATAAGTCAGGGCTAAAGCCAGCGCCAGAACCAATCCTTTGATGATATCCATTGCATAGTAAGGTACTGACAGCATCACCAGCCCGTTTTGCAGCACACCGAGGATGACCGCGCCAATTAAGGTGCCGAAGGCATTGGGTTTGCCGGACCCCGCGAGTGAAAAGCCAATATAGGCGGCAGCAACGGCGTCCATCAGGTAACCGCCACCGGCATTGACTTGTGACGAGCCAATGCGCGATGCCAGTAAAATCCCGCCCAGTGCCGCTAACAAAGATGAAAATACATAAGCCAACACCCGATAACGCAGGGTGCGGATGCCCGCCAGCCGCGCCGCTTCTGGATTACCACCAATGGCATACATCCGTCGGCCATGTTTGGTCAGTGATAAATACAACTGCACCACAATAGTGACCGCCAACATGATAATCACGATAACCGGCACTTGGCCCAGCGCTGAAAACATCTCAGGAATGACGCCCTCCGCCATATCGCCGCTCGGCAACAACATATTCTGCGTGATAGAGCCGCCGTAGCTGTACGTCATCGCTACGCCCTGAATGACAAACAGACTGGCAAGGGTCGCCAGCATATCGGGTATCTTTAGTACCACAATTAGAAATGCGTTAAACAACCCCACTAGTGTACAAATGAGCAATGTCAGAATAATAGCCCCGGTGGTGCCAAATCCGTACCAGACAAACAGCGACACCACGATGGCATTGGCCAGCGAGGCAGTCGAACCGACCGATAAGTCAAAACCCCCCACTGACAGGGAAATAGACACCCCGATAGCAATCACTGTCACTATGGCAATAGACCGCAATATATTGATGATATTGTTTGGGTCGAGGAAGTTATCTGAGGCCAGACCAAACAGCGCAATTAGCGCCACGACGGTGAGCAACATCCCCCATTTGTAGAGAAAATCAAACAACTGGTGACGCCATGGCTGCGCGTCCGGCAGGGATATTTCTTTGCTCACTGAGGGGTTCCTCCGGTTGAAAATAATAATAATGTTTCTTCATCGACATCTGCGGCGTTTAGCTCGGCAACAATTCGCCCATCCCACAATACACAGATACGAGAGCATAAACCGACCAATTCTGAGAATTCACCGGATGCATAAATAATGCCTTTTCCTTGTTGCGCTAACCCGTCAATTAGATTGAACAGATCCTGCCTGGCCTTGATGTCCACACCTTTGGTAGGCTCATCAAAGATTAATACCTGCGCATCGCCGCGCAACCATTTGCCGATCGCCACTTTCTGCTGATTCCCCCCCGACAAGCGGGCGAGTTTTTGCTGCGGCGAAGAAGTTCGCACTCCCAGGCGCGCAATCAACTCTTTGGCCCAACTCAACTCTTGGCGGCGGCTAAAAATACTCCAGCGGGAAAAACTGTCATCAGCGGCCACACTCAGGTTCATTGGGATACCTTCGTGGATAAAAATACCTTCTTTGCGTCGCTCTTCGGGCACTAAAGCTAGCCCCTGTTCGACGGAGCGATCCGGTGAACGCGGTTTCCAAGGTTTGCCCTGTAATTCACCCTGATCAACACGACTGGGCGTAGCACCAAACAATGCTTTGCACAATTCGGTTTTTCCCGCGCCAGCTAACCCGGCAATCCCTAATATTTCCCCTTCGCGCAATGTCAGGGAAATATTGCGCAATTTGTGTTGGTCATGTAACCCACTGACAGACAATAATATTTTGTCACTAAATGCCATTCGGCGGGGTGGAAAAATATCTTCCAATGTATGGCCGAGCATCTTTTCGACAATTTGCTCACCACTCAAATTGCCCATTGCATCATGGCTGACTTTGCGACCATCGCGTAATACCGTCAATTGATCACAAATTTCGCGCAATTCATGAATGCGGTGCGAAATGAAAACAATGGCTATCCCTTCGGATTGCAAGCGGCGCACCACTTTAAACAGACGCGCACTCTCTTCTTGATCCAACGGCGCGGTAGGTTCATCCAGAATGAGAAAACGGCATTGATGGGAAAGGGCGCGGGCCAATAGCACCTGTTGTTTCTCCGCCAATGTGCAGGATTCCAGCCGCTGGCGTACATTCAATTTGAGGTCAAGCTGCCCGAGTAGTGCTTCTGCCTGGCGATAAAGTTGTGGCCAATTAAACAGATGCCCCGGTTCAGCCAGCGTATCCAGCATAATATTTTCCGCCACAGACAGGGTAGGGATCAGCGCGACATCAACCTCTTGCTGAACCACATGGATACCGTGCTGCCTGGCCTGGCGGGGGGAGTGAATATCCACCTGCTGACCATCAATATAGATCTCGCCGCGATAGTGATTGTGAGCGCCGGAAAGAATCGCCATCAGCGTTGATTTCCCTGCACCATTAGCCCCGACTAGCGCATGAGTAGACCCACCTTCCAGTGTGAAATCAACCTGTTGTAGGGCATGGAATCCAGAAAATGAGATAGATATATTCCGCATCTCAAGGCGGGAGGATGAGGTGGTACTGGACATAAATTTCTATCACTGCCCTATGAAGTGTTTTGACGGAATAGGCAGTCAATAATGCTGCGGTAGAGTTCTTTTTAACACAATTTCCATTATTCGCAACAAACTAAAATGGTTAAGGTATATCAAAAAATTATTAAACATTGGCAACTTAGCCCTTAAGATGAGAAAAATACAGATGAGATCATCCTTTAAAAGGAACGCGCCATGAGCACGAACGCAATCCGAGTGCAGGTGGGGCCTGCCAACTATTTTTCTTTTCCAGGCGCAATCGAAAAGCTGAGCGAGTTTTATCCTCCTGCAGCATTGGAAAATGCGCTGTGGATCTATGGTGAGCGCGCCTTGGTGGCGGCCAGTGATTATCTGCCTGCAGCTTTCCATGGGCCACAAGCGGTGCGAGCTTTATTTTCCAGTCATTGCAGTGAATCTACTGTTGCTGATTTGGTGAAGGCTGCGGGCAGTGACCGGCAAGTGGTGATCGGCATTGGTGGTGGTGCGGTATTGGATACAGCCAAAGTGGTGGCGCGTAAACTTGGCTTGCCGCTGGTGGCTATTCCCACTATCGCGGCAACCTGCGCGGCTTGGACACCACTTTCCGTGTGGTATAACGGTGCCGGGCAAGCGCTGAGTTTTGAAATATTCAAAGATGCCAACCATTTAGTGTTAGTTGAACCGCGTATTATTTTGCAGGCACCAGTGGAATATCTGTTGGCGGGAATTGGCGATACATTGGCGAAATGGTACGAAGCGATGGTGTTAAGCCCGCAACCGGAGACATTATCTTTGACCGTCCGTTTGGGGCTACAGGCCGCGCTGGACATTCGCAATGTGCTGCTCAAGCAGAGCGAATCGGCATTACAGGCGGTAGATCAGGGGGAACTGACGCAAGATTTCCTTGATGTGGTGGATGCGATTATTGCCGGTGGGGGCATGGTTGGTGGGCTGGGCGAGCGCTATACCCGCGTCGCGGCGGCCCATGCAGTACACAATGGCCTGACACTGCTGCCCCAGACCGAACATTTCCTGCATGGTACCAAAGTCGCTTATGGAATTTTGGTTCAAACGGCTCTGTTGCAGCAGGATGAAGCACTGCAATCACTGATTGTGGTGTTTAATAAATTAGGTTTACCAACACATTTGGCTGCGCTGGATGTTGATATTAATGACCGTGATGCTATTGAGCGTGTGATTAGTCGAATTCTGAAGCCGAGCGAGTCAATTCATTATCTGCCTGTTGAGCTGAATTCAGACAAAATATGGGCAGCAATTGAGCGAGTAGAAATTGCCGCTCAGCACTGATACAGCATAGAAATAGCCGTTTAGATCAAACTGCCATAAGAATATTGTTTCAAGCCGTTTAACATCTTGTTTTTTGCTCTCAAGTTAGGGCAAAATACACGCCATGGAATAGCCGACGTTTAAACGCGTCGGTTATTTTTTTGCATTCGTGTTTTCACAAATCAAGAGGCCGGACAACGATCCGGATAGATAAACAGGTCCGCGAGCGATTATTCACATACGAAAATCGCCGTTATGAGGAAAGAAAGATGGGGCAATTATTCACACTGGCACCGGTGCCCACCGGTATGCGCTGCACATGCAGCGATTATGGCGCAACAGGGATGGCAAATACCCGTTACACCGCTCTTATTTCCCCACTTACGTGTCCCAGGCAGATACGAAGTTTCCCCGTCACCTCTGACCTGCGAGCTACACTTGCAAATTGGGTTAAAGGTATGGGGAGGCTGAATCATGACGCATAATGCTACTGTTGCAGTCGGCACCAATCAAACTGGCACCAATAACCGCGTTCAGCTCAGAAAAACACTGACGTTGGTGCAAGTGGTGATGATGGGCCTGGCTTATTTACAGCCGATGACTATTTTCGATACTTTTGGCATTGTATCCGGCCTGACCGATGGTCACGTCGCGACGTCTTACGCCATTGCGTTGATAGCGGTGCTGTTCACTGCCGTCAGCTATGGCAAATTGGTTAAGCGCTTCCCGTCCGCGGGTTCGGCTTATACCTACGCCCAGAAATCCATCAGCCCGAATGTTGGCTTTATGGTGGGGTGGTCATCACTGCTGGACTACCTGTTCATGCCGATGATTAACATTCTGTTGGCAAAAATTTATCTCGAAGCGATTTTCCCTGGCGTGCCCTCATGGATCTTTGTTGGTGCGTTGGTCAGCTTGATGACGCTATTCAATCTGCGTGGCATTAATGTGGTCGCTAACCTGAACTCGATCATCGTTGTGGTCCAGGTCGCTGTCATGGTGGTCTTTATGGGGCTGCTGATTCACGGTGTTTATCAAGGTGAAGGAACAGGTACACTGGTTAGCCCACGTCCGTTCTATTCTGAAAATGCCCATTTGGTGCCGATGATAACCGGGGCCACGATACTGTGTTTCTCATTCCTTGGCTTCGATGGCATTAGTTCGCTGTCTGAAGAAACGCCAGATGCCGGGAGAGTGATCCCGAAAGCGATTTTCTTGACTGCATTGATTGGCGGCGTGATTTTTATTGTCGTGTCTTACTTCTTGCAGCTCTATTTCCCGGATATTTCGCGCTTCACTGACCCTGATGCATCACAGCCGGAAATTATGCTGTTTGTGGCCGGCAAATTCTTCCAGTCAGTGATTCTGTGCTTCTCCTGCGTCACGGTGTTGGCATCAGGTATGGCAGCACACGCCGGGGTTTCGCGTTTGCTGTATGTGATGGGGCGCGACGGGGTATTCCCTGAGAAAATATTTGGCTACGTGCATCCAAAATGGCGTACTCCAGCCATCAACGTATTGTTGGTGGGGGGCGTGGCATTGTCTGCTATTTCCTTTGATTTGGTCACGGCAACCGCATTGATTAACTTTGGTGCGCTGGTGGCTTTCACCTTCGTTAACCTGTCGGTGATTTCACAGTTCTATATCCGCGAGCGCCGCAACCGCACGGTTAGGGATCATATCAGCTACCTGATTCTACCGATGATTGGCGCAGGGACAGTGGGTGTACTGTGGGTTAATCTGGAAAGTAGCTCTATGACTCTGGGGCTGGTGTGGGGCGCAATTGGCCTGCTTTATATGGTCTGGAAAACCCGTGCTTTCCGTCAGGCATTACCTCAGTTTACGGGTGAACTTGCACAGTAACGCCATTTGGTATTGTTTATTGGATAGGGTGTTATTGCTGATTATAACGGAGCCTGATGGCTCCGTTTTTTATTGGATTAAATCCATTATCAATATCAGCTCACCAAATCTCTGGCATAGTCAAACAGGGCTTTCAGCAGTGCCAACTTTTCTTTATCGCCCTCATACTGGTTATAAAACTGTTCCAGTTGCAGCACATAATCTTGCACTCTTTCGGGATTAAGTGCTTCACGACGATGTGCTAGCCAGCGCTGTTGCTCACTGTCCGTCAACGTATTCGGATAATTACGGGCGCGGAAGCGGAATAGCAGCGCTTCCAAGCGTGGGTCCTGGAAGGTCAGATCAAGCGCGGGCAGATTTTTTGGCTCAGTTTGTAAAATAATTTTCATGGTGGCGCGGTCAGCATCACTGAAAAACCCATTATACAGCTGGGCATCTACATCATCAGACACCGCAAAAGGCTCCGATTCAGCAAACAGAGCGACCACTTTTTCGCGTATTTGCGGGTTTTGCCGCAATAGTTGCAGGTTTTGCAGACAGCGCTGACGATCAATCCCCAGCCGCTCGGCATTCTCAGCCAGTAGGGTTTTCGCCGGTGCCAATACCGGACATTTATTAATATGCACCAACTTCAAGGGGACAGCCGCGTCTTGAGCATTGAGTTTATCGCGGCGGGTATACAGCCGCTCACGCAGAGTATCGCTATCCAGCTCCAATAATGGCGACATATCACCCGCCAAATCGCACATAATCACCGCATTTTTATTCTCAGGATGCCATGCTAGCGGCGCAACCCAGCTGGTGTTACCCCGCGCGGCCCCAAACATGCCAGACACATGAACCAGTGGCGTCATATCTGCAATATCAATCAATGCGTTAATTTTATGTTTGCTGCGGTGCTGATAGAGGTAATCAAACAGCCGGGGTTGCGCTTGTTTGACCAACTTTGCCATGGCGATGGTGGCGTATACATCGGACATCGCATCATGGGCGTGTAAGTGTTCGACACCATTGGCTTTGGTTAAATGCTCAAGTTTGAAGCTGGGTAAGCCATCTTCGTTTTCCGGCCAGACAATGCCTTCAGGGCGCAGGGCATAACAAGCGCGCATGACATCGAGCAAGTCCCAACGGGAATTACCGCCTTGCCAGCTATAAGCATAAGGATCATAGAAATTGCGGTAGAAAATATTGCGGCTAACTTCATCATCAAATCGAATATTATTGTAGCCGAGAATACAGGTGCCGGGCACATTGAAAGCTTGATGAATTTGGCGAGCAAACTCGGCTTCATTAACCCCATTGGCTAAGGCATGTTGCGGGGTGATGCCGGTTATCATTACGGCTTCTGGTTGCGGCAGATAGTCATCGGCGGGGGCACAGTAAACCACCAATGGTTCTTCGATGATATTGAAATCCAAATCGGTACGCACTCCGGCAAACTGCGCTGGTCGGTCTAACGCCGGGCGCTGGCCAAAGGTTTCATAATCGTGAATGTAAAATGTTGGTTGCTTATTTTTATCTGACATTATTCAGTTTAACCCTTAATTCTTATGGCTATTCTTTATGATGGGCCGCCGCCCGCGGTGACCCATGGCATTAGCGCTAGAATATCATTTCAGGCGGGTTAGGGTGTCAGGATTTATTTTGAAATAATTATGTTTTAGTCAACATATGTCGTTCTAACTAGTATTTACCTACTGTTTACTTAGCTACTTATATAATCTGCCAACTTAATAAAATATGTAGGATTAATGGTGAAAACACTTTTGTTAACCGGTGCCACAGGTTTTCTGGGCGGGGCTGTGCTCGAAAAGCTTTTTTTAGAAAACTCAGATTTTAATTATTTATTATTGGTTCGTGCCAATACACCGGAACAGGGGCTTATTCGTATTCGAGAGAATATGGAGAAGTTTTACCTCCCTAATGGGCGATTGAATAAAATAAATGTTAGCCATATTTTATTAGGGGATTTAGCTGAACCTGACAGTTTTATTAATGACCCGCGTATCAATGAAGTGACGCATGTTATTAATTGTGCCGCCGTTGCATCATTTGGTAATAACCCATTAATCTGGAAAGTGAATGTCGACGGCACATTAGCCTTCGGCAAAAGAATGTCTCAGGTCGCCGGTTTACAAAGATTCATTCATGTGGGCACCGCCATGTCTTGTACTCCCGATGCCGATACTGTAGTGAGTGAGCAGATCCTATCCGCAGAAGATGACGCGCATTTAGTGGAATACACTAAATCTAAATCGGCCATTGAGCGCCTATTGGCGGAAGAATGTCCGGGGTTGCCATTGGTATTTGCCCGGCCATCAATTATTGTCGGGCATACTCGTTTGGGCTGCCAACCCTCTAGCAGCATCTTCTGGGTATTCCGCATGGCATTAATGCTGCGCAAGTTTATGTGCTCTTTGGATGACTCTATTGATGTTATTCCCGTCGATTATTGTGCTGACGCCTTAGTGTGTATTTTGCTGCATCCAAACTTACCGGAAAATATCTATCATATTTCTGCCGGAGAGCAAGACAGTGTCAGTTTTGCTGAGATTGATCAGGCCATGTCGTCAGCGGCTCGACAACAACCCATGGGGGCAGATTATCGCCAGGTAGAATACGGTGCTTTGGTGCAGATGCGTAAGCAACTGAAAGGTATTTTCGGCCCGTGTAATGAGCGATTAATGTTGAAAGCCATGCGCTTATATGGCTCTTTTGCCGTGCTGAATGTGCGTTTCAGTAATGAACGGTTGCTCGGTCTGGGGATGCCGAGGTCGCCCCGTTTCACCGATTATATTGCTTGCTGTGTAGAATCGAGTTTTGGCATGACTATCCAACAACAAATGGCCGTTGATTTTAAGTAAGCTTATTTCCCCGTTTGGCCCTATCTGACGGGGAATATTTATCTCCCTCCGATTTATTTCTGCTACTTTTGGTAACGGTTAATCCGATGCCAGAAGGTAATAACTCAGCTAGACTTAGTTTTTTGGTATCTTATTGGAAGTAGGTCTGTTGTGCGCCTGAATAAAAAAATATCGCCACTGGATAACCTGATTTACACCCATTACCGCATTACTCATGCTTTGCGTATTACACTGGCTTTTATCCTGACATTCCTAATTATCCGCTTATTGGCGGTCCCGGAAGGTACCTGGCCGCTGATCACCTTAGTGGTGGTGATGGGGCCAATATCCTATTGGGGTAATGTGTTGTCCAGAGCTATGCAGCGCATTGGCGGGACTGTTTTTGGCGCAATATCCGGTCTAATCGCCCTTTATCTTGAGTCATATTCTCTCACTCTGATGTTGGTTTGGTGTGGGGCTGTAATGTTCCTGTGTGGTTATCTGACTCTGGGCAAGCGCCCCTATATGGCCCTGCTGATTGGTATCACGCTGGCCGTGGTCTGTGGGTCAGCGCCGGGGGATATGAACACGGCACTGTGGCGCAGCGGCGATGTTATTTTTGGCTCATTATTGGCGTTAGTTTTTACCAGTGTCTATCCGCAACGCGCTTTTACCCACTGGCGTATGCAAATGAGTGATAACCTGCGCGCTATCAGCCAAATTTACTCCGCCTACTTATCGCCGAATGTTATTGATCGCCCGCGATTAGAGCCAAAATTAAAAGCTGCGCTCAATCAATCGGTTAAAATGCGTACTTTTATTGCGCCTGCCAGTAAAGAATCTCATATTAATAAAGATGTTTTTGAGGCTATCCAGACACTCAGCCGCAATCTGATTTGCACACTGGAATTATTGGTGGATGCTTATTGGTCATCGCGAGAAAGTCATTTTATTATGCTCAATGCCAAAGGGCTGCGCAGCGCCCAATTGATGACGGCCCGCACTCTTAATACGTTAAGTGACAGTTTGCGTGATGGTTCACCGGCTCGAGAGCGGGAAGTCGCGGGTGAGTTAAGCGAAATTTCAACCGAATTGAAATCATTGATGTTGGCCGTCACGCAAGAACAGCAAATAGAAACGCCAATTTACGGCTATGTTTGGCTGAGTCTAGAGTTAACCAAACAGCTTGAGGAATTGGACGATCTGATTAATATGACTTTGCGCCGGTGATCTATCCGGTTTTAAAGCAGATGATATTTCTGTCTGGCGGGTAAAGCAGGTAAGATAAGTCAATGAATCTTGTCACCAGGTACGGCAAAGCGGTATGGTGCAGGTAGCCTGGTCACCAGCAATTGAATTTGTGTAAAACTTAAGTGAAGGTATGAAAATGGATAATGCAACTAAGCCAACTTTCCAGGACGTTTTGGAGTTTGTGCGTATGTTCCGTCGCAAAAATAAATTACAGCGTGAAATCGTTGATAACGAAAAGAAAATTCGTGATAACCAAAAACGCGTTCTGTTGCTCGATAACCTGAGTGAATACATCAAGCCAGGGATGAGCATCGAAGAGGTTCAGGCCATTATCGCTAACATGCGTGGTGACTACGAAGATCGTGTTGATGATTACATCATCAAAAACGCCGATCTGTCTAAAGAACGCCGTGAATTATCGAAAAAACTGAAAGCGATGGGCGAAGTTAAGTAATATTCACCCAACATAGGGTCGCGTTTTCAAGCTGCTGACAAAAAGTTGATAAGCGGGGAAATGTGCCGAATAGGTCGTAGTCGCGTAAGCGACCGGAGTGCCCATCGGTGCAGTCGCCCCGTCAGTCTCGGTGCGACAAGATAGGTTTGTTATTAATAGAAAGGCTGGCATCAATCGCCAGCCTTTTCTTTTTTTATCAATGCATTAGTTTCTATCAATGTATTAACTTGACGGTTTATTCTGCCGCAAGAAACGAAATGCCGGAATGTTGATTCCTTTGACAAAGATAAACGCCAGCAGTAACGAACCCCACAATGCCATAGTGATATAGCTACTCACCCCCATGATATTCAACCCGCTTTCCAGCATTTGTAGCAAAAACAGCGCTAACACAATGCCGAAAATCTTACCAAACCCGCCATCAGGATTAACCCCGCCTAATACCGTCGCCAGAATAGTGATAAGTAACAGCGACTCGCCGTAGGAAGCTTTGGCGGAGTTGAGTTTGGACATCATCAACAACGCCGCGACAGTGCAGAGTAACGATGAAATGACATACACCCAAATGAGTGTGCGGCGGGTATTAATCCCGGAGAAAAAGGTGGCTTTTTCATTGGAGCCAGAAAGATATATCTGACGGCCCAACGGAGTTTTGGCCAGTATTAGCCAGATAATCAGAGCGACCGCGATGAACAAATAGAGCGGCACCGGCACCCCGAGAAAGTTATTGCGATCCAATGCCAGCACATAGTTGGGGAAGTTAGAAATCGCCGACCCTTTAGAGATAAGCACATTCACGCCCTTGAGCAAGGTCATGATGCCCAGTGTCGCCAGAATAGGGGAGACGCGGACCACGGAGATAAGCACCCCATTGATAAGCCCCACCACCAAAGCAACTGAGGCTCCGGCCAATAGCATCAGCATCATTGAGCTGAATGTTGGCTCAAGATGGGTACAAACCCACGCCATCACCAGCGCACTGGCATTGGCGGTAGCAATGATTGATAAGTTAATCCCCCCGGTCAGCATAGTGATTGCCATTGCCAGTGTTAATACCCCAGCGACGGGGATTTGTGAGGCAATGGACTGGAAGTTAGCCGCAGACCAAAATACTTGTGGGATCAGCACACTGAACACCACCGCCACCAACACCAGCAGTGCCACCAGCCAGCGCTCGGTATGATCCCCTTGAGTTGTTTTCGACATGGTTATATCCCTACCTTATGACGTTGGCCCCAGGCCGTCATACTGATGCTGATGACAATCACCAGACCGATAACCACGGTGTGCCAGTACGACGAAATACCCAGTAAATTCAAACCATTTTGCAATATCGCCAGCAAAATCACTCCCAGCAGGGTACCGGTTAAGGTGCCACGCCCGCCGATAATACTGGTGCCGCCCAGCACCACCGCCGCCAATACAGTGAGTTCATAGCCGAGCAGTGAATCTGGGGCCACCGTCAAAACGGTGTAAGACTGCACCACACCGGCAATGCCGGATAAAAAGCCCATATAGCCATAAACAAACAGTTGCAGCTTAAGGATGCTGAACCCCATGCGGGAGGCGGCTTCCTGATTGCCGCCTAATGCATAAATTTGCCGACCAATGCTGGTGCGAGTCATCAGCAAGGCTGTGACAATAATCGTCGTCAGCAAAGTCAAAATCGGCAGCGAAAGGCCATAGTCATAGCCATCGGCAGCGGTAAAGGCGAACAGCATCGGCCCATGTTCGAACCATTCTGGGTAGGTATACAGCCAAATTCCTCGGCTGAGATACAGCAGTAATCCGTAGAATATATTCAGCGTGGAAATGGTAATAATGATGGATGGCACACGCAGGCGATTAACTAACAGCGCATTAATCAGCCCCAGCAATAAGCCGATACCGCCCGCCAGTGCGAATGCCAACGGGAAGTTGCCACCGAACTTCACAATTAATGTCACCATGACATATTGCGAGATGATGGTCATCGCCGGAAATGAAATATCAATACCACCAGAAATCAATACGATAAATAAACCACAGGCCAAAATGGTCAACATGGCATAGTTATTTATCAAGTCATAAATATTGGCGAGTGTCAGAAAATCGGGACTGGCGAAAGCCAGATAAGTCGAAATAACCAATATAGTGAAAGCCAACATCACTTCATGGCGTTTCAGATGTTCTTTATTGAATAAACCTGTTTTACCGACATCTGATTTATTGAGTGCATGGGGGTTAGCCATTTACTACCTCCGCAATGGCTGCTTCGCTGCTGTTACTTGGCAAGAATTCCTGCACAAGTCGGCCGGCCCGCATCACTAAAATGCGGTGGCTGTTAAAGTAAGCTTCATCAATCTCATCACACACCATCAATACCGCAATGCCGCGGGCTGACAACGCATTGATAATATTATAAATACCGGCTTTGTTGGCGATGTCTACCCCGACTGTTGGGGAGTCGAGGATCAATATTTGTGGCTCAGTTGCCAGCCATTTGGCGATAGCAATGCGCTGCGCATTCCCGCCGGATAAGGTATTGACCGGCAAGTCACTGCTGCCAATTTTAATCGACAGGTGCTTTACCATGTCTTCGACCAAAGTATCGACCCGCTCAGTACGCATCAGATGGAAGGTATTTTTCAGCCGGTGTAAAACCGTGGCGCTGATATTGTCGCGGATTGATTGCGCCATAATCAGCCCGGTGCTCATGCGGTCTTCCGAAACATACCCCACACCGGCGGCAATGGCATCGCGGTTGCTACTGAAATACATTGGTTTATCATTGATACGAATGGTTCCCGACTCGGGAGTGGTTAAACCGAATAAACTGAGACACAGCTCAGTTCGCCCGGAACCCAACAGGCCGACCAGCGAGATAATTTCGCCCGGATGTAAAGTCAGTGAGACATTGTGATATTCGTTGCCACGGGAAAGCTCTTCCACCACCAACACCGGCGGGCGTGACGGGGTGTAAGCGGGTAATACCTGAAAATCAAACTTCATGCCGGTCATTAGCCAGGCCAGCCGTGGGTTATCAACTTCAGCGGCGGGGTAGGTTCCGACCCAATTACCATCTTTTAGCACCGTAATGCGGTCTGAAATTTCTAGCACTTCACTCAACCGGTGGCTAACAAATACCACGCAAATATTGCGTGATTTCAGTTCATGCACCACCCGCAGCAAGCCGTTAACTTCTTGCCGGGTCAGAGACGCGGTGGGTTCATCCATTACAATCAGACGTGCATCCTGCGCCAGCGCACGACAGATAGCGACTAACTGCTTCTGGGCGATGGGTAAATCCTCAACCAATTCATCCAGATTAAGATGAGCATCAATGCTATTGATGACGCGCTCGGCGGTTTCCCGCATCTGACGTTTATTCACCCACAGATTATGATGATAATGATTCATGGCAATGTTCTCAGCCACGGTCAGATTGGGGAATAATGATAAATCCTGATAAATAACCTGAATCCCCAGCCGGACAGACTCAATGGGGGTCAGAGTTGAATAGGTTTTGCCATCGATAGTCATCGCGGCATCGGCATCGGGTTGATAAACACCGGAGATAATCTTGATCAGTGTGGATTTGCCACAACCGTTTTGCCCTGCGAGGCAATGAACCTCACCCGGTAACAGGGTCATAGCCACTTTATTTAGCGCTTTAACGCCATAAAAGGTTTTACTGATGTTTTCCAGGGTAATAAATGGCTGCATAGATCCTCTGGACCCAATCGGGTGCGACTTAAATCATAAAAGAGCCTGATAAGACACAGCACTAATGGGGCTGTAACAATATCAAATGAAGGGGAAGCGTGCCGTGGGGGTCGTAGTCGCGTAAGCGGCCGAAGCGCCCCTAGGTGCGTTAAACCCTTCTGTCCTCTAACTTATCGGCTGGGTTTTCATTAATGACAGAGCCAAACAGGTGTTCGGCTCTGCGATAACTCAGTAAATCAATACAGTGAATCCACGTTATCTTTGGTCACGCGCAACACATTATGGAATTGAATCAGACGTTTATCCTGATTAACTTCCGCTTTACCCACCCCTGGAACATCCATGCCGGTTTCGATTTTCTCGCCTTTCAACACTTTATCGGCCACCGCAGTCATAGCATAACCGGCTGAACCTGGGTCATAAGTCACCCCCATCGCGATGTCACCACTTTTCACCAGTGATGCCGCCTGAGACGGGATCATCATGCCGAACACATGAACATTGTTTTTCGCGCGTTTTTCTTTCACTGCGCGCCCAGCACCAATCGGGCCTTGTGAACCGAACGCCACGATGCCTTTCAAATCACTGTGTGCTTTCATCAAGTCCAGTGTGGTGCGGCGTGAGTCATCAATGCTCTCGGCGACCGGCATACGGCTGGTCACTTCAAACATTTCCGGGTAATGCTCTTTTTGGTATTTAACAAATAAATCTGCCCACAGGTTATGTTGTGGCACGGTCAGGCTGCCAACATAAATCACATAACCGCCTTTGCCGCCCATCGCTTTTGCCATTTCTTCCACATTATCTGCGGCAAATTTGGCGTTATCGATGATTTCAATATCCCAGTTAGCACTTGGCTGCCCAGGTGATTCGTTGGTTAACACCACGATCCCGGCTTCACGCGCTTTCTTAAATACTGGCTCCAGCACATCGGCATCGTTCGGTACAATGCTGATGGCACTGACTTTTTTGGCGATTAAATCTTCAATGATTTTAACTTGTTGCGGGGCATCAGTGCTGGAGGGGCCGACTTGATAGGCTTTGATCCCAAGATCTTTACCGGCTTTTTCTACCCCTTCGCCCATCCGGTTGAACCATGGCATACCGGCGATTTTCGAGATATTGACGACTTCCACTTCTTGCGCCAATGCACTGCCCGAGCAGGCGATCATGCTGAACAGGCTGGCCGCTAATAACGTTTTTACACTCAGTTTTTTCATCTAAGGCTCCGGGAGTTCATGTAGGTTGAGGCTATCGTAGTTAGGTGTTGGCGTAAGCTTCTATATGACTTAAGTTATATTTATGTTTTTAAGAAAATGAAGATTTATGGGGAAGCAGATTTTACATCTGCATTACATTCCCGTAGATGGACTCTACTGCCTCGGTGGCTATTTTCCCCATATCTTTGAATGCTATTTACATGGATAAAATAGCTGCTTTCCTGGTTTGTGACTGAGGTCATGGTTCTGAGGGGGTGAGTCAAGAGAGTTGCATAGAAATGGTCGGCGTAAAGGGAATTGCAGCGCGTCTTGCATGGACATTCTGGTTTGATGAATGTAGTGATAATCACAGTGAGTTAGCGTTGAATGGCGGGCTATGAAGTCTTATCTCATGGTCACCTGATGATTGCTGGTGAAACTACCGAGGTATTCCTGCAACAAGATAAACTGCAAGCCGCTAGGCTGGTTCAGCCGTGGTTGGTCAAAATGCACACTGAGCTGGGTTTGCCGCGGTGTAAAACGGAAGAACAACTTTTTGCGCTGATGCGTCAGCGGGAAACGGAGGAAGTGTGATGAGTCGCTCGGTGATGAGTTTATCGATAATGGTGCAAGGCACTGCCTCTGACGTCGGTAAAAGTGTATTAGTGGCAGGGTTATGCCGCATTTTTATGCAAAATGGCTATCGCTGTGCGCCGTTTAAATCGCAGAATATGGCGCTCAATTCGGGCATTACACCGCAAGGTGAAGAGATGGGGCGGGCGCAGATTTTTCAGGCCGAAGCCGCTGGAATAGCGCCGGATGTCCGCATGAACCCGGTGTTGCTCAAACCCACCAGTGACCGCAAGGCACAAGTGGTTTTAATGGGCAAAGTGGCCTGCAATATGGATGCGGTGGAATACCATCAATACAAGCCGCAATTACAACAGCAAATCAGCGAGGTTTACCACAGTCTGGCGCGCGAATATGACGTCATGGTGTTGGAAGGGGCGGGTAGCCCGGCGGAAATTAATCTGCGCGACCGTGATATTGTCAATATGGGTATGGCTGAAATGGCCGATGCGCCAGTATTACTGATAGCCGATATTGATCGCGGCGGTGTTTTTGCGGCTATTTATGGCACGTTGGCCTTGCTGCATCCGCATGAAAAAGCGCGGGTCAAAGGGGTGATTATCAATAAGTTTCGCGGTGATATCGCGCTGCTGACTTCCGGCCTGGAACAGATTGAAGCCCTGACAAATGTCCCGGTGCTGGGGGTGATGCCGTGGTTGGATATTGATTTGGAAGATGAAGATGGTGTCGCGCTACAAAATGGTAAATATCAGGATACGGCAGAAAAGGCACTGGATATTGCGGTGATCCGCTTGCCACATATCGCCAACTTTACCGATTTTAATGCACTGGCAGCTCAGCCGGATGTGCGCCTGCGCTATGTTTCGCAGCCATCGGCGCTAGGACAGCCGGACTTGATTATCCTGCCCGGCAGCAAGAATACGCTGGGAGATTTGCAATGGTTACATCACAGCGGCTTGGCAGCGGCGTTACTGGCGCAACATCAGCAGAATGTGCCGGTGATAGGGATTTGCGGCGGTTATCAGATGCTCGGGAAACGCATTATTGATGGCGTGGAGTCGGGTCTTGAGCAGATGGATGGCTTGGGGTTATTGGATGTGGAAACTGAGTTCGCGCCAGAGAAAGTGACCACGCGAGTGAGCGGCTATTGCCAAACTGACCTGCCGGGAATACTAAAAAATTGTGGTGAACACCCACTTGAAGGCTATGAAATCCACATGGGTGTCTCCTTGTTGGGCAGCGACGCGACCCCTTTTGCGCGCTTAACCTTACGCAACGGGCAAGCCGAGCAGTGGGTGGATGGCGCGGTGAATTCTGAGGGCAGCGTATTGGGCAGTTATATCCACGGGCTGTTTGACAACCACCATTTTACCCGCGCGTTATTGGATAGCTTGCGCCAACGCAAAGGGCTGACCGCCTTCGATGGCGTGACAGTGAATTATGCTGAACATAAACAACAACAGTTTGATATTCTGGCATCAAGCATGCGGGAACATATTGACATAGATAGAATTATCGAACTAATGACCGCACATCAACAGGAGCGCGTGCAGTGATTTTAATTACCGGCGGAGCGCGTAGTGGCAAGAGTTCATTGGCCGAACGTTTGGCAGCGCAAGCTGCCGAGCGGGTATTTTACATTGCCACCTCGGTGGTGACGGATGCGGAAATGGCCGAGCGGGTTGCATTACATCGCGCCAGCCGCCCAGCACATTGGCGAACTTGGGAAGGTTATCAGAATTTGGGTGCGGTGCTGGAGCAGCAGGTCGAACCCGGCGAAGCCGTGATGTTGGAATGCATTACCACACTTATTACCAATTTGTTGTTTGAGCTGGCGGGCGATACGCCGCCGGAGCAGATGGATTTTGCGGCGCTTGAAGTGAATATTCAGCAGCAAATGACTGAGTTGCTGGCCGCTTGCTCCCGCAGCCGTGCGCCCATTTATTTGGTCACCAATGAATTGGGCATGGGGATCGTGCCGGAAAATCGCCTGGCGCGACATTTTCGCGACATCGCTGGCAGAGTCAATCAGCGCCTGGCCGCCGCCGCGGATGAGGTGTATTTAGTGGTGTCGGGCATCGAGGTAAAGATTAAATGAACCTGCGTTTATTTCTCGCAACATTGCAATTTATGACCCGCATTCCGGTGCCAGAGCGCTGGACTCAAGGGCTGGCGATGGATAACTATGAGCGCGGAATTATTGGTTTCCCCCTCATTGGCCTGATTGTTGGGATGCTCGGCGCGATAGTCTTTAGCTTGCTGTCACCTTGGTGTGGCGTACCGCTGGCGGCTTTGGGGTATGTGCTGGCGCTGGCGCTCATTACCGGTGCTTTTCACCTCGACGGGCTGGCTGACACCTGCGATGGGGTATTTTCTGCCCGCAAACGCGAACAAATGTTGGAGATTATGCGCGATAGCCGCCTTGGCACTAATGGCGGTTTGGCGTTGATATTTATCGTGGTGGCAAAAGTGCTGGTGGTCAGTGAACTGGCACTGCGCGATGCACCTATGTTAATGATGCTCACCGCCGCCTCGGTGGCCGGGCGCACGGTGATTGTGCTGCTGATGTACCGCCAGCGCTATGCGCGCGAAAGCAATGGATTGGGCAATATTTATATCGGTAAAGTGACGGGGAAACAAACGGCGGTCACATTGGTGGTTGGCACGATATTAACCCTGTTACTCGGCAAGGGCGCGGCGCTATTAGCGCTGGTGATCAGCATGATGGTGGTGCTGTTATTGGCCGCTTATCTGAACCGTCGTTTAGGTGGGCAAACCGGTGACACGCTGGGCGCGGCGGTTGAAGTGGGCGAGTTAGTATTTTTACTGGCGCTGCTATGACATTGCCGATTTCCGATAACTCTTGATGAGCCATTCTATGCGACTTTTTCTGGTGCGCCATGGGCAAACTGAAGCTAATTTACGCGGTGTTTTTTGCGGGCTGACCGATGTGCCGTTAACCCCATTGGGGGTAGAGCAGGCCGGTAATGTCGCTGATTGGTTGGCGGAGGTGGAATTTGCTCACGCTGTTAGCAGCCAATTGCTGCGCGCCCGCCATACCGCCGATATCGTGCTGGCGGGGCATTCACTGAACGTAATTATCGATGGCCAATTAAATGAAATGAATTTCGGTGAATGGGAAATGCGGCATCACCATGATTTACAACGTGAAGATCCTGATGCGTGGGCGGCATGGGTGGCTGATTGGCAACAGGCCAGCCCCACCGAAGGGGAGTCTTTTTCACAATTTTCAGCCCGAATAGAAAGTGTGGTTCAGTCACTACTTTCAACCAAAAATAACGAAAATAATCAGTTAGTGGTGGCCCATCAAGGGGTATTAAGCTTGATGCTGGCACGCTTATTGGCGATGCCAGCGGCCGCCATGTGGCATTTTCATTTTGAACAAGGGGCATACAGCGTGTTGGAAATCCATGATGGATTTGTCACTCTGCGTGCGTTCAACAGCCGGGCTGTTTGGCAGCCCGCAACACGAGGTTAAAGGCATGCAAACACTTTCATCCATTCTGCGCACGATTGGGCCGTTGGATAGTAGGGCGATGAGTCGAGCAAAAGCGCGGCTAGATAGCCTGCTCAAGCCCTGCGGCAGCTTAGGCCGTTTGGAACAGTTGGCTATCCAATTGGCAGGAATGCGCGGTTTATACGGCCATCAAGTCGATCGCAAGCAAATCATTGTCATGGCGGCCGACCACGGCGTTTTCGCTGAGGGGGTGGCTATCTCACCGCGGGCCGTGACGATGATTCAGGCACTGAATATGGTGAAAGGCGTGACCGGTGTTTGCGTGTTGGCGACTAACGCGGGTGCGGAAGTGAAGATAGTGGATGT
Source organism: Yersinia thracica (assembly GCF_902170565.1). GTDB lineage: Bacteria > Pseudomonadota > Gammaproteobacteria > Enterobacterales > Enterobacteriaceae > Yersinia > Yersinia thracica. Next base: position 37,321 of record NZ_CABHXX010000034.1, read on the forward strand.
GGGAATCGACAGCGATACACTTCCCGGCGTGATAGATATGAAAGTCGCGCGTGGCAGTGGCAATATTGCACGTGAGGCGGCCATGACTCGCCAGCAGGCCGAAGAGTTACTGGTTGCCAGCGCCACATTAGCATTGCAGCAGGCGGCGGATGGCGTGAAAGTGTTTGGCGTCGGTGAGTTGGGTATCGCGAATACCACCCCGGCGGCGGCGATGGTGAGTGTGTTTACTGACAGCGACCCTCAATCAGTGGTAGGCATCGGCGCGAACTTCCCCGGCGAGCAATTACATCACAAAATCGCCGTAGTGCGGCGCGCGATTGAAACCAATCAACCGGATGGCAGTGATGGCATTGATGTGTTGGCAAAAGTCGGTGGTTTTGATTTGGTGGGGATGACCGGCGTCATGCTAGGCGCGGCGGCGGCGGGCTTGCCGGTGGTGTTGGATGGTTTTCTCTCTTACGCTTCCGCATTGGCAGCTTGCCGTATCGAACCCAAAGTGCGTGATTACCTGATTCCGTCTCATTTGTCGGCCGAAAAAGGCGCAGTTATTGCACTAAATCATTTGCAATTGGAACCTTATTTGCAAATGGACATGCGATTAGGTGAGGGTAGCGGCGCGGCGCTTGCTATGCATTTAGTGGATGCGGCCTGTGCGATGTATAACAATATGGGGTCATTGGCGGAGAGTAATATAGAGCTGCCCGCATCCCCTTCGACCTTGAAATTACAGGGGTGTTAGCTGCGTTCACTTACCCGAATCACTGACTTGAGTAAGCTCATCGGGGTTTATTCTCTTGCCGCTTACCTGAAATTCCAATGGCTTTGAATCGTTTAGGAGGTTTTTTAGTCATTGGATGATCAGATAATGTTATTATCAAAAACATAATGCAGGTTAAGCAGTAAAATAATTGGATATAATGCATGCAGAAGCTTCTTTTTTCCGGCCGTATCAATTTGAAAATGATTCGCTATTTTTTAGCCGTTTCAGAAGAATTACACTTCGGAAAAGCCGCTGAACGCCTACATATCTCTCAGCCACCACTCAGCTTACAAATTAAAGAGCTAGAAGATGCCCTAGGGTTCCCGTTATTTATACGGGATAGCCGCAATGTCGTATTAACCCTTGCTGGCGAAATGATGCAGGCTGAAATGAAAGAAGTTTTCGAGAATATTGAAAATTCATTAAGCCGTGTCTCTTATATTGCCCGCCATGAACAAAGCCACCTTAATATCGGTATCATTGGTTCAGCACTTTGGCATCAGCTATTAGAGAAGTTTAAGAGTTTTAATACACTTAATCCAAGTACCACCTGGTCTTTGCATGAATTCCCTCCGAGCAAGCAGTATGAAGCATTATTAAATAAGAAACTTGATATCGGATTCTGGCGCTGTGCTGATTTAGAACAGAATCCTGCGCTAGTTTATCAGCGGGTCGAAAAGCAACGCGTAGCCGTGGCGGTATCTCATGAGAGTGAACTGGCTGAGAGTGAAATACTCTCTCTAAAAGACTTATCGGGTCAGAACTTAATCTTTCTCACCTTTACTCACTCCGGTTACTCAAAAAATATATATAATAGCTGCCTTAGCGCTGGCTGTAAGCCGCGGACTATTTACCAATTTGATGAGCCACAAACCCAATTGGCTTTTGTAAACAGCAATCTGGGTATCGCCTTAGTTCCTGAAAGCATGCAGGAAATCCCTTGGCCAAATATTAAATTTATCCCACTGAAAGAAAATCTCTCTGCCGATCTGTTCGCTGTTTATCATCCTGGCACGATGACTCAGGCATTAGAGCGGCTGCTTGAATTATTTTAACGGTGGGCTGAGTTAATATCACTTAGCCTTGACCAAAATAGTCATCGCGATAATGACTAAAACGGTTCCAGCGGCGATCTCCTGCCAATTTATTATTTGTCCTAATATCGCATTTGTCGCAATAACCGACAGCGGAATCAGGTACACATAACCGGAGACTTTGGCTGGCGACAGCACAATACAGGCTTTTTGAAATAAAAAGAAACTTAATGCGGTAGCAAAAGTGGCAAGGTAAAAAACACCACTCCAGGTTATTACGCTGATATTGCGCCATTCAATCTTAGGAAGTTGATCGGCCACGATCGCCGTCAATAATAACGTGGCACACATTAAACTCCAGCCAGTTAAAACCAGTGCGGGTTCACCACGATGTAACTTTTTCACTACGATAGGATTCAGTGCCATGCCCAGGCAACCAAATAGAAATAGATAATCAGATGGCATTAATGACAATTGCAATAACTGGGACAAATCGCCTTTAAAAATGATGAGTAATGCCCCCAAAATACCCATTAATAAAGCTGTAAATACTGACCATGTGGATCTCGCCTTCAGTAACACCATGCTCATTATCATGCTCATTAAAGGCACCGTGGTGTATAACGCACTTGAATTTAATGCACTGGTGGTCTGAAGTGAAAATATCATACAAGCAAAATAGAGCAGCGGTGGCAGGCTAATAAGAGTATAGCGGCCAAAGTCGCGATAGTTAGGTCGCTGCAGTAAACCCTGGCTTACCAACAAGACAATAAAAAGCAGGCTGGCAATGGCATATCTCAGCCAGGTGATAACCATGGGCGGTAATGCATTACTGATGGTTGCGCTGGCAATAAAGGAACCGCCAAGTAGTGCGGTAAATCCCAGCATTTGTAAATGTGCTTTAAGTATTCTGGTTGTCATGTCCATCCCTATTACCATCTTGTGATCGACGATAATTACGTGGAAACACACACTGAACCATTACCTTTTAAGTATCGATAAGCCGGATTTTAGTATTGGTTGCGTCATAACCCACTACGCTAGATTACCTATATCTCTACAATATTTATTATTTAACACGCTTATTTGATAGACATTAAATTAAAATAATTAAGGGTTATTATTATGACAACAGTAAATTCAAATATTGATGCTGATTTCAGTGAATTACCATTTCGAGCTGTCGATGTTATTCAGAAATTAAAACCCGGGTTTAAGCCCAAAATCGCATTTATTTTAGGCTCAGGGCTAGGTGATTTAGTCGCCCAAATTAGCAATGAAACCACCATTAGCTACGCTGATATTCCCGGTTTCCCAGTAAGCTCAGTTCACGGCCATGCCGGTGAATTAGTTTTAGGCACCCTGTTTGGTGTTCCTGTGATGTGCATGAAAGGCCGTGGCCATTTTTACGAAGGTAAAGGCATGAGTATCATGACCAATCCGGTGCGGACATTTAAACTCATGGGTTGCGAATTCCTCTTCTGTACTAATGCTGCCGGTTCATTACGGCCAGAAGTATTACCAGGTTCAGTGGTGATGCTGAAAGATCATATTAATACCATGCCGGGCACGCCGCTGGTTGGGCCTAATGACGATCGTTTTGGTCCACGTTTCTTTAGTCTGGCGAATGCCTATGATAAAGATTTGCGCGCCGATATGGCTAATATCGCCCAACAACTTGATATTCCTCTGACCGAGGGGGTATTTGTCTCTTATCCTGGCCCTTGTTTTGAAACGCCAGCTGAAATTCGCATGATGCAAATTATTGGCGGTGACGTAGTGGGCATGTCTGTGGTGCCAGAGGTTTTGTCTGCCGCACACTGTGGTTTGAAAGTGATTGCATTGACCGCGATTACTAACTTGGCTGAAGGCCTTTCTGATGTGGTTCTGTCTCATGAACAAACCTTAAAATGTGCAAAATTAGCATCAGTTAACTTCACCAAACTGATTGAAGCTTTCTTGAAAAGCAAAGCACAAAGCTAATCGACAAAATCTAACTCTTTCGTATTTGGTGTTGTCGCCTATAACCGCGTAACTCCAAGTACGAAAGGATATCTCTGAAGAGGGAAGTCCCCTACAAACTCAATAAGCAAAAATAACTCCCTCGACACGTTAGTATCACGGAGAATAAAAATGATAATAAAAAAACGGCTTAAAGTTATGTTCTTTTTGCAGTTTTTCATCTGGGGAGCCTGGTTAGTGACACTGGGCGCTTACATGATGAATACGCTGAATTTTACCGGTGCACAAGTCGGTTTGGTCTATGGGGCCAAGGGAATTGCCTGTATTTTAATGCCGAGTATTATTGGTATCATTGCTGACCGTTGGATAAAAGCCAATATTCTCTATGCTTGTTGCCATCTATTGGGGGCAATTGCACTGCTGATCGCGGCAAATATCACAGACCCTAATTTTATGTTCTTTGTTATGCTGTTCAATGCGATGGTTTATATGCCGACGATTGCATTAGCTAATACTATTTCTTATATTTGTTTAGAAAAGGCGGGGTTGGATACAATTAAGGATTTCCCGCCAGTGCGCGTTTTTGGCACCATTGGTTTTATTTTTGCCATGTGGGCGATCAGTTTGTCCGGGTTTGAATTAAGTAATATTCAGCTTTATATTGCTTCAGGTGCTGCATTGATATTAGCAATGTACGCTCTTTCGTTACCCAGCTGTCCAACCTCTAATATTAAAAAAGACCGCACGTGGGTTAATATTTTAGGGCTTGATGCTTTCGTATTATTTAAACAGAAGAAGATGGCCATTTTCTTCCTGTTTGCCATGTTGTTGGGTGCCTCATTACAAATTAGCCATACTTTCAGTAGTCCATTCCTGCATGATTTTGCAAAAAATCCGATTTATCACGACAGTCTGGTGGTTCAATATCCGTCAATTTTATTATCGATGGCACAAATCGCCGAAGTATTTTTCATTCTCACCATTCCGTTCTTCTTATCTCGCTTTGGTATTAAGCGCGTGATGATGATCAGTATGATTGCCTGGACTCTACGTTTCACCTTGTTTGCCTATGGTGACCCGTCTGCCACTGGCATCATTTTATTACTGTTATCCATGGTGGTATATGGTTGTGCCTTTGACTTCTTTAATATTTCTGGTGCAATTTATGTCGAGAAAGAAGTCGATCGTAATATCAGAGGCAGTGCACAAGGTTTATTTATGACGATGGTCAATGGCGTCGGGGCTTATGTCGGCGCGATAGCCAGTGGACACGTGGTTGATTACTTTACCGCCAATGGTGTAAAGGATTGGAATAGTATTTGGTTATCTTTTGCCGCGTATACTGTTGTTCTGGTGATTATTTTTGTTTTTGCTTTCCAATATAAGCATGACCCGGTTGAATTTAAGGATCGGAAGTTATCACATTGATTATATTGCTTATTGTGATTTGAAGTGGCGTTCTAAAGCGCAACGCTACCGCAAAAAAACCGGATCACTTAAAACTGATCCGGTTGGTATTTAAAAAGAAGAGTTACTTATTCTTATCCTGAATCCCGCGCGCACCCAAATTATTATTATCCACCTGCGGCAAGCCGACCTCGGCTGAAGAAGATAACAATCCTGTGGTGGCGTAGCTAAAGAGTTTCTTACGGGTATCAGTGATATCCAGATTGCGCATAGTTAACTGACCGATACGGTCATCTGGTGAGAATACAGAATCGCCTTTTTCCATGGTCAAGCGCTCTGGCTGATAAGTGAGATTTTCAGACACAGTATTCAAGATGGAATAGTCATTACCACGACGCAGTTCCAGTGTCACTTCACCGGTGATTTCGCTGGCAACCCAACGCTGCGCCGAGTCACGCAGCATCAGCGCTTGTGGATCAAACCAACGGCCTTGATACAGCAAACGGCCCAGAATACGGCCATTAGCATGGTATTGCTCAATGGTATCTTCGTTATGAATACCGGTTAGCAGGCGCTCATAAGCAATGTGCAGCAACGCCATTCCTGGGGCTTCGTAAATACCACGGCTTTTAGCTTCGATAATACGGTTTTCAATCTGGTCGCTCATCCCCAAACCATGACGCCCACCAATACGATTGGCTTCCATCATCAGTTCTACACTGTCTTCAAACACCACACCATTTAACGCAACCGGATATCCGCGCTCAAAACGGACAGAGACTTCTTCCGCTTTCACCACGACATTTTCGTCCCAGAATTTTACGCCCATAATCGGGTTAACGATTTTGACGCTAGAGTTCAGGAATTCCAGATCTTTGGCTTCGTGAGTGGCACCCAACATATTGGAGTCAGTGGAATAGGCTTTCTCGGTCGACATTTTGTAGTCGAAACCGGATTGAATCATAAATTCAGACATCTCATGGCGGCCACCTAATTCATCGATAAAATCGGTATCCAGCCAAGGTTTATAAATTTTTAGTTCAGCATTAGTCAACAGGCCGTAACGATAGAAACGCTCTATATCGTTACCTTTATAAGTGCTGCCATCACCCCAGATATTCACGCCATCTTCTTTCATGGCGGCAACCAGCATGGTGCCTGTTACAGCACGGCCCAGTGGGGTGGTGTTAAAGTAAGTCACACCCGCGGTGGTATTGTGGAAAGCGCCACATTGAATAGCGGCAATCCCTTCAGCAACCAGTTGTTTACGGCAATCAATCAGGCGAGCTTTCTCTGCACCGTACTCCATGGCTTTACGTGGAATAGCTTCGTAATCTTCTTCATCAGGCTGACCCAGATTGGCAGTATAGGCATAAGGAATGGCCCCTTTTTTCTGCATCCATAATAGGGCCGCACTGGTATCCAAACCACCAGAAAAAGCAATACCAACACGCTGATTAATAGGAAGGTGTTTGAGAATAGTTGTCATCAATTAAATCCTGTATAAATTAGGTCTGTCTGGCAAAGGTTTCAATGCCTACATTGATATCGCAAAACTAGGGGTAGAGTCAAAGGGATTTTGCATATTTATGTGTGTTTTATTGCATAACTATTTCATTTGTGATTTTGTGAAATGATGTTTCATTTAAATTAATTTACTGTTCTGTTATAATGTGTGTATCGACTTTTAGCGAGTATATACCCTAAATAATTCGAGTATATTAAGTTGAAAATCTTTTGCGAAAATGCATGGTATAAAAAGCGGAAATCCTATCGAGTGCTGTTTTGGCGAGAGATAACGCCGCTGGCGATCCCGCTGTTTATTGAAGGTCTGTGTGTGTTGCTGATGGGGGTGTTTAGCACTCTGTTAGTCAGTTGGTTGGGTAAAGAAGCCATGGCCGCAGTCGGGTTAGCCGACAGCTTCAATATGCTCATCGCCGCTTTTTTTGCCTCTGTGGCGCTCGGTACGTCGGTGGTGGTGTCATTCAGTTTGGGGCAACGTAAGCGCAAACAGGCACAAACCGCAGCGCGCGAATCTATCTCTCTGCTGGTCTTAATCTCGCTATTATTGGTGCTGTTGGTACATTTTGCCGGAGACGCCATTATCAATCTAATGGCCAGCCAGGCTGATCCTGAAGTCAAAACGATGGCGTTGACCTATCTGCATCTGACGGTATGGAATTACCCGGCAATGGCGATAACTTTGGTGGGATGCGGTGCATTGCGCGGTGCCGGTAATACCCGGTTGCCGATGTTTATCAATATCGCCATGAATATTCTCAATATTGCTATCAGTAGCGTGCTGATTTATGGCGTGGGGCGTTGGCCGGGGCTGGGCTTTGTTGGGGCGGGTATCGGCATCACGCTTTCCCGTTACTTAGGCGCTTTGGTAGTGGTGTTAGTGCTGATTTTCGGGGCGAATAATACTCTGCGAATCCCCTTTAAAGCCTATTTTATGCCCTTTACCTCGGCCATTATGTTTGAGGTTTTAAGTATTGGTATTCCTGCCAGTGTTGAGTCGGTGATGTTTAACATTGGAAAACTAATTACACAGCGTTTTGTCGCCGGAATGGGCACCGAAGTGATAGCGGGTAACTTTATCGCGTTTTCCATCGTCGGGATGATCAACTTACCGGGCAATGCACTGGGATATACCTCGACGATTATTATCGGCACTCGCTTGGGGAAAGGGCAGATTTTGCAGCCTATCCGTCAACTCAAACATATCTTTTGGTTATCGACTCTTGGGGTGTGTTTTATTGCTCTGCTGTCGATCCCCAGTGCCGGATTTCTGGCGGCGTTGTATACCCATGAACCGGGGGTTATCGCGGTCGTTAAGCACCTCATTTGGATTAATGCGCTATTTATGCCGATTTGGGCGGCGGCTTGGGTATTGCCCTCCGGGCTGAAAGGTGCGAAAGATGCCAGTTACACCATGTGGGTGGCGCTCGCCGGAATGTGGGGATGCCGCATTATTGCCGGTTATATTCTAGGTGTGACATTAGGGTTTGGTGTTACCGGCGTCTGGATGGGGATGTTCCTTGATTGGATAGTGCGCGGTGTGTTGTTTTATCGCCGCATGTCCACTGGCCGCTGGTTATGGCGCTATCGGCCAGCAGCTTGAGAGCAGGAACTAACCTGACGCTGGCTGATATCATCCGGTATTGGGGCCTCTATTTCGATACAAACCATTATCAGCACCTACATTTCCCTTCGCACTAAAATTCAAGATATCAATAATTTGAACCTCATCACGAAAACAATAAAACAAAATAAAACAACAAAATACCAATTTGTGGTTTTAAATATCCAATTATCTTAATTTTAAAGAATATTAATTTAACTTTATGAATATATGCTTTTATTCGTGGAATTAATCGCTATTCAAGTAACGGGGCTAATCAGTGATTTTATGTTGTTTAATGTTGCTTTGATCTGCTGTTTCTGTGATTGTGAATTGCAGTTAAAAACATAATAACACTTTCTAACATTTCTTATCTTTTGAGGCCCGACATGAAAAATGTAGCAATACTCGGAAGCAGCGGGGGAAATCTGTTCAATCTCGGTGGTGCATACCCCGAAAGACTTCTACAAGAAATCTATACTCAACTTCACTCTGCGGGGTTAGGTGTCAGTGCGGTGCAATTTATTGCAGCGGAAGAATCAATGGATGTGGCAAAACCGACCACCGCCGCCGCTGTGTATTCAATCACCGCAGAGGAGAGCGATAAACCCCGGATTAGCTTTCAGGGGAAATTGTCAGAGGTAAATGACGCGGTAAAATCCTCGGATGCAGCTATTGCGGCCCAAATCCGAGCCGGTGATATCGACGGCATCATCATTATGAGTGCTGACCCTGATCGCAGTAATAAAGAAGCTATTCTGGCGGCGATAGAAAAGAAAACCCCCATTGTGGGCACTGGCGGCACCTCAATGGCGATTATCACTTCCAAAGGCGCTAATGTGATTGCCACCTCCGGCACCACTGGCACCAATAGCCGGACCCGGGCTATCTCTTTTACTGCCTCTTTGTGCAAACACTGGCAGATAAAATATACCCCAGTATTGGGCAGCGCCGATGCCAATATGCCGGGTAGCGACAAGAGTCTGTTAAAAAGAATCAATATTCGCAGCATTATGATCCCGGCTTTACCCGGTTTTATCGCCATGGCCATTGTGTTGGCGCTCAGCCATATCCCTGGGCTGCAATCACTGAATGCTATCTTTGAATTGTTGCTCAAAGGGTTGCCGGTGATTGTCGCGGTTATTGCGGCCAAACAGGTTTCCGAGCTAGATGAAGTGTCGATTGTGGCCGGTGTGGTTGCCGGTGTGCTGTCAGTTGAAGGCGGGTTAATTGGCGGTATTTTGGGCGGGATCGGCGCGGGTATTATGGTGCGCTATCTGTTCGGATTGTGTCTGAAATGGTCATTCCCAATGACCACTATCAACATCGTGGCGGGCGGTTTGTCCGGTTTATTCTCCGGTTTGGTGATGTATTACCTGCTCAGTCCACTGGCTTTAGCCGCAGGTGACTATATTAAATTGGCCATTGAAGCCACTCTGGCTTTCAGCCCAATTTTAGCGGGATTACTGGCAGGTTTGGTTATTTGGCCGGCGATTCTGGGTGGGGTTTATCACGCCGTAATATTGCCACTGGTCTTGCTGGAAATGGAAAAATCCGGTGTCAGTTTCCTTGGGGCCGTGGATATGGTCGGGCTGGTGATGGTGGCGGCCGGTATTAATCTGGCAAACGTCATTGCACCACGAGAAAAAAGTGAAGCTGCCGTTGCCGCGCCAGGATTATTAATTAACATGGGCTTCGGGACGTTCGTCGAATCAGCTTATCCGTTTATGTTCTCTAATAAAGTCGTCTTCGCTGGCGCGATATTCTCAGCCGGTGTCGGCGGAATGTTACTGGGATTATTAAATATTAAAGGTGTGGCTTATGTCCCTGCTTTCGCCTCACCATTCTTATCCAATAACGCGTTTTATATGGCGATAGTTATGGCGGTAACACTGGTGTTGACCTGTGTTATCACTCTGTTAGCCAACAAATTTGTAGCAATTAAAAAGGCAGTACCCGAATCACCAACACCAGGGATTTCGGCTAAAAGTTAACAATTAAAAAAGCAGTTTTATATAAATCAAGTAGAGGTAAATATGTTCAACGCTGATATGAGTAAGAAACGTTCCGTCGCTATGGATAAAGTACACAACGCAATTGCGTTACATGGCGGTCAAACTATTCTGAGTACTGGAATAACCGGAGATGATGCTCGCTTAGCGAAAGCAGTATGCGATTCAGGTGTTAAATTATTAGAACCGAATCACCCGGCATTAGCATTGGCGCGTGGCCATAATGGTGTGACGAATATGCATGCCGCCGAGCGTATCCGCCATGAAATAACTATCGGGCAAATGGCGGAAGCGGTGCAGGGGGTGCGCAATGTGGTGGCGGACGATATTTTCATTACTGTCGGGATTGCCGGAGGCTTTACTGAAACAGTGCCCACCCCAGTGACTGAGCAGGATATTTTATTGATAGCTCAATCTGGCGCTGATGGTTTACATACCCATAAATCCAGTTTTGAAGATTTAAAAGAATTGGTCGATTTAGCCCATAAATATGGCCTGACAGTGGATGCTTATATTGGTCACCCGAGTGATTTGCACACCTTCGGTATTGCGGCTGAAACCCCGGCGGATGTTGCCGAAGTGGCGAAAAAGATGGAAGAGTTAGGTGTTGATATGATTGGTTTAATGACCGGCATGAGCTATGAAGGTGTTGGCGCTGGCGATATTCCTGATGTTATCAAACAGCGCCTGTTGGCATTGGTCGGCGCGGTTTCTGTCCCGACGTTAGCCGAGGGCGGTATTAACTTGGAAAATGCCAAAGCATTTAAAGATACCGGCGTTAATATTCTGGTGGTGGGCACCGCGATTGATAATGTGGTCTGCAATGCGGCCAAAGATGTAGTAACGCAATTTATTACTCACTGATTGTAGGATATTAGCCAGGCGGGAGAATGTATTAGCAATAATGTATTCTCCCTTTTTTATTGGAGTGAAAGTATGTATAAATTACTGGCCCTTGATCTTGATGGCACTTTACTCAATCAGGAAAACCAAATATCAGCTGAGAATATCAGTGCGATAAAGCATGTTATTCATCATCAGGGCACGGTGGTTTTATGTTCAGCCCGGCCGGTTAAGGCTATCGCAGCTGTTATCCGTCATACTGAATTAGAGCCTCTGATTCGCTACTTTATTTCGTTTAATGGCGCATGGATATATGATACTGTTGAGAAGAAAGATATTCGTTTTACACCGTTGAGCTGCGGGGAGGTAAAAAATGCGATAATCATGCTGGCAAAAAATGAATTTCCACATCATTTTTTCACCCGCGATGATATTATATCCAGCTCACCGAATGTCAGTGATTACACGCGTTATGAATCTCAACTTTTTGCTATGGAACGGGTGTTTGTTGAACCTAAGAATATGACTCAACGAGATGATATTGTTAAAGTCTCTATTGTCGGCTCGGCCGATTTTATTAATGATGTTGCCGATAAAATAGATGAAGAGTTTCATCACCAATACTCACTCAGTAAAACCAGTCAGCATTATTACGAAATAATGAAACAGGGCATCACTAAGGGTGAAGCATTGCATTATTTATCTCAGCATTTAAATATTGGCTCACAATTTGTGGTCAGTATTGGCGATCAGGAGAATGATATCAGTATGTTTCAGTTTTCTGCCGTCGGTGTGGCAATGGGCAATGCCAGTGATTTTGTTAAATCTTGTGCGGATAGAGTCAGTCAGGATAATAACCAACACGGGGTTGCTTTTGCCATTAATCAACTCTGGCCACTGTGACTGAATCGCCTTTTTTTTCATGAAATTATTGCGTAGAATGACACCAAATGTATTGCACAGCTTCGGGCCTTTATTCTTATGAATCAGATCAAACGTAAACAGTTTATTTTGGAAAAGCTGGATAGCCTGGGTGAGGTTTCTGTTATTGGTTTGTCCGAAGAACTGGGTGTGACGTCTGAAACGATCCGCAGAGATCTTTCCTATTTGGAAAAGAGTGGCGAAGTCACTAAAGTCCACGGCGGTGCGATAAAGGTTCAGAATATACAAGAGGGCAGTTTTGCCCAAAGAATGGATTTAAATCGCCAGGAAAAAATGTTAATTGGTCAATATGCCGCTTCACTGGTGACTGAAAATGATAGCTTATTTATTGATTCCTGCACCACCACGCTTATTTTTGCTTCATTCTTACCATTAGTCAAATTCACTGTTTTTACCAATTCATCCTTAATTGCCGATCAAATAAAAAGTAAAAATAATATGGCTATCGTGCATGTCTTGGGCGGCGAATATAATCATACTTATAAAGCGAATTTAGGTATTCAGACAATTGAACAAATGAATGATATTCACACTGATTTCACCTTTGTTGGGGTGGGCGGAATAGACAGTGACTTTGGTGTGATGGTGAAAAATTTGGATGAAGGGCGCATAGCTAAGAAAATGCTGGCAATGGGCCGACAGAAAGTGATTTTATGTGATAGCAGCAAGTTTGGTCAAAGTGGGTTAATGAAAATAAGTGATATCAACGATATTGATATTATTGTCACAGACAAAAAGAAAAATATGCATAAGCAAGCAATTGAAGCACTTTATTCAGATAAAATTATCTATGCCAATTAATGTTATTTAAAACACCCACCGAATAGTGAGTATTTCAGACTGCTGACAAACCTTGACGACGCGATCTTGGGGGGTGAGGACAGGTAGAAGAATAAAAGCAAGCCGCCGACTATCCCACCGATCGACCACCAGCCCGGTCAGCCAAATTTCCGCCAGCGCACTAATCCCAAAGACTAACTTTTTTCTCTTTTTCATCAGTCGAATGATTAAGCATTTTCTACCCATTGCCGATAAAGGAGGTAAGTTCCTCCATTTTAGAAAAAAGGTATCGGGGAAAGTATGGATAATTTTCAAAAAGAGATTGAAGAGAGAACGAATCTCACCTCCTCTAACAGATTTGAGTTATTGCTGTTTCGTTTGGGGGAATCTCAGGAGGAACAACAGTCTGAACTGTACGGCATTAACGTCTTCAAATTACGTGAAATAGTCCCGATGCCAAGCTTGACCAAAGCGGCGGGTATGGCTTCACCTATGATGGGCATGGCGAATATTCGTGGGGAAATCATTCCTGTGATTGACCTCCCGGCTATCGTCGGTTGTGTACCCAAAACCGGGTTGAACATTTTACTGGTGACGGAATATGCCCGCAGTACCCAGGCATTCGCAGTGGAGTCTGTTGATGATATTGTCCGCCTGGAATGGAGCCAGGTGCTGGCGGCCGACGCGGGGGTCAAAAGCCGCAATATCACCAGCATCGCGCGTCTCGACAATGATAAAGCCAGTAACCGGCTGGCGCTGGTATTGGATGTTGAACAGATTTTATATGACATTATTCCGGCCAACCGCAATGTCCAAATTGATAGCGAGAAGACTAAAGCCTTTGATTTGAAACCGGGGGCGGTGGCCATTGTTGCTGAAGATTCTAAAGTCGCCCGCTCCATGCTGGAACAGGCCCTAAAAATGATGGATATTCCGGCAGAAATGCATATCACTGGCTTGGAAGCGTGGAATAAAATCAAGAAGATAGCGGAAGAGGCACGGGCAGAGGGCCGCCCAATTTCGGATAAAATATCATTTGTGCTAACCGATTTAGAAATGCCGGAGATGGATGGCTTTACACTGACATTGAATGTCAAACGGGATGAGTTCCTGAAGAATATCCCGGTCATTATCCATTCTTCGTTATCGGGCAGCGCGAATGAAGATCATGTTCGCAAAGTAGGGGCTGATGCCTATGTAGCGAAATTCGAAGCTAACGAATTGGAAGCCGCGATCCACAAGGCGTTGGATGCCAAAAAAGCCTTGAATCAGTAACGCGAGCATTGTCCTGTTGCGGCGGCCCTGGTCCGCTGGTGAGTTCAGTAGGGCAGGGCGGTTGATCATTTATTGGTGGCTAAATGCTATTTTCCACCCAATAAAGCTTTTTTGGCCGCATCAAGCAATTCATCCGACAATTTATCCCCAGCAGTCGCGCGTGCCAGTGTTAATGCACCGGATAACATCGCCAGCTGCGCCAGTGCGTGCTGCCTACGCTGCTCGGGATCGTCTATCTCAGAAATCGACTCTAATCTCGCCAACAGAGATTTCACACCGCTGAGATAAACTTCACATACTGGATTTTCATCATTTTCACGCGCCACATCACTGGCTAATGCAGTAATGGCACAGCCGTTTTCTGCATGGTCACGATGAGTCGGTGAGAGATAAAATTCTACTAAGGTGCGCAGAGTATTCTGACCCGGCTGGCTGCTGATTTCTTGCCAGCGAGTGCTGGAATCGTCGAGCGCTTTGCGACTGGCAATCGCCGCCAGTTCATCTTTAGAAGCAAAATGCCCGTAGAATCCGCCATGAGTCAAACCGACCGCCGCCATTAAATCGTTGACACTGACGCCATTCAAACCCCGAGCACGGAAGAGTTGCGAAGACGTCTCTACAATGGCCTCGCGATTGAGAGCCATCTGTTGCTTTGATACCCGGGCCATACATTTCTCCTTATTAATTAGGCAGCATCATAAGGTATGCCATGCCAGCTCATCAATATACCCGTCATTCTTCAAATTGCAGGTGCGTTGGCCGCTGTCCTGCAACTCGAATGATTTAGGATATAGATATTGCCTCTCATCAATATATCAGTGGGCTTATGCTCGCGGTAGCTGAGGGGTGATGATGCGCGTGCTATCGCCACCCTGTGCCCGTGCCAGCGTGTTGGCAATTTGATCGTGCGGGGTTCCCAGGGTGATGGCGCTGACCTTATCAAGGCGAGCCACTTGCTCATCACCTAAGGTCACATCCAATGCTGCCAGTGTGTCATTCAATTGAGCCACAGTTCGGGAACCCAAAATAGGGATCAAACTGGTCGGGGAGTTTGCGGCCTTATGGCGTAACCAGGCAATGGCGATGTGTAATGGCTGCGCGTGATGCTCCTGCGCGACGGCGATAACTTCGTCCAATAGCGTAGTATCTTGCTCGGTATGCACCAATTTCCCCGCGAAGCCCAGCAGCCGGCCTTCATTACTGTGGCGGTATTTGCCTGTCAGTAACCCGCCTCCCAGTGGGGACCATAGCGTGGCCGCCAAACCCAATGCTTCAGCCATCGGTAACAATTCGCGCTCGGCGGTTCGCTGCACCAGACTGTATTCCACCTGAATACCGACAATACGCGACCAGCCGCGCAATTCTGCCAGAGTATCAGCGCGAGCAATACGCCATGCCGGGAAGTTAGACAGCCCGGCATAATGTATTTTTCCTGCGCGGATCAGGTCATCGAAAGCGCGCACAATTTCTTCCAATGGCGTCAACTGGTCATCAAAATGCGCCCATAATAAATCAATACGGTCGGTATTCAGCCGTTTAAGGCTGCTTTCCACCGAGGCGATCATATTGCGGCGGCTATTGCCAGTTTGAGCGATTCCTGCATCCGGTCGCGCACCCAGTGTGTATTTTGTCGCCACCACAAAGCGGTCTCGCTCGGCAGCAATAAACTCGCCCACGATCTGTTCAGACTGACCAAATTGGTAAGTATCTGCGGTGTCGATGAAATTCCCACCATCATCGGCAAAGCGATCAAATACCTGTTTTGCTTCTTCTTTTTCTGAACCATATCCCCAAGCCGTACCAAAATTACCGGTACCTAGCGCCAGTTCCGAGACTCGCAGGCCGCTATTACGGCCAAAAGTGGTGTATTTCATCGTGATGCCCCATCCAATAATTATTTATGATGACTGACATCTATTATATATGACACACGAAATCTATTGGCGCAAGCGAATCATTGTTGACACTTAAATGATGAGTATCATAATATCAAGAATATATGGCGCAACCAAAGCGTTTGTACTGTTTCTTTCTCAAGGGTTAAGTCTTGAGCTTGCGCCTCAAGGTGTCTATGTCCAGGCCGTATTGCCCGCCGCCACACGGACTGAAATTTGGCAGCGTTCTGGCACAGATATCAACACTATTTCAGCGCTGATGGAGGTCGGGGAATTGGTCGATGCCGCATTAGTGGGTTTTGATCGCCGCGAGCCGGTGACTATTCCGCCGCTGTATGATATTGAACAGTGGGGCGCTTATCAGACCGCACGGCAAGCTATGCTGCTGGGGTTCGCACAGGAACATGCTGCTGAGCGTTATCGGATTATCTCTGAATAATTCTAATTTTTCATTAAGTTAACTGTCCATTTATCTCTGGGCAGCTAACTTAATTTCTCCTGTTTTCATCAAACAGAAAGGGCGGTTTGATACAAGGATGCGGGGTCGCCAGCTCCAGGAACCCGCACTTGAGCTTATAATGACAATTATTTTAATTCTTTAAGTCGATGTACCGAATAAAGGGACTCGGTAGTTTATGATTTTCATTGTGGCAGGAAGGGGAACGGATAGGTGACTTACATGTGCGCTAACCATAGAGCAACGCGCAGTAAGCTATTAGGTGATTGTCGTGACGGTATTGAGCCGCTGAAATAGAAAACGCCCCGGAATTCAAAAAAATTCCAGGGCGCTAAAATTTGGCTCCTCTGACTGGACTCGAACCAGTGACATACGGATTAACAGTCCGCCGTTCTACCGACTGAACTACAGAGGAATCGTGTGAACGAGGCGAATAATAGCGGGGGTGGTGCCGTTTGTCAAAGTAGAAAAACATTAAAAATGCGTGTTTGCTGAGAGAATGAGCTTATTGGCTTGTTTTTCAGCAAACTTGTGCATTTTCTGGTCTTTTTATTGAATTTTAATTCAGATTTATTGGGCTATGTTACGGTGTCACTTTGACTAACTGACTGTTTTTTACTTGGTTACCAGCATCATCAAAATAAATATAGTCTAAGATGAGTTCACCGCTGAGTGATGTGGGGGAATGCTCAAATTGATATTGTCGCTGGGCGAACGGAGTCATCATCATGTTCATCTCCTGCGCAATGATATAGCTTTGCTGGCGGTCTTTTAGCTGAATCTGACCGAAAGAAACGTGATATGGCGTGGGGTTATGGGCAGTAAGAGCATATTTTTGATTTTGTTTTTGCAGGGTAAAACTGACCTTTTTCATCGCTTCATTCGGTTTAGGTGTTAATCCATTGGGACGGTAGAAAATCTTCATCTGCGTGTTCATTGCCATCGCCACTTGAGCATAAGCCTCTGTATTGCGGCTTGATTTCGGCGGGATTTCATACAAATTAAGCCAATACACGGATTCGCGATCCCTGGGCAGGTTGTCACCTTTATTAATGAGTCGCAGCCCTTGTGCGGCTCCGGGCTGCATTTTAAATACCGCAGGTAACACCATAAAGGGCGCTTTAGCTTGATCTGGTGTGCTGTCCACATCCCCATCATCTATCCAAGTTTGTACCACGACTGGGTAATCATTGGTATTCGCCAGCATCAGCGTGCGTTCGCGTGACTCTGGCTGATAAATGACTCGGGTTGAGGCTGCAACCAGGCCCGCGATAGCCGGTTGATTAACACTGAATATAAGCAAAAATAGACAAAAGTATCTCATTGTATTTTCACCAAAACATAGGCGGTGGCATCCACTTTACCGGCTGTCGGAGTGCCGTTAGGCAGTTTTTTTAATGTCGCGGTAAAGTGATGTAGATAATTGTTGAATCCCGCAGCGTTACTGCCATTGGCACTGGCTCCTGTGAGAATCGGGTACCAACCGGCACTGGTCGTGGCGGCACAATTGCTGATACACCCGCCCCAGCCGACAAAATTCATGGCATTTCCGTTGCTGTCACTGAGACTGATCCCAACGCCAGTGGCAATACGGCTATCAGTGCCATAATGATCGGAGAGTAAGTAACTGACCCCGCCAGCAGAATTGACCAACCCTAACCCTTGCGCTATCAAATACCCCGGTAATGATGTTTGGATACCCAGCGCTGTTTGTCCACGATTAATACCCGATTCTGTGCCGGATTGGCATTCGATATCGACGGTGATTTCTGTGCTACGTGTTTGATTATCATTGAGTTCATTGACGGTGATAATGGGGAAAACCACATAAGGCGTAACATTGCGCACCACACAGGTATTTTTACGTGTCAGGATAGAAACCGGCGAGGTATTCATACCAAACGCCATATAGCGGCCTGTTCCCCAAGTCTGATAATTAGTCGCTGAATCATATCCGGTTTCCGGCACTGGCATGCCGGGGCCTTTGAATACCACATAACCATTAGGCTGATTACAGGTATAGCTGCCGGAATAGTTATCTGCCGCAGGTCCAGGGCACCCCCAACTGGAAGGGCCTGGCGTGCGATCCACCGATCCCACCTTTTTCAACTCTGCACGGATTTGGCTGAAATGCTTGCCTTTAATCTGAATTTTATTACCCACTACATCGTATTTTTTTAGCGGGACTTGCTGCCAGATTCGGTTGAACTCGATGCCACTCTCGACGTGAATCAGTTTTAATGCGGTATAAGGGAAGAAGGTCTGAAAATAGTTGTCGCCCATATTGGTGTAGCCACCGACATTGCTGTCGCCATTAGTGGCAAATACTTCAAATAAACTGTCTTTATCGGCTACATCACACTCATAGATAACCGCTTCAGGGTCTGACCAGAAGCGGGCAGGAACCAGACTGATGATGCTAGAAGCCAGAATTGAATCAACAGGTTGAATGTAATTGCTGGTTATATTGATGTTGCCGAGTTGCAATGAAGCGCCGTAGTTATCGCCGCCGATATTGGCGCCTTTCCAGACACATTGGGCATAACCGGGCATCGCGAAACTCAATAAAACGAGTGAGAAAAATAATCGCAAGCGACGGAAAAAAAAGGGCTTATCTCGGTAGAGATGAGTGCGGTGGCGTATCATAGAATTCATACTGTTTCTCTGCTTCAATGCTGGGCAACGACACACAAGGCATCGAGTTTATACAGCTGTTTATCATTATTTGGCGTGCCTAAATCGTAATCTAACTGGCAACTTTCATTGGCGGCATCTCCCCATATCAACAGCAGCGTCCCACTGGCATGTTCAGCGCGTAAATAGGCCTGACTGGCTTGGCCGACCATCCCGATTTCCCGATTTTGGGGAGCATCGCCGCCCTTGTTATCAGTGGTGCCGCTGGTGCTGTAAACCACCGCGCCCATAGGCACTTGGCTACCATCAGACAATTTAACCGTCACTAAGAGGGGGTATCCGCTGAGGGTGCGGAACTTAACTTTCACCGCTGAACCCGCGTAGGGAGCAATTTGCCGCTCACCGTCCTGAAGTTCAGTATTGAAATCCATCCCATCGGGATCGAGGGTGATAGTGTTGTAGCGATACGGCGTCAAGGTTGGGACTAAGGCATAACCGAAGCGGTCAATTTTCGCCCCTTGTCCATACATCACTTTGGCCCCACTGGCACCTTTGGCCTCTATTAGCGCAAAGGTATCACTCAGATACGGCCCCAAGGTGACACCGCCGCTGTGGAAGGCAACTGCACCTCGCGCACTGGCGGAACCTTGCCAATAGCCGGGGCTGCGCGATGCGCTGCTGCTCAGGCTGGTACTCGGCAAACGTTTTTGTAAACTGCCACTAAAGGTGTTTTCTTTGGTTTGTTCACTGCGCGCGAAGTCCATACTGTAGCTGGAGGACTGATCGTCACCCATCACACCGGCGAGGGAGGTTTGATAACTCGCACCACTGACCCGGCTGTTCACTGCTCCGGCGGAGATATAAGGTGCTTGTGGACTGCCCCCTAATGGGAATGAAATGGACATTTGCACCAGGGTTTCATTGGTCGCGAGGATATTCGCTCCGTTGGCTGCAGGCATACCGC
Source organism: Yersinia thracica (assembly GCF_902170565.1). Lineage (GTDB taxonomy): Bacteria > Pseudomonadota > Gammaproteobacteria > Enterobacterales > Enterobacteriaceae > Yersinia > Yersinia thracica. Next base: position 57,410 of record NZ_CABHXX010000034.1, read on the forward strand.
TGCCGGGGTCGACAAAGTAAGTTTCATTGTTGCCTCCACCGGTTTTTTGTTGTGAAACCGCAAGGTTAAAGCTGGTATTGCGCCATAGGGTATTGGCATAACCCAGTTGCAACTGGGTATCCCGCTTGCGCGAATTACGGTAATCCTGCGAAGAGGCGGTTAAATACAGCGAACCGTAATTGTTGAAATTCTGGTTTAGTGATATCTCAGCCCGGCTGCGCTGTTGGTAAGTCCCTGAGCTCCATGCTTTGCCAAGACTGGCCGCCCGTATGCCCAAAACATCACTTAAATCACGATAACCTTCAGTGGAGTAGCGGTAACCCGCGACGGATAATGTGGTGTTGGTTGCTTCAAAGGTGCGGCTGAAAGAAGCCCGCGCCATCCAGCCATTCTGTTTTGTATTGCGGGATGAATCGCTATTATCGGGTGAATTGATATTGCCGGGAAGGCTGGCATGTGAATAGGTCGCATCCAACCCCAAGGCCCCAATATAGTGAGTGAAAACGCCTCCCAGCATAACGGCCTGATATCCTGAGGCTACGCGCACCCCAGTATTGGCCGTAATGGCGTTACTGACCCCCTGTTGGTAAGTCAGTTCGCTAAATACCTCATGGCTGCCCAGATCACGAACCTGACCGGCGGCGAAGTTGTAGCGGGAATGCCCGGGGCGTAATGATTCTGGTACAGAGGAAAAGGGGACTTGGAAGGTGCTGAGACTGTCATCGGCTTCCTGAATCTCAACGGTCAGGTCACCACCAAAATTAGTGGCAGATAAGTCATTGAATTCAAATGGGCCAGGTGAAACGGTGCTTTGGTAAATCGACCGATTATTTTGATATACCGTGACTTTTGCATTGGTTCTGGCAATCCCCCGGACAACAGGAGCATAACCCCGTTGTGACTCCGGCAACATGCGGTCATCCGTGCTTAGGGCCATGCCGCTAAACCCGAGACTGGAGAAAAATTGGCCCGAACTAAATGTCTCACCCAATGTTATTTCACTGCCAATAGTGGGCAGGGCGCGTTGGCTGTACAACCGGTTAGATGTCCAGTCGGCCCCACGAATGGCGTCGTAGCGCAAAGAACCTTGTTGACGAAAGCGCCACATACCAGCATTGATACCATTGTTCAAACTCAAATAGCTTGAATTGGTGCTGCGTTTAATTCCCTCTTTATTATAGTCCACATGATATTGGTTTAAGTTGTAATTGCTGAAACCAATAGCTTCTCCCGCCGTAAGATTACGGGGGTCAACATAGCCGCGCGGAACATTTTTAACAAAGAGTTGCGGAACCGATAAATCAAAACGTAATTTGGCATAATCGAAGTGATAGTCACTGGCAGGCAGCAGGGTTTTAAAATCCAGGCAGTTATCTTCCGGATTGGCCTTTTCTAGCGCATTTTCATTAACGCCAGCTTGTAGCAGTTGTGATACTGATAAGCAGGGAACAACAGCATCACCTTTGGTGATAAACATCAGCTCGATACGATCAACAAATTTGCTGTTCATATAGATATCAACCTGGTATTTGCCTGCTTCATAACTGTCTTTTTTATTAAAGCGAGAGATGGAGCCCAAACCGAGGGATGAGCCGCGCAATAGCGCATCTTCAAACATATATTCGTCTTGCTTGCTCTCATCTGCCGCTGACACGGAATGACTGACCAACAGACTCTGTGTGAGCAAATAGGATAGCCAAGGAGCGAACCTCACGGGTTATCTCTGTCGTCAGGCACGTTCAGGGTCATTATCACAACAGCATTACAAATGGTAATCGTAGGAGATGCTGGTGCCATAATCATTAACCATGTTCAGCGTCAATAATTCGCCTTTTTTGGCTTTCACCCCAGCAGGAAAAGCCAGATCAGTGATTGAGTTAGGAGCAAACATCTCGCTGGTAGCAAATGAAATAGTTTTCCCATTACTGACCAGTTTGGCATCGCGCAGGCTGATATAATAAGCCGTGGGATTATGTATCTTTATTTTGTCGCCGTTGGTACTTTCCAGATTGACTCGGATTTTTTCACCTAAGGTGTCGACATTTTCTTTTAATGCTGCTGGGCGATAAAAGACTTTCAGCCGGTTATTAACGATCAAAACAAGTTTATTCTCAGATTGCGTATCTTCTTTTTTTAAGGCGGGAATTTGTAAGAAATTCAGATAGAAAACCGATTCGCGATCTTTAGGTAAATTATGTTCGACATATGACAAACGGACGACTTGCCCACTTTGTGCTTCCATACGGAATATTTGTGGTGTCAGTGCGAAAGGGACATCACTTTTTGATGGCGAAGACTGATTATTTCCGTCATCCATCCATAATTGGACCAAATTTGGGTGGTTATCCTTATTACTGAGCTGTAACACTTTCTCCCGTGTACCTTCAGGATAAATGATTCGTGTCCCTGTCATGACAACACTGGCTTGCGTCCATAAGGGTACGCCGCTAAGCAGCAACAACGAGCAGGCGATAATTTTGTGGGCAATCAGTGTCATAGCGCTTACATATCCTTGTTTTTCTGGTTTGTATCGGCTCCGTTACCGGTTGGCCAACATATTCATGAAACAGTTCGGATTTCACGAATAGTCAGGGGTAGGTGATCGCATATTGCGCTGAAGCGATCACGCTCCCAGCAGTCGCGCGACCTTCTTCCGTAATATATTGTGCCGCTAAATCCTGTGATGCAGATGTGGCTCCAGTGGCCAGCGTAATTCCAGGGACTGAAACGCTGCCTCCAGACATACGGATTGGTGCACCATTAGTGTCAAGTAACTGAATAGCGACGTTTTTTGCTGTTCCCACATTGCCCAAATTACCTGCAGGTGTGACATTCATCCCTTGAAAAACGGAGCTGATTTTGGTGTCTTGTATGGCGATGTTGCAGCCAGTAAGGTTGATTGTGAAATTAGTTTTACCGGCGATTGAATTAACTTGATTCAGGTTACTGGTCGAGACGGTTGGTAACAGAACAACGGGGGTGTTGGCGGTGCCATTGATATCAACCATACAAGTTTGTTCGGCAACTTCTCCCTGAAACTTGATAGTGTTATTTGAGGTCGCTGCTAACGCTATGCCCGGTAGGGTGAGTAGCGCCAACGCTATTAGTGTTTTTCCCATGTGATTCCCACTTAATTTTATGATGCATCTCCCCATCATTCTTCAAGCTGCATGTGTGTTGATGGCAACTCGAATTATTTAGGGTATATATTCTTGTAAACGGCGATCTTTATCATTCAACAAAATAAGTGATTATTAAGTTGAAGATGAACCTCCATTATGGGTATTCACTACCCGGTTTTGGGGCCGGTGGTAGTGTAAGGGGAAAGTCAGGGCGACAGAATGAGAGGCGTCCTTGTTTTATATATGAAATTTCCCACAAAACGTGTAGGAACTTATCCTTTCAAAAGAAGCTGAATAATAATTCACATTTATTACAATGAGTTATGATGAGTTTTTAGAAAAGGTTATATTTTCGTCATTAAATATAAATAATAAGAAATAAAAAAGCCCGTCAAAATGTCTGACGAGCTTTCAGTAAGAGTATCATTTTAATTTCTATTTTATGGCGACGGGCTGTCTATTTCAGAGTATGAAGCAATCAAATTTACCAATAATTGGTTAGTCTCAGCCAATAGCGCCAGATAGTCGATACCATGAGCCAGAGCAGCATGTCTATCTTGTTCGTGCAGTAAGGATTCGAATTTAATACAACTATCTACCAGTGTCTGGGCATCAATTAATTGTACGCCACCCTTAATCCGATGAACCAAACTTGCCATTTCTTTATAAATATCAGCAGAAATTGTGTTGTCATCAACAACACTGAGGTGGGTATACAGTTGTGTCAGCACCGCGGTATCCTGCACATTGCTTTCCAATAAAGATTGTAATAATTGCAATTCCACTTCGGCATTGCCTCCCGATAGGGATTTTAGCTTATTCTGCGCTGCCGCTAGAGTAGATTGTTGTTTAGTAACAATAAGATATTCGCTCTCACCTGAGGTTAGCTCTCCCTGATGGCCGCGATTCTGCACGGTAACATCATTAACCACAGTGTGATGATGCCCCGTATCCACATAACTGCCAATAATCTCCTGACGCAGCAGGGTGGTGCGCAGCGTATCGATAGTCACGGGTTTAACCATGCAGTCATTCATCCCTGCCTCATTGCAACGGGTGGTACTTTCTTCCCGTGCATCGGCGGTGCAACCAATGATGACCATATCTTTCATCGTCGCACTATTACGAATATGAGTGGCCAGTTCGTAGCCATTCATCAGCGGCATATTGTAATCAGTGATGACAGCATCAAAACTATAATGCTGCAATATTTGCCAAGCTTCAGCGCCATTTTCGGCACTCATGACTTGCTCGATACCAATAAAGGCTAATTGTTGCTGTAGCAATTGGCGGTTAGCGGGTAAATCATCCACCACCAAAATACGCAAGTTTTTCAACTGATTCAGTTGAGTTTCATCTACGTCAGCAATGATTGAATCTGGTGGCAAATCACTGGTCGTGGCAATTTCCAACGGCAATGTAATAAACAGACTGGTCCCTTTGCCGAGCTTACTTTCTAATGTTATTTCCCCACCCATTTTGTGAATCAATTGATGACAGATCCACAGCCCGAGACCGGAGCCACCGAAACGCGGTGATTTACCCTCATTAGCTTGGCTGAATGGCTGGAATAATGTGGCCTGTGCCGCTGGGGAAATGCCAATACCGGTATCCGTAATATCGATATTCATTACGCCGTGTTTTTCGTCAGTGGCTTCCCAGGTGATATCCACTGACACGCCACCCTGCTCGGTAAACTTCAGGGCATTACCCAATAGATTGCCCATCACCTGCCGTACCCGCAGCATGTCAACCATCACCAAATCAGGGATATGGTCATCCAGCCAACCAGAGAATCTCAGATTGCGTTCATCGGCGATAGGCTGATAAATCGTGAACATCCGCTCTATTTCCTGACGGAAATCCACCACAGCAGGGTGAACACTCAGCTGCCCGGCTTCGATTTTGGCGGAGTCGATGATGTCATCCAGCAGTAGCATCAGTGATTCAGCCGATTTGGAAACTGTCACCAGCGTGTTTTTATCCACCGGCTGGTCACTGCGTATTTCCAGCTCCAATAACCCCATAATGGCGTACATTGGTGTGCGTAATTCATGGCTAATAGTCGCCAGGAATGTACTCTTAGTGCGGTTAGCACTTTCGGCTTCGACACGGGCGGCTTCCAGTTCGCGCTCAACAGCTTTGCGTTGGCTGATATCCAGCCAGCCGCCCAGCAGACTGCGCTCCGCATTATCCAGCGGAATAATCCACAGGAAAATATCACGCAACTCATTGTTGATCTCAAGAGACAAATCCACCATTTGGGGCTGTCTGTCTCGTAAGACATAACGACAATACTTATCTATCTCGCGATCAAGTGGGCTGGTCATTGGCCAGTGGGCTTGCTCAGTCTTCTGATTGAGCATGTCGTTGAGCTTATCTTGATGTGCAGCGGCAAAGTGACTGTTATAAACTGCTAATTCACCTTTTTTGGTGCGAATAAAAACAGCGAATGGCAGGGCATTAATAATAGACTCTTGTTGTCGCAAACGAGCCTGTAACAACTTGGCCTGGCGGCGTTTATTGAACACCAAATAGCAAAGATATAGACCGAAGATCAGCAGCAGACCGGAGCTTATTTTCAGCGCCAACATCAGCCACTCATTCTCCAATGAATGCTCATCAAAGGAGGTCGGTTTAGGTTTGAATGTACTCCATTCACTGATCAGATTGTCTAACTCTTCCGGAGGAATTGACTCTATGACTTTATCAATGATGGCTTTTAATTCAGGTAATTGCGGGCTGATGGCAAATGCCATCATCAAGGGTTCTTCTCCGGTGACGGCCACCGTTTTAATATTGGGCGTGAAATTCTGTGCCGACAGGTAGTTAGCGGTCATCATATTCTTGATAATCGCATCGACTTTCCCTTGTTGTAACCAACGCACTAATGTCATGGTATCAGGCGCGTCTACAAAGGTGATTTTTTGGGCCAAAAGAGCATTGCTAATAATTCCACCGGAAGTACTGCCTGATTGTATACCGACCCGTTTGCCCGCTAAATCCGCTACGTTGTTGATATCAGTGCGATCTTCTCGCGTCAATATGCCCCACAAAGATTGAGCGACTGGTGAAGAGTAAAGGTTGTTGCCGTATTGCCCATTACGGACTGCCACGATGGGCAGCATATCTATTTTCCCAGCAATAAAATCACGCATCGCCTCACCGGTATCTTTGGTGTAAACCGGTTTAAATTTAATCCCGGTTCGGCGTGAAATAATATCAATGAGATCGACGGAAAAACCGGCCATTTCGCCAGTTTGGCGATCACGAAAAATCAGCGGAGCCAGATCCAATGGAGCAACATAGGTCACCATTGGATGCTGTTGAATCCAGGTAACTTCTTGTTCCGTCAAAAGTAATTTGGCATCAATATTGTAATGATGCTTACTGCCAAACCAACGCTGTTGAATATCACCCGTAGCCCTGCTGGGCAGTAATTCCAAAATCTGATTAATGTAATCGATCAGTTTTTGATTTTTTTCCAGCGCCAGAAAGGTGTAAGGGGCAGGGTGATAAGGGGCAAAGTTACGAATTTGCAGTGTCAGCAGTTGCAATTGGTCAATCAAATAGTTAGCTGATGTGGCATTGGCGACAAACACATCGGCATTGCCATAGGCGACGGCCAGTAATCCTTGTAACTGATTCGGATAGGCGACGATTTTATCGGCATGATAATTAAATAAAAACTCCGGAGAGAGTGGCTCATTATTCACGATGGCCACGGTTTCTGGATGGGTGCGTTTGGTGGGGTCCCAATTTTTGCTGCGAACTTCCACATGCCGGTTAGTAAAGAAAGCATGGGAAGCAATCAGCCCTGGTTGAGCGGGCATCGGGGTGCCGGCCATTAAATCAACCTGACCATTTTCTAATGCATTCAATACCAAACCATAATCACAATAACCAATCATCTGAAAAGAGAGTTGGCTGGCATCACTGATGATTTTTAGATAATCCGCAACAATACCTTCAATAGAAGTATCATCGCGATTCACGACAAAGGGCGTATTAGCATCAATAACAACCCCTACTTTCACAGTACGCCGGCTTGATTGGCGTGCGTCAGTGGACGGAGGGAGCAGTAAGTCTTCACTATAACTGTTCGCGATACTGTGTATCGTCAATGGTTGACCCGTATCACATCCCTGACGACTTGCCATTGGGACGGCATAAAGTTGCCCACTCAGTAATAGCAAACAGCACAGTAAAATGTGTAAACGGAAGCAACGATATAAAGATAACGCTGTACGCAGTAAATTAGATTTAGCGAAGCTATACCAAATTATGGGTGTGTGCATAATCTGCCAGTTCAATTACAGAACTTAGTCCTAACTTAGTTAGGATACGTGTTTTATAGGTACTGACAGTCTTGTTACTGATAAACATCTCATCGGCAATCTGTTTATTAGACAGACCATTGACCAGGTAACGTAAAACATTAATCTCGCGCTCTGACAACAAACGGGCCCGATTGACAGGATCATGGCTTGAAGGTTGTCCGGCTAATTGAGTCAAAGTTTCAGATGGGAAGAAAGAATACCCACGTAATACGTTCTGTGCAGCAAAAAGAATTTCACTGATATCTTTATTTTTACTAATGAAACCATTCGCACCAGCTTGTAATGCCCGTACAGCAAAAACCTGTTCATTCTTAGCTGACAAAAATAATGACTTACCGGTAAAACCACGTTGCTGTAGTTTTTTCAGCAATGAGAAACCATCAAAGTTAGGTAGTTCAATATCGATAATAACCAGATCAACAGGATTATTTTTTAATGTTTCCAGGGCCTCACTGCCGTCAACTGATTCATAAATAGTTGAAAATTCATTACTTTGTGACAGTAAAGCACGAATGGCGACACGAATTGCTGGGTGGTCATCAACTATCATCACTGATTTTGTCATGTTATCTCCGTAAACCGTTATATCTTGGGATTCGCAGAGTTAATTCACTGCTGCTCGTTCGAACCGATCGACTTTAAATGATTACCCAAGATGAGATAAACAAGAATTGCTACTGCCGATGCCCAAACTATTATTATACCCGCCATACTACAAACTGTATGTGCGCTGGCTACCTTTATTACTCGGCCCGTCCATGGGCCTCGCCTCTGCGAGGCCGCTGCAAGCAGCGTTCAAATCTACTCCCGACATATTTGTCACCCAAATCATTGACTCATCAGAGCTCTCTCGCTTGCCGCTTTCCTGCAACACGAATTATTTAGCGTATAGGTAAGGTACTATTTCGGTGATTTTAATCTCTAATTATAGATTATCAAGAAAAGATTATTACTCATGTAGCCGCTGCTTAACCAAATTCATCCCATCAGCATTATTCTGCTTAGTGAATTGATTATAAAAGAGTTAGGATTTTTTTTATTAAAATGTGAATTACCCATTCAAAAAAAGAGAAGAAATAGTCAAATAATCATTTTAACTGTAACAGTATCTGATTTTTCATCACTGCACGTAGAAAACTTCTATGATATCTTGTCTGGCTTATTCCAGTATAAATATCAGTTAGATAGCGAATGATTTTATAATGAATTCATCAGTGAGGGGGAATAAAAAACTCATAATGGTGCTTTAAGAATCTTGCTATTACGATAAATGGCGAGATAAAAACTAAAGCAAAAAGCCCGCTTAGTTTCCTAAGCGGGCTTCTCTAATATGGCTCCTCTGACTGGACTCGAACCAGTGACATACGGATTAACAGTCCGCCGTTCTACCGACTGAACTACAGAGGAATCGTGTGAACGGGGCGAATAATAGCGAGGTATGAGGGACATGTCAAAGGGGAAACAGTAAATTTGGATTGTTTGCTTACAGTTTGTGCAACTTGTTGAGATTTTTAGCTTTTAGCTCAATGTTTACCCACAAAAAACAGTTTGATAACCGGCAAAATGGCGGGCAGTCGTGTGATCACACTGCCCGCCGGGGCATTTATTGTGGGGCATCCGTTAAGACAAACATGCCATACGGATGAATTTGTAGATAATAGCTGTCGCCGGGAGCGGGTTGTAATTGTGTGGCATTCACTTGCAACAATAATGATTGGCCTTGCCAATCGACCAGAACTTCATATTGTGGCCCCATATAAGCCACTTTATTGATAGTGCAGCGCTGGCTTGGGTCACCTTGTTGGCTCAATGTAATGGCTTCAGGCCTGACTCCCACGGTAGCTTGCTGATATCCATCAGCAAATCCCTGTGGACGCGGAATGTGATAACCAAAAATTTCGACGCTATCACTGTTAATCCGTGCGGGGAATACGTTGGCATCTCCCATAAAACTGGCCATAAAGTGAGAGGCTGGGTGGCGGTATAATTCCTGCGGCGCGCCAATTTGCATGATTTTGCCTTTATTCATGACTAAGACGGTATCAGAAACGGCAAAAGCCTCGCTTTGGTCGTGCGTGACATACAGCGAAGTAATATTGAACTGTTGCTGTAATTCACGAATTTTATCGCGCATGCTGCGGCGCAGGTTGGCATCCAGGTTACTGAGCGGCTCATCAAACAATAGCACTTTGGGCTTCAGGATCAGCGCCCTTGCCAGCGCTACGCGCTGTTGTTGCCCCCCCGATATCTGATCAACAAAACGGTCAGCAAACCCTTCTAAATCAACCAGTGCCAGCGCTTCTTTCACTCGGTCGCGAATTTCATTTTTTGGACGACCCAACATTTTTAGGCCATAACCAATGTTTTCGCCGAGCGACATATGCGGAAACAGGGCATAGGACTGAAATACCATACAGATATCGCGCTGCTGGATAGATCTATCCGTCACATCTTCACCGTCGATAAAAATTTGTCCGCCAGTAGGTTTTTCCAGCCCGGCAACCAAGCGTAATACGGTAGTTTTGCCACAACCGGATGGCCCCAACAGGGTGACCATTTCGCCTTTTGGAATCGCCAGATTTAAATCATCAATAACGGTATTGGTGCCAAAACGCTTGGTGACATGTTTGAGTTCGACAAAATGTTTCTTATCAGAACCCGGTTTTTTATCAGACCCATGATTTTTATCAGATTCATAGTTTTCGTTAGTCATCATATTAAGCCTTATCAGTGCGCCGTTATTCAGCATTACTGGCTTTCGAGCGGGCAATACGCGCTTCGCCAACCAGATAATCAAACAGGAAGATGATGGCGAGCATCACCACAATCAGAATGGAGCCATAAGCAATTGCGATGCCGTATTCGCCATCTTCCACCCGGTTAAGGATGTAGGAGGTGGCGACTCGCGTGTCCGGCGTCACCAGGAAAACAATGGCACTGACGGTGGTCATCGCCCGCACAAAGCTATAAATCAGCGCCGATAAAATCGCCGGACGCAGCAATGGCAGCAAAATATAAATCACAGTACGCAGCGAACCCGCTCGTAAGCTGAGGGAGGCTTCATCCAGCGATTTATCCAGTTGTCCAAGACCCGCAATCCCGGCACGTATCCCGACGGGCACATTTCGCATCACCATGGAGATAATGACGATGGCCGCAGTACCGGTCAGATACACCGGCGCACTGTTAAAGGCCAGAATATAGGAGACCCCAGCAACCGTGCCCGGCACGGCGAAACATAGCATTGTGCTGAATTCGATGGTTTTTTTGCCACGGAATTGCTGGCGCACCACGATATAGGCAATGAGCAGGCCCAGAGCGGCGGTAATAGGGGCGGCGATACCGGCATAGAGCAGCGTATCGAGCAGCGAAGGCCATGCGCCATCACTGAAACCTTGCCCGAATAGCTGGTTAAAGTTATTCAGTGTCAGGGTGTAATCAACCCCCCAGTTGACGGTGAAACTGCCGTAGAAAATGCTGCCATATAACAACACGTTAAACGCAATCCACACATACAACATGGCCGTGGTGCCCCACACCAGAGAGACCGGTAATGGCTGAACATCACCGCGTGAAGATTTACCGGAGATGGTGACGTAGGAGCGCTTGCCTATCCACATATACTGGATACAGAAGATAAACAGCGAGAACATCAGCAGAATGACACCCAGGGTCGAGGCCGCCGGATAATCAAGTTGAGCGCCGGTAATATAGAAGTAGATTTGCGTGGCGAGCACGTCAAAGTTCCCCCCCAATACCAGCGGGTTACTGAAATCAGCCAGTGATTGCACGATGACTATCAAGAATGAGTTCGCCAATGCCGGTTTTAACAGCGGCAGAAACACTTGCCGAAAAGTCTGCCAGCGGCTGGCGCGCAAGGTATAGGACGCTTCTTCCAGTGACGGGTGAATGGTTTTAATCGCGCCGTCGAGGATCATAAATGACATCGGCGTGAAGGCCAAAACTTGCGCCAGCCAGATACCGGTAAAACCATAGAGCCAGTTAGTATTTGTCAGCCCGAACCAAGTGACCATTAACTCGGTCACGTAACCGGAACGGCCCATCATTAAGGTGACACCCAACCCAACCACAAATGGCGGAGTGACAATCGGCAGAATTGAGAAGATTCGTCCCAGCAGTGCTGAGCGTTTAGCAATTCTCGTGGTGTATATGGCTAACACCATGCCAAAGAAAGTACAGCCAATACCCACTGCCACCGACAGCACGAACGAATTCCAGATCACTTGCAGGATATGCGCTTGCCCGAGGATGGCCATAAATTGCCATGGCGCAAAAGCTCCGCTTTCATCGGTAAACACCGGAATGAAGATAGCGATACTGGGAAACAGAATAAAAACAGTGATCAGCGCGATAATAGTGACCAGCGACCCGAGGACAAAACGATCGCCTCCCAGCCATTCAAGGCGAGCTAGCGCTAACGTAATAACCGCGCCTAATGCGATAAACAACCCGATAGTGGCAAAACCCAGCCCGCGTTCGACCCAGGCTGAGGTGATCACCACGAATAAGGCGCAAAATAGGGCGAAGCCAGCATCAAATAGGTGGCGAGCACGATGTTCGCGCCCTTGTGGGGAAAGCGGTCGGAAAAGCAGCACTAATGGCAAGGCAAACCATACAATACTGATATTTAAGCTGGACCAGCCATAGGCGGCCAGTAGCTCAGAACGGCTGGCATCAACCAGGCCATAATCCAAACTGAACGCAGGTAGTAAGGCAAAAGCAGCCACGGAGAAAGCCAACCAATAGAAAATGGTATCCCGTGTCTGCGGGAGCCGCAGAACATGTGAGTGAGTCATGGTGTTCCCCAGATCTAACCTTCATCCTTGGCGTTGCAGCCGTATTCGCTGCAACGCCAATGGCTCGGTTATAGAAAAAGCGCTAAGTTATTTTATGGTTCGCTTATTTTGTAGGCTGTTATTTGCCCATCTTGACGTCATTGACCCACTTGGTGATCAACTTCTTACGCATTTCGGTGGCACCGTAAGTGTCCATGTCGTAATTAATCAATTTCAAGTCATCGAGCTTGAGTGAGTTAGGGGAGGTCGCTGCGGTGGTGTTGGTCAGAATTTGGTAAGACTGGCCTTTCTGCCATGCCAATTCTTGCGCGTCTTTTGACAATACCCAGTCAACGAATAATTTGGCGTTATCCAGGTTACGTGCGCCTTTCAGAATACTGACGCCGCCAATTTCATAGCCAGAACCTTCGCAAGGTGAAATCAGTTTCAGCGGTGCGCCTTTTTCTTTTTCCAGCGAGTAATCGTGCAAGAAGCCAATGCCGATGGTGGTTTCACCTCGTGCGGCATTACGGGCGGGGGCGATGCCAGATTTGGTGTATTGCGACACGTTGGCATTGAGTTTTTTCAGGTAATCGAACGCGGCATCTTCACCCCACAATTGTGAGAAAGTGGCCAGCGCGGTGTAGGCGGTACCCGAGCTTTGCGGATCGGCAATCTGGATTTCACCTTTGTAAATTGGGTTGGTCAGGTCTTTCCAGCATTTCGGCTCTGGCAGGCCTTTTTCTTTCAGGCGATCGGTATTCACACCCAAGCCTAAAATGCCGATATATACCGCAGAGGAATAGTTACCTTTGCGTTTGGCCGGATCGCGGAATTGCGGCATGATTTCCGCCAAATTAGGGGAGGCGTAGGGGTAGAGTAAATCCATTTCACCAGCCTGAGACTGCGGATCCAGAGTGCCGCCATACCAGACATCAGCCTGTGGGTTCTTTTTCTCTGCATCGACTTTGGCTAGTGTGCTGCCGGAGCCATTGCGAATAAAGCTGGTTTTGACATCGTATTTTTCGCCGAACGCTTTGGCTTCTTCTTCACACATTGCGTTGGTGGCGCTGCAATAAATCACCAAACGGCCTTCCGCTTTGGCGACAGTGGTAAAGGCACTCAGTGCGAGGCCAGCGGCTATCAGTACTGAGAGAGAGGTAAGTTTCATAACATTATCCTTTTTATATTCTTATGCGCCCGTTGCAGGGGCAGTCAGAGTTGTAGTTATAGATATGACCGTTGTAGAGGTATGACTTACTATATTTAACGTGCTTTTATTGACTTAACCTATGGTTTTAATTTGCTTAACGAACCGTTTTTAATCGATTAATACCGGCCATCAACAGCGGCATCAATAACAACCCAACGCCAGCCGATGCCAGTGTTAGCAGGGCAAAAAAGCCTTGCCAGCCATAATGTTGTAATATTTGCGCCAGCGGCCACCCCGCCAGTGCTGCCCCGAGATAAGCAAATAACCCGAGAAACCCCGTGACCGTACCAGCAGCATCTTTATGGGTATATTCGGTGGCTGCCAGGCCAATGAGCATCTGTGGCCCAAAAACAAAAAAACCAATACTGAAAAATGTCACCGACAGCAGTGGATAGTTATCTACCGGTGCCAGCCACAGGGCCGTCATGGTCAGAAACAGCCCCAGTGCGAATAACAAAATCATTGGTGAGCGCTGACCGCGAAATAACAAATCTGACCCCCAACCGGCGAACCACGCGCCAAATAACCCACCTAACTCAAATAGCGATAAGGTGGCGTTGGCACTGAGCAAATTGACACCATGGCTCTCCGCCAACCAAATATTGCCCCAATCATTGAGTGCGATGCGGATCAGGTAGACCAGCACATAAGAAACCCCTAATAACCAGATGGTGCGGTTGCGCAAAATAGCATCGCGAAAAATACGCCCCATCGGCATCGGTGGGCTTTGCTGCTCCTGCCACTGATCTTGTGGGTCACGCCGCCATTGGCCGATGGTCGGCAACCCTTGCTGCTGCGGCTTGTCGCACAATTGCCAACATAACCAAATGCCTAATACGATGCCGATGGCCCCTGGCACTAACAGTGCGGACTGCCAACCATAGTGCGAAGCCAGAAAAGCCGATAACAAAGGTACTGCGGCACCGCCAATACTGATGGAGGTATTCCAGCAACCCCACCACGTCCCGCGTTCGTTGCGGGAATACCATGTGCTCAGTAATTTGGCACAAGGCGGCCAGCCCCAGCCCTGAAAGAAACCATTTAAAGTCCAGACCACCAACAAGGCGGGCAGGGAGTGGCACAGGGTAAACACCACATTCAGTATCCCGGTCATCATCAAACCGATGCCCATAATCCAGCGCGCTTGGGTGCGGTCACTCACTATGCCGGACACAAATTTGGAGCCGCCGTAGGCCAAATAAAACAGGGTACCCAGCAAGCCGATGTCCCCTTTATCTAACCCCAACTCCAGTTGCATCACTGGCATGGCGTAATTAACACTTTTGCGGGTCAGATAAAAGGCGGCATAGCCCATCACCATGGCGGCCATCAGGCGTGGACGCCAGTAGCGATAGCGCGCATTCACCTGTTCCGGCGTCAAAGGCTCAGGGGGTAAAGTCTTTGACGACAATGGCGGTGCTGACATGGACTCCTCCGGTAATTGTGTTGAGTGTAAGGAAGGAAAAAGTAAAAGAGATGAGACAAGGTTGTAGACGGTTAGGAATAATGCTTAGTTATGAGGAGGTTTGATTCAGTTCTGTGGGCAGGCTCACAGAGTCGCTGGTGCGGACATGGGTGGGCAGATTGACCACCACCCGGGTTCCTAAACGGCGTTGCAATAACCAGTCGCCGCCCAGAGCGCGCACGCGCTCTTCAATACCGCGCAAACCTAATCCGCCGCCTTGCGGTTGCACTGGAATTCCCGTGCCATCATCACGGACTTCCAGGGTGATGATATTGTCGGACAGGCGCAGGCTAACCTGAATATTGCTGGCATTAGCGTGTTTATTAATGTTGTTGAGCAGTTCTTGCACCAGCCGATAAAGCGTAAACACCACCACATCTTCTCCGGGTGTCGCGGGCAGCGCATAATCCAATTGGAAATGAATACCTTGCTCGGCGAAAGCAAACTCTTCTGCCAGATGCTGTAGGGCTTGATCCAATGGCATTTCATCCAACACCGGTGGGCGCAATTGGCGTAGCAGTTGGCGAGTAGTTTGGTGAATACGTTGCGATAAGCTGCTGATTTGATTAGCCGCAGATTGTGCAGCTGGAGAGGGCGCACTGCGGTTGACCAGCATCGCCTGAATTTGAATGGCGGTGATGTTCTGGCCGATTTCGTCGTGCAGCTCGCGAGCAATTTCTTTGCGCACATCTTCCTCGGTGCGCACTAACCGTTTCATCAGTTTGCGGCGGGTTTGCAGTTCTTGCTCCAACTGATTGCGGTAACGGTGCAGATGTTGCGCCAGCTGTTGTTGGCGGCTGATGGCGATCCCCAATGTCAGCCCCAACAGCGCTTGAGTGGAGAGAAATAATTCCAGTTCAGCCAAATCATGAAATGCCCCACTGGCCTGGCGGGTCACGGTTATCATCAGGCTGCCTAACACCGCCGCCAATACCCCGCCTTGCCAACCGAATTTGTAAGCCATAAATACATTGGGCAGAAAGACAAAAATCAGGAGCAACCGCTCCATATTGGGGGCAATAGCGATTTGCACGCAAACCCCAATGGCAAAAATTAGCGAGCACCAAATCAGCAGCGAGGTGCGCAGCGGTGGGTCTGGCATCTGTTGCGAGAACAAGTTGCGGATATGCTGCTGCTTTAAATACTCATAGATGAGATAGGTGAATGGCACTAACAGAATGCCGCCGGTAAAGGTGGCGAGCAGCGTTTGGGTTAACGGCAATGGTAGCCAGAAGCTCAGCACCAACCCGTGTAGCAGGCTGTTGCCGGTGACGGCGGCGAGCAACAATAACAGCCGCTGCCAATAAAGCGTGTAATGGTGCCAAAAACGTTGGGTGAGCACGGCAGGCAGCAAACTGAGGAAAGGTGACAGCATAATCAACAGGGTAGGCTGCAATTGTTCACGGTGCAGCCACCACAATGCGGCGCATTCCGTCAGTAACAAGACTGACCAATAGCGGCGCGGCAGCAATATCATCAATGCCAGCCGCAGACCTTGCGGCAGTAATAAAACGGCGTGTAAACCATCGTCACTCAGATAAAAACTAATGGTCCACAGCGCCAGCCAACTCAGTGAGAAGAAAATAGCCAGAAACAGCGATAGCCCCACTGAGCGCAATTGCCACATATCAGTTCCCTGCCAGTAATTGATGTTGCAGCGCAAAGTGCACCAGCTCGACCGTGGTTTCGCAATTCAGTTTGCCCAGAATATTGGCCCGATGAACATGGACGGTTTTGTGGCTGAGTGATAATTGCTCAGCAATGGATTTGACACTAATTCCATTGATTAATAACTGGAAAATCTCTTTCTCGCGCGGTGTCAACACCGCCAGTTGTTGCGGCTGCTGCGGCATATGACGCAAGGCGCGCAGGGCATCAGCACATAAATAGAGGCCACCGCCATTGACGGTGCGTAGCGCCTGAACCAATTCGTCCGGGCCACAGCGTTTAGTCAAATAGCCGCTGGCACCAGCATCCATAGCACTTTGCACAAAGGCGGTGGTGTCATAAATACTCAAAATAATGGCACGAAAATGCGGCATTTTCTGGCGCAGGCGTTTGAGCAGGCTTAACCCGCTTTCGTCCGGCATTGAGATATCCATCACGGCGACATGTACATCTGTCGCGGGCAGATTGCTCCAGGCCTCTGCCGCCGATCCATATTCGCCAATAATCCGTATATCTTTCTCCAGCGATAATAACTGGGCAAAACCAGAGCGGACAACAATATGGTCATCTATCAACGCGACATTAATCATAATTTTTCATTATTGCGGAACATAGACGAGCATGATGCTCATCAATCATTAGGGTAGCAATAATTGTTATCAAAAATGTAAGAGGCTTAACATATGCGGGAAAAATCTGATGGAGAAATAAGCTATTTTTCGTGAAAAACTCAGCTCTCCGTGAAAAACTCAGCGCTCCACAGGAGGATAGGGAGCGCGAAGAGGGCGTTTAGTCATAATCACCCCGATTTTTTACTGTGATAGATACGCTGTGGTCGGCCCACTTTGCCGTAAATAATCTCGGCTTGTAGGGCATGATTAGCGGCGCAGAATTCCAGATAGCGGCGGGCGGTAGTGCGGCTTAATCCGAGTATTTTCGCGACACTTTCAGCGGTGTATTCATCGGCATTATCACTGAATAACGTCTGGATTTTATCCAATGTCATTTGGTCGATACCCAATGGCAAGGTCATTTTTTGTTCGCCACGCGCATAGGTATTGTACATTTCATCAATTTGGCGCTGATTAACTTTGGTGCCATCTTGCAAAACTTGATGGCGATGACTGTAGCGAGCCAGAGATTGTTCGAGCCGCTCGTAGGCCACCGGCTTTATCAGATAATCGAAAACCCCGTAGCGGATAGCTTCAGAGACCGTTTCGCTGTCGCTGGCCGCAGTGACAAAAATAATCCCACCAGAGAACCCCTGTAAGGTCAGCTCGCGTAATAAGGCCAAACCGCTGCCATCGGGCAGATAATTGTCTAACAGAATCAAATCAGGATGAAAGCGAGCCACCATGCTGCGGGCTTGCTGTAAATTGCCCGCCAACCAGACTTCATGGCAATAGCTACTTTGCTTGATAAATTCTGCATGCATTTCTGCCAGTGGTGTTTCGTCTTCTACCACTAAAATATTAAGACATTCCATGGGGTCTCCCCGTCTTTGAAATTAATGTGTCTTCGGAATAAAGACGGTAAATAAGGTGCCGCGTGGCGGATTCTCTTCTATCGTAATGGTGCCGCCACTTTGCTGCACATAGGTGGCGACCAGATACAGGCCAATGCCGTGTTCATCTGAATTTTTAGAGCTGATACCCCGTTCGAACAGGCTATCTTGAAATTGTGGGTCGATACCGCACCCGTGATCGGCGACTTCTAAAATCACATCATCACCTTCATCGGACAGATAAATTTCAACGTGTTTATCACCCTCAGGATTTTTGAGGCTCGCCTCAAAAGCATTATCCAGCAGATTCCCCATAATGGCAGCCAGTTCATTTTCGCCGATAGTGGCGGGCAAATGATTTAACTGGCAGCCGGGGACAAAATTCAAATTCAGCCCTAACTCCTTGGCCCGATGGTATTTACCAAATAATAACGCCGCAATTTGCCGGTTATCAAATGCGGTGCGTAACATATCAATCAGCGCTTGATGAGAAGAGGATTCGGTTTTGACCATTTCCAGTGCCCGATCAAACTCTTTCATCTGCAACAGCCCACTCATGGTCGACATCCAATTGAGATGCTCATGGCGCACAGTGCGCAGATTTTCGACATATTGTTTAATCTGGCTGAGTTGGGCACTGAGAGTATGAATATCATCCTGACTGCGAAAACTCACCACCCAGCCTTGAAAAACCCCCTCTTCTGACCAGATACCCGCTCGGTTGGCAATGGCATTCAAACCATTTAAGGTACACAGTTCATCCTGGCGATTATCACCACTTTGATCGAGGAAGAAGTGGTCAGGAGCAACCACCTCACTGACTTTGCGACCAATCAATTGCTGTGGCGTGGCAGAGATGCGCAACATTTTACGCGCATTTTGATTGATTGCAGTGATCTTGCCCTCAGGATCAACCGCTAACAGCCCCTCAAATACGGCACCGAACAAAGCTTCTTGCTGGCGCAACACGCGGGCTATTTCTTTCGGTTCCATCCCCATCATTTGGCGGCGGATATGGTGAGCAAATAGCCATGATAGCAGTAGCAATATTCCCAACACGAAAAGAAAAGAGTGGGTGAGTGGCAACAAATAAATTAACCGCCAGTGGTCTATTTTGCTGATCAGGTAACCCAAAGAAACCACACCAATGATTTTTCCCTGCTCATCGCGGATCGGGGTTTTAGCCCGCATGGCTTCGCCGATAGATCCTTTACCGAAAATAATGTAGCTCTCGCCCCTTTCCAATGCGCCGGGTTTAGTCCATTGCATTGGGTGGCCAATCATTTGCGGATTAGGGTGATAGAGGCGAATGGACTGAGTATCTCCAATCACCAGGTAATCAAGATCCGAACTATTCCCCAGCCGGTCGACAATGTGGGCTAATTGGGCTTTATCGCGATGTTTAACCGCATTCACGACGGAATCCATTGAGGCGATTATTTTGGCCTGATTCATTGCAGTTTTACTGACTTGATCCAGCAGATATTGCTCAAAATTATGGCTGAGAAAGCGATCCAGTGCCCCGACCAACAGAATAGAGACGGTTAATAGCAGCAGAAATATGCGCAGTGGAAAAGCCATGTTTTGCAATCGGCTCCATATCCGGCTGCGCCATTTTAATTTGCCTGATGTGAAGAGATCGGCAGAGGGGGTCGACACATTACTCACCTTAATTAACATATGGGTTATTGCACTGGCATTAACATAAGTTAATTCAGTCAATAATTAAATAGCTAAGAGAAATAAAAAAATATATTAATAATTAAGAAAATTAAAACCATTAAATAAATTATATTTACTCTATTATATGTGAAACAGGTCAATTAATCGCGCTATTTTTATGTTTAGCATGTGTGCACAAATTAATTAAAATTAAAAATAAAGCCATGTAAATTTATTTTATCTTGTTGTTTTTATGTAAATTTTTATTTAAATAATGAGTAATTGTTTATTTCATTACTGATTTTTTAACTTGTTTTTTATTTGTTATGTAAACGTTATGGTAGAGAGTGAATTATGGATACGGTATTTAGTCTAATTAATCGTTCAGACCATCAGCAGATTGCAGAAATAACCCGTTTCTTGCGTGCGAATGATCTGAATATAGATACCACCGTTGAGGTGTTTATTACCGTAAGCCGTAATGAAAAACTGCTGGCCTGCGGTGGTATTGCCGGCAATATTATCAAATGTGTGGCAATCAGTGAGCAGGTGAGGGGCGAAGGGTTGGCGCTGACATTAGCAACAGAGCTGGTCAATCTGGCCTATGAGCGCCATCACAGCCATTTGTTTATTTATACCAAAACTAAAAATGAGAGCTTATTTAAAGCTTGTGGCTTTTATCCTATAGCCAGTGTCCCGGACATTGTGGTGTTGATGGAAAATAGCGACTGCCGTTTATCGCGCTATGCCAAACAATTAAGTCAACTACGCCAGCCGGGGCAGAAAGGTTCGCCAACACCATGAGCACTCATCTTGACGGCTTCTCGCCGAATATGACGGTGGTGGCATTGGTGTTAGTGTTCTATTTCTCCCACTATCTGTTCGCGAGTTTGTCTGCCCATACCGCCACCATGCTGCCGGTGATTTTAGCCGTGGGTAAAGGGTTGAGCGGGGTGCCAATGGAGCATTTATCCATGTTGTTGGTGTTGTCTATCGGGATCATGGGGGTTTTGACCCCGTATGCTACCGGCCCTGGCGTCATTATCTACGGCTGCGGCTATGTGAAATCGAAAGATTACTGGCGGCTGGGTGGGATCATGGGGGTGTTCTACATTAGCATGTTGCTGCTGGTGGGTTGGCCAATAATGAGTTTATGGTATTGATTTAGAGGTGTTTTTTATGTCGGGCTAGTCAGCGGCCCGACATATTTATGATAGATGGCGAGCTGACGTGTTAGCCGGTGTAGACACCAAAGACTCTTGGCAACCACAGCGATATTGCTGGAATATACGTCACCAGCATCAGCACCAAGAACAGTGCGCCGTAGAACGGCAACATGGCTTTTACCACCTGCTCAATTTTCTGTTTACTCACCGCACTGGCAACAAACAGCACTGACCCCACCGGCGGTGTAATCAGGCCAATTCCCAGATTTATCAGCATAATCATACCGAAATGCACCGGATCAATGCCCAATGAATTGGTGACCGGCATCAACACTGGCGTCAGTATCAAAATCAACGGGGCCATGTCCATCAAGGTGCCAATCAGCAGCAACATGATATTGATACACATTAAAATGACGTATTTATTATCTGAAACCGAGGTAAAGAACTCAGTGATACGCTCGGGTAATTGCATATAGGTCATGATCGCGCCAAAGCTGGCAGCAAAGCCGATTAAAATCATCACGATAGTGACGGTTTTTACCGTGCGATACA
Source organism: Yersinia thracica (assembly GCF_902170565.1). Classification (GTDB taxonomy): domain Bacteria; phylum Pseudomonadota; class Gammaproteobacteria; order Enterobacterales; family Enterobacteriaceae; genus Yersinia; species Yersinia thracica. The sequence continues at coordinate 78,901 of NZ_CABHXX010000034.1, forward strand.
TCAGCTTGGGTAACTCTGACCATTTGTAATCACGATAGATAAACATGGTGACGAAAAATGACCATAAACAGGCAATAGCGGCGGATTCAGTGGCAGTAAACACGCCAGAAAGAATCCCGCCCATGATGATGACCACCGTCATCAACCCCCATAATGTGTCGACAAAGATTTTAAGCGCCTGACGGAACGGCACCCGCTCACCTTTGGGGTAGCCCCGCTTATAAGCAAAACCGACACACATTAACATCAGGGTAAAACTGAGCAGCAGACCCGGCAATATCCCAGCAATAAACAGCGCCGCGATCGAGACAGTACCGCCGGTGGCTAATGAATAAATCACTGAATTATGGCTAGGCGGCGTCAATATTGCCTGAACTGAACCACTGGCGGTCACCGCTGCCGCAAAGTCACGTGGGTAACCTTTTTTGTCCATTTCCGGGATCATCACCGAGCCAATAGAGGCGGTATCCGCCACTGACGACCCTGAAATAGCACCGAAAAAAGTCGAGGCGACGATATTCACCAGTGAGAGGCCGCCACGGATAAATCCGACGAAAATATAGGCGAAACTCACCAGCCGCCGCGCAATTCCCCCCTCGGCCATAATGGCACCGGCCAGAATAAAGAAAGGAATAGCCAATAATGAGAATTTGTTGACGCCGCTGGTAATTTGAATCATTACCGCTTCCAGCGGTAAATCAATCCAAAATGCGCCAGCAATGGCACTCAAGCCGACGGCATAAGCCACCGGTACACCGATAGCCAACAAAATGGCCAAAGTAAAAACTAAAATAAATGCGTCCATAAGGCAAAGTTCCCCAAATTATGAATTGCCAATCATGACTACCGGGCGGTGGGTCTGCGAGCCGAAGAACAGGCGCTCGATAATAAACAACAGGGTAATTGCAGAGCCTACCGGCAGAGGAATATAAGTTTGCCCGGCGGTCAGTAATGGGAACTCCGCCACGGGTTGTGACCAAAGTTCGCTACACAAAATAAAGCTGTAAACCAGAATAAACAGGCTGATTAATATCATCAGCAAATCCACCAATATCAGGCAGATTTTTTTACCCGCTTCAGAGAGCCGGTCGGTAACCATGCTGACGGCAATATGCGAACCCGAACGATAACTGGCCGCAGCGCCGACAAAGGTAAATGTCACCATGCATAAAATAGCCACGGGTTCGGGCCAGGATAAACCATCGTTTAGGACATAACGGGTGAATATCCCAATGGGAATAACTGCAACCATAATAATTAATGCAATACCCGCCACCCAAACTGACAGGCGATATAAAGCATCCATCGTTGATAGATAAGAGCGAGCCATAGCGGAAACCTCAGATTACCCTTCGTCCTTGGCGCTGCAGCAGTGTTAGCGGCGTTTGTTCATCCGAATCACTTACTTTTGTGTAAGCTCATCAGAATTGATTTATTTTCCGTCTTGCTGCAACACCAATGACTTTGGGTATATATCGATGGTATTAAAATTATTAATACCGCCAAAAGAATATTATTTGACCGCGTTAATTTGCTGGATTAAGTCTTGATAATCTTTGCCAAATTCATCACGTACCGGCTGAGTGGCTTGGTAATAATAGTCATGATCGATTTCATGATATTGCACGCCGCCTGCTTTCATTTTGTCATGAGATTGCTGCACATAGGCTTGCCATAATACCCGCTGTTCTGCTTGTGCTTCTTTTGCCAGTTTCAGAATGGTTTGTTGATCTTCAGGAGATAATTTATCCCACTTAACTTTAGAATAAAGGAACAATTCTGGAATAATAAAATGGCCGCTCAAGGTATAGTTTTTAACCACTGGCAAGTAGTTATGCGCGACAAAAGTTGGCTCGTTATTTTCGGTGCCATCAATAACCCCGGTTTGCATCCCGCTGAACACTTCACTGACACCCATACTGAGTGAATTGGCCCCCATTGCTTTTAGTGTTGCCAGTGCAATAGGGCTGCCCTGCACTCGGATTTTCATGCCTTTGAGATCTTCTGGTTTAATGACCGGCTGTTTGGTTATCAGATTACGGGTGCCCGCATCCATCCAACCGAGGAAGACTAATTTTGAATTTTTATTGTTAGTGATTTTATCGCCAATTTCCTGACCAATCTTTCCATCAAGCACTTTATGCAAGTGATCTTCATCGCGGAACATATAGGGCAGAGTAAAGACACTGATCTCCGGTAAAATAGACGCCACCGGGGTCATGGAAACACGAATAATATCAATGGCTCCCATTTGAGCCTGCTCTATCATTTGTTTTTCATCACCCAATACCCCGCCGGGGAAAGTTTTAATTTCCAATCGCCCGTCAGTCACGGTCTTCAACTTGTCACCCATATTTTTAACCGCTACGACATTGGGATAATCTTTAGGATGAACATCGGCAGCTTTAATTTGCTGGGCGGCGGTTATTTGGCTAAATAAAATAGCAGCAATAGCCAGACAGAGTGTTGGTAGCGGCTTAGGAAATTTCATAGAGAATTTCATTCAGTGGTCTCCAGAAGTCATTAAAATAACAGGTAAAAAGAGATTATTTCTAATAATGGAATAGTTATATAAAAGGGCTATTCCTTTATCCCCAGGGTGATAAACCTAGCGGGTTACATTTGCTTTTAAATTGACCAGTGTCACAGAAAAAGAAATGACAGGAACTGCGTTTCAATAATTGTGAAGTATCATTTCATATTGTCTTATGATCAATCGACCGCGTGGCGATAGATATGATTTATCGGGTTATAAATGAGGCGCAACTTGAAGTGGATAACGTTTTAGTTCACATGGCGAGGTTCTGATGTTGTGGCAAAGGAGGTTAACTACTACTATAAAACGCCATTAATTAAGATGATTAGGATAACCTGTGACGTCGGTATTTATCCGTAATTTTACCTTTGCTGCATTACCCGCTACCGGTCTGAATGACCAACCCTTGTTTCATGGGCTTTTGGCTAAATGTGATTTTGATGTGAATGAATATCGGGATGAGCTGTTTACCGTCTATGGCATCGCGTTTCCGGGCAGTTTACAAAAAGCGGTGGCTAAACGGCGCGCCGAATATCTGGCCGGGCGTTTTGTTGCCAGGCAAGTTCTGAATATGCTGGAAGTGCGTGATTATCCGCTAGCGAATGGCATCGATCGCGCACCATTGTGGCCGACCGGTTTGATTGGCAGCATTAGCCATAATAATCAACGCGCTTTGTGTACCGCGCAAATAATAACATCTGCCGCTGAGCCTTTAGAACCCCAGCGCCGCTTGCATGGTATTGGTTTGGATATAGAAAGTTTAATTCCTGCTGAAAGAGCCGCCAACCTGTGGCCAGGTATTCTCAGTGAAGAGGAATATCAGCATTTTCACGAGGGTCCATTACCTTTTAACCACTTGCTAACACTAGCTTTTTCCGCGAAAGAAAGCTTATTTAAAGCAATATACCCACAGCTTGGACGGTATTTTGACTTTCTTGAAGCAAAGTTGCTGAGTTACTCGTTGGACACGGGGCGTTTTGAATTACAATTGTTACGAGAGTTAAGTGGGGATTTTTCCGCAGGCCGTTGTTTTACTGGCTGTTTCACATTAAATGATAGCGATATACAAACACTTATTGCTTACTAATTCTTATGCTCTCGTCCCTTGTCATTATTTTAAATTCTTTTTAGTTGGAAAGTTTAATGGGAATAGACTAAATATTTAGCTACCAAAAATATTTATTGATAGGACATCATGAAATATATAGTGCTATTATTTTTCATCTTGTGTGTAGCCTATGTGCATTTCCGTGGGAAAGTGCGTTATAGATTCTGGCGTCAGCTCTCAGACCATTCGACATTTGTTTCGCCGATCAATGTCTTTATGTATTTATTCTCACGCGTGCCCACCACGCCCTATTTAAAGCAGGATCTTTTCCCCGAACTGACCGTATTGCGAGATAACTGGTTAAAAATTCGGGAAGAAGGTCAGGCGTTAATGAAAATCCAGCAAATTAAAGCATCGGATAAATATAATGATGCAGGTTTTAATTCTTTTTTTAAAACGGGCTGGAAGCGCTTTTACTTGAAATGGTATGAAGATAGCCACCCATCGGCAATGACATTGTGCCCACACACCACCACATTATTACAAGGATTGCCATCGGTGAAAGCGGCGATGTTTGCTGAGTTACCAGACGGCAGCCGTTTACCTCGCCACCGTGATCCTTATGCGGGGTCTTTGCGTTACCACCTTGGCTTAATAACGCCGAATGATGACCGCTGCTTTATTGATGTTGATGGCACCACTTATAGCTGGCGTGACGGTGAAGGAATATTGTTTGATGAAACCTATATTCATTATGCCGAAAATCACAGTGGGCAAAACCGGCTCATTTTATTTTGTGATATTGAGCGCCCGATGCGCTATCGCTGGGCGCAATGGATTAACCATTGGTTGGGCCGTAATTTAATGAGTGCCGCCACTGCCCCCAATGAAGAGGGGGATAGAACCGGTGGGGTCAACCGAGCTTTCAAATATATCTATGCGGTACGGAAGGTGGGTAAACGTTTAAAAGCCTGGAACCGCACAATTTATTATCTGATTAAATGGATTTTATTTGGTGGTATTGCTGCATTGATTTTTTATGCGCTGTAATACTTTTTATGCGCTGTAATACTTTTTATGTGCTGTAGTACTTTTGACACGCTGTAGCACTTTTTACGCGCTGTAGCACTCGCCCGCAAAACAACCCAATCATCAAATAGCCCACTGAGGTTTCCTCTAGTGGGTTTTTCTTTAAAATGGGCTTCTCAAAAGAACACTATGGCGAGACTTAGGGCGTCTTTGCAGCGACCCTCTCCACAGCGGCTGGTTATAAATATTTTCGCTTTCAGAACGTGCAGGTATTACGGGCTTTGATCCGCTCTTTGCTGATGGGATGAACAAAATGTAGCTCACTGGCATGCAGCATCAGCCGCGGTGTCTGTTCGGTGCCGGGTAGCAGGCGGCCACCATACAAGTCGCAGCCCCAAATAGGGTGGCCCAACTGCTGGCAGTGGATGCGGAGTTGATGAGTGCGCCCGGTCTCCGGGGTGAGCTGTACCCGCGTCAATGGCAATAATCTATTGTCTTCCAGTTCGTGATAAAAGCGCTCAATGACCTGATAGCGGGAACGGGCGGGCTTGCCGTTGATTGGGCAAATCGACATCAGCGGGAACAGTGCTGGGTCTTTGGCAATCGCCGCGTCTATGATTCCTTCGTTGTCGTCCAGATGTCCACAAAGCAGCGCGCTGTACACCTTGGTTACGGTGCGCTGACTGAACTGTTGGCAGAGGGCAGCATTAATCGCTTTATTGCGGGCAATGACCATCAGCCCGGAAGTCCCGAAATCAAGGCGGTGGACCAGAGTGCAGCCGGGGAATATTTGTACCAGTCGATGATGCACCGAGTCGAGATTTTGTGGATTTTTCCCCGAGAGACTGAGTAGCCCAGTAGGTTTATCGATAAGCACCAGATGATCGTCATGATAGAGAATCTCTATCTTGTCATGGCACGGCGGGGCAATAAAGGTATCGTAAATCGTAGACATCAGGCTGCCCGAAGGGAGAATGGGGGGGGATAATAACTAACTTTCAGCCAGCTGGCGAATCTGGCCGCCGATGGCGATAACCGCCCACTAGCAATAAAGTAGCAAAAAGCCCGCTTAAGTTTCCTTAAGCGGGCTTCTCTAATATGGCTCCTCTGACTGGACTCGAACCAGTGACATACGGATTAACAGTCCGCCGTTCTACCGACTGAACTACAGAGGAATCGTGTGAACGGGGCGCATGATATCTAGCATGCCCGATACTGTCAACGCTAAAGTGGTACATTTGGCTCGACTGCTCAGCATCTGAGCAAGACAGCGAGAGATAATGGCTAAATCAGGTAAATTCGCCATTTTATGCCTTTATGGTTTAAGGCGTTGAGCCAATAACTAATTCAGTGGATGCAAGATCTCGGCGTTTTTATTATCGTTTTCCCACCGTTTTAGTCTGGCCAGCGGGTCTTGACGATAAAAAGTACAGAAATGCTGATAAACCGCCGGGAAACGGTTTTCCAATAGCTCGGGCGCACTGAAAAAGTATTCGGATAACACCGCAAAACATTCAGCAGGATCACTGGCGGCGTATGCATCCATACTGGCAGCGTCGACACCCACCATATCTATCTCATCTTGAATATTATCCATCGCCTGATGTAGGTCATATTCCCAGGCAGCAACATCACGCATGGCAATGGGTGGCACGCCGTTTGAGTGACCGCCATTGCGCATGTCCAGCTTGTGGGCAGCCTCATGAATAACCAAATTAAAACCTGATAAATCAAACGAGTCCTGAATATCTTGCCAATTCAGTACAATCGGCCCCTGTTCCCAACTCTGACCGGACTGCACTGTTTGCCCAGTGTGGACCAAGCCCGCATCATCTTGCCAGTCGTCATCAACCACAAAAGGGGACGGATAAATCAGCACTTCATGGAAACCATCCAGCCATTTAGCTCCCAATTCCATCACTGGCAGGGCGAATAACAGTGTTAGGCGGGCCTGCATCAACGGCGTTAATACTAACCCTTGCAGTGGTAGTAGGCGTTTTTGTTGCAGCAAATGGCTGGCGACAGAAACCAGCCGCTGTTGCTCCTCGTCACTTAAAGGTGCCAATAGAGGGATATTCAGCGCTTCACGCCACTGTGCAAGCCGCTCCGCTTGCGGTTGATTTGCTTTCCACAGCCACTTAATCATCAGGTTGCTCACAAAGTGATAATTCGAACGTCTAAAGCAGGGAAGTGTTGTTGTAAACATGCCGTAAAAAGGGGCATGAACGCAACCGTTTCATGAAGAGATACCCGAGAACTTGAAAGGCCCGCCTCGCAAACGGGTAAGAATATCCGCTTTCTGAGGGGTAAAACGCCTCATGCTCTTTCATTATTCAAGCACTTATAGAAAAAAAATTCAGCGATCTTTATCACAGTAAGTTGGCAAAGCAAGGCGATAAATAATACATCCGGATTGCTCATTGGTAATTGTTTGTTGGTAATTGTTTGTTGATACTTAGGCCTATAGTTAATCATGGGCTTGAATTATTTGCCCCAAGGAGAAAACTATTCGCGGCTTAACCGGTTCACTCACCCTATTGGCGGCAGTTTTTATGTCGTCGAGTATTGCCTATGCAACGACGGCCACACATCAAATTTATGATGCTTCCATGATATTCACCCCACAAATCAAGACCAGCGCAAATGACCCTATCAGTGTAGCTCTCCGCCATTTTGAGCAAACTGAATCCTATCAGGTTAGAGTGCGTTCTCAGTCGGTGCAGGGGGACTTAACTGTGATTCGTTACAGTTACCGTAAGCCGGGATATGTGCGCATGGACTTCACCGAACCCCATAATGGCGCGGCGCTGGTCTATGATCCAAGCAGTGGCAAAGTGCGATTATGGCCATTCGGAATAAATAGTTTACCGGTGCTGAGTCTGTCGCCGACCAATAGTTTGATACGTGATAAAAATGGTCATCGTGTGGATCAATCAGATATTGGGACGTTGCTCAGTCATATCCGCAGCCTACAACAAAGCGGTGAGACGGCTATTCTCGGTGACGAAGTATTAGCACAGCAGCCGGTATTGCATCTTTCGGTAACCGGCCCGGCTGGCGTCACGGTGGATAATGTGCATCGCTATGATGTTTGGCTGGAAAAGAGTCAAAATTTTCCTGTCAAAGTAGTGAGTTATGGCGCAGATGGACAGCAACTGGAAACCGTAGTAATGGACGCCATGATAGTCAATTTGCACTTTCCTGAGCATTTTTTCACCCCTTAATACGGAGTCTGGCAGCATGGCTGAGTACCGGTTTTCGACCATCTGGCGAGTTGAGGCTCCGCTGCAAGCCGTATGGGATATTCTTTGCCGTCCGGATTTGTGGCCGAGTTGGTGGAAAAGTTTGGAGCAGGTTGTCGAGATTGAAAAGGGTGATCTTAATGGCATCGGCGCATTGCATCGCTATATCTGGAAAGGTGTATTTCCATACCGAGTAACCTTTGATATTCATGTGTTAACAATCAGTCCCTTGCAGTTGCTGGAGGGGCAAGCCAGTGGCGAGGTTGAAGGTATCGGGCTGTGGTCATTATTTTATGATGGCACTGACACTATTGTCCGTTACGACTGGCATATCCGTACCAATACGCGCTGGATGAATCACCTGTCCCCCATAGCGGCACCGCTTTTTCGCTGGAACCATAACAGTGTTATGCGCGAAGGTGCCAAAGGGTTGGCACGGAAATTGGGGACGCGAGTGGAGGTCGGGTGATTGCTGTGGGCTAATTAATGGCTGTCGCAGTGGTCGGCACGCAGCATTTCTGGGATCACGAAGCTTTTAAAGGGGCATCCAGTGAGGTCGAAAAGCTGGGAGGTAAAGTGGTCGCGGTAGACGGCGGGCGGGAATAATCAAGTGCATGCCGATAATCATGATATTTTTCTGGCACGTAAAGTCGATGCAGTTATCAGTATGTTGGCAATAAAATCTGTAAAGCGGAATTATTATAAATAATAATTGAGTATTAAACTGGTGGTTAATATATTTCTCCTGTGGAGAAAAGCGGAGTGAGATATAAAATTAAAACAGAGTCGTAAAAAATAGATTTTTATTTATTTAATTGATTTTGCTTGTATTTTAATTTTTATTTGAAATCATTTCTTCGAGATATTCTCTCGTTTTTTCGCAATTAAACGTAGATTAAGAGAATTTATTTGCCAAAATCACGCCATGATTAACTTGCGTGTAAGACCTTTCCTACATTAAATCAGCCTACAGTCTTATATACAAGGAATGTCTCAAAACGTCTAATGGCAGCATAAATTTTGAATCCATATTTTGATTTGGGTCAACCAAATAGAAAATGAATTCAACTCCCAGGCACCAGGCCTATTAACGTTTGGGTATCGCAACGCGATAAACACTATATCAGGATTATTTAAATGAAAAAGCAACTGGCTAAACTTACTGTACTGTCTTCTTTAATTTTTGGTATTAATGCTGCCAATGCAGAAGCACCGACTGCAGAATTAAAAGTAATAGGTACGCTGACTGTGCCAAGCTGCACTATCTCTCCTCCGGATGAGGGTGTTTACGATTTTGGTAACCTGTCTTCATCTTTAGTTAAATCAGGTACTGCGACTACGGCCCTGACGCCGATGACTAAAACCTGGACAATAAGCTGTGATGCAGAAACTTACCTGAACTTTACACCAGTGGATAACCGCACTGCCTCTGCTAGTGTTGCGGGAACAACTAACTTCGGTATGGGTAACGTGAATGGCACTGGCAAAATCGGTTACTACACTGCACAGATGAAGAGTGCCACTGTTGATGGTAAAACATCTAACGTCTTCTCTTCCGCGACCTCAACCTTTGTTGTGGCGACAACGGCTCCGCTGACAACCGGCTTGCGCACCGGTTGGTCATCTGCTGCTAACACCCAGAGCACCGGTAAAGTGTTTACTGCTGATATTACTGTTAGCCCGATCTTGGCTGGCACCACGACGATGGGTGGCCCGATCACTGAAGATGCAGAAATCGACGGTTCATTGACGATGAACTTTGCATTCGGTATCTAAATAACCTGCTCGTCACGGTATAAATTGAGGGCGGATTTTTATTTCTGTCCTCAATTTTGCCTTAAAACAGAGGTATGGATAAGTGTTGACAATATTAATATATTGGAAGGACTCATCATTTTATGAAAACGCATACTTTCAAATTAGCTCTTTTCACCTTATTAATTCTATCTGTCACCGTACAGGCGGCACCGCCTTCTGCTGAATTAAAAGTGAAAGGAAAGATTGGTATTCCAACCTGTACTATTAATGCCCCTGATGGCGGTATTTATAATGTCGGTGAGATTTCATCGAGCCAGATAAAAAGTGGTACAGCAGTAACAGTATTGCCGTCGATCACAAAAACCTGGACAGTCACTTGTGACAGCGTGACGTATCTAAGCTTAAACGCGATTGATAACCGCAAATCCTCTGTTAGTGATAACACCGGTATCCACAATTTCGGTTTGGGTTTTGTGAATGGCCACGGGAAAGTGGGTTTTTATAAAACCACCATGAGTAATGCCACTGTTGATGGAGTGAGCAGCTTACTCTATTTTATTGATGCTAATAACATATTGCAGGGCGGACATACTTTAGAGACGCTCACCAATAATTTCCGCTTTGGCTGGTCTGAAAATGCGACTACAGCAAAAGCAGGTAAAGTATTCAGTGCCGATTTTACGGTAATACCGACATTGGCAGGCTCAACTACCATGGGTGGGGCTATCACTGAAAATATCAATATTGATGGTTCAGCGACCATGAATTTTTCTTTTGGTATTTAATTCATAAAAATCTTATAAATCAGGCTGTTTTCAATTTTTAATAGTCTGGTGTGTTTTTTTTTTGCATAAAGCCATATTTTCTATTAACCCACCCGTTTTCCTTATTTTTAGGACACCAATGTGTTTGCGCGTTGTGTTGCGTTTTCATTTACAGCATTCCTTTTATCTCTCTTCCCTGTAGCGGTTTTCTCCGCAACAAAAGAGGGCGCAGTGGCATTTGACATAAAAACACTGGAAGGTTTGGGGTATTCGGCGGAGTTAGCAGATTTTTTCAGCAAAAAAGATAAATTTTTACCCGGTCAGCATGATGTCACCATCATTGTGAATGCCAATAAAACCTATCATATTGAAGTGACCTTCGACAGTGAGGGGAATTTGTGTGTAGACCGAAAGTTGCTGATTGCATTGAAGCTACGCCACAAAGACAGTGGCGACAGTTGTGAAAATATTGAAGCCTTATGGCCTGGTGTGGCTATAAAACTATTTCCCGGCCAATTCCGGGTGGAAATGACGTTGCCCCAAGAAGCATTTGATCCTGAGATGGAAGGCAGTGATTACCAAAGTGGCGGTCATGCATTATTACTGAACTATAATTTGTTTGGTCAGCGAATTGAGAGTAATAGCGATAATCTTAATTTATTCCAAGGACAGTTTCAGCCGGGAATTAACTTTAATAACTGGGTACTACGTAACCGGGGCACCTATACCTATAATCAAGGGGTAGGCCATTACGATAATCAGGAAACCTACGCATTACGCGCGGTGGAATCATTGAAATCAGTGGTGCAGTTAGGTGAATTTGGTTTAGTCGGTGACACATATTCCGGCTTGCCGATCGCTGGTGCCCAAATATATTCCGATAATGCTCAACTGAATAATACACAGTTGGTGGTGCCCATTGAAGGAATTGCCAATACTAACGCCACCATTGAGATTCGCCAGCGCGGACGGGTTATTTACCGCACCGTCGTGCCACCGGGGCCATTTTCGTTGTCTAATATCAGTAACTTTTCCAGTGGGGTGGTTACGGATGTTAATGTTATTGAAGAAGATGGTACCCAGCAGCATTTTACCGTATCGAATGCGCTGGATCCTAACTTTGAACAGCAGGCAACGACCTACCAACTGGGATTAGGCCGTTATCGCGATAGTCTGAATGACAGTGAGAGCAAGTCGCCACTATTGGCATCGGGTGAGATGTCTTTTAACCCGATGAGCGCATTGCGTATGACCTCTGCTGGGCTGCTTTCCCCTGATTATCAAAATATTAATGTACAAAATCTTTATAGTGGGCTGGAGAATGCCTGGTTTTCGGCAGCGGCAAGTTACTCTAATACAAAAGATGTCGGGCAGGGTTACCAGTTCACCTTACAAAATCAGGTCGCAATTAACGGCAATTTGAGTGCTTCATTGTCGACAGTATATGACTCATCAAGTTATTGGTCGCCGGATAATGCCCTGAGCAGCGGCAATAATCTGAATGACTTAAAGTACGGTAAACTGAAGAACTCGACCTCGGCAGCGATGACGTGGGCGCATCCTCGCTGGGGCGCTTTTTCCTATGTTTTGTCTAATAATATGTATTATCAGGCGGCTGATAGTGTTTCACATACATTCTCAGCAAGTGAACAATTTGGCCGGGTGACCACGACGCTAAGTTTTCAATCCACTTCGCAGGGGCAAAATGCGCTATATGTGGGCATCACTATGCCATTGGGTAACGGATCGCTCAGTGGTCGGATGCAGCGTAATAATGGCAATATGACCTTAGGTAGCACTTATCAAGGTCGTTGGGGAGACAACAAAGGTTATCAGTTTGGTATAACTGGTAGTGATAGTCAGCGGCGTATTAATGGGGCCATGAATATGAACTCGGCGTATACACAACTGGCCGGTGGGGTTTCTCAGGCAACCAACAATAGCCGCTCAGCTTATGTTTCTGCCAATGGCTCAATGGCTTATGCCAATAGCACTTTTGCCACTTCTTCGTCAGCAATTGGTGATACTTTTGCGGTAGTGAATATACCGAGTCAGTCTAATTTGCGTATTTCGTCGCCCAGCAGTGGCACATCGATTACTGATTATGCCGGGACGGCATTATTACCCTCGGTGATGCCATATACGGCATCAAAAGCACAAATAAGCACTAAAACATTGCCACTGAATATTCGCCTTAACAGTACCAGTGCCGATTTGAAAATGACACGTGGCACCGTCGCCACCCGTAATTTTGAAGCAACAGAAACTCGTCAATTATTACTGAGTATTCGTGATAGCGATGGTGAAATGTTGCCAGTGGGGGCTAATGTGCTTGATGAAAAGGGTAACTTCCTGGGAACCATTATTGGTGATGGCAACTTTATGTTGGAAAACAAAGCGATTGGTGCAAGTTTACGTGTTAAAGCCACCAATCGTAGTGAATGTGTGGTGAGTTATGTTGAGCCGGATAAGTTTGATCAGGATGCATTATATGAAGTTGCTGACGCTGTATGTCATTAATTTTTAAATTGTCGAGCAAGCAGATACTCAGTGAATATTTTTTAGACATAGGATCTATTATGAAAAATACGATGGTTAGTCATGACAGTATGAGTGCAATGGCTGCTCGTACTCATATTCTTAAACGTGTTAAATCGTTTTTTATGTTCAATTTACTGGTGTTGTTAAGCTGCTGGAGTTTGGCATCTAATGCATCTTTCAAATTAGAAAGCACCACGGTCATTTTAAAGGAAAGTGATGGCCGCACCAGTTTCACTATTGAAAACACCGCGGCGAACCCGATCTTGCTGGTGACCAAATTGGTTGACTTAGAGGGTAAAAATCTGAGTAAGCAAATTTTGATTTCTCCGCCGGTAACACGCATTGATGCCGGGCAAAGTCAGCAAGTTAACTTTGTATTAAAGAAAGGCACGGTACTGGATTCAGAAGTATTGTTAAAAGCTTCATTTGAAGGTGTAGAACAGGTACCGGGTAATGCGACAGTGATGCCAATTCGTCAAGAAATTGGTTTTCTCATTCAGCCAAATGCTGTGCCACAGATTAAAACCCCTTGGCAGGAATTGGTTATCTCTACATCCGGCAACAACTTGATTATTAAGAACCCGAGCAAACATGTCGTTCGCCTTGGCCCGCAGGTAATTTTAGTGCCGAGCAATGAAGTTGTTCCTTTAGGCAGCCCTTATATTATGCCGGGTGCCACCAAGCAATTCGCGATTAAGTCGTCACCTACATCAGTTAAAGTTACCCCACTGAGCCGCTATGGTTTTGTGCAACAGGAAGTGGCTGTTCCTGTTTCGCGCTAATCAGAATGAGTGAGTTCGTCAATGCGAAAGGCGGCCGATAATGGCCGCTTTTTAATTTGTACGGAGGCCGGTGTACTCAATGGCACTTTGGTATGGGAGTGCCGCCTTATTAGTGGGAGGGCCAGGGTTGCGAATGGATGTTGCACCAGTGACTGACTTGATTGCCGTGCGGTAAGAAATCATTATCGGCAAAGAGAATGAAACGGCACAGTATCAGTGCTGTTTTCATTAATCAGGGAACATAAAGGGCTAATGGTCTTTTTTCTTGCCAAAAATCTTTAGTAAGGCGCCAACGGCACAACCAATCACTACACCTAAAATGACCCATTCAGTAAATGACATATTCAGACCCTTTTATTCGTTTGGCATGATTATATAAACTATTCCCTACTTGTCCATGCCTGGGCAATTCAACATTGATAGCTCCACGGCTTTACAGCTTCGCTAGCATCTCTCGGGTGACCAGTATAATTCCACTTTCCGAACGATAAAAACGGCGAGCATCTTCACCCGTATTTTCACCAATCACCATGCCTTCGGGGATAATACTGGCGCGGTCTACGACACAGCGATGCAGCCGGCAAGAGCGCCCCACATTGACGTCGGGCAGTAATACACAAGAATCGATATTACAGAATGAATTGACTCGCACCCGAGAAAATAACACCGAGTTGACCACGACTGAGCCGGAGATAAAACAGCCGCCTGACACCAACGTATTCATGGTCATACCATGGCTGCCAGAGCGATCTTGTACAAATTTTGCCGGTGGCAATGGCTCGGCGTAGGTGCGTATCGGCCAATGTGAGTCATACATATCTAATTCTGGCGTGATAGCAGCTTGGTCGAGGTTTGCTTGCCAATAGGCATCTAATGTCCCGACATCACGCCAATAATCAGGGGTGAAGTGGAAACACAAGATAATGAGAACGGATGCGCCCAAACATGGCCCTGTTCGGTGATTTTCGGCAGAATATCTTTGCCAAAGTCATGGCTGCTGTTTTCGTCCGCGTGATCGCTCACATAATCGGCTAATTATCATTCTAACAATGAGAAGCGAATCAAGTTTAGCGTGTTCAGGTTGAAATTTTTCGTCAACCTATTCCATGGATGGAGTGGTATTACTTTCCACATTGTGAGGTTTGTGATCCTCGGCCATACTCGAGAGGGCAAAAATATTCGTAGTTTTAATAAGGATATAAAATTATGACAATAGCAAAAGAATATCTGTGGTTATCTGCACTCACTTTGGTGCTCAGTAGTTTTATGCTAAGTGCCGCACCGCTTGCAGCACAATCTACCGGCTACACTCTGGAACGCGTGGTGATTTTGAGCCGTCACGGTGTTCGCTCCCCGACGAAACAAACACAGTTAATGAATGATGTTACACCGGACAAATGGCCTCAATGGCCAGTAAAAGCGGGCTATTTAACGCCGCGGGGGGCCGAGTTAGTCACCTTAATGGGCGGATTTTATGGTGAGTATTTCCGCAGCCACGGGCTGTTGCCGACGGGGTGTCCGGCAGACGGGGCCATCTATGTGCAGGCTGATGTTGATCAACGAACTCGCTTAACCGGGCAGGCATTTCTGGACGGTATAGCCCCGGATTGCGGCCTGAAAGTACATTATCAAGCTGATTTGAAAAAAATTGACCCGTTATTCCATACCGTCGAGGCGGGGGTATGTAAATTGGATCCAACGAAAACTCATCAGGCTGTTGAAGAACGATTGGGGGGGCCATTAAGTGAGCTGAGCCAGCGTTATGCCAAGCCCTTTGCTCTAATGGGCGAGGTGCTGAATTTTGCGGCTTCACCTTATTGTAAGTCATTGCAACAAAATAGAAAAAGCTGTGATTTCGCGACTTTTTCAGCAAATGAAATCAACGTAAATAAAGAAGGGACAAAAGTTTCATTAAGTGGGCCACTGGCGCTATCGTCGACATTGGGTGAAATTTTCCTGTTACAAAATTCGCAGGCCATGCCCGATGTCGCCTGGCACCGTCTCAGCGGTGAAGAAAATTGGGTTTCATTATTGTCACTGCATAATGCACAGTTCGATTTGATGGCCAAAACCCCTTATATCGCCCGGCATAAAGGAACCCCACTATTGCAGCAGATTGATACGGCATTAGTGTTGCAGCCTGATGCTCAGGGACAAACTCTGCCGCTGTCACCGCAAACTAAATTGCTGTTTCTCGGGGGGCATGACACCAATATTGCCAACATTGCCGGTATGTTAGGAGCTAATTGGCAATTACCGCAGCAGCCCGATAACACCCCACCAGGCGGAGGGCTTGTTTTTGAATTATGGCAGAATCCGGATAACCATCAGCGCTATGTAGCGGTGAAAATGTTCTATCAAACGATGGAGCAGTTGCACAATGCAGATAAGTTAGACTTGAAAAATAACCCGGCAAGAATTGTTCCGATTACCATTGAAGGCTGTGAGAACGAGGGTGATAATAAACTTTGTCAGCTTGAGACTTTCCAAAAGAAAGTCGCCCAAGTGATCGAGCCTACATGCCATATTTAGGCTGAAACCATTCGGAGTGAATGAATATTATCCAAACAAGTCAAAAACTCACAGTGTAATAGGATTTTGCACTGTGGGTTTGTTATCTGTAGTTATTAGCAGTGACTTATTAGGAGTAATACTATATAAATAAAAAACTGGGGCTATCTGTTAAATATAGATAAGCCCCGAAAGTAAGTGACAACATCAATAAGACAATGTTTCAATTAGCGGAAGCACTACAATTTAAGTATTATTAACCTAGTCTGACTAAATCGAAAGGCACATAGCGTTCACCGGTATGCAGTAGCTCTACAACCCGCTCCCGTTCAGCTTGTATAGGTGCCAAACCATCGGCATGAATAGCCTTCGCTACGTCAATTTCTCCTGTTTGTGCGACCATAACACGTTTGCCAGGAATAATTTGGTTTCTATTTCTGTCATAGACCTTAACCATATTAACCTCCAATAGTTATCTGATAAGGTTCAACAGGTGTCGGGTGTAAAGTTCACACCTAAAATCAAACCAATATCTAAGATATCAACCTATTGTTAACATAAAATCTAACAGTTAAATAACTTTCACATATAGACTTCGCTCGATAAGGTCAATTTGTTTGCCTCAGTTCAAGCTATTATGGAGTTGGCTTACATTCTGTGAAAAATGATATTTATTTTTTTAGCAGGGATCAAGTCGTATAAGCATTTTTTTATCAGGTATAGGCTGGAATAAAAAATCCGCTTTGTCAGCGGACTTTCTGTATACAGTCGGCAAGCACCAGCAATGTGCTATATCAGTGACTTCTGCGTTAAAGATTCCAGTATTTTTAGTGGAGATTGTTGAGGGTTTTTCATCCCTGCAACAGGCAACAGGAAAGTTTGTTCCAACATGAATTGCCCGCCCATCGCCGCGTGAGGCGTTTGATCTGAAAAACAGATCCAGCTGCTACCTGCTGGGAAATCAATGGCTTGCTGTAGACCATTTTTTTGGTAATCAGAGTCTGACTTCATTTTATCGTGCAGTTGAAGCATTAAATGGTCGTAATGGCTGCGGCGGCGCTTGGTTATCCCGATTTTATGCTGCAACCAACTGCGGATAGGGGAATAGCTGTCAAGTTGCGGTAAATAGCGACTAGCTAATTGCGAAAAATCTTCCCCTACACGCCATGCACGGGGTTGATTATGAGGGTTGATATTGGTGAAGATTCGGATGATTCGCTCACCATAATTAGGCCGCGAAGGGAAAGCATCCACATGCAAGCGGCTATCATCTTTACGCCAAGATGTTTTATCACGCCAGGCCGTAACCGGGTGCAAACGTAGGCTATTAGTCGGACTGTGCAGGGCAGAGATATAATCCGGCAGTAATTGATTCACCAGACTGAGGCAATACTGATAATAACGCTCGAGCAATTGACGGGTTAATGTCACTTTGCTTTCATCAGTGACGCCGGTTAGTGTACCTTCCAACGGCTTAAAGCTGATATTTTTACGTTTTACATCTACCAAGGCGGGGTCAAGCAGTTGCATTTCCTGTTCACTCAGCTCAAATGCCAAATGAGGTAGAAAAAGAACTTTACCTTGCTCCAGCGCCTCGACGGCACTGGAGTTTTGCGCGTTATCTTGACCCCAACGGGTATAGGGGAGCGTAAGAATCGATGAATTCGACACGTGGCTTTGATTATTACTCATCAGCTATTCGCTTTTATATATTAATTATGCCAAGAATAACTTTTTATTATAGATAAAATGAGGGCTAGGGTACAGATTTCAAATTTTACCTTCCTTGGACGACTGCATTAACGGGGGAAACCGCCGTATAATTGGGGATGATTTAACAATTGAGGTCTGGATTTCGGCGTGTTCTGACCAGCGGTCAATAATCGTATCCAATTGCCCCATTGAATGAATATATAAACGGCTAATGAAGCAGTCGTCGCCGGTCACTTTGTCACACTCAACACATTCAGGTGTTTCCTGAATCATTTCTTCAGTTATCCGTAGCATTCCTGCCCGGGGTTTGACCCGAACAATAGCCTGCAAGTTATACCCGAATGCCTGTTGATCCAAATCTAGTGTGTAACTGCGGATAATATGACGTTCTTCGAGGCGTCGTAAACGTTCAGAGGTACTGGGGGAGGAGAGATTGACTTGCTGTGATAGATCCTTCAAAGATATCCGTGCATTTTTTGCTAAAATGGTAATCAACTGTTCATCAATCTTGTCCATGCCTACCCGCCTTTTATGATTAGAAACAATAGGATCATTATAGGTGTCATTTTAATATGTTAACGACATTTCCCTACTAAATATAATGACTTTGATGAATAAAAGGAAAGTTTTGCTAGCGTTAGTCGCATCAGCAAAGGCTTGGGCAATATTGTCTATTTAAGCAGTAATACCTGCCACTACGGATTTATCTTTGAGAAAGTAGAATTAATACACAAAAGTATATCCCCTACTGGGGTTGGCAGAGGGGAAGGTCATGCTAGATCGTTGTGACTAATGCCTGATCGCGGAGGTACTGGTCAACGATACAGTTTGATTCGACTCATTGGTACGCATAGATTTTTTTTGCAAATAGGCTAAATCATAGACATCATAAAAGTCTATTTCACCTTTATTGCTAATAATATGTTTAAAGCGGATTTTAAAATCATCGCTGATATCCTTACTATTTAATATTTCATCAATTGCTTGTGTTGATAGCGCACGGCTAAAGAACCATTCACCGTTATAGCAAACACGTAAATCAAGAATACCAATATCGTCGAATTTAAATACGGGTTTGATTTCCATCATGAGAACAGCAGACATCAAAACAAAGAAAACAGTGAAGGCAACCATATAGCCAGTGCCAAAGTAGGGTGTTAAGTACATTAAAATCAAGACAAAAAAGTATGATATTAGCATCGCGAGGCAAAGGTAGGGGTGCTTGTAGACAAAATCGCTGTTAAATTTTAATCGACCATCTCTTTTTTCTTTCTGATTTATTCTTGCGATGTCGTCGGTTAATATTTTTTTAATTATGTCCATAATGATAACCTTGTAATTAATAACTCATTAAAGTTAAACCATAATAGTTTGTTATAGTTTAGCATGGAAAGCTAAATTTAAAGTATATCAGTTTAAGGAAATAGTTAGCAAAACTGTTATAGTTAAATAGACAATAGGGTGAATATGTTATTCATTCATCAGATGAAAACAATCGTTTTTTTTGCAATTTCACCTGATGAAATTTCATAGTGGGGATAATTATAGCGCTGAACAGCCATCAGTGGTCAGGACAATTTTACCGATATGCGTACTGCTTTCCATTAATTCATGGGCTTTAGCGGCTTCTTTCAGTGGGAATGTCTGAAATATCAGTGGTTTTATTTGACCATTACACAGCAATGGCCAAACGTGTTGCTCCAGTTCTTTGGCGATGAGCGCTTTTTCTGTCACAGTACGCGAGCGCAATGTGGATCCTGTGTGTGTTAGACGTTTTAGCAACATTAACATCAAATTCAAGTCTTTGGCATTCCCATTTTGAGTGCCAATCTGCAGGATACGACCATTCATTGCGGCAGCTTCATAATTACGTGCGACATAATCACCAGCAATTAAATCGACAATAACATCGACACCTTTCCCAGCGGTGACTCGTTTAGTCTCGGCAACAAAATCGTCAGTGTGATAATTAATAGCAATATCTGCACCTAATGCCAAGCATGCCTGACGTTTCTCTTCTGACCCCACGGTGACGATAACTATTTTTGCGCCAAATGCTTTGCTCAGCATTATTGCTGTAGTCCCAATACCTGAAGAGCCACCGTGAATTAAGACCGTTTCACCAGCGGTAAAATGGCCCCGTTGGAAGAGGTTAGTCCATACGGTAAAGAAAGTTTCGGGTAACGCCGCCGCTTCAATTTCAGTGAGGTTAGGTGGAATAGGTAAAGCATTGCTTTCATGTATTACGCAATATTGGGCATAACCACCACCCGCGATTAACCCACACACTTTGTCTCCAATTTTAAACCGTGAGACATCAGCCGCAACCGCAACCACGACACCAGCAACCTCTAATCCCGGAATATCGGAGGCACCTGCTGGTGGTGCATATTGTCCACGGCGTTGCATGACGTCAGGGCGGTTAACTCCTGCTGCTGAAACCTTAACCAGCACTTCACCTGCAGCTGGCATAGGTGTCGGGCGATCTACGGGGACTAAAACTTTGGGGCCACCAGGTTGAGTAATTTTGATTGTGACCATGTTCGTTGGGAGATGAGTTAACAATGTCATAATAATCCTCTTGTAACATGAAGATACTGAGTCAGAAGCTATGCTTATGACTGAGTGATTATCTTAGTCCCGTAATGCAAATAATTCATGGAGTGAATGTGCTCAACTTATGACACATATGAAAAAGACAAAATCATCACGGGGGAGCAGAAGATAAAAAAGCGCCCAACTTTATGGGGTCAGTTCAGGTGGGTGGGCGCATAAATTTACAAAGGAGTACTACATGTATGACTCATTGCATGGCAATAATCGGACTAAGAGATGTTTGGAACATAATGATATTAGGGGTGTTTCTCTTGGTCCGATATAGGTATTAATCCGAAATCATGCATTAACCCAGTGACAAAATAAGCTTCTCGTCTCCTGCTATATATCGCTTTTGTATTGCCAGCGGACCTGATACTGATAAGTTTCACTCGTCAGTAAGTTATCTATATGGACGCTGGGGCTCCATGAATCATCACCACCAACCCCCATATGGAAACCATCAATATTAAGCCAAGTGCCTGGTTCTGGCTTAAGTAAATGCTGATGGCTGGTCACCATGAGTTGTTGTGTGCTGTAACGGCTGATACCAAAATGGAACTGCCCCGTTAATAGCCAGTTTCCATAATTCAATGTACTCGTTTTGCAACGTAATCCATTTTCGCTTGGGAATATATAGGGAGTATGCATCTGTTCAAGGGGTTGTGACCAGTGACCATATTGTGCCGAGAGCTGGCGATCAGGATAGTTTTCGTGAGGCCCTAATCCCAACCAACTAACATTTTTAGAAATGTCAGACAATTGGCAACACATACCGATTCTTGCCGGTGAGGGGAGCGATGTGGCAATTTGAACCCGGACATCAATGGTCATACAGCCTTGTTGATCAAAGCGGTATAACCAATGGGTATGTAATAATTGTTCTTGGGCAAACTCATAGACATACTCAGCGCTGACTTGTATAGCGTGAGACAACTTATCCGCTTGTAAGGATAAACAACGTTGTTCCAATTGATACATTCCTGCTTTTTTCCAGCGCTCAACCCAAGCATTAGGATCAATTTGTGTTGCTTCACTAATACCAATATCGTTATCCAGTGGTGCGCGGACAAACTGATCACGCAATGGGGTGAGCAATCTATTTTTCCCATCTACCCACCATTGCTCCATCAATCCGGTTTTGCAGCTAAATAGCCAGCGCTGCTGTTGATGAACTACAGTAATATATTCCGCATCTTGGTGCAGTTGGAGGCGACTAGACTCAGTTAAGTTTGCTAAGGAGTTTTGGGGAATAGAGAGTGAATGGGGTAAACGCCATTGATGCCAGGCGCTACGATGATGCTTCGGTGACCAGGCAGTCTCTTTTACTTGCCTGACCTCAACATTCAACCATAAATCACCCAGTTCACTGATGGTCGGTAATTGATCTGCCAAGGTGAGGTATTGTGTGCTTTCAGGCGATAAATTTAGTGGGAGGTCACCCTCCAGAATTGACTTCCCCTCTAACTCGATACGCCAATACAGGTGCTCGTTATCGCTGTTTTTGAACAGATATTCACTGGTAATGCTGACTACCAGCTGTGTTGTGCTAAGCAACCCAAATTGGAAAAATTGCTGCGCGCATTGTGCTTCATATAGACTTGGATGGGGGGTGCGGTCAGGAAAAACTAATCCATTCATACAGAATTGACGGTCATTGGGGCTGTCGCCAAAGTCACCGCCATAAGCCCAATAAGACTGACCATTTTCATCGTTACGGCTGAGGCTTTGGTCTACCCAATCCCAAATAAACCCTCCCTGTAGCCGAGGGTATTGGCGAAATGCTTGCCAATAGCGGGAAAACCCACCAAAACTGTTGCCCATTGCATGGGCATATTCGCACAAAATCAATGGACGAGATTCGTCTGGTAGACCAATCCATTTTTTTATTGCCCATTTAGGTACTGCTGGGAAAGGTTGATCTTCATCCACTCGAGCATACATCGGGCAAACAATATCAGTAGCTTGGGTATTCGCGCCGCCACCTTCATATTGTACCGGGCGAGTGGGGTCATTGGTTTTTACCCAGCGATAAAGTGCATCGTGGCTGGTGCCGTGACCTGATTCATTGCCCAATGACCAGATAATAATGCAAGGATGGTTACGATCACGCTGAACCATCCGGGTAACTCGTTCGCTGAAAGCAGAAAACCACTGTGGATCGTCTGCCAACCGCCCCATAGGTTGCATTCCATGTGTTTCTATATTGGCTTCATCAACAACATATAAACCGTAGCGATCGCACAGGCGATACCACAATGGGTGATTGGGGTAATGTGAACACCTTACGGCATTAAAGTTATGCTGTTTCATTAAAATGATATCTTGCAGCATACTTTCTTCATCTATCGCTTGGCCTGTTTGGGGGTGATGTTCATGGCGATTCACCCCACGAATGAGTACCGCTTTGCCATTAATCTTGAGTAGTCCTTGATGAATGACAACTTGGCGGAAACCGACATCATAAGCTTCTGCTTCGATAAGTTTTTGCTGGTTATCAAGTAGCGAGATGACGGCTCGATAGAGCGTAGGTTGTTCAGCGCTCCATAATAAGGGCCGCTCTACCTGTAGGCTTAGGAGAGTGCGATCAGCATAATTCCCCCTTTCATCAATTGCTTGAGTGCCTAGAGGTTGCTGTAGACTGGTAACTAACGTATCCGCCAACCAAAGTTGCACCCGGATTTGATAGGCTTTGGTCAGTTGCGTGTTATTGATATCAATCAATGGAATATTAACTGCCGCCATCACATCTAAATGGGCGGAGCTGAATTCGGGCGATAAATGCGTCGTGACATGAACATCCCGCAAATGAATATCAGGCTTGTGCAGTAGGCTGACATCACGAAAAATTCCGCTCATGCGCCACATATCCTGATCTTCCAGATAGCTACCATCACTCCAACGCAATACAAGAACGGCGATGCGGTTATCGTTTGCTTGCAAATAAGGCGTGAGATCAAATTCGGCGGGCAGGCGGCTGTCTTGGGAATACCCGACCCACTGGCCGTTGCACCACAGATAGAATGCGGAACTCACGCCATCAAAAATAATGCGGGTTTGCCCTGACGAGAGCCAATCGGGATCTAATGTAAAATTATAAGAATAACAGCCTGTCGGGTTGTCCTGTGGCACTCGCGGTGGGTCAACGGGAATTGGGTATCGCACATTAGTGTAAATCGGGGTGTCGTAACCATGGAGCTGCCAATTTGAAGGGACGGGTATTGACGCAGCTCCAGGCAAATCTTGCTCAGTCCATTTATCGGGTACTGATTCAGGCCGCGTAAAATAACTAAATGTCCACTGCCCATTCAGTAATTGCCGTTGTGGGGAATAATTATCATCTTGAGCGGCACTGATATTTCGCCAACTGTAAAATGGAGGGTGCGCTTCAAGGCGATTGTATTGTGTTATCTGCGGCTTTTCCCAATCTCGGCGAGATAAAATCTGTGATAGGGCTGGTTTAACCCGCTGTTTCACTTCTTGCTGTGCCGTCATAATTTCAGCCTTATCTTTTGCGAAATTGAGCTCGTTTTTGTTAGCGTTACTTTGGTAATTAATGAAATGTTATGCGCTCACAATTTTGGTGCGTTCAAGATGAATTCAGCCGAAAGTAAAGTAAATAGCTATGAGTTAAATAGTCGAGAACGATCGCATTTATTCGTTTTTGTGCCGAGCAGGATTAAAAGAGGCTGTAGTCTGGCGTATTATCAGTTCAGTCTCTAATGACAATGATTGAGAGGGCGGCTCAATAGTATGGTGCAGCCTGACTATCAATCGGGATACACTTTCTTCCCCTAATAATCTGAAGTTTTGTCTGATGGTGGTCAGTGGGGGCTGGAAATAGGCGCTGTCCGCAGTATCGTCATAACCAATAACAGAGACCTCTTTCGGCACGTCGATATTGTGTTCGTGCAGAGCACGTAGTACGCCTAGCGCCATTTGGTCATTAGCGACTAAAATAGCGCTAAATGGGGTATTACCGGCGATCAATTTCTGTGTCGCCTGATAACCACTTTGCGCATTCCATTCTCCGTGATAAACCGCTGGTGGTGAAAGTGAGGCGTTATTCAAGACCTGCAACCACCCTTGGAGGCGTAATTGGGCTGAAATAGCATCTTTGGGGCCGGAGATAAGCACTATTTGTTGGTGGCCTAATGCGATGATGTAGTTTGCACTCTGAATTGCGCCTACTTTGGGATCAAATAAGACGCTGAAAGCGTTAGAGCGGGGGTCAACATCGAGAAAAAGAACCGGCGTATCTGCACATTGTTCGGTAATTTTTTGGCTGTGCTTTGTCTTCAAAGGAACATTGACTAAAATCCCATCAACTCGTTGAGCCAGTAACTCGTTTATAGCTTGTTGGCAGGCATATTCACTATGGTCATCGACCATGGCAATGACCACGTTATACCCCAGTTGGCGGGCTTTTCTTTTTATTGCGGCAGCTATTTGCGAAGGAGCATGCAAAGAAAGGTCGGTGGTCGCTAACCCGAGAGTCTGGCTATGTTTACCTGCTAATTGCTGGGCTACCCGGTTAGGAACATAGTTCAGCTCAGCCATGGCCAATTCAACTTTATGCCGAGTTTTTAGCGAGACATGAGGGGCGTGGTTTAAAACACGGGATACCGTTTGATAAGAAACACCCGCCTGGCGTGCGACATCATCTAAAGTGGCAGACTTGGGCTTCATGTATTTCTCTCAAAAGTAGATGGCTGCTTATGATAGCAAATTCAAGGGATAAACTTTCAGCCCAAGTAACAAACATGATTAAAACAAAGCCTCAAGAGTATAATAAATAGCTTTTTTGGTCTTATTTTAGTCATGTAAACAAGAATCTTCCGCTTGCTTGCTAAAAAGAGTTGCTATTAAAAGCCGGTCATGAGTTAATGCGTCTCGGCCTGTGGTACAGACCTATTTATGCACGACATCTTGAGTAAAGTGGTTCATATTTAAAGCGTTATCGTTGATAGCTCTTCACTGACGAATTTCCTTCATAGTGCCTCCATAAGTAACGACTGATAACCGGCTATAACACGCCCATGGTGGCAAAATTTTTTAATAAAGGAAATACACATGTCTAACATGATGAAAGGTCAAGTAAAGTGGTTCAACGAGTCTAAAGGCTTCGGTTTCATCACTCCAGCTGATGGCAGCAAAGACGTGTTCGTGCACTTCTCTGCAATCCAAGATCAAGGCTTCAAGACCCTGGCTGAAGGCCAGAATGTACAGTTCTCTATCGAGAACGGTGCTAAAGGTCCGTCTGCAGCAAACGTAACTGCAATCTAATTGGCCTTTGGCTGATTATAAAAAAACCCGCTAAGGCGGGTTTTTTACTTTCTAGCATGAAGTAAACTGCCTTACTTACTCTTATTTCTCCCCCTGCCTGCTGATTTCCTCAACATGCTCTCAGTGTGAACACATTCATTTTTATGCTTAAATATATTCATCAAAAGCATACACTTGATTGTGCGTAAACCTTATCATTCTCACCTAATTATGTACTACACTAGCAGCATTGACTTAATCAAAGGTAATATCATGAAAGTAAATGATCGGGTGACAGTAAAAACCGATGGCGGCCCGCGGCGTGAGGGGGTTGTTTTAGAGGTGGAACAATTTAGCGAGGGTGTTATGTATCTGGTTTCACTGGAAGATTACCCCGCAGGTGTCTGGTTCTTTAATGAGATTGATAGCCATGATGGCACCTTTGTTGAGCCACTTCACCAATAGCGTTTGCAACCCTTTTATTTATCTGGCGCACAGCAAGTGACAATAAAAAACCGGAGGAAGGCGAGAGCCTTACCTCCGGTTATGCTATCAGCTTTTGCAATCATAGCTCGGCTGAATTGCCGCTAGCGATAACTCAGAAAGTTTCCCAATTCAGCGAGTCATCGGTAGACTTTTTATTTCCGCCGGTTTTATTCTGCCCCCCTGATGAAGGCGTTGGCGTTTTAAGGGAGGGGGCCGGATTACGCCCATTTAAATGGAAGACTGCAACCGCCTGAGTCAGTATCTCGGCCTGTTGCTCTAAAGACGCCGCAGCCGCTGACGCTTCCTGCACTAAAGAGGCGTTCTGCTGTGTTACGTTGTCCATCTCGGATACAGCTTGTGCAACCTGGCTGATTCCGCGACTTTGTTCATCAGAAGCTGATGCAATTTCACCCATAATATCAGTTACATGCGTGACGGCCGTTACAATCTCTTTCATGGTTTTACCCGCATCAGAGACCAGAATTGAGCCATCACCAATAAGATCAACCGAGACTTCAATCAGCGATTCAATCTCTTTGGCTGCATCAGCACTGCGTTGAGCCAGATTGCGCACCTCACTGGCGACGACTGCAAATCCACGGCCTTGTTCACCTGCACGGGCTGCTTCTACCGCAGCATTCAATGCCAGAATGTTGGTTTGGAAAGCAATACTATTAATTACGTTAGTAATTTCAGCAATTTTCATTGAGCTGAGGGATATTTTATCCATAGTGTCGACAACATCATTCACGATATCGCCACCTTGAGCAGCTTTACCTGATGCATTCGCCGCCAGTTGGCTGGCGTGGTGGGCATTTTCCGCATTTTGTTTAACCGTTGCGGTCAGTTGCTCCATGCTAGCTGCTGTCTGTTCCAGTGAAGCGGCTTGTTGCTCAGTTCGTGCTGAAAGATCTGTATTGCCTAGGGCGATTTCGCTGGAGCCTTGATATATAGATTCGGCACTGCTGCGTACTGCTTCAACCGTGGAAGCTAACGAATCTTGCATTTGTTGAATATTATGACCTAACACACCGATTTCATTGCGGCCAAATGCCACGGGACTTTGTGTTAAATCCCCGTGAGCAATACGTTGAATACGCACTACCAACCAGTTAATCGGCTTGATAATGACTTTGCTGATCACTAAAAAAGCGATTATTGTCAATAAAATAGCCAGAATAAAGGCACCGCCCATCAGTATGTAACCGAGATGCGCTTCTTGCTGAGCCGACTGATTAATTTGGTTGGCGAGTTCTGTGCGGTATTTAACTGCTTTCTGCAGCGGCTCGTTATAAGCGTCATCTAACTGATTAAGTTTTTCTGCCTCTAGCGAGATAACTTCTTCAAAATGCCCCTCTTTAGTCGCTTCTAACATGAGTTTCATACCATCGTCGCGATATTGTTCATAAGCTTTTTTCAGTGGGCTGTCTAGGGCGATGTCAGTTTCGGATTTAGTGGGGCGGTTATAGTAGAGGTCAAACATTTGTTGCGACTGAGCAATACGATTTTCTGCATTCTTCAAGCCCTGTTGATAACCCGCGGCATCACCAATACGTGCCGACGATGCTGCCTGAATTAAAATAAGGCGTGCAGTACGTAAGTGGTTTGAGCTGTTAGAGAGGCCTAGGCGTATATCCAGTTCTTGAGTCGCTTCTTCAAGCGATTGGTTACTTTGTTTCAAGAAGTAGCCAGATGTACCAATTGCCGCTGCAAATAAAAGCAATATTCCCGCCAAAATGGCGATAAACAAAGTAACCAGACGCATATTATTAACAAACAATACTTTCGTCTCTTTATTATGTTCTGGCGTTATTTTTATATCCAATGGCTTATGCGTACTTCCACGTTTCATTGTTAGTTCCGTTTCTATAGTCGCTCGAGGAAAGGTCCTTGCCTGATATACCCATACATTCGAAGTCACCGCGTTGTCAGCTGTCTGGCGGTAACATCAATGATTGGAGTGCAGGCATCGCTACTTAAAATTAATCCACCCCTATATCTAAAATAATCTCAACACTCCTTTAAGAACCTATCGGCAACGGACCTAAAATAGTTAGGGTTATAAATGAGATCACGCTCTCATTTTTGGTGAAAGGTTCATTACATTTATGTAATAACGTCAAGGACTTGATAGGTATCTCCGGTTCAATGCCCCGTTGTACTTACCCGGTAGGGGGAATATTGATGGAGTTCACTGCGTAGGTGTTTTCCCACGAGGTGATATCGCCGTTCTCCAATAAATTATTTTGGGCTGTTTACGGTAATCATCAGCTGTTGTTTGCTGTGTTTTCATGCAACGTATCCGCAGCAACTTCACATTTGCAGTGTAGTTACAAGAATAATGTTTTCTGGGGAAGCCTTATTTATAGCAATAGGATATCTAGCAGTGAAATAGGATTAATTTACGTCTTATATTTTCGCTATTATCCTTATTATTTAATTGTTCTTAATCGGTTTAAGTTTTGTTTAGAAATATAACCTTTACATGATTATCATAGACAACTATACTCTTGAAAAATTTCGGCGGAGAAACTAATGGATACGCAAAGTAGTAGTCAAATAAGCAAGGCAAGCTAACTTATCTCCCGACCGATTTGTTGCTTGCCGAAACATGGCGGGCAGCACCCTCTCTGTATTTCCTGAGCTGTGCATACCCAATAATGATTTTACTCGATGGATAATCATCGAGGATATTAATTCGGGTTTTTATTATGGTATTTAACAGCCACTCACTCTTTCCTCCTGGCGCTAACACCGGTTATTGCTGATTTACCCTTAGGTATATATCAGCACAATTATCTGTGTGCTAAATAGCACATGATTATTCTACCAATGATTAATTCATGGAGAGAATCATGGCATTAACTCCTTTTGTCATAAATTTATTACTGGCGATGTGCTTGGGCGCATTAATTGGTGCCGAAAGACAATGGCGTCAGCGTATGGCCGGTTTACGGACTAATGCATTAGTTGCGACTGGTGCGGCAGTATTTATTCTCAGCTCTTATGCCACCTCCCCGGATAGCCCGGGCCGTATTGCTGCTCAAGTGGTTTCAGGAATTGGTTTCTTGGGCGCTGGCGTTATTATGCGCGAAGGCATGAATATTCGAGGCTTAAATACGGCAGCCACCTTGTGGTGTTCCGCAGGGATTGGTGTGCTTTGTGGCCTGGGATTGTATTGGAATGCCGTTGCAGCAACCGCCGTTATTCTATGTGCCAATATATTGCTGCGCGAGGCAGCACAACGCATTAATATGCAACCTCAACAACAAGCTGTTGATTTAGAAGTGCGTTACCGCATTCACGTGACATGTGGCACGGAAGATGAAGTATTGGTTCGCACTCTGATTTTACAGGCATTGAATGGTATGGCATTACGATTGCAATCATTATGCAGCGCCGATATTGCCAAGCCTGGTCAACTAGAAGTCTGTGCTGAAATAATGGCAACGCCAGCAGCACAAAAAGAAATTGAAAGTATTGTTTGCCGAGTCAGTCTGGAGCGGAGTGTCAGTGCTATTCATTGGCGTATTGCATCAGAATTACCGGCATAAGTTGGGAAATTAATCTAATTTCAAATTAGCAGTCAATAATACTGACCCATGTGGTAGTAAGGAGTTGTTATGGACGATCACCCCGGAATTAACTTAATTAGCCGCTGCTGATTAAATATAAAATTGGCAGCGCAATAATAGTTCAGCACATTTACCTCTCAATAATTGAGCGGATAAATCCTGTGCGTTTAGAATTAAAAGAGAAGCGTTATGACCAAATTTAAAAAGACAGGTACAAGCCGTAGCAATAATAATAAAAAGCCTTTTACTATTGCATTAGAGGCTAAAAATAGCTTGGATCAAACATTATCTAAGTTAAATGCTAACTTGAATGGGCTAACAGAGGAAGATGCCAAAGAGCGGCTGGAATTATACGGCCTAAATGAAGTTGCGCATGAGAAAGCACCGCCGGCTCTGATTCAATTACTGGCTGCATTTAATAACCCATTTATTTTTGTTTTAATAATTTTGGCGGCAATCAGCTTTGTGACCGATTATTGGTTACCGCTACAACGTGGCGAGGAAACAGATCTTGTCGGTGCCAGCATTATTGTGACCATGGTTTTAATCAGTGGATTACTGCGTTTTTGGCAGGAATACCGCACCAATAAAGCCGCAGAAACGTTGAAATCAATGGTGCGTACCACGGCCACGGTACTGCGTCGTAATAGTCATAGCGCCCAGCCGACAAAACAGGAAATAGCCATTAAACAGTTGGTACCGGGCGATATTATTTTATTATCTGCCGGGGATATGATTCCGGCTGATTTGCGCCTGATTAAATCCAGAGATTTGTTTATCAGTCAGGCAATCCTGACCGGTGAAGCGATACCCATTGAGAAATATGATGCAATGGGGTCCATTGCTCCAAAATCGGTGGAAGCAGATGCCAGTAGCGAAAGTGAATTACTTGAGTTATCTAATATTTGTCTGATGGGGACCAACGTTGCCAGTGGAACGGCCATGGCCGTGGTTGTCGCCACCGGGGGGTATACTTATTTCGGGTCACTTGCGAAATCCATTGTGGGCAACCGTGCTCAAACTGCTTTTGACCGAGGGGTCAATAGTGTTAGTTGGCTATTAATTCGCTTTATGTTGGTGATGGTGCCGATCGTATTGCTGATCAATGGGTTTACAAAAGGGGATTGGAGTGAAGCGGCGCTGTTTGCGTTGGCGGTGGCGGTCGGATTGACACCTGAAATGTTGCCGATGATTGTCAGCTCCAATCTGGCTAAAGGTGCAATAGCGATGTCGCGGCGAAAAGTTGTCGTCAAGCGGCTGAATGCAATACAAAATTTTGGTGCGATGGATGTGCTGTGTACCGATAAAACGGGGACATTGACGCAAGACCGAATCATTCTTGAACACCATTTAAATGTTCTTGGCAGCAATGACAGTAAAATATTACAACTGGCATGGCTTAACAGCTTCCATCAAAGCGGCATGCGCAATCTGATGGATCAGGCGGTTATCAAATTTAGCCGTGGCAAGCCCGAAGTTGATGCTTTGCGCAGCTTCAATAAAGTTGATGAATTACCCTTTGATTTCATTCGCCGTCGTTTGTCGATTGTGGTGAAAGATGATCAGCAGCATCAAAAACTGATCTGCAAAGGTGCAGTAGAAGAAATGCTGAGTATCTGTACTTCAGTGCGCGAAGGCGATGAAATCTATCCGCTTGATGAAGCCCGCCGCGCCTCATTATTGGCATTAGCCACACAATATAATGAAGACGGTTTTCGTGTTTTACTGCTGGCAACCCGCGAATTAGGCACCAAAATCAGCGAGTTACCTTTAAGTATTGCCGACGAGCGCGAGTTGGTTGTTCAAGGATTACTGACCTTCCTTGACCCGCCAAAAGAGAGTGCCGAGGCCGCGATTGCCGCATTGCGGGAAAATGGCGTTGCGGTAAAAGTATTAACCGGCGATAACCCGATTATTACCGCTAAAATCTGTCGCGATGTTGGGTTGGAACCCGGAGAGCCGCTGAGTGGTCTTGATATTGAGCATATGGATGATGAAACACTGGCGCGTGAAGTGGAATTGCGCACGGTGTTCACCAAACTGACTCCGCTGCAAAAATCACGTGTGCTGAAAATGCTGCAAAGCAATGGTCATACCGTCGGTTTCCTCGGGGATGGTATTAATGATGCACCGGCATTGCGCGATGCTGATGTGGGAATCTCTGTTGATACCGGCACCGATATCGCCAAAGAGTCAGCAGATATCATTTTGCTCGAAAAGAATTTAATGGTATTGGAAGAAGGGGTTATTAAAGGGCGCGAAACTTTTGGGAATATTATTAAGTATTTGAACATGACCGCCAGCTCTAACTTCGGTAATGTTTTCTCTGTACTGGTTGCCAGTGCCTTTATTCCATTCTTGCCGATGCTGGCTATTCATTTACTGCTGCAAAACCTGATGTATGACATCTCCCAGCTCTCTCTGCCGTGGGATAAAATGGACAAAGAGTTTTTGCGCAAACCACGTAAGTGGGATGCTAAAAATATTGGCCGCTTTATGCTGTGGATTGGGCCGACTTCGTCGATCTTTGATATCACAACTTTTGCGCTGATGTGGTTTGTTTTCGCGGCCAACAGTGTCGAGCATCAGGCTTTGTTCCAGTCAGGTTGGTTTATTGAAGGTTTGTTGTCGCAAACATTAGTTGTTCATATGTTGCGCACGCAGAAAATTCCGTTTATTCAAAGCACCGCGGCATTGCCAGTGCTATTAACCACTGGGGTCATCATGGCGGTAGGTATTTATATTCCATTCTCACCATTAGGAAATTTAGTCGGGCTACAACCACTGCCATGGCAATATTTCCCATGGTTGGCAGGGACACTGATCAGTTACTGTGTTGTTGCGCAACTGATGAAGCAGTTTTATATCCGCCGCTTCGGTAAATGGTTCTAACAGTATTTATGGATATTTAATATAACGAAATCCGGGGCCGATAAGCCCCGGAACTATAATGACTATTCATTACTCACGTGAATCCCTTATTCGTCTTTATCAAAGAGGGACTATCAGTACATCTACCATGCTGGTATTAATCAGGCGAGCAGCTGAGCAGGAAAATTTATTCATTAGTCTTGTGCTGTGGTTGCCGCATATCACCAGGTCAATATGTTGTTGCTGACAAAAATAAGTGACGCTGTCAGCGAACTCACCATGAACCACGGTTCGGTTCTCAATGGGATAATCAGCATTGATAGCCAATTCATCCATAAATAACTGAGCTTCCTCTTGTAAAACGGATCGCAAATCACCCAGCATGGGGGCCGCGTAGCTACTGTACATTTCTGGCTCTGTTGTCAGTGTAATCAATGAAACCCGGCCGTCATAAGGCCGCACGATAGAAACGGCTTTATCTACCAATTGTTGACTATCGGGTGAAAGGGCCACTGCGACCAGCACATTACTGTATCCCATTATTAAGCTCCCATAAGCGCGACTGTAGGGTAAAGATTAGGGGATCATATCTTTAAGAAAAGAGATTTAAATCACATTTGGGGTGGCTAGTAAAAAAGTCACTTTTAACATGCAGTTAAATAAAG
>NZ_CABHXX010000035.1 GCF_902170565.1 Yersinia thracica
GGATAAATCAACAGCTACAGATTCGGAATTCAAGTATGACAGGGGAAGGACACCTTATTTTTTCTGTCGCCTGCGTTATTTTTGCCAAGAAAGTCGGCCTCACACCTGAACTGGCACATGGCGATTGGTGGCATATTATCCCTGGCACCCTGCTAACTTCCCTGCTGCCAGATATTGATCACCCCAAATCAATCCTTGGTCAGCGACTAAAGTGGATATCAACACCTATTGCTCGTGCATTTGGTCATCGCGGGTTTACTCATAGCCTGTTGGCGGTATTCGGCGGTATTGCGCTTTTTCAAATGGATATTTCTCGCGACTGGATTATCCCCGCAGATGTATTTCACGCGATGATTATTGGCTATTTTAGCCATCTATTGGCCGATATGATTACGCCTGCCGGTGTACCGCTTTTATGGCCATGCCGTTGGCGTTTTTCTATTCCGATATTACGCCCACAAAAAGGTAATCAATTAGAGCGCGTATTATGTGTTCTATTAGTTTGTTTTTCCGTCTATTGGCAAACTGACACCACTATTCCGCTACAATCCTATATGGAGCAATTGAAGAATTTTAGATTATGATCACACTTTCGTGTGTGAATAATAAACAATTCGTACACTTTACATACGAATAATGTGAAAACATTATATAAAATTCTTTTTGAGTATAAGTGAGCCTCCTAAGTAAC
>NZ_CABHXX010000036.1 GCF_902170565.1 Yersinia thracica
GATTAGAAAGATTGATATTTCATGTTGAAATATCTGACAAATGGACAGACTATTCCGATGAAATAATGTAGGAATCATCCCCATTTAAGACCCATTATTCTCACGCTATAAAAAATAACGTAAATAAAACTGGTTAATCTAGTTTGTAAACTCACATTCCATTAAATAATCCACCATTTCAATATACATTTTGGCGATCTCATTAAAGATATATCTAAAATTTTAGAATCTCTATCATGACCCAATCCATGATAATGCTAGTGGCAAAAAAAACGGCCCCCATAGGGAGCCGCGAGTTAGCCAGTAATATCGAATATGCTTATCACTCGGTCAGTCGCTTATCCGAACCTTGCCGAGTGCTTGCTACAGAATACCCCGCCAGGATGGCGACAAAAATCATAAATAAATGGCCTTCCGAGGAATCCAGCAGGAATGAATTAAAGAAGTTACACGCCATATAACTGGTCAATACAGCTAGCAAAACATTACGCAGAGCCGGTGTCTGTTGCCAAATGACACGGTAACAGCAGACAATCCAGGCCAGGAAAATAATTAAGCCCACCACACCGGACTGGATGGTTTCCAACAGATATTGGTTATGTGGATTGTTGATTTTGTAATTTATTTTTGGATCTTCATAATAGAAACCCCCGGCACCGTGCCCCAGAATAGGGGCGTCTTTAATTAACCTGACGGCCTCAACAGCAAAAGCTGAGCGTTGCCCCATCGACGAGCGACAAGCGCCAGTGACATTAGCGGCGGGCGCGGCCATGCAGACTTTAATCTCATCAATGCCCTGATTTATCCGCTGCGTGGCTTTATTGGGAATCAGCAGCACGGCAACAAATGCCATGGCCCCCAGCACCACTAATAGCCAGCGTTGGCGGCGACCCAGCGAAAAGAACAGCCACACACCTAGCCCGACAACCAGTGCGACATATCCTGTGCGGCCCAAGACCAAAAACAGAACACTGTAACAGGCGGCAGCCACCAGCAGGCCATAGCCCCAGCGTTTCCAGCCCTGACTTTTGCAGGCCAACATCAGCCACAGCATCGCCGACAAGGCCAAGAAGAAGTTCTGGGTAATTTGTAGTTTAAAGAGCGTTGGATTGGCGGGGTCGATATGTCCGATTGGAATGTGTAACACCCCAACAGCCAATGAACCTGCCAACACCACGGTGTTAGCGGCCAGGAAGCCGATACAAAATAGTTTTACCCGCTGTGGCTGGTTAATAAAGAACAGAGCCAGCGGCAAGATATAAAGAAATTTCTTATCCTTACTTACCATTTCTGGGCCATAACTGTTGTGATGAAACAGCAGTGACAGTGCCAATAGCGCAAACATGGCGGCGGGCAAATAGACTAATGGGTTCGTCAGTAAAGGCTTTAATTGCAGTGACTTACGGTTAATAATCAGGCTGATAAGGATTAAAACCAGCGATATATTAATTAGTGGATTCGACGTCGGTAGGGCAATACCTAACAGCAATGCAGCAAAACCGCTCAGTATTTCACTGCGCGGGTGAGCCGGGGGCATACCCGGCGCAGAAGTCGTTGGGGTTATCATAATTCTCTCAGCTTAAGCTGGTTGGAAGCCAAAAATTGGCTGATACACATTTGTTATTAAAAACAGTTAGTTATTAAAAATAGTCTGTTATTAAAAACAAGTCGTCTATTGGCTCATCACTGGCTTTGAGTGCGCCAATCATCAACGGCATCTATGACATCGTTCACAGGGATCGCGTTCAAATAACGATCGGTGGTGTCGGTATCTATCTCATTAGGATGCGGTAAAGTGCGGTAATGTCCGGCCCATAACAGGGTATGTGGAGCTTGCCATGGGTGCCATTGGTTAAGGTTGCTGGGGCCAAATAACACCACTGCCGGGGTTTGTAATGCAGCCGCCATATGCATTGCCACAGAATCTACACCAATAAATAGCTTAGCGTTATCTATCAAGACAGCAAGTTCTGGCAGTGCCAAGAGGCCGGATAAATTAATCACTTTTTCAGGCTGTGTGCAGCCTACAATGATGTCGGCGATATAATCCAGTTCAGCTTTGTCTTTACCACCCGTTAGCAACACAGTTTCACCTTGTTCGGTGAGATGGTTTATCAATTGGCTGAATGACTCACTGGCCCAGGTTTTGAACTTCCAGCGGGCAGAGGGTTGAATCAAGATGTAATCGACAATGTTATGTTGCTGACGCAGTTGTTTTACCCGCTCAATGTCGTGCGGGCCATAAGCCATAGTGACGTCAGTGCTGATATCCGTGAGTTGCAACGGTGCGAGAATGTCCAAATTATTGAGAACAGTGTGCCGTTCGGCTGCATGGGGAATATCGACTAATGTGGAATGACAATAGCGCCATAGCCAGGTATCACGTTTCGGATAATGAAAACCAATGCTGAAGCCCGGTTTTAATAAACGACAATAGGCTGCGGCCCGCCATTGATCAGATAAATTGAGGATCAGATCATAATGGTGTGCTTTCAATGCATTAAACAGCGTTTTTTCACCGCTAATTTGCGCTTTTAAGCCCGCATGTTTGAGGCCGCGATCGACAATAAATGCATGATTAACTGTTTTGTTCTCTCGCAACATTTCTTGCGTTCCGCCATACAGCAGCACGTCGATTTTTGCCTGTGGATAGTTAGCTTTCAACGTATTCAGCAAAGGAGTTGTTAGGAGAACATCGCCGAAATGGCGTAATTTAATCACTAAAATGCGCTTAACATTCTCTTTCTCTCGCAGTATGCCCGGTAAATTATCGGCACTGGCATGAACAGGAGCAGAAAGTTGCCCGGCAGGTGATTCTGTCTTATTTGATGTATTCATCATAGGATGCGCCATCATCGGCAACGAAAGAGGGGGCGATAATGCTATACAACCGTTTACTGCATGGCAATCGTTTTAGCGCCCCATATGCCAATAATAAATAATGATAACAATTTTGTAATGCGTAGGGTTATCCGCAGAGAGAACAGACTGATCGTAAAGACGCCGTAAATACCTCCCTGTAGGCTCGAGCCGCGCCATCCCTGGCGCGGACGCTTTACTCTTCAATCTGTCCTCACCGCTTGGAACGTGTTGCCTGTAATAACTTAATTGACGTCATCGGCGCAGTCAGATTGAGTGCGGACAGCGCGCAAGAACCGGAGCATACACCAGTATGTGACGGTGATGAGCACTGCCCCGAAGCTCAAGCTGGCCAGTAAGATAGCCAATTTTAGAGGCCGGGGGCTTTCCACAGAGACGTCGTCAGCCCACTGTCTACTAATGTCAGTTGATCGGTATACACCGCTTGCCAGTTGGTTTTGGCCGCCTGATACAGTGCTTTATGCTCAGTATTCGGCTGATATTCCCGCTCCCAGCGCACCAGACGTTCACCCGTTTTATCGAGCGCTTCATATAGCCCGACACCCACCCCCGCCGCAATGGCGCAACCTAATGCCGTGGCTTCTTTGACCACCGGCACGCGGACGGGAATGCCGGTCACATCGGCCAGAATTTGGCTCCACAGTTTGCCTTTTGAACCGCCACCGGCAAATACCACCGATGAAGCTTTGACGCCGGAGAATTCGGCAATTTGGGCCAAATTACAGGCCGAGACAATCGCGGCGTTCTCTTCCAACGCACGGAATAAGGTGGCTTTGTTGCATTTTTCCGGGTCGAGCGACAGGTTAATAAAGGAGGGCGCGGCGTGATACCAGGATTTAAAGCGCATGACATCAGAGAAAATCGGCATTACCCCGTAAGCACCAGCGGGCACCCGCGCCGCCATATCTTCCAGCAAGCTGTAAGTATCAACCCCCAGCCGTTGGGCGAGTAATTTCTCTTCGGCGCAAAATGCATCACGGAACCAGCGCATAGTCAGGCCAGTAAAGAAGCTGATAGATTCTGCTTGCACCATGCCGGGAATGACATGCGGGTTAATGCGCGTGTTCATATTGGGGTCAGTAATCGGTTTGGGCAAGTTAACCACTTGCTGCCAGAAAGTGCCGCCCAACACCGCGGTTTGGCCCGGTTGCACCACCCCCAACCCCAAGCAGCCGAGTTGGACGTCGCCACCGCCCATAACGACTGGCGTCCCGACCTGCAAACCACACTCTTGCGCGGCTTGCGCGGTGACATGCCCGAGCAAAGTGCCCGTCTCTTTGACCGGCGATAAGATATCGGCGCGTAATCCGGCCATTTCCAACAAATTCGGCTGCCAGTTGCGAGTGACTAAATCCAACATTCCGGTGGTGCCCGCATTGGAGGGGTCAACCGCCAGTTCGCCGCTGAGCATATTTGCCAGCCAGTCACTTATCATGGTCAATGTCCCGGCCTGACGATAAATATCTGGCCGGTAATGCGCCAGCCACAGTAACCGTGGCATGGCACTCAAAGCCAGTGTTTGACCGGAGCACTGATAGACTTCGAGTTCAAATCCATTGTTGTGTAACTCTTTCAATTCGCTGACTTCGCGGCTGGCACGCGCATCCACATTGGCACAAGCCCAGATAGGTTTGCCGCTGCGGTCATAGAGCACGATGCCCTCGCGCATTGAGCATGCCGCTACTGCACGGATAGCACTGGCGGGTAAGTTGGCCTGATGCAGCGCCTGACGGATGCACTGGCAGGTCAACTTCCAGTTGGTGGTTAAGTCAAACTCCATTGACCCAGGGACATCGGGTACTGGCAGGTGTAGCCATTCAGCCTGTCCGGCGGCTATCTGATGACCATTAAGGTCAAATATCACCGCCCGGACACTGCCGGTGCCGGCATCCAAAGCCATCAGATAATCACCCGATGTGGTCGTAGAGAATTGACTCATTACGCTATCCTCTTTTTATTTATACCCTAAATAATTCGAGTTGCAGGAAGGCGGCAAGCGAGAGAGTCCCGATGAGCTTACATCAGTAAGTGATTCGGGTGATTGAACGTAGCCAACGCACATGCAGCTTGCAGTATGACGGGTATATATGAATTTATGTATAAATCTGTCCTCTACTGCTTTTCTCGAAAAAATAAAAACTATTGGCGTCATTGTCGCAGTCAGATTGAGTGCGGCCAGCGCACAGAGGGCCGGAGCATACAGGTAGTATGTGACGGTGTAGTATGTGACGGTGTAGTATGTGACGGTGTAGTATGTGACGGTCACGAGCACTGCCCAATCTCAAACTAGCAAGAAAAATAGCCAATTAAATCCGTTTGATAATGGCTCTTGCCGTCAGTTCATCCGTCACTAACGCATTCACATACTGGCCTTTCAGCGCTGCAACAATCGCCTCTGCCTTTTCAACGCCACCCGCTACCCCAATCACTGTCGGGATGTTGGTCAAATCTGTCAGCGAAATACCGATTAACTCCTGATGAATCTGCAACTCTGCCGCTAATTCGCCGTCTGCTTGCATAAAGTAGCCGAGGATATCGCCCACTGCGCCTTTGCGGCTGAACATCAGTTGCTCACCTTCGCTGATATAACCGGAGCGCAAAATAGTGGCTTCTTTTTGTTGATTGACCGAGCCAATCCCCACCACGGCGACATCCGCCGCACACGCCGCCAGCATCACATCGCGCACGCTGTTTTCCTGACGGAATGTGTCGGCGACTTTAGCACTGGAAGCCCGCAATGGCGCAGGGATAATACTGACCTGACAGGCCGCATCAAGCTGCCCAATCCCGGTCATATAAGAGCCGACCCCACCGGAGAGGGTGACCAAACGCACCTGCTGAGAAGCAATAAAGCCGCTCAAATGCTGCAAGGCGCACATGGTGGTTTCGCCAAAACCGACCGCCAATAGCTGCTGCGGTTGTATCAATGCCATCAATAAATGTGCCGCACCAATTCCCAACCGGCTGCTAATACTGAGGTCAGCCAGTGACGGCAAAATACGGATATGCTTGAGGCCAAAATGCTGTTGCAGCGCGTTTTCCAGTTCCAGACAACCCTCATAGCGCGAATTGATCTGTACCCGAATAACCCCAGACTGACGGCCTTTCTCCAGCAATCTGGAGACCTTCAATCGGGTCAGCCCCAGCAGTTCGCCAATATCCCCTTGTGTTAAGCCATCGTGATAATAAAACCACGCAATGCGAGCGAGCAGTTCCTCTTCACTCATGCTATTACCCGGATATTTGTATTCATCGTTGGACGACATAAGTTTTTCTTTCATCATTAGCCGCGATCCCTATTGCCGCTTTCTCATTCTTCATTGATTCATCATCGATCAGAAATCTACAGTCTGAATTGGTAACTACGCTAACAGCTTAAATGACACATTTGAACATATTTTAATTTAAATTTTTTTATTCACGATTTTGTGATCTTGATTACGCCATGAATGGGATTATGCGGCTATCTTTTTTGAACACTTTTAATTTTAATTTATTTTTGTTCAAATCGCAGGAGCTACTGATGCCACAGACTAATCCGCCCCCCCTGCTCCAGGTTCGTGGTATCAGCAAGCAGTTTTCCGGCGTTATAGTATTGAAAAGTATCGATTTTACTCTGCTTCCGGGTCAGGTTCATGCCCTGCTCGGGGGGAATGGCGCGGGGAAATCGACACTGATGAAGATCATCGCCGGGGTGCTGCCCGCTGACAGCGGCACTATTGAAATAGATGGGCAACTTTGTTCCAACCTCACTCCAGCCAAGGCCCACCAGCTCGGTATTTATCTGGTGCCACAGGAACCCATGCTGTTCGCTAATTTGTCGGTGCAGGAAAATATTCTGTTCCGCTTGCCGAAGCATCAAGCGGATAAAAAGAAAATGGCGCAGTTGCTGCACAGTTTGGGCTGCCATTTGGATTTGTCGGTCAGTGCCGGTTCGCTAGATGTAGCTGATCAGCAGTTAGTCGAGATCATGCGCGGTCTGATGCGCGACTCGCGCATTTTGATTTTGGATGAACCCACCGCCTCGTTAACACCCGCGGAAACTCACCGTTTATTTAACCAAATCAAAATGTTATTGCAGCAAGGGGTCGGAGTGGTGTTTATCTCCCACAAACTGCCGGAAATTCGCCAATTGGCGGATTGGGTCAGTGTGATGCGCGATGGCGGGATTGCGCTGAGTGGCGCGACCACCGATTTCTCCACCGAGACCATTATTCAGGCGATAACTCCGCAAGCTAAAAACAGTGAATTAACCGATACCCAAAAGTTATGGCTAGAGCTACCCGGTAACCGCCGCTCGCAAGCACGGGCGCAATCCAATCAGCCGGTGATACAAGTGAGCGACCTGAGCGGCGAGGGTTTTGCCCATATTTCTTTTGAGGTGCGCGCCGGTGAAATTCTCGGGCTGGCGGGGGTAGTCGGTGCGGGCAGAACCGAGCTGGCCGAAACGCTCTATGGCTTACGGCCCGCCAACGGTGGCCGCGTTATGTTGGAAGAGCTAGACATCACCGCCATGAAAACCGTCAATCGGCTGGCAACCGGCCTGGTTTACTTGCCAGAAGACCGGCAGGCCTCCGGCCTCTATCTGGACGCCCCGCTGAGCTGGAATGTCTGTTCGCTCACTCAGGGCCACCAAGGGATATGGACTCATCCGGCGCAGGAAGCCGCTATTTTGGAGCGCTATCGCCGCGCGCTAAACATCAAATTTAGCCACCTCGAACAGCCGGTTCGGACGCTATCCGGTGGCAATCAACAAAAGCTGCTGATCGCCAAATGTCTGGAAGCCAACCCGCTGCTACTGATTATTGATGAACCGACCCGTGGTGTGGATGTGTCGGCCCGCAGTGATATTTATCAATTGATCCGCAGCATTGCCTCGCAGCATGTGGCGATCATTTTTATCTCATCGGATCTGGAAGAAGTGGTGCAAATGGCGGATCGCGTGTTGGTTATGCACCAGGGGGAAATCAGTGGCGTGCTGGAGGGCGGTGCAATGAATGTCGACACCATTATGCACTTATCTTTTGGTGAACAGGCCGCTTTTGGTGAACATCAGACCGACGCCCACCAATCTGCTGAAAATGAGGGCGCATCATGTTGAAATTTATTCAAAGCTATCAATTTATTCAAAGCTATCGATTCATTCAAAACAATCGCGAAGGCACCGCCCTGCTGGCGATCCTCGCCTTATTTGCCCTGCTCGGTGTGATTGATCGTAATTACTTCAATTTGCAAACTTTCACCATGATCTTCAGTAGCGCACAGATCCTGATCCTGTTGGCGATCGGCGCGACCATGGTGATGCTGACCCGCAATATTGATGTCTCCGTCGGCTCAATCACCGGCTTGTGTGCGGTGACAGTCGGCATGGCGCTCAATGCCGGTTTCGGGCTGGCGCTATCTTGCTTGTTTGCTCTGCTGGTCGGCATGGTGGCCGGTTTCTTTAATGGCATTCTGGTGACTTGGCTGCGCATCCCGGCGATTGTCGCCACACTGGGCACTCTGGGGCTGTATCGCGGCCTGATGCTGTTGCTGACCGGCGGCAAATGGATTGAGGGGCTACCCGCTGACCTCAAAAGTCTATCAACACCAATTCTGTTTTCCATCTCGCCCATTGGCTGGCTGATTATGTTGTTGATTGTGTCCATGGCCTTACTGCTGGGCAAAACCGCCTTTGGCCGCAGCTTTTATGCGACCGGCGATAACTTGCAGGGCGCACGCCAATTGGGGATCCGCACTGATAGCATTCGTATTTTTGCTTTCTCGATGAATGGCGTGATGGCGGCTCTGGCGGGGATTGTTTTCGCCTCACAAATTGGCTTTATCCCCAATCAAACCGGCAGCGGCTTGGAAATGAAAGCCATTGCCGCCTGTGTTCTCGGCGGCATCAGCTTGCTCGGCGGCACCGGCACCATCATTGGCGCGATCCTCGGGGCTTATTTACTGACACAAATCGACAGCGTGCTGGTGCTGCTGCGCCTACCGGCGTGGTGGAATGACTTTATCGCCGGCTTGGTGCTGTTGGCAGTGCTGGTATTCGATGGCCGCCTGCGCTGCGCCGTCGAGCGCAATATCCGCCAACAAAAATATGCCCGTTTTACCGCCCGTCCGGCAGTTTCTGATAAGTCGACAGTATCGGATAAGAAAGTAAAACCGAACAATAGCAAAGCACCGAGTAGTAAATCATTCACTAAGAAGGAGGCAGCACGATGAATATCTATCGGCGTTATGGATGGGAACTGGCACTGGCCGCCTTGTTAGTATTGGAAATAGGGCTGTTTGGTTTATCCAATTCGCGCATGTGGGACATCAATGTGCTGCTGTTCAGTACCAGTGATTTTATCTGCATCGGCATCGTCGCCCTGCCGCTCACCATGGTGATTGTCAGTGGCGGCATTGATATCTCATTTGGCTCCACTATTGGCTTGTGCTCAATATTCCTCGGGGTGATGTTTCAAGCCGGCGTCCCGATGAGCCTCGCTATCCCGCTGACACTGGCGGTGGGCGCACTCTGCGGTTTGATTAATGCCGGGCTGATTCTGTATACCGGCGTCAACCCGCTGGTCATCACCCTCGGCACCATGTATCTGTTTGGCGGCAGCGCCTTGTTGTTATCCGGTATTTCCGGCGCGACCGGTTATGAAGGTATTGGCGGCTTCCCAACCGCCTTTACCGATTTCGCCAATCAAACTTTATTCGGCCTGCCGGTGCCGCTGGTCATCTTTATGGTCTGCGTGTTGCTGTTCTGGTTGCTGATGCACCGCA
Organism: Yersinia thracica; assembly: GCF_902170565.1. Taxonomy (GTDB): domain Bacteria; phylum Pseudomonadota; class Gammaproteobacteria; order Enterobacterales; family Enterobacteriaceae; genus Yersinia; species Yersinia thracica. Next base: position 9,646 of record NZ_CABHXX010000036.1, read on the forward strand.
CCCACAGTGGCCGTAATGTTTTTCTTATCGGGCAAAACAGCCGGGTGGCACGATACAGCGCCCTGCCCATCGCGCGCACCTTGTGCATCTTGTATGCCTTGACCGGCGTGGCCTCCGCCATTGCCGCTATCTTGTTGGTTTCTTACTTCGGCTCGGCACGATCTGACTTAGGGGCATCATTCCTGATGCCTGCTATCACCGCCGTGGTGTTGGGCGGGGCCAATATCTATGGTGGCTCCGGCTCCATCCTCGGCACGGCACTGGCGGTATTACTGGTGGGTTACTTGCAACAAGGCCTGCAAATGATTGGCACGCCCAACCAGATATCCAGTGCGCTGTCTGGCGCATTGCTGATTCTGGTGGTGGTCGGGCGCTCCATTAGCCTGCACCGGCATTTGATTTATGAATGGCTACAACGCCGCAGAAACACTGTTAATTAACCTGTTGTTTTTATTGAAATTGCCAACACCTCGACCCTACATCGGAGATAGCCATGAAAACACCAAGATTAAAAAAGCTGGCGCTGATTTGTGCCCTCGGATTTGCCGGTATCACTTTTAGCGCTATAAATGCCGCGCAAGCTGCGGAACGTATCGCATTTATCCCGAAATTAGTCGGGGTGGGCTTCTTTACCAGCGGCGGTAAAGGTGCCGTCGATGCCGGTAAAGAGCTGGGGGTGGATGTCACCTATGATGGCCCGACCGAACCGAGTGTCTCCGGTCAGGTTCAGTTAATTAATAACTTTGTTAATCAGGGATATAACGCCATTGTGGTCTCTGCGGTTTCACCCGATGGCCTGTGTCCGGCATTAAAACGCGCGATGCAGCGGGGGGTCAAAATCCTGACTTGGGACTCTGACACCAAACCCGAATGTCGCTCGCTGTATATCAACCAGGGAACCCCCAATCAGTTGGGGTCGATGCTGGTTGATATGGCGGCCAATCAGGTGAAAAAAGACCAAGCCAAAGTCGCATTTTTCTATTCCAGCCCGACAGTCACCGACCAAAACCAATGGGTGAATGAGGCGAAAAAGAAAATCCAGCAAGAACACCCCGGCTGGGAAATTGTCACCACCCAGTTTGGCTATAACGACGCCACTAAATCACTGCAAACCGCTGAAGGTATTTTGAAAGCCTACAGCGATTTGGACGCGATTATTGCTCCCGATGCCAACGCCCTGCCCGCTGCGGCACAAGCAGCTGAAAACCTCAAACGCGACAATGTGGCGATTGTCGGCTTCAGCACCCCGAATGTGATGCGCCCTTATGTTCAACGCGGCACGGTCAAAGAATTCGGCCTGTGGGACGTAGTTAACCAAGGCAAAATCTCGGTGTATGTCGCCAATGAAATGCTGAAAAAAGGCGATTTGAATGTTGGCGATAAAATTGATATCCCGAACATTGGCGTGGTCGAGGTGGTGCCCAACCGTGTTCAGGGCTATGACCATGAAGCTAAAGGCAACGGCATTGTCTTACTGCCACAGCGGGTCATTTTCACCAAAGAGAACATCGACAAATACGATTTTTAATCTCGGCGGCCCGCCCCAGCGGCGGGCTTGAACAGACCTAAGGGAGTAATGACAGATGGCTGATTTAGACGATATCAAAGACGGTAAGGATTTCGGTATTGGCGTACCACAGCAGAATCCTGCATTTACACTGAAAGGCTGCGGTTCGCTGGATTGGGGGATGCAGTCTCGTCTGGCGCGGATTTTTAATCCAAAAACCAACCACACGGTGATGCTGGCATTTGACCACGGCTATTTTCAGGGGCCGACCACCGGTCTGGAGCGAATTGATATCAACATCGCCCCACTGTTTGAATATGCCGATGTCTTAATGTGCACCCGTGGAATTTTGCGCAGCATCGTGCCCGCCGCGGCCAATCGCCCGATTGTACTGCGCGCCTCTGGCGCAAACTCAATTCTGACAGATTTATCCAATGAAGCGGTGGCAGTGGCAATGGAAGATGCCCTGCGGCTCAACTCCTGCGCGGTGGCAGCACAGGTTTACATTGGCACCGAGCACGAGCATCAATCTATTAAAAACATTATCCAGTTAGTTGACCAGGGCATTCGCTACGGTATGCCGACCATGGCGGTCACCGGTGTTGGTAAAGATATGGCGCGCGACCAGCGTTATTTCTCTCTGGCTACCCGTATCGCCGCCGAAATGGGCGCTCAGGTGATCAAAACTTATTATGTCGACAGTGGCTTTGAGCGCATTGCCGCCGGTTGCCCGGTGCCTATCGTGATAGCGGGTGGTAAAAAACTCCCTGAGCGCGATGCGCTGGAAATGTGCTATCAGGCGATAGATCAAGGCGCATCTGGTGTGGATATGGGCCGTAATATCTTCCAATCCGACGCCCCGATTGCCATGTTGAAAGCGGTTCACGCCGTGGTGCATAAAAATGAAAATGCAGAAACGGCATATAAGCTGTTTTTACATGAAAAAGGCTGAGTTAGCTGGCCGCTGATTGGCCAGTAATGACAAGGAAACCCTTGGTGATAAGGGGATTTTTTACAATAAGGAGGAAGAGGTATGCATGTCACCCTCGTCGAAATTAATGTAAAAGACGGCAAAGTTGAGCAGTTTATTGCGGTTTTCCGTGCTAATCACTTGGGTTCTATTCAAGAGGCGGGAAATTTACGTTTTGATGTCTTGCAGGATGAATCAATCCCAACACGCTTTTATATCTATGAAGCTTATGTTGATGAAGACGCCGTCGCCGCTCATAAAAAGACGGCCCATTATCTGAAATGTGTTAAAGAGTTAGAGGGATTGATGACCGGCCCGCGCAAGAAAACTGTCTTTAATTGCCTTATGCCTTAACCCATCCGGGCAGCCGCTTCCTCTCGCTGCCCTTTCTTCTTGTTTCTTACTTCTTGCTCAATAAAAACGTCCTGCTCAATAAAATACTCAATTTGCGCTATTTACCGAGTTGGAACAACAAGGCAAATTTAGCACTCAGACCGTCAAGCGCGGTAATTACACACTCAATCAGATAACACCTATCAATAAAATGTTTGCTTTGAGTTATTCTTAACGCCGAAAGTAATAATGACGGTATTGCTCACCCGGTGCTGTAATACCCACCGTAAAACAGGAGTTTCTATGAATATGACTCATCGCCTCATCCTCGCTTTGGCTTTCTCCAGCACACTGTTGGCTAGCGCAGCTCACGCAAACAGCTTATTAGACTCAGTAAAAAGTGCCGCAGATCAGTACAGTAAATCAGGCGACAGTTCGTCTTCACTGTCATCACTGACCGGTTTACTCAATGGCGGCGATAAAGCCCTTAGCGCCAGCACCATGACCAATGCCGCCGGTATTTTGCAGTATTGCGTGCAAAATAATGTGTTATCGGCCAAGGGGACTACGGCGATTAAAGATCAATTGATGAGCAAACTGGGGATCACCAGCACTGAGAATGCCAAGAGCCAGGATTATCAGGAAGGCCTTGGTGGATTACTGAAAATCGGTGAAGGGAAGCAGCTGAATTTGAATGACCTGGGTAGTGAGCAAATCACAGAAAAAATTAAAACTAAGGCCTGCGATTTAGTACTGAAACAGGGTCAGTCATTCTTGTTGAAATAACGGGATGAGGAATGGCAGAGCGCAGCTTGCGGCTGCGTTTTTTTATACTGATATAGCCCGCTAATTGGGGAGAAATACGTTTTTATTTTTCGTAGTTTCAGGATGAATATTTTTACTGGGTAATTATCTACCACTTAAGAAAATATTCTGGCGGTGATAAGCCATTTGCCTTTCATCGGGGAAAAACTGAACCGGTAATCGCAGTTTTCGTCCTTCATATTTAGCAAAATTATCTTCACTGATACGGCTTTTGAGTTTTTTGATCTGAGGGGATAACACCATTTCCAGATGTTCATTAAAGGTGATTAATCCCTGATCAAAAGCCCGGTCATGCAAGCTCGACAGACAGAGGCCATTACTGGGATTAAGCCGATGCTCTGCACCCTGACTCCAGGGGCGAATATGGCTGGCGACTAATAATGCCGGTTCTTCTAACTCCGTAATACAGCAGCGACCCTCATAAACTTGCAATACGTTTTTACGAAACAGCTGCTGGCCAACCCGCGCTTTAATAATGGCGGTTCTTTCTTTGCCACTGAAATCTTTAATGCCGCTATCAAAGAATTTGGTCACCGGTTTTTCTAATTGGCCGATAGCCTGCTGACATTGCTGCTCAAAAACTTCAGCATTTTCATTAAGTTCCAGCCATAAGGCACGATCTGCATTAGATGCGCCACTCAGCCCTTTTCGGCCCGAGTCGATAATAAAGGGGTCCAAACTGGCGAAATTAACTAATTTCATCGCCAATGCCGAGGGTGTTCGGCCAATTAATGCTGCGTAATGAATAATATCGGGATTCTTGGAATGTAATTTGCCAAAGGGAATTTGGCTATATAGGGTAAATGCAACTAACAGTTGATCCCGCGTCCAGTGATTTACCGCCATGTATCGCCATCCAGAATGAGTGAGCCGCCTTATTGAATGCGCTAACTATGCCAGGTGTGGAGGTGAATGGGTATCCACAATTGCCGCAATATACTCGCCCCTTATGCAAAAGGGAGTGTGATTTCAGATGCCAGTTTGTGGGCGTTATTGGGGGCTGCGGAAGGTTTGTCCTATTCTGCCGCCAATGGCGAAATCACCGCCGAACAGGCGAAATCTGAATTGTTTGAGTTAATTATGGCGATAGTGGAAAGAAGTATCAGTCAGGCGGGCCGCAATTAGGAATTGTAAATAACATAATTAATGGATTATTACTAAAGCCCTCCCCCGCACATCGGGGGAGGATTTATATTATTCACTGCAACATTAAACCGTTTCTTCTGATTCAAGCGGCTTTTGATTACGACTGACGACCACTTTGAACGCCCAGTAGATAAAGCTGGCAGCAACTAATGAGTTGATGGTTGGGATTCCCCACTCGGTCACTAGCCCGACAACACTGCCGATTATGCTGGCTATGATCGCGACCCAGCCAATGACAGGCGTCTGTTTTTCATCAGGTAATTTCCCTTCTTCTCGGCTTTTATCCAGAATTTTACGATGGGAGCGCAGCACATAATAATCCACCAGCATGATGCCAATAATCGGTGGGAAGACTACGCCGAGCACCGTCAGGAAATCGACAAACCGGTCGAGTATCCCCAACACTGACAATGTGGTGCCCAGCACGCCAATGACCAGTGTGGTTGATATATATTTCAGCCTTTTTCCCGTCAGCCCCTCGACCGCATTAACAATGCCGAGTGAAGAAGAGTACAAATTAAGGTCATTAACCCTTAAGGTGGAGAACACCACGACCAGCAAACCCGCGCCACCAGCAGCTTGGGACATGATTGTCACGACATCTGCCGTCCCCAAGGTTTTCGCAATCAGGATGGCCAACCCATTGACCACAAACTCGCCCGCAACAATAGTGAAAATCGTCACACCAAGAACATGTTTGCCGTTTTTGGAGTAGCGCGTCAGGTCTGGCGTCATCAAGCTTGCCACAATAGCGCCCCCAACCACGATAGTAATCCCCGCGCTAATAGACAAAGATTCACCCGGCGGGATTAACTGAATAATTTCATTTAAATTATGGCCAGATAATGTGCTGATGGAGATATAAGCCACCAGTAAAATAAACATCGGCACAGCAATTCGCGCCGCAATGCGCAATGCTTTAAAACCAAAGGCAACCAGGATGGTCAGTAAGCTCCCCGATAATGCAGCCGCTAATCCGAATCCCAGTTTATGACCGAGGGCGAAATCGAGAGATTTGGCAAAAATAGCGTTTTGAATACCAAACCAACCCAGCAAACTGACCGCCACGACAATCCCAATCAGTACCGATCCCAGGCGACCAAAACCACACCAACGGGCCAGTAAACTGCCGGAAATTCCTTCGCGCATCCCCGCCAGCCCCAGGCCGTAAGTCACCACACCAAATATAATGCTGCCGATAAGAATTGCGGTAAACGCATCAATTAGCGTCATAGAATTACCGAGTACAGCACCGAGCATAAATTGATCTAGCGCGGTCAGCATACCCATATGAACAATAGCGACACTTAGAAATGAAACTCTTTTATCTTGCGGTACCCGACTTAATGGATAATCTTCAATTTTGATCACGATGAGGTGTGCCTTGTTGTTCAGATAGCTTGTTGTTCAGATAAATTGTTGTTCAGATAAATTGGATTCCTTTTGCCACCAGGCGGTCAGGAATGTAATTATCCAAATGCGCCAGTTTGCAAAACTCCTCAAACTGTTGCTGCGTGTGGACATCAGCCTTCTGATAAATTGTATATATTCTGTTTTCTATCGTTTTGGCGCTGATGTTATATATCTTTGCAATCTCTTTAACAGAAAATCTTTGCAGCATTAGAAATATAACATCAAGCTCAGCTCGAGTGAAAATACTGTTATTAATTTCAGTTGTCAGAATACTGGGCTTTTGTTGATTGATATATTTTAGTGGGGATAAGGTATTAAGTGGCTTAGCATTCCACATCACGCCAATAACTTCTTTTTTATCGTTATAGACGGGCAGTTTCTCGCTGATATACGGAGTCAGAGTATTTTTCCCATACCAATAATGGGTTTCTATTACAGTAACCCGATCCTGAGTTTCCTCTGTTTGTTTGTCGTGCTCGATCAGGTCAAGAGAAAATTCAGTCCAATCCCCTGGAAAATCATGGTCCATCTTCCCCTCAACCTCAAAATCCAACGGTGTATTGGTGTAGAGGTAAGCGGCCTTATTCATATAAATATGGCGGGAGTGCAGATCTTTAATGCCCCATGGTTCACTTAAGTGCTCCATCATGGCAATAAGGCCCTTGAAATAAATTTCATTATTTTTATCGGGCAAATCCATGGCAACCTCGCCGATGAAGAATGGGTTAAATTTCTTTTGCCAGATAGTGCCGCGTATGCTTTTTAGCATACCCGCCTAAATTACCATATGCGCGATAGCCTAATTTTTCATAAAAACCTTTGGCTTGAAAATCGAAAGTATCTACATAAGCCATGTGACAACCGCGCTTTAAAGCTTCTTCTTCAGCTTTTTCCATTAACTGGCGGCCATAACCGCTTTTACGATATTCGTCACTGACCCAAAGGTATTGAATTTCAAGCCCGCCCCACCAGGTTCTGGCAACCAATCCCGCTACGACTTTGCCATTATCATCCGTCACGGTTAAGAATAGCGGATGGATATCTACCGGTTGTGTTTTATCATTGTGCGCCCAAAGACCATCAATAACATACTCTTCATCCTCTGGGTTTGGTTTATCGGTAACGTTGATATTCATTTTCGGAACATACCTTCCTATTTCAAGAGTTAAAATTGCCATCAGATTAATCGATTACAACTGTCTGTAATATCATTTTCCTTAAAGTGTTACAAGAGTGGTTTTCACCCGTTCCCGCCGCCCCCCTAAGTGTTTATATTTACTGTGACAGAGCTTGTAATGGCAATCTTTCTTTCTTGTTCTGTCTGCAAATGCTGATATCGCCTCACCAGGGCCTCATCGGGGAAATCTATCCATAATTCACGGCTCCACCCACAGAGCAAGAGTCACTTGCCAAAGGGGGAGCCGCTCATCTCTCTTCCAATGCATTAAGTTTATTTCTTAATATTGACCCTTTAGCCAAGAATAAATTTTTGCGGAGCAAGAATTAAAAAAGCCACCTTAGGCTTAATGCCAGTCAGTTAAGCAACTGACTGGCATTTTTACGTCTCGCTGTTGGGTATTTTTCTGGTCTTTCTTTA
>NZ_CABHXX010000037.1 GCF_902170565.1 Yersinia thracica
GGGTGAGTCTCATCTTGAGGATGAGACGAATAGAGTAGGACACTGGCAGGCATCAAATAAAGCCGAGACCCCATGCCAAAAGCGTGGGGTTTTTGCTATGTGGAAAAGAAAAAGAGAAAAGCCTTCTGCTGTGCAGAGGGCTTTGAGGTTATTGACAAAGTGCCTGCTGCGGTGAAAACAGGCAGATCGTAAAGACGCCGTACTTCCTTTGTAAAAACAAGCATCCCTGATGGCTCGAGCCGCGCCCTCACCACCCGAGATCGAGTCGTCGAGGTTTGTCAGCAATCTGAAAGGCCCCGAAGGGCCTTTTGTTAATTAACGAGGATTAGTGAGAACTACTCTGAGAAGCGCCTAAGCCAGTTTGTGACCGTACAAACTGAGCTTTGAAGCGCAGGCGTTCTTGCTGGCCCTCAACTGATTTATCCGTGATGGAGAAGAACCAAATCCCGACAAATGCCACTATCATTGAGAATAATGCTGGATATTCATATGGATAGATTGGTTTTGTATGCCCCAAAATAGTGACCCAGATAGTTGGGCCTAAAATCATCAGGATCACCGCAGTCAGTAACCCCAACCAGCCTCCAATCATTGCGCCGCGAGTTGTCAGCTTTTCCCAATACATCGAAATGAAAATAATAGGGAAGTTACAACTGGCTGCAATGGAGAATGCTAAACCAACCATGAAGGCAATATTTTGTTTTTCAAACAGAATACCCAAGCCGATTGCGACAAATCCTAAAACCACCACGGTGATTTTCGATACTTTCAATTCATCACGCTCATTTGCTTTGCCCTTCTTGATGACGCTGGCATAAAGGTCATGAGAAACCGCAGATGCGCCCGCTAATGTCAGGCCCGCGACCACTGCCAGAATTGTTGCAAAGGCAACCGCTGAAATAAAGCCTAAGAAGAAGCTACCGCCTACGGCATCAGCCAGATGAACTGCCGCCATATTGTTGCCGCCAAGTAATGCGCCGGCTGCATCTTTAAAGGCTGGGTTTGGACCGACTAACAGGATTGCGCCAAAACCAATAATGAAGGTTAATATGTAGAAGTAACCGATAAAGCCTGTTGCATAGAACACACTTTTACGGGCCTCTTTGGCATCACTTACGGTGAAGAATCGCATCAAAATATGTGGTAAACCGGCGGTACCAAACATCAATGCCAGTCCAAGGGACAAGGCAGATATCGGGTCAGATACCAATCCCCCAGGGCTCATGATTGATAGACCTTTAGGGTGAACTTTAACGGCTTCGCTGAATAATGTATTGAAGTTAAAGTTAACCGATTTCATGACCATGATAGCCATAAATGATGCACCAGCCAGTAGCAATACTGCTTTGATTATCTGCACCCAGGTTGTGGCCAGCATGCCACCAAACAGGACGTACAGCACCATCAGCAGGCCCACCAACACCACGGCTACGTGATAGTTCAAACCGAATAGCAACTCAATCAACTTACCTGCGCCGACCATTTGTGCTATCAGGTATAAAGCCACGACGACTAATGAGCCACAGGCAGATAAGGTCCGGATAGGTCTTTGTTTTAACCGGTAAGATGCTACGTCGGCAAAAGTATAGCGGCCTAGGTTACGCAGGCGTTCAGCAATTAAAAATAGAATGATTGGCCACCCGATGAGGAACCCGATGGAGTAAATCAGACCATCGTAACCGGAGGTATAGACCAATGCGGAAATACCGAGGAATGAGGCCGCAGACATAAAGTCACCGGCAATCGCCAAACCATTTTGAAAACCCGTTATACGCCCACCCGCAGTGTAATAATCGCCACGTGAACGGGTGCGTTTTGATGCCCAGTAGGTGATATATAGTGTTGCGCCGACAAACAGCACGAACATCACAATTGCTTCAATATTAAGTGGTTGGCGTTGAACTTCGCCGGTAATCGCCTCTGCCTGTGACAGCGCTGGGAGAGCTAATAGGGAAAGTACGGACCAATGGCGAGTCTTCATTGCTTCACCTCACGAAGAATTTCTGCCGTCAGACGGTCAAACTCGCCATTAGCACGAAGAACGTAAATACCTGTAAGAACAAAAGAAATAACAATCAAACCCACACCTACCGGAATACCGCGAGTAATGGTGGAACCTGCGTATAGCGGGGTGCCGAGCCATTGTGGTTCGAAAGCAATAAGGAAAATGAAACCGACATACAGCGCCAAGGTAATCAGCGACAGTAGCCAGGCAAAGCGGCTGCGCTTGTGCACCAACTCTTTGAAACGCGGGTTATTTTCAATCTCTTGATAAATGTTGTCATTCATCAGAGTCTCTCCTTTGAGGCATTAAATAAGGTGCCGCCCGCAGGCGGCATAATTTACGACGGTGCTTGCATTGATTGTTTTTCTTCCAGTAATTTATCTACGACACTCGGATCGGCGAGCGTTGAGGTATCCCCTAAGTTGCTGGTATCGCCAGCCGCGATTTTGCGCAGGATCCGGCGCATGATTTTGCCCGAACGCGTTTTTGGCAGTGAGTCAGTCCAGTGCAAGATATCGGGTGTGGCGATTGGGCCAATTTCTTTTCGCACCCAATTGCGTACCTCGGTATACAGCTCTGGCGTTGGTTCTTCGCCATGATTCAAGGTGATATAGGCATAGATTGCCTGCCCCTTAATATTGTGCGGAACTCCCACAACAGCGGCTTCGGCAATTTTTGGGTGAGAAACTAGCGCTGATTCAATTTCTGCGGTGCCCAGACGGTGGCCTGAAACGTTCAGAACATCATCAACCCGGCCAGTTATCCAGTAGTAGCCATCTTCATCACGACGCGCGCCATCACCACTGAAATACATACCTTTGAAGGTTGAAAAGTAGGTTTGTTCAAAGCGGTCATGATCGCCAAACAGGGTTCGGGCCTGACCCGGCCACGAGTCGGTGATGACCAGATTACCTTCGGCTGCACCTTCTTGTGGATTACCCAAATTGTCTACCAGCGCCGGTTGAACCCCAAAGAATGGGCGAGTCGCGGAACCTGCTTTCAGCTCAGTAGCACCGGGGAGCGGCGTTATCATGAAACCACCGGTTTCAGTCTGCCACCAGGTATCAACTATCGGGCATTTGCTGTTACCGATTTTGTTGTAATACCATTCCCATGCTTCTGGGTTGATAGGCTCGCCAACCGACCCCATGATGCGCAGCGAAGTACGTTTAGTCCCTTCGACGGCTTTGTCACCTTCGGCCATTAAAGCGCGGATGGCGGTTGGTGCGGTATATAGAATGTTAACTTGATGTTTATCAATGACCTGACCCAAGCGATTGACGCCGGGATAGTTCGGTACACCCTCAAACATTAAGGTAATGGCACCGCAGGCCAGTGGGCCATACAGTAAATAGCTATGGCCGGTAACCCAGCCGACGTCTGCGGTACACCAGTAGATATCGCCAGGGTGATAATCAAAAACGTATTTAAAGGTGAGTGCGGCGTAAACCAAATAACCGCCAGTGGTATGTAATACCCCTTTCGGTTTACCGGTGGATCCGGAGGTATAAAGGATAAACAGCGGATCTTCCGCATTCATTTCTTCCGGCGGGCAGTCGGCCGAAGCATCTTTAATCAGGTCATGCCACCATAGGTCTCGCCCATCTTTCCAATAACCGGTATTACCGGTTCGTTGGAATACAACAACATTCTTGATACTGGTAATGGCAGGGTTTTTCAGTGCTTCATCGACATTTTTTTTCAGTGGAATTGCACGGCCAGCACGGATGCCTTCATCGGCAGTAATCACCAGTTTTGAGTTTGAGTCGATAATACGGCCAGCGACCGCATCAGGTGAGAACCCACCAAAAATCACCGAGTGAACAGCACCAATACGAGCGCAAGCCAGCATCGCAACAGCAGCTTCTGGCACCATTGGCATATAGATAGCGACAACATCACCTTTCTTGATACCCAGTTTTTTCAGCACATTGGCGAACTGGCAAACATCATGGTGAAGCTGTTTGTAGGTAACGGTTTTGGACTGATTAGGATCATCGCCTTCCCAGATAATCGCAGTTTGATCACCGCGCTCTGCCAGGTGGCGGTCTAGACAGTTTGCCGCAAGGTTCAATGTGCCGTCTTCAAACCAGCGGATACTGATGTGGCCGGGGTCGAAAGAGGTATTCTTCACCGTTTTATACGGTTTAATCCAATCAATAATCTTGCCATGTTCACCCCAGAATTCATCTGGGTTCTGCACCGATTGTTGATAGTATTGATGATATTGTTCTGGATTTATCAGGGCATGTTCTGCAATTGCAGCTGGAATAGGGTGTTTATGTATTTGGCTCATCATCATTCTCCTTGAGGTTGTTAATAATATGTCAATAAATCGTTAGTTATAGTGTGAAGAGATGTTTTGTTTCTTTTTTGGGCGGCAGATCACGCATAAAAGATGTTGATTTAGAGACTTACTTAATGCGCTGAGTGGTGAATCGATATCTTAATGATAGAAGAGGCACTATCTGGACATGCTATAAAGGAAAGGAAATGTGCTCGTCAGCTCATTTTCAGTATGAAAAGGGGATATTGATCGGCTTACCTGATTAGGGATATTAACGCAGCGTGATTAACACGATATGGTATTAATGGTTAACTAGAAAATAATGTATTAATTTACATTTGAATGAGAAATATTATT
>NZ_CABHXX010000038.1 GCF_902170565.1 Yersinia thracica
CGGGTTATATTATTGTTTAGCCCGCTAATTTACTCTTTAAATCCGGGCTTGCCATTCTCGGCTCGCCATTTTTTTATAAAATTTAGAACACCCTCAGGGCTATCTTCACTATCGTTTGAAGGATAAAATAAAATATCTGTCCCATCAGGGTGTTCAGCTGCATCAACAATTGCAAAGACTAGCGAATCTAACTCTTCCTCTGACCTAAAACTCCCATCAAAAAGAGTCTTAATCAATTCAAAAAATTCGCTTTCTGTATATTCTGTGAATTTTTTTACGCTCATAATTACACCTCCTTTTTTGAGTGGGTTTCAATATGCCGTTTCGGTGTTAACACCCGAAGATTGTCTATACCATAAACCTTCCCCCCCTGGCTAATTGGTTTGATGTGATGAAGTTCATATTTTGTTCTTCCGCCTACATGCTCTTTTTTAGGGGAAAATGGAGAAAGCTTATTACGCATAACTAACCTGTTGATATTGATAAACTGCCCCGCTAGCTCAGGATCATGCCCAACGGCGACCCAAAATGCCTTTCTGAATTTATCAAAACGACTAAGCCATCTGCCACGTAATTGATCCGCAATCTGTGCAGGCTTTTAAGGTAAACATATAACCACTGCATACGGAAATAAAAAAACCTCACTGCTTAGCAAGGTCATTTGTTATGGCTATAATTGTTTTTGGCTACAGGAATGAAAATAATAGATTCTTCGCGATGGACTTAACCACGATTAACACCTTACACGCCTTTTTTCGGGCCGTGATAGCATTAATTTACGAAATGTTGATCTTAGTGACATGCACTAAATCCGAAATAAAAAAAGCCCCCCTTTGCAGGGAGGCTACAGTTATTGGCTGAATCATTAAACTTCACATTGCCGCCCAAAATGGCAAGCTAAGATAATTTATATCAAGCGTCACCGGCGTGGGCAGTTTGGGTAAGACAGCGCGCAGAGACCGGAGCGTACATACAGTACGTGAGGATCCCGAGCACTGCCCTGGCCCAAAATGGCAAGCAAGGTAGCTTGATTAGCCCGCAACAGCAATACGTTTCATGTCGGTCATATAGCCACGCAGTTTATGGCCTACCGCTTCGATTGGGTGGTTGCGAATAGCTTCATTCACATCACGCAGTTGCGCGTTATCTACCGCAGTCCCGGCAACACTTTTACCCAAATCACCAGCTTGCAGAGAATCCATAAACTTGCCTTTCAGCAATGGAACAGCAGCATTGGCGAATAAATAGTTACCGTATTCTGCAGTATCAGAAATAACCACGTTCATTTCATATAAGCGCTTACGAGCAATAGTGTTCGCAATCAGCGGTAATTCATGCAGAGATTCGTAATAAGCAGATTCTTCGATAATGCCAGAATCAACCATAGTTTCGAATGCCAACTCAACACCGGCTTTCACCATGGCAATCATTAATACGCCGTGGTCGAAATATTCTTGCTCAGATATTTTGCCTTCAAACTGTGGCGCATTCTCAAATGCTGTTCTGCCGGTCTCTTCACGCCAGTTCAGTAATTTAACGTCGTCTTCTGCCCAGTCAGCCATCATGCCGCTAGAGAAGGCACCGGAAATAATGTCGTCCATATGTTTCTGGAATAATGGAGCCATGATTTCTTTCAATTGCTCAGACAGCGCATAAGCACGCAATTTAGCTGGGTTGGACAAGCGGTCCATCATCAGCGTAATCCCGCCTTGTTTCAGCGCTTCAGTGATGGTTTCCCAGCCGAACTGAATCAATTTTTCAGCGTAAGCCGCATCAGTGCCTTCAGAAACCAGCTTGTCGAAGCACAACAGTGAACCGGCCTGCAACATACCACACAGGATAGTTTGCTCGCCCATCAGGTCAGATTTAACTTCTGCAACAAAAGAGGATTCCAGCACGCCAGCACGATGGCCGCCAGTCGCCGCTGCCCAAGCTTTGGCAATCGCCATGCCTTCGCCTTTAGGGTCATTTTCCGGGTGAACCGCGATCAATGTCGGCACACCAAAACCACGTTTGTATTCTTCACGAACTTCAGTACCTGGACATTTCGGCGCTACCATCACTACAGTAATGTCTTTACGCACTTGCTCGCCCACTTCAACGATGTTGAAACCGTGGGAGTATCCCAGTGCAGCGCCATCTTTCATCAACGGCTGAACGGCTTGAACTACGGCGGAATGCTGTTTGTCTGGCGTCAAGTTAACAACTAAATCTGCCTGTGGGATCAACTCTTCGTAAGTGCCGACTTTGAAGCCGTTTTCAGTCGCTTTACGCCATGAAGCGCGCTTTTCAGCAATAGCTTCTTTACGCAGGGCATAAGCCACATCCAGACCTGAATCGCGCATGTTCAAACCTTGGTTCAAACCTTGTGCGCCACAGCCGACAATCACCACTTTTTTGCCTTTCAGGTAGTTTGCTTCATCGGCGAATTCGTCACGTGCCATAAAGCGACACTTACCTAATTGCGCCAACTGCTGACGCAGGTTCAATGTGTTGAAATAGTTAGCCATGGTATTACTCCGTTCTGGTTCTGTTTTGTGGGTGCAGCTATTTTTTTAGTGACTGCAAACAAATGTGTGTTTGTGTACTGATACTGTTTTTTTCACATCCCCTGTCTGTGCCGGGGATTATCTTGGATTCACTATATGACAGGAAACACATTGCTGAAATTGATATATTAACAATGTGATATTGCAGATTCTGCAATACTCTTTATTCCTTATGCAATACAATGGCTCTTCTCCCCCAAGAGGCTGTCTGTGATGGATTTACGCGACCTGAAATTATTTCTTCATTTGGCTGAAAGCCGCCATTTTGGCCGCACCGCCAAAGCGATGCATGTCAGTCCATCCACCCTTTCGCGCCAGATTCAGCGCCTGGAAGAGACCATCGGTCAGCCGCTGTTTTTACGTGATAATCGCACCGTACAACTGACTGATGCTGGTACTCAGTTGAAAGCTTTTGCGCAACAAACCTTGCTGCAATATCAACAATTGCTCCATGCCTTGGGCCAACACGGGCCGTCGCTAAGTGGCGAGCTGCGATTATTTTGCTCGGTTACCGCCGCTTATAGCCATTTACCGCCGATTTTGGACCGCTTTCGCGCGCGCCATCCACTGGTTGAAATCAAGCTCACCACCGGTGACGCGGCCGACGCAGTAGATAAAGTGCAATCGAATGAAGCCGATCTCGGCATTGCGGGCCGCCCTGAAGTGCTACCCACCAGCGTGGCATTTACTCAGATTGGCGAGATACCGCTGGTGTTGATTGCCCCGGCACTCCCTTGCGCAGTGCGAGAATTAATCTCTGTCGACCAGCCCGATTGGGCCAATGTGCCATTTATTCTGCCGGAGCACGGCCCATCGCGAAAACGCATTGATTTGTGGTTCCGCCGCCAGCGCATTACTAACCCATTGATATACGCAACAGTTTCCGGTCATGAGGCTATTGTGTCGATGGTGGCCTTAGGCTGTGGAGTCGCGCTGATCCCGTCTGTGGTGGTGGACAACAGCCCGGAACCAGTGCGCAACCGTATTTCTCTGTTGGATGATATTTCGCTGGTAGAGCCATTTGAATTGGGGGTTTGCGTACCCAAAAAACGGCTCAACGAGCCGTTGATTGAAGCATTTTGGAAGCTGCTGTCATTTTACAAAATGTGAATTACAGCTGTATTTAAACTGTCGGAGATAATACCCACAAACCTTTTTGATGCCTCTCCGCTGATACTAATATCCTGAGGAGCCGGGTCGCGCTCTTGTGTAGGAAAGCCATTGATTGCTTCAACTAATAGAGGGGCTTTCTCTATGATGGGATCAACAGTAATCTACTACCGCAATAAATCTTAATATAAGAAAACAAAAAATAATCACAAGAATAATCAGAGAGTATTTATCGCTATCAATATCTGTTATTGCCGCACGCCAATGAATGTGGTGTAAATTATGCGTCAGCCATTTTGATATTAAGATTATTTACTAATATACGCTGAATGATTTGAGTTGTAGGACAGCAGCCAACGCACATGCAGCTTGAAGTATGAGGATTATCTACCCGTATAAATTTATTAATATCATAATAAAAATCTGACCAGTTAAAGCTGTTGACTAATGAAGCCTATGATTTCATTAAATTGAATTCAACTTTTAACAAAGGTAAGGTAAATATGAAAATTAAATTTTTATTAGCATCAATAACATTAATCTCAAGCACAAATATTATGGCACAGCCAGAGCCTCGCCACGGTTTTATTGAATCACCGCCAAGCCGAGCATTTTTATGCTCAAAACAAGGTGGTGAACTCAATAAAGATTGTGGGCCAGCGCAATATGAGCCTCAGTCTATCGAAGGGCTAAAAGGTTTTCCTCAGGCTGGCCCCCCTGATGGCACAATTGCCAGTGCGGGTAATCAAACCTTTCAGCAATTAAATGCGCAAACCCCATACCGTTGGCATAAGGTTAATATTAACCCAGGGGAGAATATATTTAAATGGTCGTTATCTGCCCCGCACAGCACGACATCATGGGAATTTTTTATCACCAAACCTGATTGGAACCCGAATAAACCATTAACTCGTGCTGATTTTGTTCTAACACCTTTTTGTTCGCAGTTCGATGGCGGCGCAAATCCAGCCAAAGTCGTCGCAATAAAATGTAATGTCCCGCAACGCGAGGGATATAACATTATTCTGGGGGTATGGACAATAGCCAATACAGCAAATGCTTTTTATCAGGTTATTGATGCTAACTTCAAGTGATTTATCGGAAAGAAGATAATGTTGCCGTAATAATATAAAAACTCAGGTTGTGAGGCCTGAGTTTTTATTTTAAAAAAGAGTCATACAAATAAAATCTGATTAACCCGCTAAAAAGAATTTAAACGCCGGATTATCCGTTTCATCGTGGCAATCGTATCCCAGCGCGGCGAGATGCTGCTCAAATTGCGGCTCAGACGCCGACAACTCAAACCCGGCCAGAACTCGGCCAAAATCGGTACCGTGACTGCGATAGTGGAACAAAGAAATATTCCAATGCGTCCCTAAGGTATGCAGGAATTTCAACAATGCGCCAGGGGATTCCGGGAACTCAAAGCTATACAAACGCTCGCGCAATGGCTTGGAAGGACGCCCCCCGACCATATAACGCACGTGCAATTTAGCCATTTCGTCATCGGACAAATCCACTACCTGATAATCTTTCGCCCGTAACTCAGACAAAATCTCTTCCCGCTCAACATGACCGCGGGTCAAACGCACCCCGACGAAAATGCAGGCGTTTTCGGCATCAGCATAACGATAGTTAAATTCCGTCACCGACCGGCCACCCAACAGCTCACAGAAACGCAGGAAACTGCCTTTTTGTTCAGGGATAGTCACAGCCAGTAAAGCTTCGCGTTGCTCGCCCAGCTCACAGCGTTCTGAGACATAGCGCAGACCGTGGAAATTAACATTAGCGCCGGAGAGCACATGGGCCAGACGCTCACCTTGAATATTATGCTGCTGCACATATTTTTTCAGGCCAGCCAGCGCCAAAGCACCAGAAGGCTCGGCAATGGCGCGTACATCTTCAAATATGTCTTTGACTGCCGCACAAATGGCGTCGCTATCGACGGTGATCACTTCGTCGAGATATTCCTGGCACAAGCGGAAAGGCTCATCGCCAATGCGCTTCACCGCCACACCTTCAGCAAACAATCCAACTCGCGCCAAATCCACCGGCTTACCGGCATTCAGAGCAGCCCGTAAACAGGCGGAATCTTCTGCTTCAACACCAATGACTTTAATCTGCGGCATCAGTTGTTTGATAAGCACCGCCACACCGGCCACCAGCCCACCGCCGCCAACAGGAACAAAGATCCGGTCAAGATGGGCATCTTGCTGGAGCAACTCCATCGCCAATGTCCCCTGCCCGGCAATCACCGCCGGGTGGTCGAATGGCGGGACAAAGGTATAGCCCTGTAATTGAGATAGCTCAATAGCTTTACCTTTGGCTTCGTCGAAATTGGCACCGAACAGCAGCACCTCACCACCAAAACCGCGCACCGCGTCCACTTTGATATCCGCGGTTGCCACTGGCATCACGATAAGCGCTTTGATACCCAGTTTGCTGGCCGAGAGCGCCACGCCCTGCGCATGGTTACCGGCAGAAGCCGTTATCACGCCACAGGCTTTCTGTTCTGCGGTCAGGCCGGCCAGCATCGCGTAAGCTCCACGCAATTTAAAGCTGTGCACCGGCTGCCGGTCTTCGCGCTTCACCAAAATGGTATTAGCCAGGCGAGAAGAAATCTTTTCCATCACTTGCAGTGGGGTGACTTGCGCCACCTCATACACCGGCGCGCGCAATATCGCCCGCAGATATTCTGCCCCATCGGGGGCAGCAGATAAGGGTTGTGATTCCGCCATGGGTATTAGCCTCCCAACTTACTTTTGTCGCGCACTGCACCTTTGTCGGCACTGGTCGCCAGTAAAGCATAAGCACGCAGCGCATAAGAAACCTGACGTTCGCGAGCTTTTGGTGTCCATGCAGCATCACCGCGCGCCAATTCTGCTTCGCGGCGCGCAGCCAGCTCAGCATCACTGACATCCAGTTTCATGGCACGGTTTGGAATATCAATATCAATGATGTCGCCATCTTGCACTAAAGCAATCAACCCACCGCTGGCGGCCTCTGGCGAAGCATGACCAATAGATAAACCGGAGGTGCCACCGGAGAAACGGCCATCAGTCAGCAATGCACAGCTTTTGCCTAATCCCATGGATTTCAGATAAGTGGTCGGATACAACATTTCCTGCATCCCCGGCCCACCTTTCGGCCCTTCGTAGCGGATAACAACCACATCACCCGCCACCACGTTACCGCCCAGAATAGCGGCAACCGCGTCATCCTGACTCTCATAAACTTTGGCCGGGCCGCGGAAGGTTAAGCTCTCTTTATCTACCCCAGCGGTTTTAACAATTGAGCCATTTTCCGACAGATTGCCATACAGCACCGCTAAACCGCCATCTTGGCTGTAGGCATGTTCACGCGTGCGAATACAACCCTCTTGGCGGTCAGTATCCAAGGATGGGAAGCGGCAATCTTGTGAGAATGCTTTCGTGGTGCGGATACCAGCCGGGCCTGCGGCATACATCTGCTTAACCCCTTCGTCTTTGGTCAGCATCACGTCATAAGCTTCCAACGTTTGTGGCAGGTTCAGCCCCAACACGTTGCTGACATCACGGTTAAGCAACCCAGCCCGATCCAACTCACCTAAAATACCGATGACACCACCCGCGCGGTGGACATCTTCCATATGGTATTTCTGGGTGCTTGGTGCCACTTTGCACAAATGCGGAACCTTACGGGACAGACGGTCGATATCGCTGATATCAAAATCAATTTCGCCTTCCTGTGCTGCCGCCAGCAAATGCAGCACGGTATTGGTGGAGCCGCCCATGGCGATATCCAGCGTCATGGCGTTTTCAAATGCCGCTTTGTTAGCAATGTTACGCGGCAAGGCGCTCTCATCGTCTTGTTCATAATAACGTTTGGTCAGCGCCACAATGTGCTTACCGGCATCAAGGAACAGTTGCTTACGATCAGCATGAGTTGCCAGCAATGAGCCGTTACCCGGCAGCGCCAGACCCAGCGCCTCATTCAGACAGTTCATCGAGTTAGCAGTAAACATCCCGGAACAAGAACCGCAGGTTGGGCAAGCTGAGCGCTCAATTTGATCACTGACAGCATCGCTGACATTCGGGTTTGCGCCCTGAATCATGGCATCGACCAGATCCAGCTTGATAATTTTGTCGGATAATTTGGTTTTACCGGCTTCCATCGGGCCACCGGAAACAAAGATAACCGGGATATTCAGTCGCAGAGACGCCATCAGCATCCCTGGGGTAATTTTGTCGCAGTTAGAGATACACACCATGGCATCCGCACAGTGGGCGTTAACCATGTACTCTACCGAGTCAGCAATCAATTCACGTGAAGGCAGTGAATACAGCATACCGCCGTGGCCCATCGCGATCCCATCATCCACCGCAATAGTGTTGAACTCTTTCGCCACACCGCCAGAGGCTTCAATTTGCTCCGCTACCAGCTTACCTAAGTCGCGCAAATGAACGTGGCCCGGTACAAACTGGGTAAATGAGTTAACTACCGCAATAATCGGTTTGCCGAAGTCATCATCGGTCATACCGGTAGCGCGCCACAGTGCGCGGGCGCCGGCCATATTGCGGCCATGGGTGGTGGTATGGGAACGGTACTTAGGCATTGTCTCTTCACTCCAGTTTTTTATTTTGCAAATCAACTTTTTTATTTTGCAAATCAACTAATTGTTATAAATGCAGTGTGTTGCAAATGATTTTTCGTATGGCAGGTGGCGAACGAACCACCTGCGGAGACTCTTTGCTGATTGTTATTATTTCTCGAGCAACTATGGATTGATCGGATCCAGCCAGCCGTGTTTATCTTCAGTTTCACCGGTGAACAGGCCGAAGAACGCTTGTTGAATTTTTGCCGTGATCGGGCCGCGTTTACCAATACCAACCTGGATGCCATCTACACTGCGCACCGGGGTGATTTCTGCCGCAGTACCGGACATAAATACTTCATCCGCCAAATAGAGAGATTCACGCGACAACACTTGCTCACGCACTTCCAGCCCCATGTCTTTCGCCAGTTTAATAATGGCATCACGGGTAATACCCGGCAGGGCTGAAGAGGTAAATGGCGGAGTAAACAGAATGCCGTCTTTCACTTCAAATAAGTTTTCGCCCGCGCCTTCAGACAGGAAGCCGTGAATGTCCAGCGCAATCCCTTCCTGATAACCGTGGCGGCGTGCTTCGCTGCCCACCAGCAAGGAAGACAGGTAGTTACCGCCCGCTTTGGCCGCAGTTGGAATAGTGTTTGGTGCCACACGGTTCCATGAGGACACCATAGCATCAATGCCTTGCTCCAGCGCTTCTGCGCCCAGATAAGCACCCCATGGGAAAGCGGCAATAATCACGTCAGTCTTATAGCCATCTGGCGGGTTTACACCCATGCCGACATCACCAATAAACACTAATGGTCGGATATAAGCGCTGGTCAGGTTATTTTTGCGCAACGTTTCGCGGCAAGCTTCCATCAGCTCATCAACAGACTGGGAAACGGGCATGCGGTAAATTTTGGCTGAGTCGTGCAAGCGCTGCATGTGTTCGCGGTGACGAAAAACTACTGGCCCTTTATGGGAATTGTAGCAACGGACACCTTCGAAGACTGACGTGCCGTAGTGTAACGCGTGAGACATCACGTGAACTTTAGCCTCTGCCCACGGAACCATTTCGCCGTTAAACCAAATAAAATCAGCTTTCTTCGTCATTCTTTTCTTTCCTTGTGGCGCATCAGGCGCGTATCTGTAATGTATTAGGTTGTAGGATCTCGACGCAGGCGACATCCATAAGCTTGCTCAGCTGTGAAGACAGTAAATCGACAGGGCGCTGGCTGGCAACGGTCAATTCAATATTAACATTCTCAGCATTAATCATTGGCGACATATTCATAGCACAAACCTGAAAGCCGCGGTGCCGCACAACCCGCAATACACGCTCTAACATTTCAGGGCGGAAGCGGGCTTGGATAGAGAGTTGATGTTGGATAGAGGGTTGATGTTGCATCATGAGATTTTCTCCAGCATGGTTTCATTACCTGCGCCTGGCGGCACTAACGGCCAAACGTTTTCGAGTTCGTCGATGGAAACCTGGAGCAGATAAGGGCCTTCGCTGTTAAACAGCGCGTCCAGAGCGGCGTCGACTTGGTCTTTGCGGGTGATTCGTTGGCCAGGAATATTAAAAGCGCTGGCCAGAGTGATAAAATCGGGGTTGTCAGAAAGATTGGTTTCGCTGTAACGCCCATCAAAAAACAGTTGCTGCCATTGCCTTACCATGCCCAAGCGCTGGTTATCCAACAACACGATTTTCAGCGGCAACTGTTTTCGTTTTATGGTGCCCAGCTCCTGCACATTCATCATAAACGAGCCGTCACCGGAGACACAGATGACCATATCATCCGGGCGGGCCATTTGTGCGCCAACAGCAGCGGGGACGCCAAAGCCCATCGTGCCCAAACCGCTGGAGGTGATGAAATTCTCAGGGCGGGTAAAGTTCATATGCTGCGCCGTCCACATCTGGTGCTGGCCCACGTCGGTGGTAACCACGGTCTGTGGAGCTTTGCGCTCAGAAATTTGCTTCAACAATAACGGAGCATAAATTGCCTGGCCGGGGTGGTCATAACGCCAGCTATGCTGGTGTTTTAAGCCCATAACCTCATCACGCCACGGCTGAATGTCCAGCGGTTGCTGCAAAGCAGGCAACAACACTTTCAGATCGCCCTGCAACGCGACGTGCGCCTGACGCAATTTACCCAGCTCGGCCGGGTCGATATCCATATGGATAACTTTGGCTTTCGCAGCAAATGTATTCAACTTGCCGGTCACCCGATCATCAAAACGCGCGCCAACCGCTATCAATAAATCACAATCCTGCACGGCGAAGTTCGCCGCTTTGGTGCCATGCATCCCCAACATCCCCAGATAACAAGGGTGCTCGGTGTCCGGTGCGCCTAAGCCTTTCAGCGTGGCCACGGCAGGAATGCCCGTCACCTCGATAAACTCGCGTAAAGCCGGAACCGCCTGCGCCATTCCAACACCGCCGCCGACATATAGCATCGGTTTTTTTGCCGTCGCCAGCATATCTACAGCTTGTTGTAATTCAGCCGCAGAATCAACGAGATACTCTTCAACTGGCATCAGGTGCGGAGTCAACTCACCCACGGCCAGCTGAATGTCTTTCGGGATATCAATTAAAACCGGGCCGGGGCGGCCACTGGTCGCGATGGCAAAGGCTTCCGCCATAATGCCCGGCAGCGCATCCAGTGATTCAACTAAAAAACTGTGTTTGGTACAGGCCAGAGACAGACCTAAAACATCAATTTCCTGAAAAGCATCAGTGCCGATTAATGCAGAACCGACTTGGCCGGTGATAGCAATAACCGGCACAGAATCCAGTAAGGCATCCGCCAAACCGGTGATCAGATTAGTGGCTCCGGGGCCGGAAGTGGCAATACACACCCCAACTTTACCGGTTGCACGCGCATAACCAATAGCAGCAATGGCAGCGCCCTGCTCATGGCGGCAGAGCAGATGCTCGACACCGCCATCATACAAAGCATCGTAGACCGGCATAATCGCCCCGCCCGGATAGCCGAATACCGTACTAACACCCTGCGCACGCAACGCTTGAACCACCCACTGAGCACCATTCATAGTTATTTCCCCGACCGTTCGCGAGGTAAGCAGGATTTTATTCTGTTGTGCATTTTATGTTCCTCGCGTCCTTTAATGTAATGATAAAAAAAACCCCCGGACCTTTCGGTGCGGGGGTTCTCTTGTGATTAAGGCTTGATTTTTATGCCTTTTTTCGTCCAAGTGCAGCCCCGCACGGTGGGATAATCACCACCACCACGCTAATTAGGACTAGGTTAATCACTTGGAAAATCGCTTTCATAATTAGGTTGTTCATCTGTCTAGTGTCGAACGAATACCTACAGAGTTATCACAGTTATTAGTTATCTGACAATATTTATTTAAATTATTATTTTGTGAGCACACAGATAAAACACAATAAATATATTATTTATCAATCAGTAAAAGCCATATCGACAGTTTGGTCTTTTTTCTGCGTACCACATCTCAATTTTTGATTTTGATACATTCATTGCAACGAAACTTTCCGCGAGCTTTCGCAAAACAACCCTTTTTCCAGACACTGACAAAAATCCTGAGGCACTCTGTAATAACGCCCGACACTAAGGACGCATGACAGCAAAGGAAAGCACCATGTCACTGGCAACTATTCATACCCGCGCCACATTAGGTATTCAGGCGCCCGCCATCACAGTTGAAGCTCATATTAGCAATGGGTTACCGGGATTCGTTTTAGTTGGATTACCGGAAACTACAGTGAAAGAGGCCCGGGACAGGGTTCGCAGCGCACTGATTAACAGCGGCTTCACCTTTCCAGCTAAACGAATCACGGTCAGCTTGGCACCGGCAGATTTACCCAAAGAAGGCGGCCGTTATGACCTGCCTATCGCTTTAGCGATATTAGCGGCGTCAGAGCAGATTCCTGCGGATAAATTAGCGCACTATGAGTTCTTGGGTGAACTCGCCTTATCGGGGGCGCTAAGACGTGTTAGCGGCGCAATTCCAGCCGCTCTCGCCAGCAGCCAGGCCCATCGACAATTAATTTTGCCGTCAGAGAACAGTCTAGAAATTGGATTGATTGCCCAAGGTAACAGCTGGGTCGCAGAAAACTTGCTCGCAGTATGCGGTTTTTTACAAGAGGAGAATACCCTAGCTCAGGGCCAACGCCTTGAAGATGTTGTCGATTGGGACAACCGCCTCGACCTGCAAGATATCATCGGTCAATCACAAGCCAAACGTGCGCTGGAGATAACAGCGGCGGGTGGGCATAATCTGCTATTGCTCGGCCCTCCGGGGACGGGAAAAACCATGCTAGCAAATCGGCTAACTGGACTACTGCCGCCACTGACGGAGCAAGAAGCACTGGAGGCCGCAGCCATTAATGGCCTGCTACACAGTAATGAACTGCCCGCCCAATGGCGCTGCCGGGCTTTTCGCGCACCGCATCACAGCGCATCAATGGCCGCTCTGATTGGCGGAGGGTCAATTCCCCGTCCCGGCGAAATATCACTGGCACACAATGGGGTACTTTTTCTCGATGAACTGCCGGAGTTTGAACGTCGGGTGCTGGATTCACTGCGCGAGCCACTGGAATCAGGCGAAATTATCATTTCCCGTGCAGCTGCTAAAGTTTGTTTTCCGGCCAAAGTACAGCTTATCGCCGCAATGAACCCCAGCCCTAGCGGGCATTACCAAGGTGTTCATAACCGAGCGCCGCCACAGCAAATTCTGCGCTATCTGGCAAAATTGTCAGGCCCATTTTTGGACAGATTTGATTTGTCGATAGAAGTCCCGCTACTCCCTGCAGGAATGCTCGGAGCACAGAGAGATCAAGGAGAGCCAAGTAAAATCGTCAGGCAAAGAGTATTACAAGCCAGGCAAAAGCAATTGGATAGAGCGGGGAAGATAAACACGCAACTTAGCAGCCAGGAGATAACTGAACATTGCTATTTAACACCTGAGAATACTGTTTTTCTGGAACAAGTTCTGCTGAAGCTCGGCCTGTCAGTCCGCGCCTGGCACCATATTCTGAAAGTGTCACGAACCATTGCCGATCTAGCTCAGGAAGATAATATTCAAAAAAATCATCTTTCAGAGGCACTAAGCTATCGTTGTATGGACCGGTTGCTTTTGCAATTACACAAAAGCTTAATATAAAAAAGGGAACAAAAGTCCCCTTTTTAAATCACGATGCTGATACCCAAAGTCATTGAAGTCGCAGGTAGGCAGCAAACACATCCCGACAAGCTTACCCAAGTAAGTGATTCGGGTGACAAATCTGCTGGGAGCAGATTTGAACGCTGCTCACAGCGGCCTCGTAGAGGCGAGGCCCATGGACGGGCCGAGTAACGCGCGTAGCTAACACTCCTGCGGCTTCAAGGACGACGGGAATTAGTCGTCGCTATCAGTGTAATCTTCTACTGCGTCCATCTGTGGTTTACCGCCAGACAGCGTATGGAAACGTTTAGGCCGACGGGTCCGAGTCACATATTTAGACCAGACTTTTTCCTCAGCGCTGACTGGCTCACGCTCGCCGCGACAAACAGCAACAAATAACTGTTCTTCTTCTGTTGCAGGCTGGCGTTTCCCGAGGTCAAGCTCGTTGAAAGCATAACCGTGGCGCTCTAGTAATTGCGCCTCTTTAATGGTGAAATCGCCGTGACGCGAGAACCCGCGAGGATAATGTTTATTATCAAAAAAACGATTGGTCGTGATGAAGCTATCCGCCATCTGACACGCTCCTAATTCTCTCATGGTCGTGCTGTTTATGGCGCGGAGTATTAGATAGGCTTGACATCGTGTAAAACAAAACATTTAAATCTTAACGATAAAAAAATTGGAGATAGGTGTGGATACCGAATTACTGAAAACCTTTTTGGAGGTCAGTAGAACTCGCCACTTTGGTCGTGCAGCTGAATCTTTGTACTTAACGCAGTCGGCGGTGAGTTTTCGTATCCGTCAATTAGAAAATCAATTAGGTGCAAATTTATTCACTCGCCATCGCAATAATATTCGTCTGACCCCTGCGGGTGAACGGCTGGTTCCTTACGCCGAAACATTGATGAGTACCTGGCAATTGGCAAAAAAAGAGGTTGTACATTCACTACAACACACAGAGTTGTCTATTGGTGCAACCGCATCACTTTGGGAGGCCTACCTCACCCCTTGGTTGCAACAGTTATATAAACAACGAGAAGCATTACGCCTTGAAGCCCGTATTGCGCTACGGCAATCACTGGTGAAGCAATTGCACGAACGGCAACTGGATTTGTTGATAACAACCGAGCCCCCTAAAATGGATGAACTGGCAAGCCAACTTCTAGGGCATTTTTCATTACGTTTGTTCTCCTCAGTTCCCCTCCCTCTATCAGAAATAACTGACGATGAAACCGAGCATAAAAATGCAAATGAAGCGCCCTATATCAAACTGGAATGGGGGGCAGATTTCCATCAGCAAGAAAATCGTTTACTCAACAACGAACAGATGCCCGTGCTGACCACGACTTCGGCTCATTTAACCCGGCAACTGTTGGACACTACCGGTGGCTGTGCCTTTTTACCCGAACATTGGCAAAAAGAATATCCAGAGCTGACCATTAATACTGATATACCGCCTATCGTACGGCCACTATATGCCGTTTGGTTGCAAAACAGTGACCAACAAACATTAATTCGACAGCTATTAAAAACGCCTATGAATAACGCCGCGCAAAGCGATATACAGGATTAAGTGATGGCGACTGAGGCTTAGCCTCGTGGTTCACGATAAAAAGCACTCACCGCCCTCTGGATAGCAATAAAGCTAAATAGCAGAATTCTGATGACAGTTTTAGTCCACCATGAACTGAGAGTGTCATCAAAAGTGATATAACGCTGTATTGGCTCCTAATCAAAGTGTGCAATGTAAATCGCCAGCAAATCATAAAGTAGTGGTTAATAGAATGGACTGTTCAGACACAATAAAGCTCATGCAACGGGCAATAAACAGAGTTACCGCAACCGATATATTGAGCAGTAGAGTGACCTTTTGATAAAAGCTACCAATTCGTATTTCTTGAATTAATAACCAAAGATCTTTTCCCTGTTAGCTAAAATATTAATTAGCTTTAGTTCATCTGGTGGAAGTAATAATAGGCAGAGCCAACCATTTTTTGTACATAAATTCAGCTAAATAAGTATGAATTGGGAATGTTATTTTTCTAAGAGTTGATGACTATTTTAATAAAAAATATGACTAATAAGAGTTATTAATGGAGTAATACGCGCGGTGTATCGGCAAAATAAATGGATATTCCTGATGTAAAAAATCGAGACAGCCGCCAGATAAGAGGAGAAGTATATAAAGGAGTCACACGGCCAGTATAAAAAACGAGCTAAATGATTATTTTTGACATAAAAAAACCCCTCGCTTTTGCGAAGGGCTATTTATATGGCAGGGGCGGAGAGACTCGAACTCGCGACACCCGGTTTTGGAGACCGGTGCTCTACCAACTGAGCTACGCCCCTAAATTATGCTTAACATTATGCCTGCTAAGATAAGCAGGCATAATTTAAATAAGTGGCGGAACGGACGGGGCTCGAACCCGCGACCCCCTGCGTGACAGGCAGGTATTCTAACCAACTGAACTACCGCTCCACCGATTCTTTTACGTGTATCTTCCCGATACTTACCCTTAAGGGGCCAGCGCTCCGCGCTGTGCAAAACCGCCTCTGGCGATTTTGTCAGTTACCAGATGTCATTCTGATAACTCGTGTTTGATGCCTGGCAGTGTCCTACTCTCGCATGGGGAGACCCCACACTACCATCGGCGCTACGGCGTTTCACTTCTGA